>DATBJF010000084.1:0-84640 GCA_036556545.1 Candidatus Methylomirabilota bacterium
CGGCGCCGACCGGAGCCTGGGGGCGGTCATCTTGATCGGCGCCGGCCTCTACGAGCCCGGCATCGCCATGCGCACGGACACGGGTCAGGTCGGCTTCAAGATCGGTGAGCACGACGGCCGCGACACGCCGCGGGCCCGCGCGCTGGCCCAGACGCTGTCCGCGGTGGCCCCGACCGAGGTGACGACGAATCTCTTCGGCGAGCGGTGGTCGAAGCTCTCCATCAACTGCATGGTGAACCCGCTCGCCGGCCTGAGCGGGCTCGGCACCTCGGAGTGCCGGACGGAGCCGGGGCCCCGGCGGCTGTCCGTGTACCTCGCCGCCGAGTGCATCCGCGTCGGCCGGGCGTGCGGGTTCGAGGTGGAGCCGATCATGGGGATCGTGGCCCAGCGCTTCGTCGACGCCGCCGAGGGCCGCGGCCTGGACGCGGTGGAGGCGGACATCAGCAACGCCGCCCGCAAGCGCGGAGGCGGGCGGCCTTCGATGCTGCAGGACGTGATGCGGCGACGGCGCACCGAGATCGACCAGCTGAACGGCTACGTGGCCGGCGAGGGCCGGCGCGTGGGCATCCCCACACCGTTCAACGACAAGGCCGTCGAGCTGTATCGCGCGCACGGCGTCGGCAAGCTCCGGGCCGATCCGAAGAATCTCGAGCCTCTGCTCGCGATGCTGCCGCAGCGGCCGTGACGCGGCCGCCGGGCCCGATCGGCGGCCCCTCGGCCTGGCGCGGTGCGGAGCTCCGCCGCTCCGACGCGTGGATGCACGCGTTCACGACGTCGGAGCTGTCGGAGCTCCACCGCGCGCTGGCGCGCGTCCGCGCGCGGGCGCTGACGCTGCCGCACATCGGGCGCGACGACTTCCCGCTGCCGACGCTCGGGCCGCGCCTGGACGGACTGCGACACGAGCTGCTTCACGGGCGCGGGTTCGTCCTGCTACGCGGGCTGCCGATGGAGCGCTACGCCCTCGACGACGCGGCGGCGATCTACTGGGGCATCGGCGCGTGGTTCGGCCGCCCGCGCTCGCAGAACGCGCGGGGCCATCTCCTCGGCCACGTCCGCGACGTCGGCGCGGACCTCGGCGACCCGAACGTGCGCACGTATCAAACGACGAAGCGCCAGTACTACCACACCGACTCGGTGGACCTGGTGGCGCTCCTGTGCGTGCGCAAGGCGAAGTCGGGCGGGCTGTCGAGCCTGGTCTCCTCTGTCACCGCACACAACGAAATGATCGCGCGCCAGCCCGATCTGCTGCCGACACTGTTCGAGCCGTTCTACGTCGACCGGCGCGGCGAGGTGCCGCCCGGCATGGAGCCGTGGTTCGCGCTGCCGATCTTCAACTGGCACGCCGGCATGCTCACGACCATCTACGTCCGGCGCTACATCGAGTCCGCGCAGCGGTTTCCGGAGGTGCCGCGCCTCACCGCGCGCCAGATCGAGGCGCTGGACGCGCTCGACGCCGTGCTCGAGGATCCCGACGTCCATCTGCAGATGGCGTTCGAGCCCGGCGACATCCAGCTCGTCCACAACCATCAGATCCTGCACGACCGCACCGAGTTCGCGGACTGGCCCGACCCTTCGCGGAAGCGCCATCTCCTCCGCCTGTGGCTCTGTCCGCCCGACGGCCGCCCCCTGCCGCCGGCCTTCGCCACGCGCTACGGCAGCGTCACCATCGGCGACCGCGGCGGGATCGTGGTCGAGGGTGCGACGCCCCACGTGTCTCTGAGCCTATGCGTTTGACGCCGGTGTCAGCGGGGGCCCGCCGAGTCGTGAGCGCGATCGCCGCCGTGGCCTGGTGGCTGCTCGCGCCGGCACTCGCGGCAGAGGCACAGCAAACACCGCGCGCTCACCGCGTCGGCATTCTCACGGGCAACCCCGTTGCCGTCGAGAGTCTCAAACAGGGACTGATCGACCTTGGCCATCGGGAGGGGCACACCTTCGTCATCGAGCAACGCGACGTCGCTGGCCGTTTCGAGGTCTTGCCGCGCGTCGTCGAGGACCTTGTCAAGCTTCCCGTCGACGTGTTCGTCGTCAGCGGCTCGGAGTTTGTCGATGCCGTGCGGCGCGCGACAGGGACGATTCCGATCGTGTTCACGAATGTGGGCGATCCCGTCGAGCAGGGATTCGTGGCGAGCTACGCCAGACCCGGAGGCAACGTCACTGGCGTGAGTAACATGGTTGCCGAGTTGACGGCCAAGTGGCTGGAGCTCTTGAAAGCGGTGCAACCAGGCGCCCGGCGTGTTGCCGTGCTCTGGAATCCGCCGCAGCCGGCGCACCGCGGGCTTTTGAAGGCGCTCGAGTCATCGGCCGTTGCGCTTCAGCTCGAGGTTCAGAAGGTGAGCATTCGCAGCAGCGCCGAGCTCGAACCTGCATTCGCCGCGATCCGACGCGATCGCGCCGACGCCCTGACGATGCTCGGCTCGGTGCTCCACTTCAGGCATCTTCGCGAGATCGTCGCGTTCACTCATCAGGCACGTCTGCCGGCCGTCGCGTGGACCAACGTGTTCGCCGAGAGCGGCGGGCTCATGTCCTACGGCGTGACCGAAGGACAGCAGTATCGCCATGCGGCGTCCCTCGTCGATCGGATCCTCAAGGGCGCGCAACCCGCGGACGTTCCCGTCGAGCGGCCGACCACATTCGAGTTCGTCGTCAATCTCAAGACCTCCCGCGCGCTTGGGCTCACCATTCCTTCCTCGCTCCTCGTCCGAGCCGACCGGGTGCTCGAATGACCGCGGGGTGTGGTCCGTGGAGCGACTGCAGATGCCCATGAAGATCGGCGTGTCGCTGACGAGCGCGTATCCCGCCGGCGATCCGCGGGCGGGCGCGCGCATGATGATCGAGCGGGCGGCGGCCGCGCGGCGGGCGAACCTCGACTCGCTGTTCGTCGGCGATCACCACGCGACGCCGGGTCCCTACTACCAGAACGTGCCGATCATGGCCCGCCTGCTCGCGGAGTGGAGCGACAAGCCGGCCGGCTGCCTGTTCCTGCTTCCGCTCTGGAACCCGGTGCTGCTCGCCGAGCAGGTCGGCACGCTGGCCGCGATCGCGCAGGGCCGGTTCATCGTGCAGGTCGGTCTCGGCGACGACGAGGCGCAGTTCCTCGCCATGGGCGCCGCGCTCAAGACACGGCCGTCCGCCTTCGAGGAATCGCTGGCGGCCATTCGGCGGCTGCTCGCCGGCGAAACGGTCACCGCCACCGGCCGGTTCACCTTCGAGAACGCGCGCGTCGCTCTGCGGCCGGCCGAGCCCGTGGAGGTCTGGATCGGCGCCACCGCCAACGTCGCCATCGACCGCGCCGCGCGGCTCGGCGACGCCTGGCTCGGCTCGCCCGGGCTGATCCCCGCCGCCGCCGCCGCCAAGAACGCCATCTATCGCGAGCGCTGCGTGGTCCACGGCCGCGTGCCGACGGCCATCGCCATCCGGCGCGACGTCTACGTCGGGCAGTCGAAGGCCGATGCTGCCGCCACACTCGAGCAGGCGGTGGCCAGGGGGTATCGCGGCTTCGATCCCGCCGCGCTGGTGGCGGGCGACATCGAGCAGGTGGTGGCCCAGTTCCAGGCGCTCGCCGGCATGGGCTACACCGACGTGATCGTCCGCCACTTCACCAACGACCACGCGAAGGTGCTCGCCTCCTTCGCGCGGCTCGGCGAGGTCAGGCGAGCTCTTTCCTGACGATCCGCGCCCCCTCGACCAGGGCGTTGAGCTTCTGCCGCACGACCCAGCGTGGCGTCTCCCAGAAGCCGCAGTCGGGGTTGAGCCAGAGCTTGTCCGGCGCGACGTGGCGCAGGAAGCCCCGAATGCGCGTGGCCACTTCCTCCGCCGTCTCCGCCTTAAACGCCTTGACGTCGATCACGCCGGCGCCGAGCTCTTTGTCTCGCGGAAAGTCCTTCCACCGCCCCGGCTCGTCCATGCCGCGGTTGGCGAACTCGAGGACGATCTGCGAGGCGTGCAGCTCGTCGAGGGTGGCGAAGACGTTGGCATAGTCGCGCACGGGACTGAACGGGCGGCCGTAGAGATTTCCGAAGCAGATGTGCACGGCGATCTTCGCGTCCACGCCCTCCACCGCGCGGTTGATGCCCTTCGAGACGTCGTGCGGGGAGCCGTGATACATCCCGTGGTGCGGCTCGTCGATCTGGATGAAGTCCGCCCCCACCGCCACCAGCGCGCGGCACTCGGCGTTCACGATGGAAACCAGGTCGGCCAGCAGCGTGTCCTTCGTCTTGTAGCCGGTGCCGAGCTTCAGCGGCACCAGCAGCGTGTACGGCCCGGGCACGGTGGCCTTGATGCGCTTGCCGGTCAGCTCGCGGGCGAGCTTGAACTCCTCCACGATGCCGAGCCCCTGCGGCGCGCTGATCTTCTCGGTCACCTCGAACGGCGTGTTCGTGTCCCAGAGCGGCTGGCCGAGCCGCCGCGGCGGCGGAAGCGTCTTGATGCCGTGGATCCGGTCGTAGAAGCCGATGATGAACCGGACGCGCATCATCTCGCCGGTGGACACGATGTCGACGCCGGCGCGCTCCTGGTCCAGCAGCGCCACCTGCGTGGCGTCCTCCATCAGCTCGCGCAGGTCGACGGCGCCGAGCCGCCCGGCCTCCATGGCCTCCCGCGCCAGCCAGACCCATCCCGGCAGCCCGTGGCTTCCCACGACCGACGTCGGCAGCGTGGGCAGTATTGGCGTCATCGTCGTGATCCTTTCTGCGCATCGTAGCCGCGCCCGAGGTACGCCTCGGCGACCCGCGGGTCGTGCAGCACCGATTCGGGACGACCTTCGGCGATCTTCTGCCCGAAGTCCAGCACCACCACCTGCTCGGCCAGATCAGAGACCAGCTCCATGTCGTGCTCGATCCACAGCATGGTCGTACCGAGCTCGTGCTTGATTCTCAGCAGGAAGCGCGCGAGGTTCTCCTTCTCCTCGCGGTTCATGCCGGTCGACGGCTCGTCGAGCAGCAGCAGCGCCGGCTCCATGGCCAGCGCGCGGCCGACGCCCACCAGCTTCTGCACGCCGAACGGCAGGTTGGCGATCGGCTCCTTGCGGTAGCGCTCGAGCTCGAGGAACTCGATCACCTCCTCGACGCGGCGGCGCTCCCGAGTCTCCTCGCGCCGCGAGAGTCCCCAGAACACGCTGCCGGCGAGGATGCCGGCGCGCATGTGGCGGTGACGCCCGAGGAGGATGTTGTCGAGGACGGTCATGTGCCGGAACAGCTCGATGAACTGGAAGACGCGCGCGACGCCGTAGCCCGCCACGCGGTGCGGCGGCTCGCCCGAGAGCCGACGGTGTCGGAAGCGGATGCCGCCGCGGGTGGGCGCGTAGAATCCGCTGACGCAGTTCAGGAGCGACGTCTTGCCGGCGCCGTTGGGGCCGACGAGCGCGGTCAGGGTCCCCTCGGCCACGCCGAAGCTCACGTTGGCCAGCGCCCGGAGCCCCTCGAACTCGAGCGTGACATCGTCCACGGCTAGAACCACCGGCGCCGCCTCCGGTACTGCTTGATCTCGGTGTAGCGCCTGCGGCCGGCGCGATGGCCGACGCCCAGATAGAACTCGCGGATGTCCTCGTGCGCGAGCAGCCGCTGGACGGAGCCGTCGTACACGATGCGGCCGTGCTCGATCACGTAGCCCGCGTCCGCGATGCCGAGCGCGGCGGCGGCGTTCTGCTCCACCAGCAGCACCGCCAGCCCGAGCTCGTCGCGCAGCCGCGCCACCAGCCGCATGAGCGTCTCCACGACCATCGGCGCCAGCCCCAGCGACAGCTCGTCGACGAGCAGCAGGCGCGGCTGGCAGAGGAGCGCGGTGGCCAGCGCCAGCATCTGGCGCTCGCCGCCGGAGAGGTAGCCGGCCAGCTGGCGGCGCCGCTCGGCGAGGACCGGGAAGTACTCGAAGACCTGCTGCTGGCTGACCAGGCGGCGCGGCCCCGGGACGAGCGCGGCGAGGTTCTCCTGCACGGTCAGCGTCTCGAACACCTTGTCGCGCTCGGGCACCAGCACGAGCCCGCGCCGCACGATCTCGTGGGGCCGGCGGCCGGTGATCGTCTCACCGCGGAACGCGATGCGCCCGGCCACCACGCGCGCGTCGTCGCCGCCGAGGAAGCCGGAGATCGCTCTCAGGGTCGTGGTCTTGCCGGCGCCGTTCGTGCCGAGCAGCGCCACGATCGAGCGCTCCGGCACGCGCAGCGACACGCCTTGCACCGCCGTCGCCACGTGATGGTAGACGACCTCGACGTTCTCGAGCTCCAGGAGGGACGTGCTCACGACGCGCGGAGCGGCCGATGGCGGAACGGCCACAGGAAGAACCAGTTCCGCACGCGGCGCCAGATGCCGACCAGGCCGAGCGGCTCGAAGATCAGGAAGAGCGCCATGAGCAGACCGAAGGCGCCGAACTTCGCCGGGAAGATGTAGTAGTCGGCCGCACCCGGGCTCAGTGTGGCGACGGCGGCGTCGATCCCGTAGGGCAGCAGCGTGACGAGGGCGGCGCCGAGCACGGCGCCGAGGGCGGAGCCGAGGCCGCCGATGATGATCATCGCGATGTACTCCACGGCCACGAAGAAGCCGAAGGCCTCCACGGACACGAAGCCGCGCTGGTACGCGAACAGCGTCCCGGCCAGCGCGGTGACCACGCTCGACCACACGAACGCCGAGAGCTTGTAGCGCGCCACGTGGATGCCGACCGAGGCGGCGGCCACGTCGCGATCGCGAATCGCCATCCACGCCCGGCCGGCGCGCGAGCGCTGCAGGTTCACGACGAGCAGGAGCGTGACGGCCGCGACGAGCAGCAGCGCGTAGTACCAGCCGACGGTCCCGCGCAGCACGAAGCCCGCCACGCGCGCGGGCGGGATCGTGAACCCCGTGTTGCCGCCCGCGCGCGCCTGCATCTCGCCCGCCACGTAGAGCACGACGTGGTGCATGGCGAGCGTGCCGAGCGCCAGGTAGAGTCCCTTCAGGCGCAGCGACGGGACGCCGACGAGGAGGCCGAGCAGCGCGCCGACCACCGCCGTGGCCGGAAGCGTCACGAGCGGCGACGCGATGCCGCGCTCGACGAGGGCCGCGGTCGTGAACGCGCCGGCGGCGAGAAATCCCGCGTGGCCGAGCGAGATCTGGCCGGCGAGCCCGGTCAGCACGTTGAGCGCCAGCGCGCCGATGGCGGCCAGGGCCACCTGGCTCGCGAGGTCGAGCACGAAGCCCGAGGCGAAGCGTGGCAGCACGACCAGGGCGACGACGAAGGCGACCACGGCCGTGCGCCGGAGCCGCGTGTCGACGAGCGCGAGGTCTTCCTCGTAGGAGGTCTTGAAGTAGCCCCCGCCGAGCGCCACTAGTCGCCATGGGGGGCCCCGAAATGGCCCCCCATGCCCCCCAAACGTTCGGAGCGCCCCGGCAAAGCCGTGGCGCTCCTCTTTCTCGGACGCATTCCTAGACTCGCTCCAGCTCTTCGCGGGTCCCGAACAGCCCCCAGGGCCGGACGAGCAGCATCAGCAACAGGCAGAGGAACGGCGAGACCTCGGACACGAGCGGGTTGCCGTACCGGATCGACATGACTTCCACGGCGGCCACGATGATGGCGGCCGGGATCACGCCGGCCAGGCTGTCGAGCCCGCCGACGAGCGCCACCGCGAACGCGCGCAGGCCGAGCACGTCGAGCGACGGCTCCAGCCGCACGTTGCTGGCGTAGATCATCCCCGCCAACCCGCCCGCGAACGCCGCCAGCGCCCACGACAGCGCGAACACGCCGTGGAAGTCGATGCCGCGCTGCGAGGCGAGCACCGCGCGCTCGCCGGCCGCCCGCATCCGGATCCCGAGCGGCGAGACCTTGAGGAACACGAACAGCGCCGCGAACAGGACGACGGCCGTGCCGATCATCACCAGGTCGAACGTCGAGACGACGGCGCCGCCGGGCAGGGCCCGCGGCGGGTTCGTCAGCGCGAGGTTCTGCAGCGGGTGGCGCGTGCGGTCGGTGAAGACGAACACGATGGCCGCGCGCAGGAGGATGCCGAGGGTGACGGTGACGAGGACGGCGGCGAAGATCGGGTGGCCGGCCATCGGTCGCATCAGCACGACGTAGACGATGACCCCGGTCAGCGCACTGGCGAGCGCCGCGAGCGGGAGCGAGACGGCCGGCGCGCCCGGAAACGCCGCCGCCAGGGCGAACAGGAAGTAGCCGCCGAGCGTGAGGAGGTCGCCCTGCGCGAGGTTCAGCACGCGCGAGGACCGGTAGACGAGCACGTACCCGGCCCCGAGCAGGGCGTAGAGACTCGCGACGACGAGCGTCGTGGCGAGCGCCTGCAGCATCTACTTGATGTCCAGCTTGTGCCAGCCGCCGACGGAGACGATGGCGTTCCTGGCCGTGTCCCAGCGGTACACCTTGTAATAGGTCACCTTGCGATAGTGGTTCTCCGGCGTCATCTCGATGGGGCCGCCGCGCAGCCCCCTCGTGTCGACGCTGACGGTGGCCAGCGACTGCGCGAGCTTGTCGCGCGAGCACGGCCAGCCGCACTTCTTGAGCCCGGCCTCGAGCACCTGCGCGGAGGTCCAGCCCTCCGCCATGTAGTGCGGCGGATGGTTCGTCTGGCCCTTCACGATGCCGGTGATCTCGGCGTGGATCGGCAGGTTCTCGGTGAACATCGCGTTGCCGGTGAGGGCGTGCAGGTTCGGCAGCCGGAGCCGCGTGAGCTCGTCCTGCGCGGGCTGATGGCCGTAGAGGATGTAGTTGCCCTTCCAGCCGATGCGATGGAGTGCTTCGAACACGCCGATCTCCACGCCCCATGGCGCCCACGAGAACACCCAGTCGGCGCCGGCGTCCTTGAGATTCTGCGCGAACGGCGTGAAATCCGAGGCGGTGCCCGGCACCACCACCACCGGGATGGGCTCCATGCCCATCTCCTTGGCGAGCTGCTCGGCGAACTCCAGCTCGATGCGCGACAGCGGAATGTCCTGCGCGGCGAAGCCCACCTTCACCTTCTTGCCGGCCGACTGGTCCTTGATGAAGCCGAGCGCCATGCGGCTGTCCCACTTGGAGCCGTACGACGTCGTGCAGAAGATCAGCGGGTGCGCGGGCGGGAAGGCCTCGCGCGGGCACACGCCGCCGCCGAACAAGAGCGGCGTCTTCGTCGCCTCCGCCTCCGTCTGCACCGGCTTGTAGGTGGCGGAGATGGAGGCGTTGATCATGAGGATCGAGCTTTCGCCGAACTTCTTCGCGGCCGCCGCCGCCCGTTGCGGCTCGCCCCGGTCGTCCTCGTAGGTGATCTCCACCGGGTGACCGTTGATGCCGCCGGCGTCGTTCACGCGCTTGAAGTAGGCGCGATACGCCTCGTACGTCGGCGCGTACCCGGCGGAGAAGCGGCCGGTGATCGCGGCCGTCATGCCGATGCGGTAGGGCTCCGGCGCCTGCGCCGGCGCCGGCACGACGCCGGCCAGCATCAGCACCCCGAGCGCGGCGGTGAGCGCGCGTCGTCGCATGTCAGGTCTCCTTTGTGAGGGCGGCCACCTCGGCGGTGATACGCCGTTCCTCGTCCGATGCGAACATCGACTCCACCAGGTCCTGGTAACGCTCGAGCATCAGCCGGCGTTTCACCTTGCGCGTCGGGGTGACCGGCTCGCCCTCCTGCTCGGGGTCGAGCTCGCGGGGCAGGATGCGAAACGCCTTCACCTGCTCCACGCGGGCGAGGTCGGCGTTGGCCTTGTCGATCTCGGCCTCGAGGAGCCGGCGCACCTCGGGATGGGCCGCCAGCGAGGCATACCCCGTGTGGACGAGGCCCCGCTCGCGCGCCCACTCCGCCACCGTCTCGCCGTCGAGCTCCACGAGGGCGGCCAGGTACTTGCGCCCTTCCCCGAACACGGCGGCCTCGCTGATGAACGGACTGGCGCGCAGGCAGGTCTCGATCTGCGACGGGCTGACGTTCTTGCCGCCGGCGGTGATGAGGATGTCCTTCTTGCGGTCGACCAGCCGCAGGCTGCCGTCCGGGAGCCGCTCGCCGAGATCTCCGGTGACGAGCCAGCCGTCGCGGTACGTCGCCGCCGTCGCCTCCACGTCCCGCCAGTAGCCGGCGAAGAGATCGCGGGCGCGCACCAGCACCCCGCCCCCGGCGTCGAGGGTCAGCTCGATGTTCGGCGCCGGCACGCCGACGTCGCCCGGACGCGGATACGGGCCGCGCTGCCCCGACACGAGGGCGCCGCCCGTCTCCGTCTGGCCGTACGCCTCGCAGACATTCACGCCCCACGCCTGCCAGAGCAGCGCCACCGCCGGCGGCAGCGGGGCGCCGCTCGACAGCAGCAAGCGCACGCGCGCGAAGCCCACCTTCTCCAGGAGCCAGCGAAACACCACCGCGCGCGCGAGGGCCATTCTCCATACCCCTCTTCGGGCGGGGCGCCCCGGCGCCGCCGTGGCGCCCCTCGATATCGCCAGCGCCATCCGGTACGCGGCGCGCTTGAGCGGCGAGGACGCGTCGATGCCGACCAGCAGGTGCGCCGCGAACTTCTGGAGGTAGCGCGGCACCGTGAACACGAACGTGGGCGCGACCTCGTACAGCGTCTCCGCCACCGTGTCGATGCTCTCGGGATAGTGCGGGACGATGTCCGCGAGCAGCGGCATCGTGATCACCGTGTTCCGTCCCATCGTGTGACAGAGGGGCAGCATCGCCACCACCCGGTGGTGACCCTGCATGAGCACCGGGTAGTGCGCCAGGATATTGGCGCACGCGGCCAGATGCGGCCCGTGGCGGTAGAGCGCGCCCTTCGGATTGCCGGTCGTCCCCGACGTATACACGATGGTCGCCGGATCGTCGGGCCGCACGCCGGCCGTCATCCGGGCGAGCGCGTCGACGCTCGCCATCCCGCCGCCGCGCGCCTCCACGTCGGCGAAGCGGTGCACGCGCGCGTCGCGGTACATGAAGAGGGCCCGGGTGTCGACGACCACCACGCCGGCCACGCCGGGACAGGTGTCGACCACCGCCAGCACCTTGTCGAGATGCTCCTGGTCCTCGACGATGACCACCCGCGCGCCGCCGTGGTCGAGCAGGTACCGCACCTCGGCCGGCGCGCTGGTCGGATAGACGCCGTAGGTCACGGCGCCCAGCGACTGCGCGGCCAGATCGGCGATCGTCCACTCCGGACACGGGTCGCCCACGATGGCGACGCTCGCGCCGCGGCCGATCCCGAACTGCACGGCGAGCCCGTGCGCCACCGCCGACACTCGCCCGGCGAGCGCGGACCAGGACGTCTCGCGATACACGCCCAGCTCCTTGGCGCGGAAGGCGACGTCCTGCGGCCGCGAGCGGGCCCGCTCGAGGAGCAGGCCGGGGATCGTGGAGGTGCGCAGGCGGTCGAAGTCCATCGCGGTCCGACGATTCTACGGGGTCGCACCCCGGCCACGGAAGGCCCTCTCGGCTGCCCGGGCGCTCGCGTCCGCGGTAGACTTCGCCGATGAGCGTCACCGAGACCGTCAAGGCGGTGGGCCTGCGCGCCGGCGCGCGCGTCGTCGGCGTCGCCGCGGCCGAGGCCTTCCGGGCCGGCGTGCCGGAGGGCTATCGCCCGGAGGACATCCTGCCGGGCGCGCGCAGCGTCGTCGTCGCCGGCGGCGACGGCCCGACCGCCGGCGCGTGGCGGTGCCCCGACCACCGCGTCATGGAGATCACCGGCTACGACCTGCGGGAGAACGTGGCCATTCACGCCATGTGCGACCACATCGAGCGCGAGCTCGGCCACTACGCCGTGCAGGCGCCCTCGCTGCCGGTGCACGGCCACGCCCCGCCCATGAGCATGATGCACGCGGCGGAGCTGGCCGGCCTCGGCTCGCGCAGCTTCGCCGCCCACATCATCCTCAATCCGGAGTACGGCCTGCTCTACTATGCGGCGCTCATCACCACGCTGCCGCTCGAGCCGAGCCCGCCGCTGGCCGAGCCCGCGTGTCCGCATCCCGGCTGCGTGGCGATGTACAAGCGCATCGGCACCACGCCGTGCCTGCGCGTGTGCCCGGCGTGCCTGTCGGGAACGGTGCGCGACGCGCGCATCGAGACGTCGACGTACGACCGCGAGAAGTGTCACTCGCGCGCGCAGACCTACGGCATCGGGTCGTTCCAGAAGGCCCTGCTCGCGCTCGTCAATGAGGACGATCCGGCGCGCCGCCACGACGTCATCTATTCCGACTTCTTCACGAAGTCGGTGGCGTCGCTCGGCTTCTTCCGCGACTCCATCGCCCAGTGCTTCGAGTGCATGCGCGTCTGCCCCGTCGGTCGAAAGCACAGAAAGCTCAGATGAGCGAGCTCCCAGCCAGCGCAACGAAGCAGATCAAGGCCGTCGCCCTGAAGGCCGGCGCCACCGTGGTCGGCGTGGCGGACGCGGCCGCCTTCGACGCGCACGCGCCCGCGAAGCATCGGCCCGCCGATCTGCTGCCCGGGGCGCGGACGGTGGTCGTCGTCGGCGGCGCTCAGCCGCGCGCGGGCGATTGGGTGGCCACCTCGCCGTGGCTGCTCTCCACGATGGGGACGACCGAACGCATCCAGGGCGTCGCCCGCCGGCTCGCGCAGGCGATCGAGAGCGAGCTGGGATACTACGCGCTCTTCGTCCCGCCGGGGACGGCCAGCGGCGACGCGCCGTTCCTGTCGCTGATGCTGGCCGCCGAGCTGGCGGGGCTCGGTACGCGGAGCCTGGCCGGTCCCGTCCTCAACCGGGAGCACGGTTTCATGTACTGGAGCGCGGTGATCACGACGGCGCCGCTCGACGTCGATCCGCCCGCCGCCGCCCCCGCCTGCCCCGCCCCGCCGTGCCGCGAGATGTGGGAGCGCGAGGGGACCACGCCGTGCCTGCGTATCTGTCCGATCGAGGCCGGCGGCTGCCTCGGCGGCCGGCTCGAGCACGGACGTGCCGTGCGCACGGCCTACGACGCGGGGCGGTGCCACACGCGCGTCCACACGCACTGGGTGGGCGGATTCCAGAAGGTGCTCGAGGAGACGCTCAACGAGCCCGATCGGGAGCGGCGCAAGATGCTGGTCTACGGCGACTTCATGACGCGCACGCTGTGGGCGATCACCTACTCGTCGACGAACATCGCGCAGTGCTTCGAGTGCATGCGCGCCTGTCCGGCCGCGCACGGCCTCAGGGAGATGCGATAAGTGACGTTCTTCCGCCTCGACCCCGAGCTGTACGCGCGCTACAAGGACGAAGTGCTCCGCCTGGGCAACTCCTTCCAGACGATCGAGCGGCGCGGACTGAGCGACCGGGAGATCGCCGAGCGGCTCGGGCTCGACGAGCGCACGGTGACGGAGATCCGGGTCATCGCCGAGCGGGATTGCTATCCGCTCGACGAGTGGGAGCGCGCCATCGAGTTCAAGCGCAAGGCGTGCGCCGACTGGGCGGCGCTCGCGCTCAAGCGGCCGGATCTCAAAGAGCCGTGACCCTCTACTTCTTCGAGCGGATCACGGAGGACGACTTCATCGGTCCCGTGATCGTGGCGGCGCCGTCCGAGGACGAGGCATGGCGGCTCCTGGCCGCGCGCGAGCGGAGCGAGCGCGCCGCGCTGGAGGCGCTCGGCTGGCAGATCGCGCAGGACCTGCCTGCCGTCCCCGCCCGCGCGTCGATCGTCTACCCGAGCCACTACCGCCGCGCGATCGTCGACTAGGAGCGCCTCGGTTAACGAGGCGCGCCGTTCTGCAGCCGCACTTCGTGCATGTGCGTCGGCGGCGCCGTGATGCCGCGCGCGCGCAGGTGCTCGAGCAGCGCCTGGTACAGCTCGGCCTCCGTGACCGGGACATCGGTCACGCGCACCCACGGCCGCACGGCCAGCCTGACGCCGCCACCGTCGGTGACCTGGGCGATGCCGATCACGGGCGCCGGATCCTTCAGCACGCGGGGGTCGAGGCCGACGACCTGACGCACGCCGGCGAGCAGAACCGACAGGTCGCCGGGCTGCGCGACGGACACGGCGAGGCTCAGCTGCCGGGTGGTGCCGAAATTGTGCAGGATCTCGCCCACGATCTTGCGATTGGGGATGATGACGCGCGAGCGATCGGCGTGCACCAGCGTGGTGGTCGTGAGCTCGATGGCGGCGACGTCGCCATCGACGCCGGCCACCGCGATGTGCTCGCCTACGCGGAACGGCTTGGTGAAGATGATGCTCAGGCCGGCCACGACGTTGCCGAGCACTCCCTGCAGCGCGATACCGAGCCCGAGGCCGGCCACGCCGATGCCGGCCACCAGCGGCGCGATCTGAAATCCGAACTTGTCGAGCGCCACCACGAGCGCGAACAGCATGACCACGAGGCGGAGGACGCTCACGAGCAGCCGGCGCATCGGCGGCTCCATGTCCTGTTGGAGCAGGCGCCGCTCCATCAGCCGGCTGCTCCACCGGGCGAGCGCCAGACCGGCGACGAGGATGACGAGGGCGCCGAGCACCTGAAAGCCGTATCGCACCGCGAGATCGACGATCAGATCCTGCACCGGCATGGCAAGTCTCCTCCTATCGGCGGCGCCGCGCGCGGATCGTTTCCATCGCGCGCCGGTGCTCGTCGGAATCGAGACAGGTCTTGAAGTGGTCCTGCATCTCGCGGCGAAACGCGTCGAACTCGAGGTCGAACGCGCGCGCGCCGAGGAGCTTGCTGGCACGGGCGCTCGCCGGCGGCAGCGCGAGGAGCGTCTGCACCGTCGCCTCGAGCGCGCGCTCGAAGTCGGCGGCGGGCACCACGCGATTGACGAGCCCGTACCGCTCCGCCGTCCGTGCGTCGATGGGCTCGCCGAGCAGGATCAGCTCGCGAGCGCGCGCGGCGCCGATGAGCCGGGGCAATCGATACAACGCCATGGAGGGGATGAGGCATTCCTTCACCGCCGGCAGGCCAAGCAGGGCGGCGTCGCTGGCGAGGCGGTAATCGCAGACGAGCGCGAGCTGCAGGCCGCCGCCGAGACAGTGGCCGTTGATCCCCGCGACGACCAGCCGCTCCATGCGCTCGAGGGCGGTCATGGCGTCCTCCCACGCGACGAAGTCGGCGAGCCCGAACGACCCGCCGGCCAGGGCGTCGAGGTCCACGCCGGTGCAGAAGCCGCGACCGGCGCCGGTGATCACCACCACCCGCGCCTCCGGCGTCCGCTGAAGGCGCGAGACCACGTCGTTGAGGTCGCGAACCCACTCGGCGTTGCCGGCGTTGAGGACCTCGGGACGGTCGAGCGTTACCCGGGCCACCGCGTCATCGAGGCGAAGGCGGATCGTCGCCACGGGGCAGACGTTAGGCGGCGGGCGGCGGCGACGTCAAGCGGAGATACCCGACGGGTATCTCCGCCGCGGACGCCAGGCGTCTCTACTTCTTCGAGTCGGACTTGGAGGAGTCCGACTTCGACGAGTCGGACTTGGAATCGGTGCGCGGGCTGGCCGCCGGCGCCTGCTCGAGCATCTGCTGCTCGGCGGTGACGACGATCTTGTCGCCGTCCTGCGCGACCTTCATCGATTCCCACGGCATCGACACGCTCTTGCCACCCATGCCGAGCGTCCCGCCCTGCTGCACGATGACGGTTCGCACGCGGCCGTCCTTGGGATCCACCATCAGGCGCTCGACCTTGCCGACATCCTTGCCCTGCGCGCGGACGGTGGCCCCGATGATGGAGTTGGCATCCACGAGCACGCCGGTCTGGGCCGACTGGCCGGTCTGCGCCGACTGGCCGGACGCCGGCGACGCCGAGGAGGACTGATCGCTGCTGCTGGTTCCCGACGGCGGCGGCGAGGCGGGCGACTGAGCGGCTGCCGCGCTCGCCAGGGCCATCCCGGTCAGAAGAGCGACCGCGGTCACGAGCTTCTTCATGATGCGACTCCTTTGTATCCGGAGCGTCGCGTCCACCTCGGCCGTGGGTGACCTGAGAGAGACAGTCGGGGCTCCGTTGCGTGAATTCACCGCGTAGCGGCGACGAGCGAAAGCCGCAAGGCATGTGCCAGCGACGAGGAGCCGGGGGTTCGGGCGCGTCCGCGTCAGCGCGACTGACGCAGCATGGCGGCGAGCATGATCGCAGAGATGACGAGCAGGATCAGCACGGGCACGCCGAACAGGAGCTCGAGCGGCCGGGCGTGCAGAAAACCGAGGATCGCATTGTTGAAGTCGCCAAAGGGCGCGGTCGGGAGCGAGTCGGAGCCAGTCGGTAGCATGGTCGCGAGTCTAGCAGCCTCTCACGCGCGCCGCCAGGCTAGCGCGGCGCCACCACCCGCGGCGGCGTCTTGCCGTCGATGAATGCGAGGATCGCCTCGACCGCCTGCCCGAAGAAGACCGCGTAGCCCTCGGCGGTGACGAATCCGAGATGCGGCGTCAGGACCACGTTGTCGAGCGCGAGCAGAGGGTGCCCGGCCGGGAGCGGCTCCACGTCGAAGACATCGAGCGCCGCCCCCGCAATCCGCCGGCCGCGCAACGCGTCCAGCAGCGCGCTCTCCTCCACGATCGGCCCGCGTGCGGTGTTGACGAGGAACGCCGTCGGCTTCATGAGCGCGAGGTGGCGCGCGGTGATGAGCCCGCGCGACGTGTCGGAGAGCCGCAGGTGCACGGTCACCACGTCGCTCTCGCGCAGCAGGGTCTCGAGGTCGACGCGCGTGGCCCCGGCGGCGGCGGCGCGCTCGTCGGTGAGCGTGATGCCCGAGGCCAGCAGGCGCATGCCGAGCAGGCGGCCGAAGCCCGCCATCTTGCCGCCGATCTTCCCGAGCCCGAGGACCCCGAGCGTCTTGCCGGCCATGTCGACGCCGAGCGGTGGCGTCTGCCACGTGCCGGCGCGCATCGCGCGGTCTTCCTGCGGGACGCGCCGGACGAGCGCCATCATGAGGGCCACCGTGTGCTCGAACGCGTTGACGGCCGACCCCTCGGTCTCCGTCACCATCACGCCGCGGGCGGCGGCGGCCTTCAGGTCGACCTGGCCGGTCCAGCGGCCGGCCAGCGCCAGCAGCTTCAGCGCCGGCAGGCGGTCGATGACCCCCGCCGTGAAGCGGGTGCGCTCGCGGATGGGGACCACGATGTCGTACGGCGCCAGCCGCGCCGCCAGCGCGCGCTCGTCGGCCAGCGTGTCCTGGAACGAGTCGACCGTCGCGCGGCCATCCAGCCGGCGCCATGGCGCCAGCGGCCGGACCATACCGCCCCAGTCGTCGATGATCGCGATGCGTCTCACGCTGCGCCCTCCGGTCGGGGTCCGCCCCGCCGCCGTCGTCGGCGACGGCGGCGGCCCTCGCCGCCACCCGGCGAACCGGCCGCGCCCGGCCCGTGAGGCGCCGGGCCGTCAGGGCGCGCGCCGTCGTGACGCGGGGCGTCGGGGGTGACGTGATGTCGTGGCCGCTCGGGGCGGCCGCGCTCGCGGCCGCCGCCGCCCCGCCGCCGCTCGGCGCCGCGGCGCGCCTCCAGCCGCGCGCGTCGCTCGTCGGCGAACCGCCGCCGCTCCTCGGCGGTGGGGCGGATCTCCGCCACGAACAGTTCGTCCTCCGCCCACTCGACGGGGATCTTCTGGCCGATGAACTTCTCGATGGCCTCCAGATTCAGCGCGCTCGCCTCGTCCACGAGGCCGATGGCATGGCCGGCGGCGCCCGCGCGCGCCGTGCGCCCGATGCGGTGGACGTAGTCTTCGGGATCTGCCGGCAGGTCCCAGTTGATGACGTGCGTGACCGCCTCGATGTGCAGCCCGCGCGAGGCGACGTCGGTGGCGACCAGCACGGGCAGCTGGCCGTCCTTGAAGTCGGCGAGGATGCGCAGGCGGCGCTTCTGATCGACGTCGCCGGTGAGCGCGCGCGCGTCCCAGCCGTTGCGGACCAGGCGGTCCTCGAGCCGCCGCGCCTCCTCCCGGGTGTTCGAGAAGATCAGAATGCGCTCGCTGCCCTCGCGGCGCAGCAGGCCGAGGAGCAGCGGAAACTTGTCCTCGCGACCCACGTGATAGAGCATCTGCTCCACCCGCTCGGCCGTCTTCTGCTGCGGCATGATGGTGATCTGCGAGGGGTTGTTCATGAACTCCCACGTCAGCTCCAGCACGCGGAACGACAGCGTCGCCGAGAACAGGAAGGACTGGCGGCGCTCGGGCGGCGGCAGCCTTCGCAGGATGAAGCGCAGGTCGGCGATGAAGCCCATGTCGAACATCCGGTCGGCCTCGTCGATGACCAGCACCTCGACCTTTCGCGGCGACCAGATGTGCTGCTTCAGGTAGTCGATCAGGCGGCCCGGCGTCCCCACGAGGACGTCGCACCCGGCCGCCAGCGCCTCGCGCTGCTTGTTGTAGTCGATGCCGCCGTAGACGGCCAGGATGCGGAACGGCGTGTGCTTGCCGAGCAGCCGCGCGTCGGCCTCGATCTGCACGACCAGCTCGCGCGTGGGCGCGATGATCAGCACCCGCGGCTCCGAGCCGTGCCCCGGCCGCGGGTCGCCCTCGCGCAGGAGGCGCGTGAAGGCCGCGATGAGGAAGGCGGCCGTCTTGCCGGTGCCCGTCTGCGACTGGCCGGCCACGTCCTTGCCCTTGAGCGCCAGCGGCAGCGAGGCCTCCTGGATCGGCGTGGCGGTGACGAAGCCGGCGTCGCGAATGCCCTGCATGACCGGCTCCGGCAGATCCAGCGTCGCGAAGTCCATCACGGGCTGGGTGCCCCCGCCTCCGCCTGCGCGACCGCGGCCGGCCGGTGCCGTCCGAACACGCGCGCGCAGACGATGCCGACCTCGTAGAGGAGCATCAGCGGACCCGCCATCAACGACTGATTGAAGGCGTCGGGGGTCGGCGTGAGGATCGCCGCTGCGACGAAGGCGCCCAGCCACGCGTATTTGCGATTCCGGGCGAGCGCCTTCGGCGTCACCACGCCCATGCGCGAGAGCAGCGTCAAAATCAGCGGCAGCTCGAAGACGAGCCCGAAGGCGAGCGTGAACTTCAGGATGAACCCCACGTGATTCTCGAGCGTGATCATCGGCGTCAGCGTGTCGCGCGCGTAGGACAGCAGGAACGCGATCGCGTACGGCGTCACCACCAGGAGCGCGAAGGCGCCGCCTGCGATGAACATGAGGGAGCCGATGATGACGAACGGCGCCGCGTACTTGCGCTCGTGCGCGTGGAGGCCGGGCGCGATGAACGCCCATACCTGCCACAGGATGGCCGGGGAGGATATGAAGAGCGCGGTGATCAGCGCCACCTTCATCTGCACCCAGAACGCCTCGGTGGGCGCCGTGAACACGAGCTTGTGGCCGAGCTTCGTGATGGGCCGCGCGAGGAAGTCGGTGATGCGCTCGCTGAAGGGGAAGGCGATCACGAGGCCGGCCAGGACGCCGTAGAGGCTGCGCATGATGCGCACCCGCAGCTCGCCCAGATGCTCCATGAACGGCATCTTGTCGTCGACGGAGCGGGATCCGAACACTACCACTCCTTCACGAAGTGCCGCAGGGCGCCCACGCCGCGGCCGGCCGCGAAGCCCTCGCGAATCGCCGCCGTCACGTACGCCTTCGCCTCCCTCACCGCCGCGTGCAGCTCCCGGCCACGCGCGAGCCCCGCCGCGATGGCGGCGGCGAACGTGCAGCCGGTGCCGTGGGTGTTGGTGGAGTCGAGGCGCTCGCCGACGAAGCGCGTGAGCGTCTCACCGTCCCAGAGGATGTCGGTGGCGGAGTCCTTCAGGTGACCGCCCTTGACGAGGACGTGGCGCGGGCCGAGGGCGTGAATGCGGCGGGCGGCCGTCTCCATGTCCGCCTCCGATTCCACCGGCACGCCGGCGAGCGCCGCCGCCTCGTGCAGGTTCGGCGTCACCACCCACGCCAGCGGCAGCACCTCACGCACGAGGGCGGCACGGGCGTCGGGCTGTAGCAGCGCGTCGCCCGACTTGGCGATCATCACGGGATCGACAATCACGCGCTCGACGGCGTGCGCGCGCAGGCGGGCGGCCACCACGCTCGCGATCTCGGCGGTGGACAGCATGCCGAGCTTGACGGCGTCGGCGCCGAAGTCGCCGAGGACGGCGTCGATCTGCCGGGCCACGAACTCCGGCGGCAGGTTGAAGACGCCGCTCACGCCGACGGAGTTCTGCGCGGTCACCGCGGTGATCGCCGACATCCCGAACACCCCGAACGCGGAGAACGTCTTGAGGTCTGCCTGGATGCCTGCGCCGCCGCCGGAGTCCGACCCGGCGATGGTCAGGGCCTTTGCGACGTGCACGCGCAGAGTATAGCAGGCGGACGGGGAGCCGCCGACGGTGGCCCGCTCGTGAGCCGTTCAACCCGGGATGACGATCGCAAACTCCCCTCGCGGCGCGCTCGCGCGCAGGCGCTCCAGGTGCGCGGCCGGCGTGGCCCGCACGATCTCCTCGAACTGCTTCGTCAGCTCGCGGGCCACCACGATCTCGACGTCGCCGAAGACCTCGGCCATGGCCTCGAGCGCCGCCACGATCCGGTGCGGCGACTCGTACACGACGATGGTCGTCCCGAGCGCGCGCAGCGCCTTGAGACGGTTGAGGCGGCGGCCGGGCTTCACCGGCAGGAAGCCGTCGAAGACGAACCGGTCGCCGGGGACGCCGGCCGCCGACAGCGCCGCCGCCACCGCCGACGGCCCCGGCACCGGCACCACCGCCGCGCCGGCCGCGCGCGCGTCACGCACCAGCATGAAGCCGGGATCGGAGATCCCGGGCGTGCCGGCGTCGGTCACCAGCGCCACCGAGCCGCCCTCGGCCAGGCGCCGGAGCAGCTGCGGGCCCCGAACGAGCTTGTTGTGCTCGTAGTAGCTGACGGTCGGCGTGTGGATGTCGAAGTGGGCGAGCAGGCCTCGCGTGCGGCGCGTGTCCTCGCACGCGATGACGTCGACCTCGCGGAGCACGCGCAGCGCGCGGGCGGAGATGTCTTCCAGGTTGCCGATCGGCGTGGCGACGACGAACAGGGTGCCGCGCGCGCTCAGGCGATCTTACGCAGACTGCTCTTGCGCTTCCGAGACCAGCACGGGTCGCTCATGATTCATGATGACCTCGCGCGTGATGATGCACTCCTTGAGGCCCTGGATCGACGGCAGCTCGTACATGATCTCGAGCATCACCTCTTCCAGGATCGCGCGCAGCCCGCGGGCGCCGGTGCCGCGCTTGAGCGCCTCGCGCGCGATGGCGGCCACCGCGTCGTCGGTGAACTTGAGCCGGACCTTCTCGAGGTCGAAGTACTTCTGGTACTGCTTGATGATCGCGTTCTTCGGCTCCTTGAGGATCCGGACGAGCGCGGCGTCGTCGAGGTCGTGCAGGGTCGCGATGACGGGCAGCCGGCCGACGAACTCCGGGATGAGACCGTAGCGGAGCAGATCCTCCGGCTGGATCATCGCCAGCAGATCGCCGACGCGGCGGTCCTGGTGGCTCTTGATCTCGGCGCCGAAGCCCATGCCGGAGCGGCCCACCCGCGATTCGATGTTCTTGTCGAGACCGACGAAGGCACCGCCGCAGATGAACAGCACGTTCGACGTATCGACCTGAATGAACTCCTGATGCGGGTGCTTCCGGCCACCCTGCGGAGGCACGTTGGCGATGGTGCCTTCCAGGATCTTCAGGAGCGCTTGCTGGACGCCCTCACCCGACACGTCGCGCGTGATCGACGGGTTCTCGGATTTTCGAGCGATCTTGTCGATCTCGTCGATGTAGACGATGCCGCGCTCGGCGCGCTCGACGTCGTAGTCGGCCGCCTGCAGGAGGCGGAGGATGATGTTCTCGACGTCCTCGCCGACGTAGCCGGCCTCGGTGAGCGTGGTGGCGTCGGCGATGGTGAAGGGAACGCGGAGCATTTTCGCGAGCGTTTGAGCCAGGAGAGTCTTTCCCGAACCGGTCGGGCCGATCAGAAGGATGTTCGACTTCTGCAGCTCCACGTCTCCATTATCATTGCCGGACTCGATGCGCTTGTAGTGGTTGTGAACGGCCACCGACAGGATCTTCTTGGCGCGCTCCTGCCCCACCACGTACTGATCGAGGACGGTCTTGATCTCGGCCGGCTTGGGAAGAGAGCGGATCTCCCGCGACTTCTCCTCTTCCCACTCCTCGGCGATGATGTCGTTGCAGAGCTCGATGCACTCATCGCAGATGTACACCGTGGGCCCGGCGATGAGCTTGCGCACATCGTTCTGGCTCTTGCCGCAGAACGAGCACTTCAGCGTTCCGTTGCCTTCGCGCGTCCGACCCGCCATTCTGTGCCTCGACTCCTTACTTCTGGACCTGCGCCGCCAGCGCAGCCGCCTCACTGATGGCCCGCGTGGTGGGCTTGGAGGAGATGACCTCGTCGACGATTCTATATTCCTTGGCCTGCTCGGCGGTCATGAAAAAGTCCCGGTCGGTGTCGCGCTGGATCTTGTCCATGCCCTGGCCCGTGTGATGCACGAGGATCCGATTGAGCTCCTCGCGCATTCGCAGAATTTCCTTGGCCTGGATGTCGATGTCGGTCGCCTGTCCCTGCACGCCGCCGAGCGGCTGGTGGATCATGATGCGCGCGTGCGGCAGCGCGAAGCGCTTGCCCTTGGCGCCGGCGCACAGCAGCAGGGCGCCCATCGAGGCCGCCTGGCCCATGCAGATGGTGGAGATGGCGGGCTTCACGTACTGCATGGTGTCGTAGATCGCCATGCCGGCCGTCACCGAGCCGCCGGGCGAGTTGATGTAGAGATAGATGTCCTTGTCCGGGTCCTCGGCCTCGAGGAAGAGCATCTGCGCGATCACGAGGTTCGCGAGCTCGTCCTCGATGAACGTGGGCAGGAAGATGATCCGCTCCTTGAGCAGACGGGAAAAGATGTCGAACGCCCGTTCGCCGCGCGGCGTCTGCTCGATCACCATCGGAACCAAAGCCATCAGAACTCTCCTTCTACCTTCGTCGGTCCAGGGGGCGTTACGCGTGGATGGATGCGTGCTGGATGAGGAAGTCGAGCGTCTTGCGTTCGCGCAGGCCGTGGCGGAGCGATTCGAGATCACCACTTTTCTCCATCATACGCCGGACGGCCGGCGCCGGACGCTGACTGGCCCTGGCGATCTTGTCGACCTCGGTGTCGAGCTCGGCCTCGGCCACCGTCAGCTCTTCCTTCTCGGCGATGGCCTCGAGCAGCAGCGCGCGGCGCACCGCCTGCTCGGCGCCCGGTCGCAGCTCGCCGATGAGCTTCTGGTAATCCCACTGCACTCCGTCGGGATCGACGCCCTGCCGGCGGAGGCGCTCGCGGGCGTGCTCGACCTGGTGCGCGATCTGCCGCATCACCATCGCGTCCGGCACGGTGAACTCGTGGTGCCTGAGGGCCCCCTCCACCACCTTGTCCTCGAGCTCGCGGCGCTGCTCGACCTCGCGGCGCGCCTCGAGCTGCGTGCGCACCTCGGCCCGCAGGGCGTCCAGGGTGTCGAACTGTCCGAGGGACTTCGCGAAGTCGTCGTCGAGCGCGGGCAGGATTTTCTCCTTCACCTCGCTGACCTTGAGGCTGGCGGTGCCGCCCTTGCCCCGCAGCGACTCCATCCGATGATCGTCGGGAAAGCGGAGCGCGATCTCCTTCTTCTCGCCCGCCCGCATGCCCACCACGGCCGCGTCGATCTCCGCCATGACGCTGCCGGTGCCGACGACGAAGTGATAGCCGTTGGCGGTGGTGGGGTCGTGGGCCTCCGGCGCCAGCGTATAGTCGACGATGACGAGATCGCCGTCGGCCGCCGGCCGCTCGACGCTGCGAAACTCCGCCTGCTGCTCGCGCATCTGCTCCACGGCGCGGGCCACGTCCTCGTCGGCGATCGACGCCGGGGCGTGCTGCACGTCCAGGCCCTTGTAGTCGGCGAGGGCGATCGACGGCTTGACCTCCACCACGGCCACGAACGAGAGGGGCGCGTTCTCCTCGAGCTTGACCTCCTGGAGGTCGGGCTCGTTGACGGGGTCGATCCGCGCCTCGGTGAGGGCCCGGCGGTAGACGTCGGGGATGAGATGCTCGGCGACTTCGCGGCGGACGTCGTCGGCGAAATGCAGCTTCACCAGCGAACGGGGCACGTGGCCCTTGCGAAAGCCCGGGAGGCGCGCCTGCTTCTGCACGCGCCCGTACGCCCGTTCCCACTCCTTTTGAACCACGTCGACCGGCGCCTCGACCGCGAGACGGCGCTTGCAGGCTTCGAGCTCTTCGACCGCCACCTTCACCAACGCACCGCGCTCTCGATCCTCATCGCCACTCCGAGTTGGTGCGAGAGGGGGGAGTTGAACCCCCAAGGGCTTTGGGCCCACTGGATCCTAAGTCCAGCGCGTCTGCCAGTTTCGCCACTCTCGCGGGGAATAGACGCGGTGTGCGCGCCCCCCAGAGCATACCTAGCAGGCGCCGGGGCCGCAAGGATGACGGGCTTTTGAAGAAAAGTGAGTCAGCGCACGGACTTCAGGCCGCCTCGGACGGGGTCAGGCGCTGCCGGCGCTCCAGGAACAGGCGATGCTCGGCCCGGAACCGGTCGAGGCACGCGCGGCAGATGCCGTCAGTGAAGCGCACCGTCAGCCCACGCCACGACAGGACGCCGTTCACGAGTGGGTAGCCGTGATAGTACCGGTGCCACGCGCAGCGGCAGAAGAGCATGCGGTCCTCCCCTTCGCGTCGGCCGGCCTCGGTGCAAGCCGTGTGCCCCACCCGTTTGAGCGGGATTCGCCGCGGACTCTGCAGGGCGGCGCCGGCGACAGGGAAATGTCCTGCCCGACACCAGTATGGAAATTGCCTTCCCGGCGGGGCGCCTGCAGCCGTGGGCATAATTGAGCCGTGAACTGGTGGCGGCGGTATCTCACGCTCCGCACGATCGCGCTCGCCGGAGCCGCCATCGCCGGACTGGCGGTCATCGCCCTCGTCGCGTACTCCTGGAGCGAGCTGGCCCGCTTCGAGCGGGTGGAGGCGCGCCGCACCGCGTTCGTGTACGCCGAACCGCAGGCGCTGGCGCCCGGAGTGCACGTCCGCCACGCCGACCTGGCCGGCATCCTCGCGCGCCTGCACTACACGGAGACGCACGGCCCGCCGCAGGCGCCCGGACAGTTTCAGCGCCGGCCGAACGAGTGGCAGATCAGCCTGCGCGGGCTGCCGGGCGCCGGCGGGCCGCAGCGCGTGACGCTCCACTTGAAGGACGAGCGCATCCTGCGCGTCACCCGCGATGGCCGCGACATCGGGGCGGCCGCACTGGAGCCCGAGGTCCTGACCAGCGCCGGCGACCGGCCGGGGGAAGAATACCGGCCGATCCAGCTGGCGGAGACGCCGCTCATGCTGATGCAGGCCGTGCTGGCGGCGGAGGATCACCGGTTCTTCGAGCACGGCGGCGTCGACGCGCGAGGGCTCCTGCGCGCGCTCTGGGTGAACTTCCGGGCGGGGCGGGTGACCCAGGGCGGCAGCACCATCACGCAGCAGCTGGTGAAGAATCGCCTGCTCGATCCGCGGCGCACGCTGGGGCGCAAGCTCGACGAGGCGTGGCTGGCGACGCTGGTGGAGTGGCGCTATCCGAAGGAGCGCATCCTCGAAGCGTACTTGAACGAGATCTACCTCGGTCAGCGCGGCGCGCTCGCCATCCGGGGCATCGGCGCCGGCGCGCGCAGCTACTTCCGCAAGGAGCTCCATCAGCTGACGCTGGCCGAGGCCGCACTCCTGGCCGGCATGCTGCGGGCGCCGAACACCTATTCGCCCACGGTGAATCCCACGCGCGCGCGCGAGCGGCGGGATGTCGTCATCGGCCGCATGCGCGAGCTGAAGTTCATCTCCGCGGCCGACGCCGAGCAGGCCCGCAAGGAGCCCCTGCGCATCGATCGTCTCGCCGGCTCCGTGCAGCCGGCGCCGTACTTCACGGACTACGTGCGCCAGGAGCTCGAGGCGCGGTACGGCGACGACGCCTTCCGGACGCACGACGCCCGCATCTTCACCTCGCTGGATCTCACGCTGCAGCGCCTGGCCGAGCGGGCGATCACGCGCGGCCTCGAGAAGCTCGAAGCCGCGCGGCCGAAGCTGCGCGCGGCCGACGACGCGCACCGGCTGCAGGCCGCGCTCGTGGCGCTCGATCCCGCCACCGGTCACGTGCGAGCGCTCGTCGGCGGCCGCGACTACCAGGCGAGCCAGTACAACCGCGCCACGCTCGCCCGGCGCCAGCCGGGCTCCGCCTTCAAGCCGTTCGTGTACGCCACCGCGCTCACGGTGCAGGAAGGCCGCGCCTTCACCGCCGCCACCTTCCTGGACGACTCACCGCTCACCATGACTCTCGGCGGCACGCCGTGGTCACCGCGCAACTACGAGGACCGCTACCTCGGGCGCGTCACCATGCGCGAGGCGCTGGAGCAGTCGCTCAACTCCGCGACCGTCAGGCTCGCGCACGACGTCGGCCTCCCGACGATCATCGAGCGCGCGCGGGCCTTCGGGCTCAGCGGCACGCTGGAGCCGGTGCCGTCGATGGTGCTCGGCGCCTTCGAGGTGACGCCGCTCGAGCTCGCCGGCGCCTATGTCCCCTTCGCCAACGGCGGCGTCCGGCCGTCCACGCCGCGCACGGTCCGCGCCGTCCACGGGCGCAACGGCGTCGTCGAGGGGGGCGACGACCGCGAGCCTCGCGCCGTGCTGTCGCCCGCCGAAGCCTACGTGATGACGTCGCTCCTCGAGGGTGTCATCAAGTCGGGCTCGGGGGCCGCCGCGCGCGCGCTGGGCGTGCCCGGCGCCATCGCGGGCAAGACCGGGACGACCAACGACGGTCGCGACGCCTGGTTCGTCGGTTACTCCCCGGGCCTGCTCGCGGTGGTGTGGGTCGGGTTCGACAGCAACGAGCCTCATGGGCTGAGCGGAGCCCAGGCGGCGCTGCCGATCTGGGCGGAGTTCATGCGCCCCGCGCTCGAGGCCTACGCGTCGCAGGGCTTCACCGTGCCGTCGGGCGTCCTCTTCTCGGACATCGATCTGGAGAACGGGCGGCTGGCGAACCGCTTCTGCCGGCGGGTCGGCAAGGAAGTGTTCGTGGCCGGGACCGAGCCCGAGCCCTGCCAGGAGCACGGCGGAGTCGGCGATCGCGTCCAGGACTGGTGGCACCGCTTCCGCGACTGGCTGCGTCGCTAGAGCTCACCGGCACGGCGGTTGCGGCACATGGCCGGCATGGCCTTGCTGCTGCTCCTGATGCTCTTCGTCGCCGCCACTGCCTGCACTCCGCCGCCGAAGACGGCGGCCGCGGAGTCACGGCGCGTGGTCGAGGCCCGCCGCGCGCCGGTGACCGTCGTCGGCAAGGCGTCGTGGTACGGCCGGTTCCATCACGGGCGCCGCACGGCCAGCGGCGAGATCTTCGACATGCGGGCGCTCACCGCCGCGCATCGCACGCTGCCGCTCGGCACGCGCGTCCGCGTCACCAATCTCGCGAACGGCAAGTCCGTCGAGGTGCGCGTCAACGATCGCGGCCCGGCCGTCCGGAGCCGGATCATCGACGTCTCGCACGGCGTCGCCATGAAGCTCGACGCCGTGGCGGCCGGCGTCTTCCCGGTGGAGCTCGTGATTCTGGATGGGGGCCCCGAAATGGCCCCCATGCCCCCCGACGTTCGGCGCGCCCCGGCAAAGCCGTGACGCGCCTCTCTTCCGCACCGCTCCTCTATTCCGCGCGCACCTCGGCGAAAACGCGCGAGGCGACCAGCATCGCGTCACGCGTGGAGGGAGCCCCCACGTAGCCGAGGAGATGCAGCAGCGCCTCGGTGAGCTCGTCTTCCGTCCACCCCTGACGCAGCGCCATGCGGAGGTGAATCGCCAGCTCCTGGTCGTGCCCGGTGGCGGCGTCAGAGATGACGCAGATGAGCGTCCGCGTCTTGAGGTCCAGTCCGGGACGCGTCCACAGCGCCCCGAACACCGTCTCCGTCACCACGTCGATGAACGTCCGCATGACGGGATCCGCGTACGTCGTGCGCCCGGCCCGCTCGATCCACGCGTCTCCTTGTAGCTGCCGTCGCACTGCTGCGCCGCGCCGCTGGTACTCGCTGTCGGCCATCGTGTCCTCCGTGGGGCGTGTCGCCCGGCGCACAGGATACGAGGCGAGCGGCGTGGCGTGCACGCCAGGTGCCATCGATGTTTTTCCGCGCGCCCCCGAATGGCGTCCGCGAGGGAACCGTCCCACACGCGGATCGTTTCCACGGAGAGGAGAGCGGCATGACGCAGGAGTGCGACCACTGGCTCGTCCAACGCCGACTGAACGATCAGTACTGGGCATGCGTCGACTGCGAGACGGAATTTCGGCCGGTGCAGACGGGGCCGCCGAGCCCGAACGAGATCGTGCGACGCGCCCTGGGGCGCCTCGGCCTCGAAGAAAAAAGATGACAATCCGGCTGGGAAAAACTTTCCCCTGCTCGTCGCTAAACCCCGTTGTCTCCGGCGGCGACGCGGATACAATGAGCACGAAGGAAGCATCCAAGGAAGCGCCATGAAGACCTTGTCATCCTGGGACGCCCTGCTGACCGCGCCCGCGCCGTGCGACCATCTCGTACAGCTCTACACGGGCGACGACGCGCTGGCGGCCACCGTCTCACGCTTCGTCGAGGCCGGCCTGGCCGCCGGCGACGGCGTGATCGCGATCACGACGGCACGGCACTGGACCAAGGTCGCCGAGCGGCTCGCCAGCGCCGGTGTCGACGTGACCGCACGACAGGCGACGCGCCAGCTCCTCGTGCTCGACGCGTACGACACGCTGGCGGGCTTCATGGTCGACGGTATGCCGGACCGCGGCCGCATGCGGGACGTCATTCGTGGCGCCTTCCGCACCGTCCGCGACGCGGGGTACCGGACGCTGCGGGCGTTCGGTGAGATGGTCGACATCCTCAATCGCCGGGGCAACCTGGCCGCGGCGATCCGCCTGGAAGAGCTCTGGAACGAGCTGATCGATGCCGAGCAGATTGCGTTGCTCTGCGCCTACGCCGTCGATGCCTTCGATCGCGGCGTGTACGAGGCGACGCTGCCGAGCATCGGCCACGTCCACTCGCACCTGATGCCGGTCGAGGATGGCGAGCGCCTCGAGCGGGCGATCGACCGCGCGTTCATCGACGTGTTCGGCATCTATGGTGACACGCGCCTGCTGCGGGAGCTCTTCGTGCGTCAGCTTCCGGACGCGACGGCCATGCCGACCGCGCAGGGCGCCCTCTTCGCCCTCCGCGGGCTCGATACGCGGCTGGCCGACGCCGTCCTCGAGCGCGCCGCGATGCATTACCGCGGCGCCTGACAGCGCCTGCTCAGTCCGTCGAGCTGCCGCCCTTCAGCAGCCAGTCGATAATGGCCGTGCCGTCGCCGCTGTCGGCGCCGCTCTGTTCGGACTCGGGGCGACCCGCCGATGCGGCCGCCACCGGGCGCGAGGCGCGGACAGCGGGCGGGGTGGGTGTCGGCGGCGTCGGCTTGGCGACGGCGGGTTTCGGGTCCTCGAGCGCCGGCCGCGGAGAAGGCGGCGCGCTGCGCGGCTCCTTCGCTGACACGGCGGCGGGCGGTGGCGGCAGCTCGACCGCCGGCCGCTCCGAGGCAGGCGCCGGCGTCACCGCGGCCGGCGCGACCGCTGTCGACGTCGGAGCCGCCGGCCGCGGGGCGGCGGCAACGGGTTCCGAGTCGAGGGAGCCGCTTCGAGGCACGCGGTCGGAGCGCGCGACCCACGCGGTGACACCCACGAGCAGCAGCCCGAGGACGAGCGCGGCTGCCATGCCGACGTCGGACGGGCCGCGGCGCTCGGCGCCGGGCTTCCGCTTCGCCACCGGCGACTGCGGCGCGGCCGACCGCGCCGGCGACTTCGAGATCTCGCTCGCCGCGCTCCACAGGTCGTTGACCATGAGGCTGATGCTCGAGTAGCGCCGGCCCGGGGCGGGCTCGAGCGCCCTGGAGACGATCCGCGCGATGGCCGGCGGCAGCTGCGCGTTCCGACGACCGTCGGGCCGCTGCCCGGTCAGCATCTCTCGGATGAGAAGGCCGAACCCGTGCACGTCGGCCGCCTCGCTGGTGTCGCCGTACGTGACCTGCTCGGGCGCGAGATACGCGCTGATGGCCCGGTCGCGGGTTCGCCGGCCGGCCGCCGTCCGATGGGCGGCCGTCAACTCGACGCCGAGCTTGACGGCCTCGTCCCCGTTCTGGTCCTTCACGAGCACGACGGACTCCGGCCGCAGCTCACCGTGCACGATGCCGCTCTGATGCAGGGCCTCGAGTCCTTCACCGACCTGGATGGCGAGCCGCAGTGCGTGATGGACGTCCAGCGCGCCCCGCTCCTCGATGACCTGCCGCAGGGACGGTCCGTCGACCGGCTCCCGGGCCACGAACGGCTCGCCCTCGTCGGTCGTCCCGGCCTCGTAAACGCGCACGAGGGCCCGGTGCTGAGACGGCAGCTTGGCGAGCCGGAACGCCTGATCGCGAACGGCGGCGACGAACTCGGGGTCGGCGGCCGCCTCGCCGCGGAGCACGGCCAGCGTGACGTGCTGCCGGGTGGCCACGCTTTCGGCACCATAGGTGACGGCCTCCGCCGTCGTGACGCCGGCGCCGCCCACCCGGTACCGGTCCTTCACCGTCACCGGGCGCGTCGGATCCTCGACGACCGACGGCGAGGCCCCCTGCGGCTCCATCATGGTTAGTCCCTGAGCACGTTCTTGATGGCGTCGAGCACGGGGTTGCTGTCGGTGCCGCTGCGCACGGGCGCCGCTCCGGCCGTGCGGGGCAGGTACTTGCGGACACAGTCGTACTGCTCCCAGCCCTTCAGCGGATAGTCGAGCTTCACCGACTTCCACTTCGGGTGGCCGTTATCGTTGAGCCAGCCGATGTTGCTGTTGAGGATCTGCGCGAAGCGGCCGACGTTGTCGCAGTCGAGCCGGCGGAAGTCGAACGACACGAGCACGGACTTCACGGCCACCATCGACAGCGGCGTGCGCTGCCAGCTGTACGTGCCGGCCGGCAGCTCGACCCCCGGATAGAACTCGGTCACGTTCTTGTTCGTAATCGGCACCAGCGACAGCCCGTCGGCCTCCGTCACGCCTTCGGCGAAGAGCTTCACCGGCGCGCCGGCGACGTAGAACATGGCGTCGATCTGCCCGGCCTTGAGGGCGGTCAGGGCCTGGTCGGTGTCGATGTAGACCATCTCCTTCGGCTCGATCTCCGACACCTTGAACATCAGGCGGGCCGTCAGGTACGTGCCGCTGCCCTCACGGCCCACGGCCACCCGCTTGCCGGCGAGGTCGTCGAAGTCGACGATGTTGCGCCCGAGGATGTGGATTTCCTCGTTGTAGAGCGGGAAGACCATCTTGATCTTCTTGGCGATCCGCTTGAGGACCGGATCGGTCTCGACGCGCGCGACGAAGGCCAGGACGTCCGACTGGACGATGCCGAGCTGGGTGGCCGGCCGCTGGTAGACGGCGAAGACATTCTCCACGGAGCCCTTGGAGGTCGCGACGGTGACGTTGATCCCGTTCGGCTTCATCAGCTTCTGGAGATTGAGGCCGAACTGATAGTAGGTGCCCTTCTCGCTTCCGGTGATGATGCCCATGTCGGCGGCCGAGGCCGACGCCGCCACCGAGAAAGCGAGGGCCATCCCCAGGATGATTTCCATCCATCGCCTGCCGCCCATACGTGCCTCCTGATCGAAGATGTCAGTTTGGGAGACAGCATGGAACATCAGTTCACACCCCGACGTCAAGGCGGCACTGTAATAATCGTCGTAAAACCTTACAGTTGAAGCCCGACGCACCCCGGCGCCCCGTACCGGGGCGCGCGGAGCTCGAAAAGCGCGATTTACGACATAACCTTAGGTACTTGGCCGGCGCGTTCGTTATAACGTTGTTGATGGATACCTCGCCGTACGCCGCCAAGGGGGCCGTGTCGACGCCCGAGGCGCCCCTGTCCCACGCCGATCGCTACTTCGCCGAGGTCCGCGAGGTCGCCGCCCGGCTCGATACTGCCGTCGTCGAGCGCATCGCCAACGGCCTCGCCGACCTGCGCGACCGCGGCGGCCGGCTGTTCCTTCTCGGCGTCGGCGGGAGCGCGGCGAACTGCAGCCACGCCGTGAACGACTTCCGGAAGCTGTGCCGCATCGAGGCCTACACGCCCGTCGACAACGTCGCCGAGCTGACCGCGCGCATCAATGACGACGGCTGGGAGACCGCCTTCGTGGAGTGGCTGGCCATCAGCCGGGCCAACGACAACGACGCCGTCTTCGTGCTGTCCGTCGGCGGCGGCGACGCCGAGCGCGGCGTCAGCGTGAACCTCGTCCGCGCTCTGGCGGAGGCCAAGAAGCGGGGGCTGGCCATCTTCGGCGTGGTCGGCCGGCACGGCGGCTACACCAGGCGCGTCGGCGACGCCGTCGTCGTCGTCCCGACCGTCGCCGAGGGCCGCGTGACGCCCCACGCCGAGGCGTTTCAGGCCGTCGTCTGGCACTGCCTCGTCTCGCACCCGCGGCTGCAGGTCGCCAAGACGAAATGGTGAGGCCGGCGTGACCGGCGATCGCGCCGTGTCGCGGGCGGTCTTCCTCGACCGCGACGGTGTCCTCACCGCGACCGTGCGCCGGGCGGGCCGGGCGGTGGCGCCGACCCGCCTCGAGGACTTCGCGGTCCTGCCCGACGCGCCGGCAGCCCTGCGCAGGCTCTCGGCCGCGGGCTTCCTCCTGATCGTCGCCACCAACCAGCCCGACGTGGCGCGCGGCCTGGTCGCGCGCGAGACGGTCGAAGTGATGCACCGGCGGCTCCGCGCCGCCCTGCCGGTGGACGACATCGAGGCCTGCTACGAGATCGAGACGCCGGCGTCCGCCTGCTACAAGCCGAGGCCGGGCATGCTGCTCGCCGCCGCCCGGCGTCACGGCATCGACCTCACGCGCAGCTACATGGTCGGAGACCGGTGGCGCGACGTCGGCGCCGGCAAGGCCGCGGGCTGCTTCACCGTCTTCATCGACCGGGGATACGGCGAGGCGCTCGTCGAGTCGCCGGACGCGGTATGCCGGAGCCTGGGTGAGGCCGCCGAGATCATCATGGACCACGACCGCATGACTGTCGGCGGAGGCGCGCGCTGAGCATCCAGGACCTCGCGATCAAGATCTTCGCCGACGGCGCCGACGTGCAGGCCATTCGCGCCCTGGCCGTGCGGCCGTGGATCCGCGGCTTCACCACCAACCCGACGCTCATGCGCAAGGCCGGGGTCGCCGACTATGCCGGCTTCGCCCGCGCCGTGCTGGCCGCCGTGCCCGACCGGCCCGTCTCGTTCGAGGTGTTCGCGGACGACTTCGACGAGATGGAGCAGCAGGCGCTCGAGATCGCGTCGTGGGGCGAGAACGTCAACGTGAAGATCCCGGTGATGAACACCCGCGGCGACTTCGCGGGGCCGCTGCTCGGACGCCTCGGCGCCGCCGGCGTCCAGGTCAACGTGACCGCGGTCTTCACCACCGACCAGGTGCGGGCGATCGCCGAGCACCTGCATCCGTCGACGCCGGCGATCGTGTCCGTCTTTGCCGGGCGGATCGCCGACACCGGCGTCGATCCGGTGCCCATCATGAAGAGGGCGCGGGCGGCGCTGCGCTCGCGTCCGAAGGCCGAGCTGCTGTGGGCGAGCTGCCGCGAGGTGCTCAACGTCGTGCAGGCCGACGCCGCCGGCTGTCACATCGTGACCGTCCCCAACGACCTGCTCGACAAGCTGGCGCTCCTGGGCAAGGACTCGCGCGAGTACTCGCACGAGACGGTGGAGATGTTCTACAAGGACGCCTGGGCGGCCGGTTATCACATCCCGCTCCGCCGCGGCGGGGCCTGAGCGCACCGCGTGGCGAACGTCCTCGTCACCGGTGGCGCCGGCTACGTCGGAACGCGGCTGACCCCGCACCTGCTCGCGGCCGGTCATCGCGTCACCGTCTACGACACGATGTACTACGGCTGCTACCTCGAGGCGGCGCCGGGGCTGCGGGTCATCGAGGCCGACATTCGCGACACGGACGCGTTCGCCGACGCCTGCTGCGGCATCGACGCGGTCATTCATCTCGCCTGCATCTCGAACGACCCGAGCTTCGAGCTGGACGAGGAGCTGAGCCGCTCGATCAACTACGACTGCTTCGAGCCGATGGTGATCGCCGCGCGCAAGCAGGGTGTGCGGCGGTTCGTCTACGCCTCCAGCAGCTCCGTCTACGGCGTTTCGGACGCGCCCAGCGTGACGGAGGAGCACCCTCTGGTGCCGCTGACGCTCTACAACAAGTACAAGGGCCTCTGCGAGCCGCTGCTGTTCCGCCACCAGTCGCGCGACTTCGTCTGCGTCACCATCCGACCCGCCACCATCTGCGGCTACAGCCCACGCATGCGCCTGGATCTCTCGGTCAACATCCTGACCAATCACGCCGTGAACAAGGGAACGATCACCGTCTTCGGCGGCGAGCAGCTGCGGCCGAACCTCCACATCCAGGACATGGTGGATCTCTACGAGCTGCTGCTCCGGCTCCCCGACGAGGCCATCGCCGGTCAGACGTTCAACGCCGGCTACCAGAACCACTCGATCATGGAGATCGCCCGGATCGTGCGGCAGGTGGTGACGGCGGAGTTTCCCGGCCGGCGTCCCATCGACATCGTCACCACGCCGACGAACGACATCCGGTCGTATCACATCAACTCCGACAAGATCGCAGCCCGCCTGGGCTTCCGCCCGAAGCGCGGCATCGCGGACGCGGCGGGCGAGCTGTGTCGCGCCTTCCGTGACGGCAAGCTGCCCGACGGCCTGACCGACCAGCGGTACTTCAACGTGGCCACGCTCAAGGCCAAGCGCGCGGCGTGACGGCGCGTCCGCTGGCGGTGGTGACGGGCGGCGCCGGGTTCATCGGCAGCCACATGGTCGATCTCCTCATCGCCCATGGCTTCCGCGTCCGCGTGATCGACAACCTCACCGGCGGCCGCGCCACCAACCTCGCCGAGCATGCGCGCAACCCCGACGTCGTGCTCGACGAGCGCGACGTCCGCGGCCTGTCGCCCGCCGACCCCGCGTTCGTGGGGGCGCGCTACGTCTTTCACTTCGCCGGCATCGGCGACATCGTGCCCTCGATCGAGCGGCCGGCCGAGTACATGTCGGTCAACGTCGACGGCACCGTGCGCGTCCTCGAGGCCGCCCGCCGCGCCGGCGTGGACAAGCTCGTCTACGCCGCGTCGTCGTCGTGCTACGGGATCGCGGCCGTGCCCACGACCGAGACGCACCCGATCGCGCCGCAGTACCCGTATGCGCTCAGCAAGTATCTCGGCGAGCTGTCGGCGCTCCACTGGCAGCGCGTCTACCGCCTGCCCGTCAACTCGATCCGCATCTTCAACGCGTACGGCCCGCGGTCCCGGACCTCGGGCGCGTACGGCGCCGTGTTCGGCGTGTTCCTGCGGCAGAAGCTGGCCGGCGCGCCGTTCACGGTGGTGGGCGACGGTACCCAGACCCGCGACTTCGTCTACGTGACCGATGTCGCCGCCGCCTTCCTCGCCGCCGCGGAGACGGAGCGGGCGGGCGAGATCTGGAACGTCGGCGCCGGCGACCCGCAGTCGGTGAATCGCCTGGTGGAGCTGCTGGGCGGCGCCGCCGTGCACGTCCCCAGGCGACCCGGCGAGCCGGATTGCACGTGGGCGGACACCGGCAAGATCACGCGCGAGCTCGGCTGGAAGCCGACGGTGTCGTTCGAGAGCGGCGTGGCGCGGGTGCTGGCTCGCATCGAGGACTGGCGCGAGGCGCCGCTGTGGGACCCCGTGTCGATCGCCCGCGCCACCCGGCGCTGGTTCGAGACGCTCGCGGAGGGCCGCCCGTGAGCGACCCGGCCGGCGCGCTGTTCCAGTACGAGCGAAAGGTCAAGACGGTGGACGAGCTGTGCGCGGCCATCGGCCCACGGCCGCGGACGCGCAGGGTGATCATGTGCCATGGCGTCTTCGACATCGTGCACCCGGGCCACGTGCGCCACCTGATGTACGCCAAGTCGAAGGGCGACATCCTCGTCGTCAGCGTGACGGCGGACCAGCACATCGAGAAGGCCAACGTGCGGCCGTACGTCCCGGAGTCGCTGCGCGCGATCAACCTGGCCGCCTTCGAGATGGTCGACTACGTGATCATCGACCGCGATCCGACGCCGCTCGCCAATCTGCGCCGGATCCAGCCCGACTACTACGCCAAGGGCTACGAGTACGTGGCGGGCGAGCTGCACCCGAAGACGCGGGAAGAGATCGCCGTGCTGGAGAGCTACGGCGGCGAGATCCTGTTCACGCCGGGCGACGTGGTGTACTCGTCCTCGCGGCTCATCGACCAGTCGCCTCCCGACCTCGCCAGCGAAAAGCTGATGGTCCTGCTGAAGGCCGAGGGCCTGAGCTTCGACGACCTGCGGGACGCCGCCGTGAAGCTCTCCGGCATCCGCGTCCACGTCCTCGGCGACACCATCGTCGACAGCTACACCCAGTGCAGCATGATCGGCGGCATGGCGAAGACGCCCACCATGAGCGTCCGCTTCGAGTCGAAGCAGGACTTCACCGGCGGGGCGGCCGTGGTCGCCAAGCACATGCGCGCGGCCGGCGGCGACGTGGTCTTCTCGACCGTCCTCGGCGACGACCCGCTGAAGGGCCAGGTGCTGGAGGATCTCGAGCGCCATGGGATCCGAGGTCTGCCCGTCGTGGATCCCACCCGGCCCACGACCAGCAAGAACGCGATCGTGGTGGGCGGCTACCGGCTGTTGAAAATCGACACCGTCGACAACCGCTCGATCTCCGAGAAGGTCCTGCGCCAGCTCGCGCGGCAGGTGGCCGCCACGCCCGCCGACGCCGTCGTGTGCAGCGACTTCCGCCACGGCATCTTCAATCGCTACACCATTCCCGACCTGGTGGCCGCCATCCCGCGCAACGCCTTCCGGGTGGCCGATGCCCAGGTGGCGAGCCGGTGGGGCAACATCCTCGACTTCAAGGGCTTTCACCTCATCACGCCGAACGAGCGCGAGGCGCGCTTCGCCCTCGGCGATCAGGACTCCGTCGTCCGCCCGCTCGGCGTCGAGCTGTTCCGCCGGGCCGAGTGCAAGACGCTCATGCTGAAGCTCGGCGACCGCGGCATGATCACGTTCCGCGACCGCCCGCCCACCGACGCCCGCAGCTTCTTCAGCCTGGACAGCTTCGCCCAGCGCGCCGTGGATCCGGTCGGCGCCGGCGACGCGCTGCTGGCGTACGCCACGCTCACCATGGTCGCCACCGGCAACGACGTGGTCGCCGCCATCCTGGGCTCGTTCGCGGCGGGCATCGAGTGCGAGCTCGACGGCAACGTTCCCGTCGGGCACACCGACCTCCTCGACAAGATCGCGCAGGTGGAACGCTGCGTCCGCTACCGCTGACGGGCGCGGGGCGCGCGCGATGAAGGTGGCCGTGATCGGGCTCGGGGTGCAGGGCGCGAAGCGGGTCGCCGCCGCCGGCCCCGACGTGGTCGCCACCGTCGATGCGATGCGGCCGGACGCCCAGTTCAGATCCATCACGGCCGTGCCCCTCGACGCCTACGAGGCCGCGCTCGTCTGCACGCCCGACGCCGCCAAGCTGGAGATCGTCAGCTACCTGCTGGCCCACGACAAGCACGTGCTCGTCGAGAAGCCGCTGCTGGCGCCCGAGCACGAGCTGGAGGAGCTGGCGGGGCTCGCCAAGCGCCGGGCGGTGGTCTGCTATACGGCTTACAACCATCGCTTCGAGCCGCACTTCGTCCGCATGAAGGCGCTGCTCGACGCCGGCGCCCTCGGGCGCGTCTATCGCTGCCGGATGTTCTACGGCAACGGCACCGCCCGCGCGGTCCGCGGCTCCTGGCGCGATCGCGACGCGGGCGTCCTCGCCGACCTGGGCTCGCACCTGCTCGACACCGTTCGCTTCTGGTTCGGTGACCGGCCGCACGACTTCCGCGTCGTCTCGTGCCGCCGGTTCGAGAACGCCGCCTTCGACCACGTCGTCGTCGCGAGCGACGGCGAGCCGTCGATCGAGCTCGAGATGACGCTGCTGAGCCACCGCAATCACTTCACGTGCGATGTCCTGGCCGAGGCGGGCTCCGCGCACATCGAGTCGCTCTGCAAGTGGGGACCGGCGACCTTCATCCACCGCCGCCGCAAGCTGCCGAGCGGCCGGCCCGACGAGGAGGCGGTCACGCTGGTCGAGCCCGATCCGACGTGGCGCCTCGAATACCGCCACTTCACCTCCCTCTGCGAGCGCGGCGAGACCCACGCCAGCAGCGACGTCTGGATCAACCGTGAGCTCGCCCGGCTGAGCGCCGAGGCTCTGGCCAGGCACGCATGAGCGGGCCGAGGATCGGCTTCGCGGGGATGACGCACCTCGGCCTCGTCTCGGCCGTGGCCGCGGCCGCGCACGGCGTCGATGTGGTCGCCTTCGATCCCGACGCCGGCGCGATCGAGCGCCTCGAGCACCGACGGCTCCCGGTGCTCGAGCCGGATCTGCCGGAGCTGCTCGACAAGCACGCCGACGGCATCCGCTTCACGTCGCGCGTGGCGGACCTCGGTCGCTGCGACGTCGTCTACGCCGCCCCCGATGTCGCCACCGACGAGCACGGTCGGAGCGACCTGGCTTCGCTGCGCGCGCTCGTCGGCTGCGTCACCGGCGCCCTGAAGCCTCGCGCCACGCTGGTCGTGTTGAGCCAGGTGCCGCCGGGCTTCACCCGGGGCCTGGGGGCGCCGGCGCGCCGCTTCTGCCAGGTCGAGACGCTGGTGATCGGCGACGCCGTGCGCCGCGCGATGTCGCCCGAGCGAATCATCGTGGGCTGCGCCGAGCCCGGCGCGCCGCTGCCCGCGGCCCTGGCGGACTTTCTCGCGGCGTTCGGGTGCCCCGTGCTGAAGATGGGCTACGAGAGCGCGGAGCTTGCGAAGATCGCCGTCAACGTCTGCCTCGTCGCCTCCATCAGCGCCGCCAATACCCTGGCCGAGCTGTGCGAGCGCATCGGCGCCGACTGGGCGGAGATCGTTCCCGCCCTGCGCCTCGATCGCCGCATCGGCCCCCACGCATATCTCGCGGCCGGCCTCGGCATCGCCGGCGGCAATCTCGAGCGCGACCTCGCCACCATCGGTGCCCTGGCCGATGCCCACGGCACCGACCCGGGCGTCGTGCGCGCCTGGCTGGCCCAGAGCCGGCGTCGTCGCGACTGGGCGCTGAACCAGCTGCGCGAGCGGGGGCTGACGCGCCGCCCCGAGGCGGCCGTCGCCGTCCTCGGGCTCGCCTACAAGCCCGACACGGCCTCGACGAAGAACTCCCCGGCTCTGAGCCTGCTGGCGGCGCTCGCGCCGCTCACCGTTCGGGCGTACGATCCCGCGGTTCCCGCACCGGTCGCCGCGTATCCGAGGGTGGTGCAGGCCGCCTCCGCCCTCGACGCGTGCACGGACGCCGACGCGCTGGTCATCATGACGGCATGGCGCGAGTTCGAGGCACTGGCCCCGGCGGCGATCGCCGCGCGGCTCCGCGGCCGCCTCGTGATCGACCCGTACCGCATGCTGGCGCACGAGGCGTGCCGGGCGGCCGGGCTCGAGCACGTGCGACTCGGCGCGCCCCCCACGCGAGCCGTCGAAGGATGACGGGACCGATCGGTCTCGTGCACGGCCGCCCGTCGCCCGAGCCTCCGGGCCGCGTCCTGCTGCTCGGTGGCGGAGGCTTCATCGGCCGCCGCCTGCACACCGTCCTCGAGCGTGCCGGCATTCCCGTCGTCGCGCCGCCGCGAACGCAGCTCGACCTCGCCGCCACCGGGGCCGGCGACCGGCTCTGCGAGCTGGTGCGCGCCGGCGACGCGGTGGTCTTCCTGGCCGCGCTGACGCCGGACAAGGGCCGCGGCGTCGCGCCGTTCATGGCCAACGTCGCGATGGGGGCGGCCGTGTGCATGGCGCTCGAGAAGGTCGCCGCCGGCCACGTCGTCTACTTCAGCTCCGACGCCGTGTACGGCGCCGCGGACGGCCGGCTGACCGAGGGCACGAGCGCCGCCCCCAGCGACCTGTACGGGACGATGCATCTGGCGCGCGAGGCGATGGTCCGCGCGTCGACGAAGGCGCCGGTGGCCGTTCTCAGACCGACGCTCGTCTTCGGCGCCACCGACACGCACAACTCGTACGGCCCCAATCGCCTGCGCCGGATGGCGCAGAAGGACGGGCGCATCGTCCTGTTCGGCGAGGGCGAGGAGATCCGAGACCACGTCGACGTCGACGACGTGGTGGCGCTGACGCTGGCGGTGCTGCGGCACCGGAGCGCGGGCATGCTGAACCTGGCGTCCGGCCGCGCCGTCAGCTACGCGGAGCTGGCGCGCAAGGTCGCCGACCTGTTCGACCGGCCGATCACCATCGCCGGCACGCCGCGGCAGACGCCGATCGGCCACCGCCACTTCGACGTGACGGCGCTCCACGCCGCCTTCCCCTGGTTCAAGTTCACCACGCTCGAAGACGGCCTCGCGCGCGCGCACCGCGAGATGCTCGAGCAGGGATGATGGCGGAGGTCGATCTCCTGCGCCGCCTCCCGCGCCAGGCGCGGAAGCTGGCCACCCCCCGCGCGAAGGATCCGGCCAATCGCGCGGTCGCGCTCCGGTTCGGCGAGGAGTACTTCGACGGGCGGCGCGAGCAGGGCTATGGCGGCTATCGCTACGACGGCCGCTGGGTGCCGATCGCCCGCGACATCGTCGCGCATTTCGGCCTGCGTCCAGGCCACCGCGTGCTCGACGTCGGCTGCGCCAAGGGATTCCTCGTCAAGGATTTGATGCTCGTGTGTCCGGGGCTCCGCGTGTACGGCCTCGACATCTCTCACTACGCCCTCAGGCGCGCGGAGCCGGAGGCGGCCGGGCGGCTGGTCCTCGCCACCGCGGACGCCCTGCCGTTTCGGTCAGGAGCGTTCGACGCGGTGCTCTGCATCAACGTCGTGCACAACCTGGACGAGGCGCGGTGCGTCGCCGCCGTGCGCGAGATCGAGCGGCTGGCCCCGGGACGCGGCTACGTGCGCGTCGATGCGTACCGCACCGAGGCCGAGCGCCAGGTCTTCCTGGACTGGGTACTGACGGCCGTGACCTTCTTCACGCCCGATCGGTGGCGCGCGCTGCTCACGGACGCCGGCTACACCGGCGACTACTCGTGGACGATTCTCGACGCCGATCCCGCGTGGAACGACTTCGGAAGCGCCGGCGAGCAGTCTCCCGGCGCGGGAGACGCCCGCCCATGACACGATACGCCGTCCTCGGCGCCGGAGGCTCCTTCGGCGTCCACACCTGCAAGTACCTGCTCGAGCAGGCCGACACCGAGCGCGTGGTGGCCATCGGCCGCAACGCGCCGAAGCCGGCGCCGTTCACGCTCGACGTCGGCGCCGGCGACCGGCGCTACTCGTATCACGCCTACCACGTGACCTACGAGCTGGACCTCCTGCTGGAGCTGCTGGATCGCGAACGCCCGGAGGTCATCGTGAACTACGCCGCGCAGGGCGAGGGCGCGGTGTCGTGGAAGCACTCGTGGCGGTTCTTCGAGACGAACTCGATGGCGCTGGCGCGGCTGGCCGAGGCGCTGATGGCGCGCGGCTACGTCGAGCGATTCATCCACATCGGCACCTCGGAGCTGTACGGATCGGTCGACGCGCCCGCGCGCGAGGATGCGCCGATCCAGCCCTCGAGCCCGTACGCCGCCTCGAAGGCGGCGTTCGACATGTACCTCGTGTCCGTCCACCGCGCGCTCGGGTTCCCGATGAACATCATCCGGCCCTCGAACGCCTATTGCCCCGGGCAGCTCCTGCACCGCGTCGTCCCGAAGGCGGTCGTGTGCGGCCTCACCGGTCGCACGCTGCCGCTCCACGGCGGCGGGCGCGCGGAGAAGTCCTACATCCACGCGCGCGACCTCGCGCGCGCCATCCACCTGGTGGCGACGAAGGCGCCGGTCGGCGCCATCTACAACGCGGGACCGGCCATGCCGGTCTCGATCCGCGCCCTGGTCGAGACGGTGGCGAGGGTGATGGACGTGCCGTTCGAGAAGCTCTGCGAGGTGACCGGCGACCGGCTCGGCCAGGACTCGCGCTACTGGCTCGACTCGAGCGCGATCGGCCGGGACGTCGGCTGGACGCCGGAGATCGGACTGGAGGCGGGGATCCGCGACATGGTGGAGTGGGGCCGCACCTACCTCGACCAGCTCCGCGACTGGCCGATGGACTATACGCTCCGCGCCTGATGGCCGCCCCCGCGCCCGTCGACACCGCGCGGCGACTCCTGCACGACATGCTGCGCATCCGGCTCATCGAGGAGCGGATCAAGACGCTCTACGCCGAGCAGGAGATGCGCTGCCCCACCCACTTCAGCATCGGCCAGGAGGCGGCCGCCGTCGGCGCGTGCGCGCGGCTCATGGGCGACGAGCTGGTGACGTCCGCCCATCGCAGTCACGCACATTACCTCGCCAAGGGGGGAGACCTCCGGGCGATGCTGGCCGAGCTCTACGGCAAGGTGACCGGCTGCGCGCGCGGCAAGGGCGGCTCCATGCACCTGATCGATCGGGCGGCCGGCTTCCTGGGCGCGGTGCCCATCGTCGGAAGCACGATCCCGATCGGTGTCGGCGCCGCCTTGAGCGCCATGCTGCAGGGGCGCCGGCGGCTGTCGATGATCTTCTTCGGCGACGCCGCCACCGAGACCGGCGTGTTCCACGAGAGCCTGAACTTCGCCGCCATTCACGCGCTGCCCGTGGTCATGGTGTGCGAGAACAATCTCTATTCCGTGCTGACGCCGCTTCGCTGGCGCCGGCCCGAGGGCCGGACCCTGGCCGATCTCGCGCGCGGCCACGGCGTGCTGGCGCTCGAGGGCGACGGCAACGACGCCGATGTCGTGTGGGAGCTCGCCGGCACCGCCGTGGAGCACGCGCGCGGCGGCGGCGGGCCCGCGTTCGTCGAGCTGGCCACGTATCGGTGGCTCGAACACTGCGGCCCCAACGACGACGCCCACCTCGGCTACCGCCCGCCCGGCGAGCTGGAGGCGTGGAAGCGGCGGGACCCCGTGCGCGGCTACACCGAGCGGCTGCTCTCGCGCGGCGTCGTGACCACGTCCGACGTCGCGCGCGTGACCGCCGCCATCGAGGCCGAGATCGACGCCGCGGTCACGTTCGCGCGCTCGAGCCCGTTTCCCCCGAAGCACGAGCTGACGGAGCACGTCTACGCGCGCTGAGCCGGTCCGGCAGCTCAAGTTCGTCGAGGCGCTCAACGAGGCGCTCGATCTCTGCCTCGCCAGGGATCCGCGCGTCTTCCTGATGGGCCTGGGCGCGCCGGACGCCGCCGCCATCTTCGGCTCCACCCGCGGTCTCGCCGACAAGTACGGCCCCACCCGCGTGATCGACACGCCGGTGGCCGAGAACGCGATGACCGGCGTCGCCCTCGGGGCCGCCCTCGACGGCATGCGGCCCGTGATGACGCACCTGCGCGTCGAGTTCGCGATGCTGGCCGTCGACCAGATCGTCAACCAGGCGGCCAAGTGGCATTACATGTTCGGCGGTCAGGCGACCGCGCCGCTCGTGATCCGGATGGTGGTCGGACGCGGCTGGGGGCAAGGGCCCCAGCACTCCCAGAGCTTGCAGGCCTGGTTCGCGCACGTGCCGGGGCTGAAGGTCGTGATGCCGGCCACGCCGCACGACGCCAAGGGCCTGCTCATCGCCGCCATCGAGGACGACAGCCCCGTCGTCTTCATCGAGCATCGCTGGCTCTACAACATCCACGGACCGGTGCCGCCGGGCGTCTACCGCGTGCCCCTCGGCACGAGCCACGTCGTGCACGCCGGGCGCGACGTGACCATCGCCGCCACCTCGTTGATGACGCTGGAGGCGGTGCGCGCCGCCGAGACGCTGGCCGAGGAAGGCATCGACGTGGAGGTCGTCGACATCCGGACGCTGAATCCGTTCGACGAGGGCCCGGTGCTGGCGTCGGTCAAAAAGACCGGCCGGCTCATCGTGGCCGACACGGGCTCGCGCTCCGTCGGCTTTGCGGCGGAAGTCGTCGCGCGTGTCGTGGAGCAGGGCCTGAGCGACCTCAAGCGCCCGCCGCTCCGGATCACGCTGCCCGACGTGCCGACGCCCACCACGCGGGCTCTGGCGAACTACTACTATCCGCTCGTGCACGACCTCTGCGCGGCCGCGCGCCGGCTCATGGATCGCCCGGCCCGGCCCGAGCCGGAGATCAAGCCCGACGCCTTCCTCGACGTGCCCGACCCCGGCTTCACGGGCCCGTTTTGACGGCGATCGTGGCCACGTTGCCCAGCCGCAGGCGGAGCGTCGGCAGCTCCCACCTCGGCAGCAGGCGCGCGGACACGCCACACACGCTCAGCGCGGCGCCAATGAGGAACGACGCCGGGAAGTAGTTGTGCGTCCGCGTCAGCTCGACACGCTCGAAGCCGCAGCGCTGCATCAGGTGGCGCAGCGAGCGATGGTCGAAGAGCTGGGGATGCTGCAGGGTGTACGGCGGCCACCGCCGCCGGAGCAGGCGCTGCAGCAGCGAGCCCGCATCGTGGGTCACCACGAACAGCACGCCGCCGGGCTCGAGCGTCGTCGCCACCGAGCGGAGCAGCTCCACCGGATCGAGCACGTGGTCCAGCACGTGGATCATGACGGCGGTCGAGACCTCGCCGGCCGGGACGTCGCCCGCCTCGAAGAAGCGCCGCAGCGTGTACGGCCGCCCGGCCAGCCGCCGGCGCAAGGCGTCGTGCACGGCCTCGTTCGGCTCGAAGAGCCAGTAGTGATCGAAGCGCCCCTCGGCGACACACTGCTGCACGAACAGGCCGATGTCGGCGCCCAGCTCGAGGTAGCCCGCCGTCATCGGGCTCCGTGACCGGAGCAGACCGAAGTAGTCGCGCTGCGTCTCGAGCCGAGCCGCGAGCGGCGCGTCCTCCATGTTCTCCGGCTGATCGCGGTACAGCGCGTCGAGCTGCGCCGGCGCCAGATGCGTCGGGCAGTACAGCAGATCGCAGTCGGGGCAGCGGTAGTACGAGAAGAAGACCCGGCGGGCGTCGAACCCCGACAGGAACCGCCCGAGCGCCTCCGGCGGCAGCGATTCCGCGGCCGGCTCCGAGCTGACGGCCTTCTTCGCGCGCGCGGCGTCGGCGTCGCAGCACGGACAGCGCGGGCGCTGCACGTAGCCGTGAAGGGCGGTCACTTGATGAAGTAGACCCGCATCCGGCCGAGCCACATCTTCAGCAGCGAGTGCGCGACCGACAGGAAGTTCCGCGCGTTGACGGAGCCGGATCCCGGCCGGTCGCTGGCCACCAGCGCCACCTCCACGTACGAGCGCCGCTCGCGGAGCAGCCGGGTGAGGAACTCCGCCTGATAGCCGAAACCGGTGGCCTCGATGTGAAAGCGGAGCACGTCGAAGCGACGGTAGAGCGGGCAGCCGTTGTAGTAGCGCAGCCGGTTTCGCGTGATGGCGTTGACCAGGATCGTGTACAGCCGCGACAGGGCCGCGCGATGACGCGTGCGCCCGTGGATGGTCGTGAAGTAGGGCACCACGATATCCGCCTTGCCGCGCATGCGGAGGATCTCGAGATGTGTCTCCAGCGGCTCCACGTCGTCGCCGCAGATCAACCGGTAATACTGCCCGCGCCCCTGGAACGCGCCCTCCACGAAGTTGCGGGCGACGCCGCGGTTGGCGGGAAGCTGGAACAGCCGCACGGGCACGTCCGGCCGCTCGGCCTGAAAGCGCCGGACGAGCTCGGCCGTCGAGTCGGTGGAGGCGTCGTCGAACACCAGGATCTCGTAGGTGAGCCCGAGAATGCGGGCCGCCGTGACCAGCTTTCCGAGGACGCCGAGGATGTTGCGCTCCTCGTTGTAGCACGGCACGAAGAACGTGACGTCGAGCGAGGACTCGATCACCGGTGGCATGCGCTACCCGCTGGCGCCGATGTGAAACAGGCGCTGCACCGTGGACACCGCCCGCGCCAGGCGCTCGCCCCTGGCCGTCAGCGTGAATCCGGCCGCCTCGCGTCGCGCCAGGCCCTCGCTCACGAGCAGCGCCAGACGCGTCCGGTAGCTCTCCTCCTCGATGTACCGGCCGAGGATGGCGTCGTAGCTGTCGCGCCGGCCGGGGCGCCGAAGCAGGTCACCGAGGATCCGGAGCGAGATCGACTTGTAGATGGCGCCGAAGGCGAGGAGAAAGACGAGCGAGAGGAACGAATAGCTCGCCACCAGCGGCCAGACGGCCACGACCGGCCGCGTGGCGGCGGCCACGCCGAGGGTCGCGCCGCCGACCACGACCGCGAGGAGGACCGCCGCCCGGCTCGGCGCGGCGCCCGGCGCCAGCCGGAGGACCACGGCCGTGCTCGCGACGCACGTGACGAAGCCGGCGGCCCCGATGGCGAGCGCCGTTTCCATCAGCCGGACCGCGGCAAGCCGAGGAGCGCCACGGCGGCCACGTAGATGCGGGCGATGGGGGCTCCGAGCCACGGCGTGAGCCCGATCACGCCGTCGCGGGCGGTCACCAGCCCGGCCGCCTCGAGTCCCGCCAGCCGGTGTCGCATGATCCACGAAAGGCCGTCGCCGGCGCGATACCCGCGCGCGATGGCCACGTCGTCGAGCGGCGCCGGCGCGCGCAGCAGCGTGAGGATGATGCCGAGGCTGTAGCCGCGCGACAGCAGCGCCCACAGCTCCAGATAGAGGATGAGTCCCGAGATCAGCAGCATGGCGCCGACGGCGACATCGCCGGCCGTGAGCGCGGGCTCGCCGGTCGCGACGGTGGCCGCCGTCCACCCCGCGCTGGTGACACCCGCGGCGATGGCGAACTGCAGCCCGCGGCGGCCGTGGAGGCTCGGCACGCGCGCCACGATGGCCAGGCACGGCGGGAACGCGAAACACGCGATGACGGCGACGATCATGGGCGCCGACATGGAGAAGTCGAGCGGTCCGAACCGCACGCTGAGGAAGGAAGTCGCCGTCGGCACGACGCTTCTCGACGATAGCGCGCGCGCCGTCTCAGGGTCAAATAACGCGATACTTAATGCTCCGATCCGGGCCGGCCCTTCCAGTACGATGATTTCGAGCGGGCGCATTCGCCCGGCGGTCGCCACCCTGGAGGGCGGTGATGATCGGTCTCGACGTGGTCCGGGCGCAGGAGATCGAGGCGCTCACGCCCGGCGCGCCGCGCAACGCCAAGCAGGCCATTCACGGCGGCGCCATCTCGATCGAGATGCTGCGCGAGCTCACGACCCTCCGCGACGGCCGGAGCCTCCGGGACGTGGCGGCGGCGGTGCTGTCGTTCGTCGCGGTTCCCGTCGTCTACGCGCTCTGGCCGCATCCGCTGGTCCTGGCCGCCTGCCTGCTCCTCGTCATCCGCAACGCGAACTACTTCGCGCAGCTCGTGCACGAGAGCGACCACGGGACGCTGTTCCGCAGCGCGCGCCTCAACGTGTGGGCGGGCAACCTCGCCGCCTTCATCCTGGGCTACACACGCTCCGGTCACCGCCATGCCCACATGGACCATCATCTCTACCTGAACACCGAGCGCGATCCGGACCGGCTCTTCGGCGCGCCCGGCGACAACGGCCGGCGCATCCTGTGGTACCTGCTGCAGGACCTTTTCTTCGTCACCGCGGTGAAGCGGCTGCTGCAGTACTCGCCGGCCGACCGAAGCCCCAGCTCCGTCGCGCCGTGGAAGACCGCCGGCGTCGGGCGCTTCGTGATCTCGACGTCGCGACGGATGCTGCCGGTGGCGTGCGTGCAGCTCGTGATTCTGGGACTCTTCACCGTGACCACGGGACCCTGGGGGTACCTGTGGCTGCAGCTGCTCCCGCTCATGACGCTCTATCCGGTCCAGATCCGCATCCGCTCGGCCGCCGAGCACGGGATGGACGTCGGGCGACCGGAGAATCCCGCCGACCCGTGGATCAGCCGCAGCAGCACGCTGAACGTCTTCGAGCGGTTCGTGATCGCCCCGATGGACCAGAACTATCATTACGAGCACCACATCTTCCCGTCGATCCCGAACTACAACCTGGCGCGCGTGCACGCGTACCTGATCGCCGCCGGCGTCCCGGTCCCGACGCAGCGGAGTTACATCGGCTTCACCCTCCGGAAGATCCTCGCGGACTTCCGTTGACGTCCGCCGTCGAGGCCCGTTCCACGGGCGCGATCTGTGACCTCTGCGGGTCGTCCCGGCCGCTCGTGACCGTGTGCGAGGCGCGCGACTACGAGTACGGCGTGCCGGGGACGTTCCGTCTGGTCCGCTGCGACGCCTGCGGGCTCCACGTCCAGGCGCCGCGGCCGGCGGCGGCCGCCATTCCCGGCTTCTATCCGCCCGCGTACGCCGTCTACGGCGACGATCGCGTCCTCGGCTGGATGTTCACGGTCACGTCCTGGCTCGATGCCCGGCGCATTCGTCGCCTGATCGGCCCGACGGGCCGGGTGCTGGACGTCGGATGCGGCAGCGGCGCCGCGCTGCTCGCCATGGCCCGGTACGGGACGTGGGACGTCCGGGGCGTCGAGCTCGATCCGGGCGCCGCCGCCCACGCTCGCGCCCGGGGCCTCCGCGTCGTTCACGGCGGCCTCGAAGACGCGCGGCTCGAGCCGGGGACGTTCGATCTCGTCCGCCTCGGCCACGTCATCGAGCATTTTCGCGACCCCCTCGCCGCCCTCCGCCGCGTGCACGAGCTGCTCCGCCCGGGCGGCGTCCTGTTCGGCGAGACGCCGAACGTCGACTGCTGGGACTTCCGCCTCTTCGGCCGCTACTGGGGCGCGCTGCACTTCCCGCGGCACATCACGCTCTTCGGCCACCGCAGCTTGCGCCGCGCGCTCAGCGCCAGCGGCTTCGTGGCCGTTCGCACCACGCCCCGCCTCCGGACGGTGGGCTGGAGCGCCGGCGTCCAGAACCTGCTCGCCGACCGGGCCGGCCTGCGGGTGCCGCCGAACGGCCGGGTGTGGTGGTACGCGGCCCTGATCGCGCCGTTCCTTCCGATCACCGCGCTGCAAGCGCTGGTCAGCCGGCCGGCCACCCTGGCCTTCGTCGCCCGCAAGCCCTGACCACGCGCCCGTTTCTTCGTGTTTGACGCGGGCGAACGGTAGACTCGATCCATCCTATGGACGCGACGACGGAGATCGTCAGCGCGCTCGATCCGGCGCGCGTGGTCGCCGGCATGAAGGCGCTCCACCCGTCCATGACCGTCACCACCATGCGCCACGAGGCGCTCGTTCCCGGGTATCTGAACGACATCGAGTGGAACCTCTACGACGAGCACCATCGCATTCACGTCCACGACACGTATCACGACTTCTTCAAGGTGATGAACGGCCGGCATTTCTCCGTGAACACGGTGCGCTGGGGCGCCTTGCCGCTGTTCGTGCAGGTCGCCAACGGCAAGATCGCGGACGGCGTGTTCGTGCAGGCCATGACCATCCTCGGGGTGATCGTCTGCACGCAGGTGGTGGAGCTGACTCAGGTCGGCGAGCAGGTGCGGATCCGGATCGACTGGTACACCGCCTCGCACTGGAGCCTCCGGTGGCTGCACGGGCTCTTCAATCGTCGGCTGCGCCGCCTGCAGGAGAAGCAGAACGTCGAGGACAACGTCGAGATCCGCCAGCGGCGCTACGAGCTGCGCAAGCTCGGCTTCCGCTTCGCCACGGACGCCGCCGACTTCGTGAACTCCAATCACCTCGGCGACCACGTCATCATCCCGGCGGCGACGCCGGCGGCGGTGCCCCTGGACTCCATCAGCACGACCGCGGTGACGCCCCTGACCCTCGGTCCCGTGGAGCTGCTGGCGACGCGGCGCAACGGCGGCGTGACCTTGTGGCCGAGCCTGTGTCCGCACGAGGGCGGCCGCATGACCGAGCGGGATCTCTGCGGCGACATCGCGCAGTGTCCGTGGCACGGCCGGAAGTTTCCGCCGGTCACCCTGGGTCCGCACGGCGTCGCCGAGTGGCGCTTCCTGAACGCGCGGATCCGCCTCGACGGCACCCGCCTCGTCCTCGAGGTTCTGGCGCCCGATCGACGCGCCGAACGATGCCAGGCCCCGATCCCGTCGGCGCGCTGCTGATCGGCGGCGCGCTGATCGGCGCACACCTCGCCGGCTATCTCGTGTCCGTTCGCTCCCTGCCGTTCCTCAGCACCGAGCGAGCCGTCATCCGATACCATGTGGCGTTCGTGCTCGCGATGGCGGTCGGCGGCGGCGCCTGCCTGGCGCGGCGCCCGGACGCCACGACCCTCACGTGGACGGTGGCCCTGGTGGCGATGACCGGGCTCTACAGCCTCTCCTTCGCGATTCTCTGGTCGCTGTCCGAAGGCAGCTATTCGCTGGCGATGATCGCGCGCGTGCGCGCGGCGGGCGCCGCCCACTGGCTGGGCGACCTCTCCGACCTGGAGTCGATCGGCGCCGCCAAGCAAGAGACGCGCATCGCCAACATGGCGCGGCTCCGACTGCTCACGGTCGACGGCGACCGCTTGCGGCTGGCGCCCCGCGGGCGCCTCGTCGTGCGCGGCATGCGCGTGATGCGGGCGCTCACGAACACCACGGAGAGCAACTAGCTCGATGTGGCTCGTGGAGACGGCGGTGGCGCTGCTGGGTGCGCTCCTGCTGCACGTCGTGGCCTGCCGGCTGCGGCCGGCGTCGCCCGTCAGCATGCTGCTCCTCGTCGGCGCCGTGGTCGGCGGCCTGCTCTCCGTCACGCTCCTGCTGACCGCCACCGCCCTCGAGCTCTTCGCCGGCCTGGTCGTCTTCGCTCTCGGCATCGAAAGCTATCTGTTCCTGCACGGAACGGCCAGCAACAGCATCGGCGTCGGCATCCTGCTGCGGCTGGAGGACCAGCACGAGCTGCCTCTCGCCGAGGTCCACGCGCTCTACGACATCCACGGCATGGTGCAGCGACGACTGGAGCGTCTGGAGGACTCCGGCCTCATCGCCGCGTTCGGCAACGGCTATCGCGTCACGCCGAAAGGGCACCGCCTGCTCGATGTGTTCCTGTGGTTCCGCAAGGTCTTTCGCCACCCCGGCCAGGGGTATTTCGGCGCGCTCCCGACTTCCGTACGATCGCGGAGGTGATTCAGAGCCCGCGTGAGAGCTTCGACCTCGTCATGGGGGATGGCGCGGTGATCCGCGTGCGCCGCCATGGCCGCCCGGACGGCATCCGGATCCTGGTCGGGAACGGCAACGGCTTCGCGGTGGACGGCTACTATCCGTTCTGGGGGCCGCTCACCGACCGCTTCGACGTGATCGCCTTCGACTTCCGCAACCACGGCGCGAACCCGCTCGCCGCGTCGGGCAAGGACGGCCATACCTACGCGCAGATGACCCTCGACCTCGAGCGCGTGCGACGGGCGGTCGAAACGCGGCTCGGCCCCCGCCGGACCGTCGGCGTCTTTCACTCGATGTCGGCGCGCACGGCGATGAAGCACGCGATCGAGCTCGGCTTCCGATGGGACGCGCTCATCCTGTTCGATCCGCCGAACGTGCCGCCGCCGGGTCACCCGGCGTACGAGGCGATGGATGTCTTCGAGCGCCGCCTCGCCGGCTGGGCGCTGGGGCGCCCCGACCGCTTCGCGGATCCCTCCGAGCTGGCGCGCCAGTACGCGGAGACGCGCGCGCACGCCAACTGGGTCCCGGGAGCGCACGCGCTGATGGCGCGCGCGGTGCTGCGGCCCCGCGCCGACGGCAACGGCTGGGAGCTGGCCTGCCCGCGGGAGCTGGAGGCGTCGATCTATCTGCAGGCGATGACGCTCAACCTCTGGCCGCCCTACTCGGCCTACGGCGGCCCCGTCAAGCTCATCGCCGCCGACCCGGCCGCGCCGGGCGCGCCGGCTCCCGCCTTCGCCAACCAGGCGCTGGCGACGGAGCTCGGCTACGTGTACGAGGCCATCCCCGGCACGGGCCACATGCTGCAGATCCAGAAGCCCGAGGAGTGCCGCCGCGCGATGCTCGGCTTTCTCGCGGACCACGGCCTCCGCGCCTGACGCCGCTCGGCACGCGGCGGTACCGCCGATGTGCAACGAGATCGCTGGGCAATCCGACCAGACTGTTGCCTAGTCGCACGCCGCGCTGACGCCACCGCCGCATTTCAGGTGCCGCCAACGGCCCCCGGGTATGACCGTCGTGGCCGGGACAGGCATGGTCCGCCGATTGCTATTCGTCGTCCGAGGAGAGTGTGCCATGGCCCGAGAGATCCCGACCACCGCCGCGCCTTCCACGCCGGTCACTCCGGACGCCGACACCCGTGCTCAGCGCGAGCGCGAGCATTTCAACGCCCGCAGCTCTGCCCACCATGGCCCACTCGTGATGGCCGCGGCGAACATCCGCCGTTACGACCGGCCCGCGGCCGACGCGATGTACCCGCTGGAGTATGCGTTTCATTTACTGGGGCCCCTCCACGGGCGCTGCGTCCTGAACCTCGGGTGCGGAGAAGGCTTCGACGCCGTCATTCTCGCGGCGCTCGGCGCACGCGTCGTCGCAATCGACATTTCCGATGCGGCCGTCGGACTGACCCAGGCCCGTGCCGCCGCCAACCGCGTGGGCGACCGGATCGTCGCCCTTGTCGGTGATGCGTCGGCCTTGCCCGTCGCCACCGCCTCCGTCGACGCCGTGCTGGCCGCTGCCGTCATGCATCACGTCGATATGCCGTCGGCCGCCGCAGAGATCGCTCGCGTCCTTCGTCCCGGATCCCTCGTCGTCTTCCGCGAGCCGCTGGCCGGGCCGCGTCTGGTGCAAATGGTGAAGCGCATGCTGCCGCTCCCCGAGGCGGCGGAGAACAGCGAGGACGAGCGCCCGCTGAGCTTCGAGGACGTCGACCGCATCTCTGCGGCGATCGGGCGGATCGAGGCGCGGCGGGCCTTCGGGCTGACATCACGCGTGGTGACACGGATCGGGCTCCATGGGCGCGTGAAGGGCGTGTATCGAATCGACCGCTACCTTCTCCAACGTATCCCCCGGCTGGCCGTCCTCGCATCCCCGCTGGTCTGGTCGGTCCGGAAAGCGGCATAGTGGTCCGACTCACCACCATCGTCGCTGTCCTCGCCGTGGCGGGATCGATGGCCGCGGCCGACCCGGGGCGCGCGCAGCGGCCCCGTGTCACCGTCGACGTCCCGCCGTCCGGCGTCGGCGGTCGCCTGGTGACCGTCCCGGCGGGTGGCAACCTGCAAGCCGTCCTCGATGACGCCCGCCGCGGCGACGTCATCGTGCTTCGTGCCGGTGCGACTTTCATGGGCCCGCTGCGGTTGCCGCGCGTTCCCGGCGACGGCTGGATCGAGATTCGCTCCTCGGAGGCCGACGATCTGCCGCCTGGACGCCGGATCGGGCCCGATGATGCCTCGAAGATGGCAAGGATCGTCGGCGGTGATGGCTCGGTGGCAGCGGTGCGAGCCGAGGCGGGTGTTCATCACGTCCGCTTCGTCGGCATCGAATTCACGGTGACGCCCGGGGTGTACAACACCGGCCTCGTTCGCTTCGGGACCGGCCAGGAGACCTCGGAAGCCGAGCTGCCACACCATCTCGTCATCGATCGCTGCTGGATCCACGGCGACCCCGCGACGGGCGGTAAGCGCGGCCTCTCGCTGAACGCCCGCCATGTCGCCGTTGTCGACTCGTACTTCTCCGACTGGAAACGAGCCGGTCAGGACACGACGGCCATCTCGGGCTGGAATGGCCCCGGCCCGTTCAAGATCGCGAACAACTATCTGGAGGCCGCCGGCATCAACGTCCTCTTCGGCGGCGGTGACGCCATTATTCGCGATCTGGTGCCGAGCGACATCGAGATCACGCGGAACTATTTCTCGAAGCCGCTCTCCTGGCGGAAGGAGCGGTGGACGGTCAAGAACCTCTTCGAGCTCAAGAACGCGCGTCGCGTCCTTGTTTCGAACAACATTTTCGAGCACACGTGGGGTCAGGCCCAGGCCGGAACGGCGATCCTGCTCTCACCGCGCAACCAGGATGGCGGGGCCCCCTGGTCGCGCGTCGAGGACGTGACGTTCATCGACAACGTCGTCCGGGGGGCCGCATCCGGCATCAAGATCAGCGGCTCGGACGACACCCATCCGAGCGGGCAGACGCGCCGTATTCTGATCGGCAACAATCTCTTCGAGGACATCGACGGGCGCGCCTGGGGCGGTAACGGGCGCCTGTTCACGCTCCTTCGGCGCACCGACGGCGTCGTCATCGAGCACAACACCGCCTTTCCCACCGGCACCTTCGTCAGCGTGGATGGTCCGCCACACACCGGCTTCATCTTACGGAACAACATCGCGCGGCTCGGCGAATATGGGATCAAGGGCACTGGACTCCGCATCGGCATGCCGACGCTGCGCGGAATGTTTCCCGACGCACGCGTCGAGGGCAACGTCTTCATCGGCCGCGCCGACGGGATCTATCCCCCGGGCAATATCGTCGTGGGATCGTTGAAGGACGTCGGATTCGTCGACGCCGACCGCCACGATTGGCGTCTGCACCCGGGAAGCCGATTCAAGAGCAAGGCAAACGGACGCGACCCGGGTATCGACGCCGAACGGATCGAGTCACTGAGACTCCCCGCGCGCCGCCGCTGAGCGCCAGACCGACTCACCGCACCGCAGGCCGGCTGACCGTCAGCGACCGGAGTAGAATCCGGCTCGCATGGCCAGCATCCGCCTCGACGGAGTCTGCAAGCGTTACGGGGCCGTCACCGCCGTCAGCAACCTCAGTCTGACCTGTCCCGACGGCGAGCTGCTTGCGCTGCTCGGCCCCTCGGGCTGCGGCAAGACCTCGACGCTGAAGATGATCGCCGGCATCGAGGACGTGAGCGCGGGCGAGATCTGCTTCGCGGATCGCCCGGTGACCGCCCTCGACCCCGCGAAGCGGAACGTCGCGATGGTCTTCGAGGACTACGCGCTCTACCCGCATCTCACGGTCGCGCAGAACGTCGCCTTTCCGCTGGAGATCCGCGGCCGTCCGCGCCCGGACGTGGCGCGCGCCGTGGACGACATGCTGGCGCTGCTCGGGCTCGACGGGCTCCGCGACGTGGGCGTCCGACAGCTGAGCGGCGGCGCGCAGCAGCGGGTGGCCATCGGCCGGGCCCTCGTCCGCGATCCCGCCGTGATCCTCTTCGACGAGCCGCTGAGCCACCTCGATGGCAGCCACAAGGCGCAGCTGCGGGCGGAGATCAAGCGGCTGCAGAAGGACAGCGGCGTGACCGGTGTGCTGGTGACTCACGATCAGACGGAGGCCATGGCGATGGCAGATCGCGTCGCCGTGATGAACGACGGTGTGCTCCAGCAGCACGCAGCACCGGCCGAGCTCTACGAGCATCCCGAGAACCTCTTTGTGGCGCAGTTCATCGGCGAACCGCCGATGAACCTGTTCCGCGGCCGCCTCGTCGAGGGCGCCCGCACGTTGACGGTGATGGGCGACGGATGGCGCGCCACGCTGCCGCCGCCGCTCGGCGCCGCCGTCCGCCGCGGGTCGGGCGATGTCGTGCTCGGCGTCCGTCCGGAGCACATCGACATGCGCCGCCTCGACGGCGCGCCCCTCGACACCGCGCTCAACGGCCGCGTCTTCTTCCGGGAGTCGCGCGGCGACGTCGACGTCCTGCTGGTGAGCCGCAGCGGTGGGGCCCACCCACCCCTCGTGACGGTCGAGACGCCGGCCGGGAAGGAGTGGAAGGAGGGCGATGGGGTCGCCATGACCCTCCGGCCGGACGCCCTCCACGTCTTCGACGCGGCCACCGGTCGCAATCTCGCATGAGCCATCTGGAGCTCCGAGGCATCGGCAAGACCTTCGGCGCCACCCGCGCGCTCCACGACGTCCAGCTCGAGGTTCGCCCGGGCGAGATCCTGGGCGTCACCGGCGCCTCCGGCGCGGGAAAGTCGACGCTCTGTCGCGTCGTGGCGGGGCTCGAGCCGCCGTCCGAGGGCGACGTCCTGCTGGACGGACGCCGCGCGACGGCGGTGCCCCCCGAGCGGCGCCGTGTCGCGATGATGTTCGAGTCGTACGCGCTCTATCCGCAGCTGACGGTGTTCGACAACGTGGCCTTTCCGCTCCGTGCGCCGGGCGTGCGTCGGCTGGCGCGCGCGGAGGTGGCCGCGCGCGTCCGCGAGGTGCTCCGGCTCGTGGAGCTGGAGGCGTTCGAGCATCGGCGTCCGGCCGAGCTCTCGGGCGGTCAGAAGCAGCGCGTGGCGCTCTGTCGCGCGCTCGTGCAGGAGCCGTATGCCCGGGTGCTCGACGAGCCCATCTCCCACCTGGACGCCAAGCTTCGTCACGTGCTGCGCGGCGCCATCCGCCGGCGGCTCGTTGCCAGCGAGACGCCGACGCTGTGGACGACGCCGGACGCCGGCGAAGCGCTCGCCGTGGCCGACCGCGTGGCCGTGCTGGTGGCCGGCCGCGTCGTGCAGCAGGCCACACCGGCGGAAATCTATCGGCGGCCGGCCACGATCGAGGTGGCGCGACTCGTCGGCGATCCCCCGATGAACCTCGTGCCGGGCCGGCTCGTCGGCGAGGCCGGGAGCGTCCGCTTCCAGCACGACGACTTCGCGCTCCGCCTCGCGCCGGAGCTGTGCGCGCGGCTCCCGCACGGCGGCGCCTCGGACGGCGTCGTGCTCGGCCTCCGACCGTCGGATGTCCGCATCTCCGCGGCCGGGAGCGTCACGCGGGGCGAGGTCTGGATCTGGGAGCCGCTCGGCAAGTTCGGCATCCTCACCGTCCGGGTCGGGCCGGACGTGCTGAAGATCAAGGTCGCGACGTCGCGCGGGTGGATGCCCGGCGAAAGCGTGCCGCTCGACCTCGGCGCCGTGGACCCCGTGCTGTTCGACGCGGCGACGGGCGCCGCCATCCAAGGGAAGGCGTCGAGGCGATGAGCAGTCATCAAGGAGAACGCGCATGAGAGCAAGGTTGGCGATGGTGGCGATCCTGCTGTCGATCGGCGTGTCGGTGTCGGCGGAGGCGTGGTCATACAAGGACGCGGCGAAGCCGTACGCCGGGCAGTCGATCACGATCCTGGATGAGATCACGCCGCTCCAGGAGACGATGAAGACGCTGGTGCCGGAGTTCGTGAAGGAGACCGGCATCCAGGTCGACTACCAGCTCCTGAACCACTTCGAGGTCATCAGCAAGGGGCAGGCGGACATGCTGTCGGGCCGCGGCGCCTACGACGGCGTCATGGTCCACTCGCCGCAGCTCGGGCTGCTGCTGCAAGCCGACGTCGTCCGTTCCATCGACGACCTGCTCGCGAACAAGGCGGTCACGAATCCCGAGCTCGACGTCAAGGACCTGATCCAGCCGGCCTGGGACAGCCTCGCGAAGTTCAAGGGCAAAACCTACGGGTTCCTCGACTGGAACTACAACGTCGTGTACTGGGCCCGCGCCGATGTCCTCAGCCATCCCGACGAGAAGGCGGCCTTCAAGAAGCGCTACGGCTATGATCTCGCGCCGGCGAAGACGCTGCAGCAGATGCGCGACATCGCCGAGTTTTTCACGCGCAAGAAAGGCGAGCGGCTCGCCGGGCAGGCGCTCGAGAGCGATTTCTACGGCGTCGTGCTGGAGGGCATCAAGGGCGGGACCACCTTCTGGACGCTGTGGAACGTCTTCATCAAGAACTCCGGCGGCGACATCTTCGACGCCGAGGGCCGGCCCACCATCGACCGCCCGGAGAACGTCGCGGGACTGAAACTCTGGGCGGAGCTGTGGAAATTCGCGCCGCCGGGGCAGGCCGAATACTCGCTCATCGACGTGCCGACCGTCATGGGCAACGGCATCGCCGCCCAGACGCTGGCGTGGAGCGATTTCGTGCTGGGCATCGACCAGCCCGGCAAGTCGAAGCACGCCGGCAAGTTCGTCTACGCGGGTTCGCCCGTCAACGCGAAATTGCCGAAGGCCCGCTCGGCCGAGACAGAGCCGTCGATGATCGTCATCAGCAAGCACAGCAAGAAGGCCGAGGCCACCTATCTGTTCCTGCAATGGCTCGTGGACAAGAAGACGCAGAAGCGATTCTTCGAGACCTCGAAGGGGGCCGGGGTGCCGATCCGCGAAAGCACATGGTCGGCCGCCGAGCTGAAGCAGTCGCGTTTCGCCGGTCTCTACGAGGCCATGCGCGAGAGCCTCAAGTACGGCCGGGCCAAGCCAAAGGCGCCGAAGATCTTCGAGGTGATGGACGTCATGAGCGGACTCGTGCAGGAGGTGGCGCTCGGCCGCAAGACCGCCGAGCAGGGACTGAAGGAGGGTCAGGAGAAGGTGCTGGCGATCTGCAAGAAGTGCACGCTCTGAAGCCCGCCACCACGGGCGGCACCGGCGGATGGTTTCCGTACGCGCTGATCGCGCCGGCCATGGTGACGCTCGTGGTGGTCGCGCTGGTGCCGTTCGTCTACACGATCTATCTCTCGCTCCATGAGATGCAGTACGCGCGTGTCGGTGAGTGGGCCGGGCTGGCGAATTACCGCGCCTTGCTCACCAACGCGCGCTTCTGGCACAGCGTCTGGATCTCCACGCTGTTCGTGGCCATGGCCGTGCCGTTGCAGTTCGCGCTGGGCTTGCTCGGCGCACTGGTCCTGAACCAGGGCATCCGCGGGCACGCGCTCATCGTGCCTGTCCTCTTCGTGCCGACGATGATGGCGCCGATCGTCGTGGCCATTCTCTGGAAGGTCATGCTGGCCGGCTCGTGGGGACTCCTCTCCCACAACATCCTCGAGCGCTTCGGCATCCTGACCGACATCTCGGTGCTCGCCTCACCGGCGCTGGCGCTCTACGCGCTGGTGTTCATCGACGTCTGGCAGTGGACGCCGTTCGTGATGCTGGCCCTGTTCGCCGGCCTGCAGTCGTTGCCGCTGGCGCCCTATCGCGCGGCTGCCGTCGACGGCGCCACCGCGCTCCAGACTTTTCGGCGGCTGACGTTCCCGCTGCTCACGCCGCTGATGGCGGTGATCGTGCTGCTGCGCCTCATCGACGCCTTCAAGGTCTTCGACACGATCTTCCTGCTCACCGCCGGCGGCCCCGGTCAGGCCACCGAGTCGCTGAGCCTCTTCACCTACAAGACCGTCTTCGACTTCTGGAACCTGGGGACGGCCACGGCGACGGCGGTGGTGATCTGGCTCATGTTCTTCCTGTTCAGCAATCTGTTCTACCAGGTCGCCCGGCGGCGGCTGCGCGCGTTCTGACGATGCGCGCGGGCGTGCGGGCGCGAGCCGAGAGCCGCCGGCGGACGATCTTCACGCTGGTGGCTGCGCTGTGGGCGCTGGTCGTGGTGCTGCCGGTCGTGTGGATGGCGCTCATGATGTTCAAGCCCGAGACGATCATGTTCGCGCGCCCGCCGGTGTGGCTGTTCGCCCCGACCCTGGAGCACTTCGACTACGTGCTCGCTCACGGCTTCGTGTGGAACCTCGGCGCCTCGCTGGTCATCGCACTGGTCAGCACGCTGCTGGTCGTGGTCGTCGGCACGCCGGCCGCCTACGCGTTCGCGCGCTTTCCCATCCGGCGCCGCGACGATCTCCTGCTCTTCGTACTCGCCACGCGGATGGCGCCGCCCATCGCGCTGGCCATCCCCTTCTATCTGATCTACGCGAAGGTGGGGCTGCTCGACACATACGTGGGGCTCGTGGTGGCCTACCTGACGTTCAACCTGTCCTTCTACATCTGGGTGCTCTGGAGCTTCTGCCGCGAGCTCCCCGTGGAGCTCGAGGAGGCGGCACGCGCCGACGGCTATTCGCGCACCCACGTCCTGCTGCGCGTGGTGCTGCCGCTGCTCCGCCCCGGCATCATCGCCACCGCCGTCCTGTGCTTCATCTTCGCCTGGAACGAGTTCCTCTACGCATTCCTGCTCGGCGGCAAGGCCGTGGAAACGCTGCCGGTGGCGGTGCCGAAGCTGATCACCTCGCAAGGTGTCAAGTGGGGCGAGCTGGCGGTGGTCGGGATCGTGGCCCTGCTCCCGGTCTTGCTCGTGGTGTTCCTGCTGCAGCGTCACATCGTGCGCGGCCTGACGATGGGCGCCGTGAAGGGCTAGCCGAGCTCCTTTTCGACGTCCGCGAGCGAGACGACGTAGCCGAACACGTGCGACAGGCAGAGCAGCGCGGCCTCGTGGCGGGCCGGGCTCGTTCCCGCCACGCAGTCCCGGACGACGAAGCACCGGAAGTCGAGGTTCCGCGCGTGCTGCACCGTCGAGGCCACACAGATGTCGGTGCACACGCCGACGACGATCAGGTTGTCGATCTGCCGCGCCCGCAGCAATGTCTCCAGATCGGTACCGAGGAAGGCGTCGTAGCGGCGCTTGTTGAGCACGCGGTAATCGCCGGGCGCCACGTCGAGCTGCTCCGCCAGGTCCATCCCCGGCGTGCCTTCCAGGCAGTGCGGCGGCTCGAACTCGAGCTCGATGCCGAAGTCCGACTTGTCGGCACGGTGCATCTCCTGCGTGAAGATGACCGGCATCCCGAGGGAGCGCGCGCGCCCGGTCAGGCGGTTGATGCCTGCGATGAGATCGAGGCCGCCGGGCGTGGCGATGGGGGCGCCGGGATCCAGGAAGTCGCGCTGCATGTCGATGACGACGACCGCCGTGCGATCCGGCTCGAGGCGGGGCGGTACGGGCATGGACGTGATCCTACTACGGCGCAGCGATACACTTCGTTCCCACCGGGAGGAGCGAGCGATGACCACACCTCGGATCGGGTTCCTCGGACTGGGCGCGATGGGCGGGCCCATGGCGCGACGCCTCGTGCAGAAGGGCTTCGGCGTCAGCGGGTACGACGTGAACCCGGGGCGCGCGGAGGCCGCGGCCCGGGACGGCGTGAGCCCGGCGAAGTCACCGGCGATGGCGGCCGAGGCGGCGGACGTCGTCATGTCGAGCCTGCCGAACCCGGCCGCCGTGCGCGACGCTTACCTCGGCCCCGGTGGCGCCGTGTCGTCCCTGCGGGCCGGCGCCGTCGTCGTCGACATGAGCACGATCGACCCGCAAACCTGGCGCGCCGTGGCCGACGCGGCGGCGGCCGCGGGCGCGGAGAGCCTGGGCGCGCCGGTGAGCGGCGGGCCGGCCGATGCGGGCAGCGGGCGGCTCGTGTTCCTCGTCGGGGGCGAGGCGGCCGTGGTCGAGCGCTGCCGCTTCGTGCTCGAAACGCTCGGCTCGGAGATCCACCACCTCGGGCCGCTCGGCGCCGGCCACGTCGTGAAGCTCGTGAACAACGTGATGTCGATGTGCAACGTGGCGGTGGCGGCAGAGGCCATGGTGCTGGGCGTCAAGGCCGGCATGGATCCGCAGCGCCTGTTCGACGTGCTGTCCACGAGCGGCGGCCGCTCGCATCACTTCCTCAAGCGCTTCCCCAACGTGCTCGCGGGCGACTTCACCCCGTACTTCAGCATCGCGCTGTCGCGGAAGGATCTCTCCCTGGCGCTGCAGATGGCCGAGAGCCTCGGCGTTCCGATGCTCGCCACGGCGGCGGTGCGCCAGGTGTACGAGGCGGCCGCCGCCCAGGGCCTGGACACCGCGGACATGGCCGGTGTGACGAAGCTCTACGAGGGCTGGGCGGGCGTCGAGGTGCGCGGGCCGCTACGTCGTCAGGCTTAGGGCGCCGCAGTCGGCGTGCCCGAGGCTGCGCCGGCCTTCGAGGAAGATCCCGGCGTCCTGCGGACCGCGCAGCGGGGTCTTGCACTGCGGACAGGTCCCGCCGTTCGCCTGCCAGCGCTCGACGCAGACACGGCAGACGGCGAAGCCCTTGCGGCCACGGATGGCCAGCGCTTCCGTGCGGGCGATGCGCTGATCGCAGAGGATGCACGTCACTTTCCCGAACCCGAACATGGGTGCCTCCTCGCGAATGAAATGAGCAGTTGCCGCGCCACGCTGGAGGGCCACGAGCTGGGGGTGAGGCGCTCGCAGCTGCCGGGGCATGGCGCGGCTTATGTTCAGGAGCCTGCTCGTTCCCCTGTCACCTTCCCGGCATCCCTCGTTGCCAAGATCACGACAGGACCTTGGCGATCACGAGAAACACGAGTGCGATCAGCAGCATGTACATGGCCACCGTGAGATTCTGGCGCTCGCCCCGCATGGGCCACCGCTACTGCGGTTTCACCAGGAAGTGCGCGCGCCGGTTCTTGCTCCAGCATGCCTCGTCGCTCTGGGTGCATTGCGGCCGCTCTTCGCCGTAGCTGACGATGGTGATGCGACTGGCCGCCACGCCCTGCGCGACCAGATAGTTCATCGCCGCCTTCGCGCGCCGCTCGCCGAGGGCGACGTTGTATTCGTTCGTGCCGCGGGCGTCGCAGTGGCCCTCGATCAGCACGAGGTCGCGATTGGATCGCAGCCATCGCGCGTTGCCATCGAGCGCCCGGGCGCCATCGGCGCCGATGTCGTACTTGTCGAATTCGAAGTACACGTCGGTGAGCTCGGGGACGGTGGCGAAGTCGTTCACCGGCGGCCGCACGACCGCGGGCGTCATCGTCGACGGCCTGGAGGTCGCCGCACGCTGAGGGGACGCCGTGCGCCGCAGGGTCGACGTCGTCGGCGCCATCGTGCCCGGCGTGTTGCTGGAGACGCCGGTGGGCGCGGGAGCCGCCGTGGCCGTCGTGGCCGGCCGCCTGGCGCAACCCGCGACGATGACGCCAGCCACGAGCACCGCCGTCAGACCGACTCCGGCCGCCTTCAGCATGCGAGTCTCCCCTGGACGCATCGTGCGAGTCACTTTCGACCGTTGCTGACGAGGAGGTGCAAGCGCGCGTTCATCTCCTTCTCCCGCTGGAGGTCCGTCTCCGTCGATTCCGCCCGCGCCTGCTCGGCCTTGAGCCGGGCGCCCATCTGATCGTTCTGCGCGCGCAACTCACCCACCTGCTGCTCGAACCGGGCCGCGCTCGCCTGGGCCTCCTGGAGCTGCGCCTGCAGCCTTCCCGAGCGCCAGCCGGAGCCGAGGAAGCCGGCGATGCCGCCCACCAGCAGCGCGACCAGACCGATGCTGAGCATGACCCTGTTCATTGCTCACCTCCGGCCGCTCGGACAGCCGCCCGCGCGCGCCGGCGCCCCACACAGCAAGGACACGGCCAAACGCCCACCAGGCAATGAACAGGGCTCTTGCGAGGCCTCCCCCGGCGACAGGTCTGACGCGGAGGCGACAACATGTCGCCGGCGAGCGAGCGCCGGCCATCTGCCCGGCATCCCCGCTCACGGGGCTCGCCGGCCGATCCGCCGGATCGAGGCGACGAGCTTGTCGAGGCGGAACGGCTTGTCGAAGTAGGCCGTCGCGCCGAGGCGCCGGACCCGCTCCTCGACATCGGCGCCCCCGAAGGCGGTCATCACGATCACCGGCAGGGAGGGCCAGCGCCGCTGCAGCTGCCCGAGGACCTGCTGGCCGTCGACGCCAGGCAACTGGAGGTCGACGACGACGACGTCGGGCTCGTGAAAGTCGACCGCTTCGAGCACCCATTCACCGCGCGAGATCCCGATGACATGAAAGCCTTCGTGCGCGAGCCACGTCTCCAAATCGGCCAGCCAGGCGGTGTCGTCGTCGACGACGATCACGGTGAGCGCGGCCTGCTCGGCTCGTGGCTTGTCGACGCTCGCGCTCGAGCACGCGGACTGATTCGCCGCCATTCCTCGTCCTCCTCGGTGCTTGCGCAATGGCGAGCGGAACGAGCAAGGATGCCGCCAAGCGCGAGCGCGCCGAAAAAAACGCCGGGCAATCGCCGATCGGAGCCGCGAGGCGGCGACAGCGGTGTCGCGGCGGCGACAGGATGTCGCCTCGCGCAGGATCGGTGGAGGTCTAGCGGCTCGGCTGGAACCTGGACGGGCGCGACGAGCTGCGGATGGGAGCCAGCCGCCAGCGACCGTACGCGACGAACGCGGCCAGCAGCCCGACCGCGATCGACGTCAGCCCGGGGCCGAGCTCGCCGGCCCCCAGCGTGATCGCTGTCGCACCGATCATGATGATCACCAGCCCGGCCGCCGCCACCGGCGTCAGTCCGGGCCGGATGCGGAGCGCGGCAGGCAGGATCAGACCCACGCCGCCGAGGAGCTCGGCCAGACCGATGAATCGCAGGAACGGTCCGGGCAGCGTCACCGGCCCGGCAAGCTGCTCGACCGGCAAGACGAGCTTCATGCCGCCGGCGAAGACGAAGACGAGCGCCAGCAGCACCTGGACGATCCACAAGGCGTAGGTCATGTCACGCGCACGACTTCGGGAGATCGGGCAGATCGATGACGGGGCGGACCTCGACCGTCCCGCGTCGGGCCATCGGAATGCGCTCGGCCGCGGCCAGGGCCTCGTCGAGATCCCTGGCCTCGATCAGGAAGTAGCCGCCGAGCTGCTCGCGCGTCTCGGCGAACGGCCCGTCGGTCACCAGCCGCTTGCCTTCACGGACCCGCACGCTCGTGGCCGTCGACGTCGGATAGAGCGGCGCGGCCTCCAGGTATTGCCCCGCCGATTTCATCTCGTGAGCCAGCTGCGTCGACTCCTCATAGCATTGCTCACGCTCGACGTCGCTCAGCGCCTCCTCGTCCAGGTAAATCAGCAGCATGTATCGCATGCGCCCCTCCACACTTTCTACCCGCCTGCCATGGCACCGACCACCATGAACGGCTCGGCGCCGGCGACGACGCCATCTGGCAACGGCGCATCGGGCGAGTCGTGCGACAGATCGCGCTCGCACGCGAAGAACCGCACGAACGGCCGGCGCTTCCTGGTCACCTGATCGCGGATCGTCCCGCGCAGCATGGGATAGGCCGCTTCCAGGGCGTCGAGGACGGCGCGCGGCGTCGGCGGCCCGTCGATGTCGACCTTCACCTCGCCGCCGACACGGGCCAGCGTGCGCAGGTGCGCCGGCAGCGTGACGCGGATGATCATGGCAGCGTCTGCACCTCGACCGAGACGACCGACGGCAGATCGCGCACGATCGGCGTCCAGCTGTCCCCGCTGTCCGCGGAAGCGTAGACCTGGCCGCCGGTGGTGCCGAAGTACACGCCGCACGGATCGAGCGAGTCGACGGCCATCGCGTCGCGCAGCACGTTCACGTAGCAATCGCGCTGGGGCAGCCCCTTCGTGAGGGGCTCCCACTCCTGTCCGCCGCTGCGGCTGCGGTAGACGCGAAGCTTTCCGTCGGGCAGATAGTGCTCCGAGTCGCTCTTGATGGGGACGACGTAGATGGTCTCCGGCTCGTGCGCGTGCACGTCGATGGGGAAGCCGAAATCGGTCGGCAAGTTGCCGCTGATCTCGCGCCACGATTCGCCGGCGTCGTCGCTGCGCATGACGTCCCAGTGCTTCTGCATGAAGAGGACGCTCGGCCGTGATCGATGCATCGCGATCCGGTGCACGCAGTGACCGACCTCGGCCGTGGGATCGGGAATGCCCTCCGATTTCAGACCGCGGTTCATCGGCCGCCACGTCTTCCCCCCGTCGTCGGTACGGAAGACGCCGGCCGCCGAGATCGCGACGAAGATGCGCTGCGGATGGCCGGGATCGAGCAGCACCGTGTGCAGGCACATGCCTCCCGCCCCCGGCTGCCACAACGACGCCGACTCGTGCTGGCGCAGCCCGGCGAGCTCCTGCCACGTCTGCCCGCCGTCGACGGAGCGGTACAGCGAGGCGTCCTGGATGCCGGCGTAGACGGTGTCCGGATCCGTCAGCGACGGCTCGAGGTGCCACACGCGCGCGAACTCGAATGGCCTCGGCGTGCCGTCGTACCAGAGGTGCGTGCCGGCAGCGCCCTCGTACTCGAACTTGTTGCCGACGGGTGTCCACGTCCGGCCCCCGTCGTCGGAGCGCTGGATCACCTGCCCGAACCAGCTCGACGACTGCGAGGCGTAGAGCCGGTTGGGGGCGGTGGGACAGCCCTTGACGTGGTAGATCTCCCAGCCGCCGAAGTGCGGCCCGCTGACCTCCCATCGGTCGCGTGTTCCGTCGGAGGTCAACACGAATGCGCCCTTGCGCGTGCCAACGAGCACCCGAACTCCGCTCATCCTTCCTCCTTTTGCGAATCAGGGCGTTGAGGGCCGCGCGGCCAGCATCGGAGCCCCGAGCGAGCGCGGCGGCCGGAACGTCAGCGCGATGGCCACCGCCCCGAGCCCGATGGCCGATGACCCGACGAACATCCACGCGTAGCTGCCGAGCGAGTCGTAGACGGCCCCGCCGAGCCACGGACCGAGCGCCATCCCGAGCGTGGCCGCCACCGAGACGGCGCCGAAGGCGGCGCCCATGATGCGCTCCCCGAAGTACTCGCGCACGAGGATCGCGTAGAGCGGCATGACGCCCCCGTAGGCGAAGCCGAACATCAGTGCCAGCGCGTAGAAGCTGCCGAGGCTGCCCGTGAACAGGTAGAACCCGATGGAGAGCGCTTGAAGGGCCAGCCCCGCCACCAGCGTGCGCTTGGCGCCCACGCGGTCGGCGAAGAGGCCGCACACGATCTTGCCGCTGAACGAGGCGAGCCCGGCCGCGCTGAGCACGGTGGCGGCGGCCATCGCCGGCACTCCGCGGTCGATGGCGTGCGTCACCATGTGGAAGATCGGTCCCGAGTGCGCGGCGCAGCACGCGAAGTGCGTGAGCGCGATGGCCGCGAACTGCGGCGTGCGGATGACGTCACCGATGGTGAGCTCGCGACCGGCGACGGCGGCGGCCGGGGACGTCGCCGTCGCCGCCCCACCGGGCGGATTGCGCACGAGGAACGCGGCCGGGATGACGATGAGCCACACGAGATCCCCGAGGACCAGCATCGCCATCCGCCAGTCGTACGTGCTGATCAGCCAGCCCGCGAGCGGAGCCATCAGGGTCGAGCCGAAGCTCACGCCGGCCGAGACGAGCGCCACGGCCAGGCTGCGATTCCGCGTGAACCAGCGCGTGGTCGTCGCCGTCATCGGCGCGTAGAAGCTGCCCGCGGCCACCCCGACGATCGCGCCGAACAGCAACTGGAACTGCAACAGCGTCGCCGCCTGGCTGGCGATCACCATCCCGAGCCCGAGCAGGGCGCCGCCGCAGACGACGACCAGACGCGTGCCGAAGCGGTCTGACAGCGCACCCCACACGAATGCGCCGGCCCCCATGCAGAGGAAGTTGAGCAGCGCCGCCGTGGCCAGGCCGGTGCGCGACCAGCCCATGGCCTCGGCCATCGGCTGCAGGAACACGCTGAGCGTCATCATGGCGCCGAACCCGACGCACGTCACCACGATGCCGACGCCGACGATGACCCAGCCGTAGAAGAGCTTCATGGCTCGCCGATCCTTATCATGCCCCCGATTGTACGGCGCCGCGGCGTGGCCGGCCGGCGCCCCCTCCCTCCTCCGTGTGTCGATCGGCCGCGCCTCCGATCGACACCCGGCCGAAAATTATCTACCGTGACGTCATGCCCCGGGATGCCGACGCGGCCGTCGAAGCCGTCTATCGCTCCGACTGGGGCCTCATCCTGGCGACCCTCATCCGGCTCGTTCGCGACTTCGACGTCGCCGAAGAGGCGGCGCAGGAAGCGTTTTCGGCGGCCGTCGACCAGTGGCGCCTGTCCGGCGTCCCGGAGTTCCCGCGGGCCTGGATGATCCAGACCGCTCGCCACAAGGCCATCGACCGGATCCGGCGGCGAAGCCGGTTTGCCGAGAAGCTCGACGCCTATGTCGCGGGCGACCGCTTCACCACGGACGCGCCGGACTTCGATCCGGCCGACATCCCCGACGATCGCCTGCGCCTGATGTTCACGTGCTGCCACCCGGCGCTGGCGCTCGAGGCCCAGGTGGCCCTCACGCTGCGCACGCTCGGCGGTCTCGAGACCGACGAGATCGCCCGCGCGTTCCTCGTGCCGACGGCCACCATGGCGCAGCGACTCGTGCGCGCGAAAGGCAAGATCCGCGACGCGCGCATACCGTACGCGGTGCCCGACACGCGCGAGATGCCGCTTCGGCTCGACGCCGTGCTGACGGTCATCTATCTCGTGTTCACCGAAGGCTACGCGGCCACCCGCGGCAGCGCGCTGGTGCGGAGCGATCTCTGCGTCGAGGCCATTCGCCTGGCGCGCGTGCTGCGCGCCTTGCTGACCCCACCGCCGGCCGAGGCCACCGCGCTGCTCGCCCTCATGCTGCTGCAGGACTCGCGCCGCGAGGCCCGCCTCGACGCGGCGGGGGACCTGGTGGTGCTGGACGAGCAGGATCGCCGGCGCTGGAACCACGCGCAGATCGCCGAGGCGCTGCCGCTCGTGGAGGAGGGGCTGCGCGGTGGTCCCGCTCCCTACGCCGTTCAGGCCGCCATCGCCGCGCTGCACTGCCGGGCCGCGCGGGCCGAGGACACCGACTGGCCCCAGATCGTCCGTCTCTACGATGTCCTCGAGCGCGTCCAGCCGTCGCCGATCGTCTCGCTGAACCGGGCGGCGGCGGTGGCCATGGTGGAAGGTCCGCTGCCCGCGCTGGCCATCGTCGACAAGCTCGCGGCCTCCGGCGATCTCGACCGCTACCACCTGCTGCACGCGGCCCGCGCCGACCTGTTGCGCCGCCTCGGCGCGCGCGCCGAGGCGGCCAGGAGCTACCAGCGGGCGATCGCGCTGGTGACCAACGAGCCCGAGCGGCGGTTTCTCGAGCGACGCCTGCGCGAGATTCAGTCGCCCGCCTGAGGCGGGTCGGGGCTCCGGAGCTTGCGCTGCAGCGTGCGCACGCTCACGCCGAGGATGCGCGCCGCCGCCCGCTTGTCGCCGCCCGTCTCCTCGATGACCCGGCGCATGTACTGCTGCTCCAGGTCGGCCAGGGTCGGGCGCGTCCCGCCCCCCGGCGCCGCCGCGGAGAACTCGACACCGAGATCTTCGCGGGTGATCTGGGGGCCCCGGGCGAGCGTGGCCGCCCGCTCGACGACGTTCTCGAGCTCACGCACGTTGCCCGGCCAGCGGTGCGCGAGCAGCCAGGCGGTGGCGCGATCGTCGAATCCCTGCAGCGTCTTGCCGAGCGCGCCGGCCGTGCGCTCGAGGAAGTGCGCGGCCAGCAGCATGATGTCCTCCGGTCGCTCGCGAAGGCTCGGCACGCGCACCGGCAGGACGGCGAGCCGGTAGTACAGGTCCTCGCGAAAGCCGCCCTCCTTCACCAGCGCCGCCAGATCGCGGTGGGTGGCGGCGATCACGCGCAGATTGAGCTGGATGTCCTCGGCGCCGCCCACGGGGCGGATGGAACGATCCTGGAGCGCGCGCAGCAGCTTGGCCTGAAGCGCGGGCGACAGATCGCCGACCTCGTCGAGCAGCAACGTACCGCCGTCGGCCTCGGCAAAGAGCCCGCGGCGCCGTCGATCGGCGCCGGGGAAGGCGCCCTTCTCGTGCCCGAACAGCTCGGATTCCAGCAGCTGCTCCGGAATGGCCGCGCAGTTGACGGCCACGAAGGGGCCGTCGCGCCGCGCGCCGCGTCGGTGGATGGCGCGGGCCACGAGCTCCTTGCCGGTGCCGCTCTCGCCCAGGAGCAGCACGGTGGCATCCGAGGCCGCGACGGCGGCGATCTGGTCGAACACCGCCTGCATGGCCTTGGAGCGGCCGACGATGCTGTCCAGGCCCGTCTGCTTGTCCACCTGTTCGCGCAGCCGGCGGTTCTCGTCACGCAGCCGCCGATCGTCGAGCGCGCGCGCCACCGCCACGCTCACCTGCGCGAGCTTGAACGGCTTGGTCAGGTAGTCGTAGGCGCCGAAGCGCATCGCCGCGATGGCGGTCTCCAGGCTGCCGAAGGCCGTCATCAAGATCACGCGCGGCTGCGGCTCTCGCTGCTGCACCTCGCGCAGCAGGCCCAGGCCGTCCACGCCGTCCATCACCAGATCCGTGAGGACGACGTCGACGTCCTCGGCCCGGAGCACCTTCAAGGCCGCCTCGCCGCTGGTCACGCCGACCACCGAGCGGCCTTCGGCTTCGAGATGCTGCCGCAGCACGCCGACCATGGCCTCGTCGTTGTCGACGACGAGGACGCGGGCCGTCACTCGCGCACCAGCGGCAGCCAGACGGTGAAGGTCGAGCCGGCGCCCACCGTGCTCTCGGCCCAGATGTCGCCGCCGTGGGCGCGCGCGATGTCGCGACAGATCGCGAGCCCGAGGCCGGTGCCCTTGCCCCGCGGCTTCGTCGTCAGGAACGCGTCGAACACGCGGGGCAGGAGCTCCGGGGAGATGCCGACGCCGGTGTCGCTGACGACGAGGGCGATGCCGGGCCGATCGCCGGAGGCCATGCTGCGCGCCGAGATCTCGATGCGGCCGCCGGCCGGCGTCGCGTCGAGGGCGTTGAGGACGAGGTTGATCAGCACCTGCTGGAGCTGGTTCGGATCGACCTGGATCGCCGGCAGCCCCTCCATGACCTGGCGGAGCAGCGCGACGTCGCGCTGGCGCGCGGCCTGCCGCAGCAGCGGGAACAGCCGGTCCACGAGCGCGGCCAGATCGGTGGGCTCGAGCTGCAGCGCCTGCGGCCGCACGGTGTCCAGGAGCGACGTGATGATGCGCGAGATGCGATCGATTTGCGCCACGATGCCTTCGAGGTCCTCGCGGCGCGCGTCCCCCGGCGGCACCGACTTCAGCATGAACTCCGCCCGCCCCGAGACGATGTTGAGCGGCGTCCCCACCTCGTGCGCGAGGCTGGCCGCGAGCTTGCCGGCCACGGCCACCGTGGCCGCGCGCCGAAGATCGTTCTCGAGCGTCATCGCGCGGTCGGTCTCGACGACGAGCCGATCGGCCATCTCGTTGAACGCCTGCGCCACCCGTCCGAGCTCGTCCGGGCGGTCGATCGGCAGCGGAGGCCCCGGCTGGCTGCGCCGCAGATTCTGGATGCCCTCGGTGAGGCGCGAGAGGGGGCCGATGACCTGGCGCTGCAGCGCCAGCGCCGTGAGGCCGACGATCACGACGAGGAGCAATCCGAGTCGGACGACGATGTCGATGATCGACTCGCGGATCTTCCGGTCGGTGGCCGTGGCCAGCCGCACGATCTCGAGCGCGCCTTCGACGCCGCTGCGGCCGCGGACGGGGACGATGTACGCCAGGTACGATCGCGCGCCGCGTCGCTCGTAGCTGCCTTCACCCGCGCCGGTGGTCATCACGCGCGCCAGCATCTCCGTCGGCACGGCGTCGCCGACCGTCAACGGGCCGGCCGCGAACGTGGGGGCGCGGTTCCGGTCGAACAGCCGTATCCGGTCGATGGATTCCTGGCGGTCGACCATCTCCGAGAGCAGACGTCGCACGTCGAACGCCTGGCGGTCACGGAAAGCATTCTCGACGGCGATCTGCACGGCCGTGGCCGTCACGGCCAGGCTCTGGATCTCTTCCCAGCGAACCTGCCCCGCTTCCTGCCCGACGCGCACGGCGCCGTGGGCGCCGATGGCGACCACGGCGGGCAGCAAGATGATGAGAATGAGTCGGGTGCGTAACCCCACGCCGAGACTCTATCAGGCCGTGGGCGGCCGGGCGCGGTCAGGCTCGGAACGCGTTGTGAGCCGCCCCGTTTCGGGCGGCCCCCGACCCGCATCATCGGTTCCTCTTCCTTGCGCTCGTTCCGTGAGTGACGTACCGTCCCCGGGCGGGCCGAGGAGGATCACATGGCGATCATCCGCATCTACGCCGGACGGGACGGTCAGTCGCACTTCGAAGAGATCACGCCACGGTTCGAGCCACGCGGCGATCAATCGGAGACCGCCGAGCTGATCCCGGGGAGCGGCATCGTCGTCCGCCGCTTCGAGGCCAAGCGCACGAACCCCTGGCATCACGCGCCGGGACGCTACGCCGTGTTCACGTTGACGGGCGCCGTCGACATCGAGATCGGCGACGGCACCGTGCGCCGCCTCGGCCCGGGCGACATCCTGATCGCCGAGGACACCACCGGCCAGGGCCACGTCACCCGCGAGGTCGGGCCCGAGCCGCGCGTCTCCGTGTTCGTGCCGCTCGCCTGACCCATGCGCAGCGGAGCGAGGAGAACGATGGCACGGGGTCCGCGCGCGGCTTGACCGCAACCGAGCCCCGCGATACACCAGTAACGACGCATCGCAATGCTCCAGACATCATCCGGCGAGGTGGGACGTCCTGACGCGTGAAGCTGGCGGAGCGATCATCCCCGATCGAGTCATCGAAGTCCTCCGTGGTCCCGCCGTCATGGTCGCCGGCACCCGCGACGCGGCACTGCGCCCCGCGCACGTCTGCGTCGTCGGCGCCATGGTGGACGACGACCACCGCACGGTCACGTTCTTCATCCCGGAGAGCCGTGCCGCGAGATTGCTGAGCGATCTTCGGGACAACGGACGGGTCGCGTTCGGCTTCGGCCTCGCCAGCCACGAGGCCTATCAGCTCAAGGGGACGTTCCTCGCCTCGCGTCCGATGACCGCGGCGGACACCGCGCTCCAGGAAGCGTATCGCCGGAGGCTCTTCGCCGCCTTCCGCAAGGTATATCCGGAAGAGATGGCCCGCCCGTATGCGCTGGGCGTCGCCTACACGCCCGGAGTGGCCGTGAGCTTTCGCGTCGACGAGGTGTACCTCCAGACGCCGGGTCCCGGCGCGGGCACCCGGATGGCGTGATGCCGCCGCTGCCCGATGAGATCAAAGCCGCGATGCAGGGCGTGATGCCGTCGCACGTCGTCACCTGCGCCCGCGACGGAACGCCGAACGTCACCGCGATCTCGCAGGTGTACTACGTCGATCCCGAGCACGTGGCGCTGTCGCACCAGTTCTTCAACAAGACGGTGCAGAACGTGCGCGAGAACCCGCGGGCGCTGGTGTGGGTCATTCATCCGCACACCTTCGACACCTGGGACCTCGAGGTCGAGTTCGATCATGCCGAGACGAGCGGGCCCATCTTCGACGCGCTCGACATGCAGATCGAGGCCATCGCGTCCATCGTGGGGCTCAAGGGCGTCTTCAAGCTCCGCTCGGCCGATATCTATCGCGTGCTGTCGGCCACGAAGAACGTGAGCGAGCGCATCCCGCTGCCGGACGTCGTCGAGCCGAGCGGTCCGCAGTGAAGCAGGAACCGCAGCCGCTTCGCGCCCAGATCGTCCGGAACCAGGAGACGATCGACCGGCTCAACCGCGATCTCGCCCGCGTGTCGAACGAGGTGCGCGTGATCCAGCAGATCTCGCGCGAGATCACCTCCACGCTGGATCTCGACGAGGTGCTGGCCATCGTCCTGCTGGCCATGGAGCGGGTGCTCGGCTTCGAGCACTCGATGATCCTGCTCGAGGAGCGGGGCGCGACGCGGCTGCGGCTGGCCGCCAGCCGCGGCTACGAGCCGAGCGGCGTCGGAGCCGAGGTTCCCTTCGGCGAGGGCGTCATCGGCGTGGTCGCCGAGCGCCGCAAGATGATCCGCCTCGGCAACATCGGCGCCAGCGTGGCCTATCTCAGCAGCGTGCGCGCGCGATTCGAGGCCGCCGGCCAGATGGCGTCGGGCGCCACACCGGCCACGCTCCCCGGCCTTCCCGCCGCCCAGAGCCAGCTCGCGCTGCCGCTGCTCGTCAAGGATCGCCTGGTGGGCGTGCTCGCGGTCGAGAGCCCGCGGCCCAGCGCGTTCGACGAGCTGGACGAGGTCCTCCTCGGCATCGTCGGCAACCAGGCGGCGACGGCCATCGACAATGCCCGCACCTATCGGATGCTCGAGAATCTGAGCCGGCTCAAGCGCTTCTTCTCCCCGCAGCTCGCGGAAGCGATCGTCACCGGCGGAGCGGACGATCCGCTCAAGACGCACCGCCGTGAAGTCACCGTCGTCTTTCTCGACCTGCACGGCTTCACCGCCTTCGCCGAGACGGCGGATCCGGAAGACGTCATGGGCGTGCTGCGCCAGTATCACGAGGCCATGGGCCAGCTCATCCTCGCCCACGAAGGCACGCTGGAGCGGTTCACGGGCGACGGCATGATGATCTTCTTCAACGATCCCGTGCGGGTGAACGATCCCGCCGAGCGCGCCGTGCGGATGGCGGTGGCCATGCGCGACCGTGTCGCGGCGCTGAGCAGCCAGTGGCGCAAGCGCGGCTACGAGCTGGGCGTGGGAATCGGCATCGCGCAGGGATACGCCACCATCGGGGCCATCGGCTTCGAAGGGCGGTGGGACTACGGCGCGATCGGCACCGTCACGAATCTGGCGGCGCGGTTGTGCGGCGAAGCGCGGGCCGGGCAGATTGTGCTGTCGGCGCGCGTCGCCTCGGAAGTGGAGCACCTCGTCGAAACGGAGGAGACCGGCGCCCTGACCCTCAAGGGGTTCGCCCGCGCCGTGCCGGCGTTCCGGCTCCTGGCCCTGAAGCCCGGCGCCTGACGCTACGCGCGCGCTTCGGCGATCGGCCGGCCCGATCGCCGCAGCAGGGCCACGGCGATGGCGACGTTCAGCAGGTTCCACACGACGCCGTTGACGAACGCCGCCTGATACGAGCCGGTGAGATCGAAGATCACGCCGGACATCCAGCCGCCGAGCGCCATGCCGAACACGGTGGCCATGAGCACGGTGCCGACCCGCACGCCCGCCTCCTCCGGCGGGAAGAACTCACGGACGATGACGGCGTAGGCCGGCACGATCCCGCCCTGGACGAGGCCGAACAGCGCCGACAGCGCGTACAGCGAGGTGAGTCCGTCGAAGGGGAGAAACAGGACGAGGGCCAGCGCTTGCAGGCTCGACCCCAGCAGCAGTGTGCGACGGCCGCCGATCCGATCGCAGATCCAGCCGGACGCCAGGCGGCTCACCACCCCGAAGCCCAGCATCAGCGACAGCATCTCGGCGCCGCGGGCCGCGCCATGGCCGAGATCGCCGCAGTACGCGACGATGTGCACCTGGGGCATCGACATCGCGACACAGCAGCTGAGGCCGGCGATGATCAGCAGTGTCTGCAGCGCCGCCCGCGACATCCCGAGCGGCCGCGACGAGCGCGCGGAGGCCTGGAGCGGCGTCGACGCGGTCTCCGTCAGCGGCGACGGCCGACGCAGGGCGAGGGTGAGCGGCAGCATCGACACCACGCAGAACACGGCAATGCCGAGATACGTGCGGCGCCAGCCCTCTGCGTGAATGAAGTGCTGGACGATCGGCGGCCACACCGTGCCCGCCAGGTAGCTGCCGCTGGCGATGATGGCGACCGCCATGCCCCGTCGGCGCGCGAACCAGAGCGACGTGTCGGCGATGAGCGGCGCGAATGTCGCCGAGCTTGCGACACCCACCAGCAGGCCCTGGGCGAGGACGAACTGCCACAGGCTCGTCGCCTGGCTGGCGACGGCGTAGCCGACGCCCAGCGAGAGCGCGCCCCCGACCACCGGGACGATGATGCCGAAGCGATCGGAAAGGCGTCCCATGAGGATGCCGCCGAAGCCGAAGCAGATCATCGTCATGGTGTACGGCAGGGAGGCGGTCGAGCGCGCGACGCCGAATTCCGCCTGGACGGCCGGCAGCGCGACGATCACCGACCACATGCCGACCCCGCCGATGGCCGAGAGCACCAGCGCCGCGAAGAGCCGCGCCCACGCGTAGAGAGACTCGGGCACACCATGCGAGGTGGCCCGCACTCCGTGTCCGATGCCGACGGCCGGCTCCGTCATGATGCGCGACGTCAGTATCCAGGCTCTTGCGTGGTTTGTATCGCGCCAATTCCGGGTCGTGCGACGTTTCATTGGCTCACCATCGCCGGCGCGCGCTTGACCGCGCCCGGGACTGACTCTACCGTCCGGCCATGGAGCGTCGTCGCTTCCTGCTCACGTCGGTGGCCGCGCTCGTCGCCGCGCGGCGGGCCGTCGAGGCCCAGTCACCGTCGAGCAGGCGGATCGGCTTCATTTCGATGGTGCCTCGCTCGCCGGTGATCGATACGGCGTGGGACGGGCTCGTGACCGCCCTGAGGGAGCACGGATGGATCGAGCACCGTAACCTCGTCATCGAGCGCCGCTACGCGGAGCCGCGAAACGCCGGCGCCCTGGAGGCGGCAAAGGACCTCGTCCGCGCCGGCGTCGAGGTGATCGTCGTGGCCAGCACGCCGGCGGCGCTGGCCGCCAAGGAGGCCACCCGAACGGTCCCGATCGTCATGACGGTCCCGTCGGATCCGGTTGCCGTGGGACTGGTGGCCAGCCTCGCCCGTCCGGGCGGAAACGTGACGGGCTTGAGCCTGGTCGGGACCGAGGTGGCCGGCAAGCAAGTCGAGCTGCTGAAGGAAGTGGTGCCGGGCCTGACGTCGATCGCGGTGCTGGCCAACCCCACGAATGCGTCTCATGCTCCGCGCACCAGGGAAGTCGCGGCCTCGGCACGCGTGTTGCGGCTGCGCGTCGAGACGGTCGACGCGAGCACGCGTTACGCGGTCGGCGACGCGATGGCCGCCATGGTCAAGCGGGGCGCCGGCGCGGCCGTGGTGTTGCCCGATGCGCTCTTCATCCAGGAGGTGAACAGTCTCGTGCGCTCCGCCGCCGAGCGTCGACTGCCGGTGATCTATGGCCTGCGCGAGGCGCCGCTGGCGGGCGGCCTCATGTCGTACGGCCCCAACTTCGTCGACTCGTTCCGGCGCGCGGCGGGCTACGTCGACAAGATCCTGCGCGGGGCCCACCCGCGCGACCTCCCCATCGAGCAGGCGTCGCGGCTGGAGCTCATCGTCAATCTGAAGGCGGCGAACGAGCTCGGTCTGACGATCCCGCGCTCGCTGCTGCTCCGCGCCGATCAGGTGATCGAGTAGCTCGGTATCGTCGTCGAGCGCATTGACGCCCGGCATCGGTGACGCTAGGCTGCACTCAGCGCTTCACCTGCTGCTCACCGGCCCGGTGCGGACCGTGTCCGCTGCGGAGAGCGCCGCGTGCGAATCTCGCCATTCTCTGTGATCGTCGCGTCTGCCCTTGTTGCGTTGCTCCTCATGGTCGTTGGCGCGTGGGCACACCCGGCTTCGGCGGCCTGCGCGTGGGTCCTGTGGCAGGAGACGACGGATCTCTCCATCGGCTACACCCCTGTGGTCGGCGCGTCGTCGGAGCGCGAGTGCGGCGCTCAGAAGGTGGAATACGACCGCCTGCCGCGCCCCGCCACGCTCCACCAGGACGCGGGCCTCCGATACGTCTGCCTCCCGGAAACGATCGATCCGCGGGCGCCGAAGGGCGCGATGAGGTGGTGACCGTCGAACGAATGCCTCGCCATCTATAGCAGGCGCTCGACGATGACGCAGTCGCGCCATGCGCCGTCGAGCTTGCCGTGGCGTTCGTAGACGCCGACCACGCGGAACCCGCACCGCCGATGCAGGGCCACGCTCGCGGTGTTCTCGGGAAAGATCCGGGAGACGATCTTCCAGAAGCCGCGCTCGGCATACGCGCGGCACAGGGCTTCGAGCGCCACCCGTCCCGCTCCCTTCCCACGCGCCGATCGCGCGACATAGACCGAGTGCTCGGCGACGCCGCCGTACGCCGGTCGGCTTCGATACGGCCCGGCGCTCGCCCATGCGATCACGTCACCGTGACGCTCCGCCACGACGGTTGGAAAGCGGTCGCCCTTTTCGGCGAGCTGCCTGGCGATCTGCTCGGCCGTTCGGGCCTCCGTTTCGAACGTCGCGATACGGTCCGCGATGCCTTCGTTGTAGATCGCCGCGATGACGGGCGCGTCCGCGGCCGTCGCCAGTCGCGTCGTGATCTCGTCGGTGGCGGGACTCACTTGTCGCCTCCGGCGATCGCCGGCGTCGCCGCCGCCCCCAGCGCCGTGCGGCGGCTCTCATACCAGCGCGACATGAGCTCCATCGCGAGCCACCCCGCCGAGCAGCCGACGAGGAGCGACACACGCCCGACCCCCCATCCCCACCGATCCACGATCCAGGTGAACACCGTGGGCGCGGCGGCATTGACGATGAGCACCGGCGTCGCGATGACTCCCAGCACGGCGCCATACCCCTTCACCCCGAACAGCGCGAGGGGCACGGCACCGCGGACGATGCTGATGACGCCCTGGGATGCTCCCATGAGAAGCGTGAACGCCACCGCGATCGGAAGGCCCGCGCCCGCCAGCAGCAAGAAAAACGACGGGGGCAGGACCCCGACCGCGATGCGGCCGACGGTGATCGCGCGGAGCTTACGACCGAACATGATCTCGGCCACGCGCCCGCCGAACTGCGCGAAGCCTTTGAGCGAGGCGACCCACACCGCGGCCGCCGTCGCCAGTCCCGCCGCCTCCAGTAACGGGACGAGCTGAACGGAGACGACGCCGAAGACATAGGCGTTCAGCGACATGATCAAGGTGAAGAGCGCGATGGCGAGTGATCGGACGCGGCCTTCGAGCGGTGGCCCGTCAGAAGACCGGCTGTCGGCCATAATGGGAGAGGCCGCGTGCCTCGGCGACTCGCGGCGCGCGAGCCCGAACCAGTGCAGCGGCAGGCAGACGATCAGATTGATGGCGGCGAACAGAACGAGGGTCTGGCGCCAGCCAACCTGCTCGTTCAGCGCATGGCCGACCACCCAGAACACGGATGAGGCGAACGCGCCGAACAGCGTGAGGTACGAGATCGCGGCCCGACCACGCGACGGCGCCACCTGCACCAGCGCGGCAAACGCCGCATCGTACAGGCACAGGCGCATGCCGAGTCCGAGGAGCACCCACACGGCCAGGTACGTCGCCTGGCTGTGAACCTGCGAAAGGGCGAAGAGGCCGGCCGACACGACGAGTGTCCCGACGGTCATGACCGCCCGCCCGCCATGCCGGTCGATCATCCGGCCCACGGTGCTCGAGACAAGACCCATCGCCAGCAGCGCGACGGTGAAGCCGAGGAAGACGAAACCCCGGCTCCACCCCGTGTCACGGCTGATCGGGGCCGCCAGCACGCCAAGGCAGTAGTAGCTGGTGCCCCAGGCGGTGATCTGCGTGATCCCGAGCGCCACCACCGCGGCGAACATGGGATCGGTCAGCCGCGTGCGCCCGGCGGCGCGCCGACTCGAGCCGGCGTCGCTCGTCATGTCGTCAGGCCGAACAGAGGGAAGAGATCACCGGGCCGGCGCGCAGCACGAGGTTGCGCCCGTCACGACGGCGAACGACGACTTCGGCTGTGTGGTCGCGCAGCCGGCGGTCTCGTCCTCGATGTCGTGATTGAGCACGTAGACCTCCCACTCCACGCCATCGGGGTCCTCCACCCAGAACTTGTCCTGGTTGGCATGGCAGCAATTCACGCCCATCTCCTCGCGAACCGGCAGCCCCGCCGCCTTGACGCGGGCGAGCTCGCGCTGCACCACGTCGGCGGTCTCGACCTGGAGCCCCATGTGGTCGACATGGCCACGCCCATCGACGGGCGCGGCCTCCGAGAGGGCGAGATTCAGCGGTCCGAGCGGCGCGAGAAACTTCAGGTAGCCCGGCTTGACCTTCACCGGCGGCGTGCCGAGAAACTTCTCGTAGAAGGCGCGGCTCTTCTCCAGGCTCGAGACCTTCATGTGCACGTGAACCTTCGGAGCATCCGTGGTCATGGCTGCCTCCTGCTCGTTCGAAATCATGCGCAGCACCGGCGCTCGGGCTTCGTGGCCCGGACGAACGCGCTCATGAACTTGCCGTCGACCTGCGGCGCGATGGATTCAGGATCGACCCCCTGGGCGGCGAGGAAATCGCGCGCGTCGTCGACTCGGTACACACGCGTGGCCTCGACGCCGATCGACTCGAAGCCGGCCTTCGCGAGCTTGTCCCGGTACTCCTGCTCCTCGAGGGCGCCGGCCACACATCCGATCCAGAGCTCGACGTTGCGTCGAATCGCCGCCGGCACGTCCCCACGGACGACCACATCGGAGACGGCGAAACGGCCGCCGGGCTTCAGCACACGGAAGGCCTCGGCGAGCACACGGTCCTTGTCGGCCGAGAGGTTGATGACGCAGTTCGAGATGATCACGTCGACGCTCGCGTCGGGCAGGGGGATGTGCTCGATCTCCCCCTTGAGGAACTCGACGTTCGCGACGCCCGCCCGTCGCTGGTTCTCACGGGCGAGGGCGAGCATTTCGTCGGTCATGTCGAGGCCGTACGCCTTGCCCGTCGGCCCCACACGCTTCGCCGAGAGGAGCACGTCGATGCCGCCCCCCGAGCCCAGGTCCAGCACCACCTCTCCCGCGTGCAGCTCCGCGAGCGCCGTCGGGTTGCCGCAGCCGAGGGAGGCGGCCACGGCCTCTGCCGGCAGCTCGGCCGTCTCACCGCAGCCGTAGAGGTTGCTGGTGATCGGGTCGGCGGCCTCGCCGGAGCACGTGCTGCCGCACGACGACGCCTGGCCGCTCGTCACGCGCAAGGCAGCCTGCCCGTACTTTTCCTTCACGAGGTCTTTCAGCTCACGTTCGCCCATGTGGGCTCCTTTCCGCAGAGCGGTCCTTTCCTGTCAGCAGCACGCCGTGAGCAACCTCACGAGCTCCGTGACCATGTCCGGCTTCGGCGAGTAGTAGATGAACGTGCCCTCGCGGCGGCTCTGGACCAGGTCGGCCCGGCGCAGCAGGTCGAGGTGGTGCGACAGCGTCGGTCCGGGAATCTCCAGCTCGGCCTGGATCTCGCCGACGGGCACCTCGGCCCCTTGCCGCACCAGAAAGAAGAAGACCTGGAGCCGGGTGGGATGTGCCAGGGCCTTGAAGGCCTCGACGTGTCGATCGGTCGCCTGGAGCCTGGCCAGCGGGATGATCTTCATAGTTCGGACTCTATGGAAATATGGAATCTCTGTCAAGGCCGTTGTTCGCGCCCGCCTCGCGCCCATTCCACGACCCGTGTCTCGATCTGATCGCGCACCCTGCGGAACATCGCCAGCCGCTCGCCGTCGGTGCCCGTTGCCCGGGAGGGGTCCTCGAACGACCAGTGCAGGCGCCTCTCGACCCCAGGAATGAACGGGCACCGTTCGTGTGCGTCGTCGCAGACGGTGATGAGATAGTCCCAGGGCTTGTCCATCAGGCGGTCGTAGACCTTCGAAGTGTGGGTGCTGATGTCGATCCCCCGCTCGGCCATCGCGCGAATGGCGAGCGGATGGACCACCGTCTGCTCGGTGCCCGCGCTCTCCACCTCGAACCGATCACCCGCCAGCGCTCGGAGGAACCCCTCGGCCATCTGACTGCGGGCCGAGTTGTGGGTGCACAGGAACAGCACACGCTGCTTGTTCACGCGCTTCCTCCCCGTGTAAGGTCACGCACGTCGAGACCGCGATACCACTGTAGCGCCACCAGGGAGGGCCGCTCTGGACATCACCGAACCGCGCCGTTTCACGCTGGCGCAGCGTGCGACCGCCGAAGCCGTCGGGACGGCGATGCTTCTCGCCGCCGTGGTCGGCTCGGGGATCATGGGGGAACGACTGGCCGGGGGCAACGTCGCGATCGCGCTCCTGGCCAACACCATCGCGACCGGCGCGGCGCTCGTCGCGCTGATCCTGACCTTCGGTTCGATCTCGGGCGGGCATTTCAATCCGGCCGTCACGTTGTCCGACGCGTCGCAGGGCGGCATGCCGTGGCATGAGGTGCCGGGGTACGTCGCGGCCCAGGTCGTGGGCGCCTTCGCAGGCGTCGCCGCCGCGCACGCGATGTTCGAGCTGCCGCTCTTCTTCGCCTCGCGGCATGCTCGCTCGGGTCTTGCCCAGGCGTTCAGCGAGTTCGTGGCGACGTTTGGCCTGCTGGCGGTGATCTGGGGGTGCGCGCGCCTTCGCTCGGTGACGGTGCCCTTTGCGGTGGGAGGATACATCACCGCCGCGTACTGGTTCACGGCGTCGACGTCGTTCGCAAACCCGGCCGTGACGCTGGCCCGGTCCGCCACCGACACCTTCGCCGGTATCCGGCCCGTCGACGCGCCCGCGTTCATCGCCGCGCAATTGCTGGGCGCGGCCGCCGCCACCCTGCTCTTCCGGTGGCTCCTGCCGCCGCTTCCGGACATCGCGCCGTCGGTCGTCGTGCCGCACCCGGACAGCACGCGGCCACATGCTCGGCGGCCATAGTCACATCCGGGATGGTGTCCGGCCGGCTTCGCCGGCGATACCGATCGCTCGAGACTACTTGCGCCGGTCTTCGCCGAAATAGCCGACGAGAAACACGGCAGGCGCCAGACCGCCGCAGACGAACGCGATCAACAGGCGGATCGAGACGGCCGCGTTATTCTCGACCGACACGATCATCACCGCGCTCAACAACCGCTCGAGCGCGATAACAGCAAGGGCACCCGCGAGGAGCATGAGCACGCGGCCGGTCATCTCTCGCTCCCGTCCGGCTTGGGAATCTCGATGCGGTTCGCCAAGATAGCGCCGGATCGATCGATATGCCCGATCACCACGACAAAGGTGCCCACGGGCCATTCGTGGAGCACCGTCGGTCGCGTCTGCCACTGCCAGGGACGCGCAGCTCGCCGCGAGACGCGCACAACCGTCGCCCCGCCGAACTTCACGCGCACCAGCCGGTCCGGGCGCCGATCATCGGTATCGGCGACGAACACGGTATTGTTGGCCGCCACGATGCTGTTCACCCGGCCGACGACTCGATGAGGTTGCCACGCCTCGGCGGACGTCGCGAAGATCAAGAGCGCGAACAAGGCGAGACAGGTCATCGCAGCGCCTCCTCGGTCCCGACGTAGTCGCTGCTGTGCACTCTCCATGAGTGTACGCTGCTTTCCAAGGATTGAACGACTGTGGCCGATACCAAAGCGTCGAGTCGGACCTTCGCGAGCTCACGGAGGCGCGGCATCAGCCGGGGCGCCCCCGGCACGCTTCCGGTCCCGCCCACGCGGCTCATCGGTCGCTCCCGCGAGATCCGGGAGATCGTACGTTCGCTGCGGCGGCCCGACATCTCCCTGCTGACGCTCACGGGGCCCCCGGGCGTGGGCAAAACCCGACTGGCCCTGGCCGCCGCCGATGTCGTCATGGAGGAGTTCCAGTCGGGTGTGGTCTTCGTCAACCTGGCCTCGCTCCGTGATCCCGGACTGTTCGAGCACACACTGATCCAGCTGCTCTCGTTGAGGAGATTTCCGGCCCGGCCACCGCTCGAGCGCTTGACGCGGCACCTGGCGGACCGGCACGTCCTCCTCGTGCTGGACAACTTCGAGCAGGTCATCGCGGCGCGCATGAGCGTCGCGACGCTGATCGAGGCGTGTCCGCGACTGCACGTCCTCGTGACCAGCCGGGAGCCCCTTGGCCTCGCCGCCGAGCGGCAGTTTCCCGTTCATCCGCTGGGCGTGCCGAAGCTCGACGATGCGTCCAACCCCGCGATCGTGGCGCGGGCGGCCTCGGTGGCGTTGTTCGTGGCTCGCGCCCAGTCCGTTCAACCGCGGTTCGCGCTCAGCCGAGCCAACGCCCGCACCCTCGCCGACATCTGCCGGCGGCTCGACGGGCTGCCGCTGGCGATCGAGCTCGCCGCCGCGCGCGTGAAGGTGCTGTCGCCGGAGGTCGTCCTCACGCGCCTGTCTCGGCGTCTGCCCCTGCTGGCGACGCGGGCTGCCGATCGCCCCGGACGACATCAGGCGCTCCGGGCCGCGATCGCCTGGAGCGAGAACCTGCTCGAGCCGGACGAGCGCACCGTCTTCCGGCGCCTCGCGGTGTTCAGCGGCGGCTTCACGCTCGACGCGGCGCAGGCGGTGGCGGCCACGCACATCCCGGACGACGCGCTCGACGTGATCACCGGTCTGGTGAACAAGAGCCTGCTACGGCAGGAGCCGTCCCGGACCGGCGAGCCGCGGTTCGGGATGCTGGAGACCGTGCGCGAATACGCGTGGGAGCAGCTCACGACGCTGGGCGACGCCGATGCGACTCGCGACCGGCATCTCGCGCACTTCGTCGGCCGGGCCGAGCGGGCGGCGGCCTTGTTCAACAGCGAGCAGGCGCACGATTGGTTCGCCACCATGGAAGACGAGTACGAGAATTTCAGGGCCGCACTGGGATGGGCCGCGGAGAAGCTCGACACCGACACCGATCTGAGATTGGCCAGCGCGATGTGCCGCTTCTGGTTCTTCCGCGGCAACATCGGCGAGGGCTACAAGTGGGTGGACGCCGCGCTGGCCAGACGCCGACACGCTTCCCCGGCGTTGCGGGCGCGGCTGCTCCACGGCGCGGCGGCGATGAACAAGTGGGACGAAGCACGGGCGGTAGCCCTCGACCACGAGAGCCTCGCGCTCGCCCGCAGCGTGGGAGACCGCGAGACGATCGCCCGCTGTCTGCTGAATCTCGGTGCCGGGCACCTCGACAAGGACCCCCAGCGCGCGGGAGCGCTTCTGGCCGAGAGCCTGGCCGTCTCTCGGAGCCTCGACGTCGACGACAAGCTGCGCATCGTGGGTCAGACTCTCCACGCCCTCGCCGTGGTGTCGCAGGCCCAGGGGGACCTCGTCCGGGCGGCCCGGCTCTATGGATGCGCCGAAGCCACCCTCGAGCCGTTTGGAATTCCTTACTACCAGTACGCCATCGCGGACGAGACGGTCCTGGGCCGATCCATCGTGGCTGTTCTGAAGGGGCTCGGGCCCCAGGCGTTCGCCGCCGCCTGGGCCGAGGGACGGCGAACGCCGATCGAGCTGATGATCGACTGCGCTCTGGGCCGCGTCCCGTTTCCTGGCCCGCCGTCGGCGCTGACAGGGCCGAACGCGGAGACCGGCATCGGTCCCCTCACGCGTCGCGAATGGGAGGTGGCCCGGCTCATAACCCAGGGCCTCTCGAACCGGGAGGTCGGCAAGGCCCTGGCGATCAGCGAGCGGACCGTGGACGCGCACGTCCAGCACATCCTGAACAAGCTCGGATTCAGCTCCCGGACGCAGGTCGCCGCCTGGGTCGCGGTGTCACGCAGCCCGGCGACCAGCCCGGCCGTTCGCTAGCCCCCCGCCCGCGCTCCGGTCCCCGCCGATAGGTACCGCATAGGCCTTTCTACCGATGCGCGGTCCCATGGCGGGGATTACGGTACCCAGCACCTCTCAGTCTCGATTGCCGACGTGGAGGTTACCCATGGGATGGATGCGCCTAACCCCAATCGTGTTCCTGCTCGCCGTCGTCCCTGTCCAGGCGCAGCAGCCGGACGGGCACGCGGTCCTCATGCCGGACACCCTGAAGTGGGTGGAGCCGGCCGTGCTGCCCGGCGCGCGGCTCGCCGTGCTCCAGGGCGATCCGGCCAAGGAAGGCCTGTTCG
>DATBJF010000085.1:0-61973 GCA_036556545.1 Candidatus Methylomirabilota bacterium
GCCGTCGTCATCGGCTCGCGCGTGGCCGATCTGGAGGCCGTGGCGCGCGCCCGCCAGCAGCCCCTGCCTGTCATCGATGTGGGACGCTGGCCGGACCGGCTGCCGATGCCGCGCGTGGCGCCGCGCGGCGGCGAGCCCGGAGCCGACAGCGAGTGCAGCCTGCTCTATACCTCGGGCACCACCGGGCGGCCGAAGGGCTGCGTCCTGACGAACTTCTACTATCTGACCTCCGGCGCCTGGTATCGCGACATCGGAGGCCTGTGCGTCATCGAGCGGGCTCGCGAGCGGATCCTGAACCCGCTGCCGCTCTTCCACATGAACTGCCAGGGCCTGACCGCCACCTGCGTCATGCTGACGGCGAACTGCCTGATCCTGCCCGAGCGCTTCAGCCCCACGCGCTGGTGGAAGGACGTGGTCGCCACGCGCGCCACCATCGTGCACTACCTCGGGGTGGTGCCCCCGCTCCTCCTCAACCAGCCGGTGGTCCCCGAAGAGCGGGAGCATCAAGTGAAGTTCGGCGTCGGCGCCGGCGTCGAGCCCGAGCTGCACGAGGCGTTCGAACGGCGCTTCGGCTTCCCGCTGCTGGAGGCCTGGGGCATGACGGAGACGGGTCGCGTCACGCTCGTCAATCGCGAGCCGCGCATGATTCACACGCGCGCGTTCGGCCGTCCCTTCGGCGGCCTCGAGGCCAAGGTCGTCGACGACGACGATCGCGAGGTGCCGCGCAACACCGAGGGCGAGCTGCTGGTGCGCTGGGGCGGACCGGAGGGCCCACGCCACGGATTCTTCGCGGGCTATCTGAAAGATCCGGCCGCCACAGAGTCGGCCTGGCGTGGCGGCTGGTTCCACACCGGGGACGTCGTGCGCCAGGACGCCGACGGCATGCTGTACTTCGTCGATCGCAAGAAGAACATCATCCGCCGCGCCGGCGAGAACATCGCGGCCGCCGAGGTGGAGGCGGTGCTCCAGGCACACCCATCGGTGGCGCAGGTGGCGGTGCTGGCCGTGCCCGACGAGCTGCGCGAGGAAGAGGTCATGGCCTGCGTGGTTGCGATGCCCGGCGTCTCCACCGGCGCTCCGCTCGCCGAGGACCTGTTCGACTGGTGCCGGCAGCGCCTCGCCTACTTCAAGGCGCCCGGGTTCGTCCTGTTCGTGGCCTCGCTGCCGACCACCGGCACCCAGAAGGTGCAGAAGGCGCAGATCTTCCCGCGCGGCGAGGATCCCCGCAAGCAGGCCGGAGCCGTCGACCTCCGCGACCGGAAGAGGCGGGCCTAGGAGCGCGGCGGGGCGCCGCCGCGCGGCCACAGCACGGCCTGCGCGACGTGGCGGAGGATGTCGTGCGCCTGGAACGGCTTGGCCACGACGAACGCCACGCCCGCCCCGGCCAGGCGGTCGGGATCGAGCTGATCGCCCCAACCGGTGACGAAGCCGATGGGGATGTCCGGGTGGCGCGCGCGCAGCCGCGCCGCCACGTCCCAGCCGGAGATGCCGGGCATCGAGATGTCGCTCAGCACGACGTCGACCGGCTCGCGCTCACAGCGCTCGAGGCCTTCCAGACCGTCCTTGGCCACGATGACGCGATAGCCGGCCTCCTGCAGCATCTCCGCCAGGACTGCCTGCACCTCCGCCTCGTCCTCGATTAGCAGGAGCCGTGCCGGCCGCGGCGCCGGCGTCATCGGCCGGCCGACCACGACGTCCGGCAGCGTGACCGGAACGGGCAGGCGCAGCCGGAAGGTCGCCCCCCGGCCCGGCGTGCTCTCGACCTCGATCGTTCCCCCGTGGCGGGTCACGATGCCCCAGGACACGGCAAGCCCGAGGCCGGTGCCGCGCGGGCCCTTCGACGTGAAGAACGGCTCGAAGACACGCCGCCGCATCTCCTCGGCCATGCCGATGCCCGTGTCGGTGACCGCCAGCGTGGCCCAGTCGTCGACGGCGTCGATCCGCACCCGGCACACGCCGCCCGCCGGCATGGCGTCGACGGCGTTGGTGATGAGATTCGTGAGGACCTCGCGGAGCTCCTCGGGACGGCCGGCCACGGGCGGCGCCGTGCCCTCGACGCCGAACTCATAGCCGACGCCGCGTGCCTGCGCCTCCAGCTCCCATCGCGGGCGCGTCAGCTCGATGACCTCGCGGGCCACGTCGGCCAGGTCGACGCGCTCGAAGGTGCGCGTGCGCCGCGTACGCGTGAATTCCTGGATCCGGCGGACCGTGTCGGCGCCGTCCTGCGCCGCGCGACGCACGGCGTCGAGGTCCCGGGACGTGTCGGCTTCGCGCACGCGCCGCAGCATCAGCTCGGTGCGCCCCAGGATGACGGACAGCAGGTTGTTGAAGTCGTGCGCGACACCGGCCGCCATCTCACCGAGCGCGCGCAGACGCTCGCTCTTCACGAGCGAGCTCTGGCTGCGCTCGAGATTCTCCGCCATCCGCTCGGCATCCTGGCGCCGGCGATTGGCCTCGGCATAGAGCTGCGCCTGGCGGATGGCGATCGCCGCGTGGTCGGCCAGCATGCGCGCCAGCTCCTTCTCCTCCTCGCTGAACTCGTCGCGCGCGTCGAACAGCACGGACAGCACGCCGACCACGTGGTCGCCCGCCACCAGCGGAATGCCGGCGTAGAACCGGACGTTGGGAAGCCGGACCAGCTCGGGATTCAGCCAGTTCGGCGCGGTACGCAGATCCGGGATGAACACCGGCGCCCGCGAGGCATAGACTTCGGCGGTGACGCCTTGGCCGTGGGGAATCTCGGTGACGCGATCGAGCGCAGCCCGGATGACCGGGTCGGTGGTGTAGCTGCCCTCCGCCCGCAGGACGCCGGCGGCGGGATCGTCGACCCACACGCGGCTGCTGCGTGCGTCCAGCAGGCGGCCGGCCGCCTCCGCCACCGCGCCGAACACCTCGTGGCTGGAGGCCGCCGAGGTGATGAGGCGTGTGAGCGTGCTGAGGGCGGTGAGCTTCTCGGCACGAGACTGCGCGCGGCGAACGAGGGCGGCATTCTCGACGGCGACCGCCGCCTGGGCGGCGAACAGCTGCATGACGTCGACGTCGTCGTCGGAGAAGGACCCCGGCTCGTCGCGATACAGCACCAGGGCGCCCAGCGGCCGCTCGTGCGCGAGCAACGGCACCGAGAGCACCGCGCGATAGCCCTCCGACGCCACCAGGGTCCGCGTCGAGGGTGCCAGATCGAAGTTCGGATCCTGGAGCAGATCGGCGGACCACACCGGCCGCCGCTGGTGGATGGCGGCAGCCGTGGTGCCGTCCCGCCAGTGCAGCGGGCGCAGGCTCTCGGTGAAGCCACGGCTCAGGCCGCGCGCCGCGACGAACCGGATGAGGGGTGTCGGCTCCATGCGCTCGACGAGCGCCAGCGACACGCGAGGCGCGTCGAGGAGCACCGACGCCTGCTCGACGATCCGGTCCAGCAGCGTGTTCACGTCCAGCGACGCGGTGATCGCGTGCGCGACGTCGAGGACGAAATTGCTCTGGGCCACGCGACGGCGCAGCGCGTGCTCCGTCTGCTGATGCTCCCGCGTCCGCCGCTCGGCGGAGGCGATCCGCAGCAGCGCGCGTGCGGTGGCGGTCAGCTCCCGGGCCGTCACCGGCTTGGTGAGGTACGCGTCGGAGCCATCCTCGAGCGCCTGGCTGCGGTCGGCCGGATCGACGTAGACGCCGGAGAGCATCAGGACTGGAATGACGGCCGTCTCGTCCGCCGCCTTCAGGCGACGGCATACCTCGCGGCCGGAGAGGTCCGGCAGCTCGACGTCGAGGACGATGAGATCGGGACGCGAGGCCGCCAGCCGCAGCGCCTCCTCGCCGCTCCCGGTGGCGGTCACCTTCAGGCCCGCGGTCTGCAGGGCGGCCGAGACGAATCGCCGGACGTTCAAATCGTCGTCCACGACGAGGGCGCGGGCAGTCTCGGATTCCGCCATTCGACGATGATACGACGTGGACTCGCCGGGGCCCTCGATCTAAGGCCGACGGGCTGCCGGCCATGCCGCCCGCCGCAGCACCTGTAGCGGGCCATGGGGGTTGGTGCTTGGCGCCGGGACGCGGACCGGCCGGTCCCGGCGTCGGCATTCGGGCGGCTACTTCTTCGCGTCGGCCGCCTTGTCGGTCGTGGCAGCCGGGGCCTTGTCGCCCTTGGCTTCCTTCTTGGCGGCCGGCTTCTTCTCCGCCTTCTTCTGCATCTTGTCCGCCGGCTTCTTCTCCTCGGCTTTCGGCGCCGGCGTCTGGGCGCCGGTGGCAGAGGCGGTCGACGTGGCGCCGAGCGCGAAGACGACCGCGACCAGAGCTGCAACGGATTCCTTGACCATGGGTGACCCTCCTGTCCGCTCAACGGTGAGCGGCGGGGGATAGTTCCATGCGCCGGCGACGGTTGTCAAAGTTACAGCGCCTGTTTCGACGCGGCTGAAGTGCCGAAATGTCGCGTTGAAACGCGTCCTCATAGTACGGTGGAAGCGTAGGGGCTCAACAAGGAGGCCAGCATGTTCGATGGCTCCGTCGGCGCCCTCTTTCTCACCTACGCCGCGCGTCTGGTCGCTCGTGGCTACGTGCACAACAGTCTCGGCAACCTCGCCATCCGGGTCCCGCACGCCGGTTATACGCATGGAGTCGTCTACACCAAGCACGCCGGCATCTCGCTGGAGGAGACGACGCTCGAGCACATCGTGATCACCGATGTGCCGACGCCACGCCTGCTCCACGGAAGCCGGCCCACGAGCGTCGGTCACCAGCTCAATCGCGAGATCCTGCGCCTGCGTCCCGACGTCAATGCCGTCATCCACGTGCATCACGACGAGAGCATCGCCTTCTTCGCCGGCAGTCGGGAGCTGCAGGTGCTCTCGCTCGATTTCCCGCTCGTCATGGGCGCGCCGATCCACGTCCTGCCCTCGCACGTCAACGTCGAGCTCGATGTCGCGCCGCTTCGCGACTTCATCGACGGCACGAACGCGATCGTCATGCAGAGCCATGGCGTCACCACCTTCGGCCGCACGGTGTCCGAGGCCTATCACCGCCTCAACACGCTGGCCGCCGAAGTCCGCCGCAACATCACGGCGCTGACGCTCGCGGCCGCCACCGGGGAGAAGCCTGCTGCCGTCGACGCGGAGTCCGTCGAATGGGGTTACCGCCACGGCGACTCCGTGCTCTATCCCTGATCCGCGCGCGCTGAAGCGCCAGGGGGCCCCGCACGCATTCGCGGGCGCGGCGACTCAGGCGCGGGCGGCGTCGAGGACACGACGGACGACGCGGGCAAGCTGCACCGGCGTGAACGGCTTCTGCAGGTACGCACGGCCGCGCTGCAGCAGGCCCTGGTCGACGGCGGCACTGTCGGCGTAGCCGGACATGAACAGCACCGGAAGCGCGGGCTGCTCGGCGGTGACCAGGTCGGCGAGAACGCGTCCGGTCATCTGCGGCATGATCACGTCCGTGAGCAGCAGGTCGATCGGCCGCGTCCCGTCGCCGGCGAGGTCCAGCGCTTCTCGCGGACCGCTCGCCTCGACCACACGATAGCCGCGCTCCTGCAGCACCTGGCGGACCAGGGCGCGCACGTCCCGCTCGTCCTCCACGAGCAGGATCGTCTCCGTCCCGCGTGGCACGTCGTCGGACGTCACCACCACGGGGGCGATGGCCGACTCGTTCACGGCGGGAAGGAGGATCGTGAAGGTGGCGCCGCGACCGGGCTCGCTGTATACCCAGATGTGTCCGCCACTCTGCTTCACGATTCCGTAGACGGTGGACAGGCCGAGCCCCGTGCCCTTGCCCGGCTCCTTCGTCGTGTAGAACGGCTCGAACAAGCGTCGACGCGTCTCGGCGTCCATACCGGTGCCGGTGTCGCGGACGGCGAGCGCGACGTACTCGCCCGGCGCCACCTCGGGGTGCTGGGCCTGGTACGACGCGTCGACGGTGACGTTGGCCGTTTCGAGCGTCAGCTCGCCGCCCCGCGGCATGGCGTCGCGCGCGTTGACGGCGAGATTCATCAGCACCTGCTCGAGCTGGGTGGGATCCGCCTTGACGTGCGCGAGGCGCGGCGCCAGGCGTGTCGTCAGCTCGACGTCCTCGCCGATCACACGGACCAGCATCGGGGCCATGTTCTCGACGATGCCGTTGAGCTGCAGAATGCCGGGCTGCAGGACCTGCTTGCGGCTGAAGGCCAGCAGCTGACGGATCAGCTCCGCGGCGCGCTCCGCGGTCTCTTCGATGCGCTCCACGCCGTCGCGAACCGCCCCCGCGCCGACCTGGTTGCGCAGCATGTACGTCTGGCCGGCGATGACGGTCAGCAGGTTGTTGAAGTCGTGCGCGATACCGCCGGCCAGCCGGCCGATCGCCTCCATCTTCTGTGACTGCAGCAGCTGGTCCTGCGTCTGGGTCAGCTCGCGGTAGGCGCGCTGCAGCTCGTCGTACAGCCGATCGTTGTGAAGGGCGACGCCGACCTGCGCGGCGAACGCGGTCACCACCTCGATGTCTTCGTCCGAGAAACCGAGGAGCCGCCGCGTCTGGATGCTCATGACGCCCGCGATGCGCTCGCCGGCCTTGATGGGCACGGCCACCAGCGCGCGGTATCCCAGACGCTGCATCGCCTCGCGGTGCGCCGCGATCAGACGCGGATCGGATGCCGGATCGCTCAGCACGAGCGTGGCGCCGGAGGCGGCGACGAGACCGCTCAGGCTTTCGCCGATCTTCAGGCGCCGCGTGCTCATGACTTCCTGCGCGCCGCCGGCGGCCACCGCCACCACCAGCTCGTCCCCTTCGACGAGCCGGATGCCGACCGAATCCGTCTTCAGCAGGCGCCCGCACGTGGCGGCGATGCGCTCCAGGAGCGAGGTCGGCGGCTGGATGCGCGAGACCTCGCGTCCCACGTCGAGCAGGGCCTGCAGCCGTGCCCGCCCCGCGCGGGCCTGGTCGAGCAGCGCCAGCTGCTCCTCGAACATCTGCGCGTTCTGCAGCGCCACCGCCGCCTGGTCTCCGAAGGCCTGCGCGAGGGCGACGTCGGCCTCGTCGAACGTCGCCCCGGCGGGGCGGCCGATGGCGAGGGCGCCCACGATCCGGTCGCGCACGATGAGCGGCACCGCGAGCTGCGCCCGCGCGCTGCTGCGCGCGAACCGCTCCCGCACGGACGGCGCCAGCGTCACCGCCGCGTCGCCGACGATGTCGGGAGTCGACACCGTCCGGCGCTGCTCCACGGCCAGCGCGGTGATGCCCGTCCCCGCGGGAAAGACCACGTGATCCAGCACCGGCCCCCAGTCTCCGGACAGCGAGAGGGCTGTCAGATCCTTCAGCTCGCTGTCCCAGCGATAGAGGACGGCGGTGACGGCGTCGAACAGGCCGCGCACGCTGTCGACGATGCGCTGACCGACGCCCTCGACTTCCAGCGATTGCGACATGAGCCGCGTCACCTCGGCCAGGGCCTCGGCGGCGCGCCGCCGCCGATCCGCGCGCGTGACCAGCATCGCGCTGTGCAGCGCGATGGCGGCGTGAACGCCGACGCAGCCCAGAAGGTCGAGCTCCTCGGCCGTGAACCGGTGGCGCGGCGGCGTGAAGACCACGAGCGCACCGACCAGGCGCTGGCGGACGACGAGCGGAATCGCCGCGGCCGACACGCCGGCCTCTTCGACCACGACCGGCTTCAGCGTGCGGCTGACCCGCCGCGCCCAGTCAGCGCCGGCCTCCGGCAGGGCGACCGCACCCACCTCGGCGCTGAGACGCACGTCCTCACCCTCGAACGTCCAGATCCGTGCCGCTGACTCTGGGACGAGGTCGACGGCGGTCCGGGCGACGTGGGCGAGAACCGCCGGGAGGTCGAGCGTGTCGGTGAGGACTTCTGCGAGGCGCGTCAGCGTCTGCGCAGCCGGATCCCTGCTCATCCCGCGCGGCACACGAGCAATCGAAGTGCCATAGCATCCCTCACCGCTCAAACCCGCGCCGAATTGAATCTTGCCGGCGGACGCCGTTGACGGGACGGCATGACTCGGTCGATTATTGGCCAGCCTGTCCGGTTACCGATCGCCACCCCAGTCCGGAGGACGACGTGCACGACCTCGTGATCGACAACGCCCACATCATCGACGGCAGCGGCGGCCCCGCTCGCCACGGCGCGCTGGCCGTCAAGGACGGGCGCATCGCCGCCATCGGCGACGACCTCGGCGCAGGGCGCGAGCGCGTCGATGCGGCCGGCCTGACGCTGGCGCCCGGGATCGTGGACATCCACACTCACTACGACGCCCAGCTCACGTGGGATCCGTACGCCACGCCGTCGACGGCGCTGGGGGTGACCACGGTCGTGATCGGCAACTGCGGCTTCACCATCGCGCCGTGCCGGCCGCCGGATCGGGACCTCACGCTGCGCAACCTCACCCACGTCGAAGGCATGTCGCTGGAGGCCCTGCGTGCCGGCGTCCGCTGGGAGTTCGAGTCGTATCCGCAGTTCCTGGACGCCATGGAGCGTCGCGGCGTCGTTCCCAACGTCGGCTCCTTCGTCGGGCACTCGTCGGTACGGACGTACGTGCTCGGCGCGGACGCGACGAAGCGGGCGGCGCGCGCGAGCGAGATCGCCGAGATGCGCCGGATCGTGCTCGAGGCCGTGCGCGCCGGCGCCATCGGATTCGCGACGTCCACGCTGGAGCAGCACAACGGCGAGAACGGCGTGCCGATGCCGTCGAGGCTCGCGGACGCCGACGAGCTCCTCGCCCTCATCGGCGCCCTCGGCGAGGCCGGGCGCGGCGTGTTCATGCTGACCAAGGGCATGACGTCGACGGTGCCGTGGCTCGAGGAGGTCGCCGCCAAGAGCGGCCGCCCGGTGATGATCGCCGCGATGTTCGTCGATCCCGGCGACCCCACGCGCGTTTTCAAGGAGCTGGCCGAGATCGAGGGGGCCCGGGCCCGCGGGCGGGAGCTATGGGCGCAGGTCGGCTGCTTCCCGCTCGGCATGGAGTTCACGCTGAGACATCCGTATCCGCTGGAGGCCTTCCTGGCCTGGCGCCCGGCGATCGAGGCCGCCAGCGAGGCGGACTACGTGAAGGTCCTCGCCGACCCGTCGTTCCGTCAGGCGCTGAAGGCCGAGGCCGCGATTCCGGGTGTTCCGAATCGCTTCAGCAACCAGACATGGCCGCACCTCACCATCATGAGCGTGAGCCACGACGCCCACCGCCCGCTCGTCGGCCGGAGCATCGCCGAGCTGGCCAGGGAGCAAGGCCGCGATCCGTTCGACGTGCTGCTGGACTTCGGGCTCGACGGCGAGCTGGACGCCATGCTCGACTGCCGCCTGTTCAACACCGACGAGGACGAGGTGCGAAAGCTGCTACGCCATCCGCACGCCGCCGTCGCCCTCTCCGACGCCGGCGCGCACCTGTCGTTCCTCTGCGACGCGGGCTTCGGCCTGCATCTCTTCGGGCACTGGGTGCGCGAGCGTGGGGACCTGACGCTGCCGGAAGCCGTCAAGCGCGTCACCCACGACGTGGCCACCGCGTATCGCATCAAGGACCGCGGACGGCTGGCGCCGGGCGCGTGGGCCGACCTCCTGCTCTTCGACCCGCAGACGGTCGCGCGCGGCCCCAGGCGTCGCGTGTACGACCTGCCGACCGGCGCCTCGCGCCTCGACACGGCCGGCGTCGGCGTCCACGGTGTGTGGGTCAACGGGGTACGCACGGCCGACGAGCGCGGCGTCCTCTCGAGCTGCGGGCGTCCCGGGCAGGTGCTGCGCGACTTCGCGTGCTAGCGCACGGCGGTGACGTCGGCGTCGACCATCATGCGCACGAGCTCCTGGAAGGAGTGCTTCGGCGCCCAGCCGAGCACGCGGCGCGCCTTGGTCGCGTCGCCGATGAGCAGATCGACCTCGGCCGGACGGACGAAGGCCGGATCGACGATGACGTACCGGGACCAGTCGAGGCCGACGTGCCGGAAGGCCAGTTCGCACAGCTCGCGTACGGTGTGCGTCTCGCCGGTGGCGACCACGTAGTCGTCGGCCTTCGGCTGCTGGAGCATCAGCCACATCGCCTGCACGTAGTCGCCGGCAAACCCCCAGTCGCGCTTGGCGTCGAGATTGCCGAGACGCAGCTCGCGCGCGAGACCGGCCTTCACCCGCGCGACGCCGTCGGTCACCTTGCGGGTGACGAACTGCTTGCCTCGCCGCGGCGACTCGTGGTTGAAGAGGATCCCCGAGCACGCGAAGATCCCGTACGACTCGCGATAGTTGACTGTGATGTAGTGCGCATACGTCTTGGCCACGCCGTACGGCGAGCGCGGATGGAACGGCGTCAGCTCCGTCTGCGGCGTCTCGCGCACCTTGCCGAACATCTCGGAGGACGACGCCTGATAGAAGCGGATCGAGCGGTCGACGACGCGGATCGCCTCCAGCAGCCGCGTGGCGCCGAGAGCGGTGACCTCGCCGGTCAGGATCGGCTGCTCCCAGGAGGTCGGCACGAACGACATGGCGGCGAGGTTGTAGACCTCGTGGGGGTCGATGTCGCGGAGCAGCATGATGAGCGAGAGCTGATCGAGGAGATCACCCTCGCGGATCTCGATGCGGTCGCGGAGATGGGCGATCCGCTCGAACGACTCCGTCGACGACCGGCGCACCATGCCGTAGACCTGGTACCCCTTTTCGAGCAGAAACTCCGCGAGATACGATCCGTCCTGACCGGTGATGCCGGTGATCAGCGCGCGGCGCGGTGCGGCCTGAGTCATAGCAGGATTCTAGCCGGTGCGTCGCCAAGGAGCCAGGGAAATGACCCATACGCTGGAAGAGTTCGCGGCCGCCTGCCATCGCCTCCTCGCCGCCGATCCGGGGCCGAACGGACGGCAGCACGTGTGCGCCCTCGTGCGCGACCTCCTCAAGGACGACGCCTTCGTCGCTCGCCACCTGCCTGACGGCGCGCCAGAGCGGAAGATCCTCTACGAGGACCCCGAGCTGGGCTTCTGCATCCTCGGCCACGTGTACGAGGGCGCCCGGGAGAGCGCGCCGCACGACCACGGCCCGTCATGGGCCATCTACGGCCAGGCGCGCGGCGAGACGCTGATGAACGACTGGGAGATCGTCGAGCCGCCGCGCGCGGGACAGCCCGGCCTGGTGCGTCATCGGCGCGCCTACCGGCTCACGCCGGGGATGGCCCATGTGTACAACGAGGGCGACGTCCACTCGCCGCGGCGCGACGGGCCCACGCGGCTGATCCGCATCGAGGGCCGCAACATGGACACGGTGGGCCGAGCGTCGTTCACCAAGGTATCCTAGCGGCATGACGACCCCCAGCTCGGCTGCCTTCGAGTCCCTGCTGTCGACCCGCGCGCGCTACTCCGTGCCTCTGACGACGCCCCGCGCCTCCATGCAGCCGCTCTACGAGTTCGGCGGCGGCTATCCCGACCCCGCCTCGTTCCCGTACGACGGCATGGTGGACGCCACCGCGCGGATGATGCGCGCCGAAGGCGCGGCGGCCATGACCTACGGCGACCCGCAGGGCTATCTCGGCCTGCGTGAGCTGGTCTGCGAGAAGTACGAGATGTTCGAGTCGATGAAGACGGCGCCCGAGAACATCGTCGTCGCCAACGGCTCCGGGCAGGCGCTGTCGCTCGCGTTCAGCGCCTTCGTCGATCCCACCGACGCCATCATCGCGGAGGCGCCGACGTTCTCCGGCTCGCTCAACACCATTCGCCGTCACGGCCCGCAGATCCTGGACGTCCCCGTCGACGAGGAGGGCATCGTGACCGCCGCCGTCCGGGAGCGGCTCACGGCGCTGCGTCGCGAGGGCCGGCGCTGCAAGCTGATCTACACGATCGTGAACTTCCAGAATCCGGCCGGGCCCAGCCAGTCGCTGCGGCGGCGCCACGAGCTGATCGACCTCGCGCACGAGTTCGAGACGCTGATCCTCGAGGACGATGCCTACGGCGAGCTGCGCTTCGACGGGCAGACGCTGCCGCCCCTCTACGCGCTCGACGCCGGCGGGCGCGTGATTCGCGCGGGCACCGTGTCGAAGATCCTGGGGGCCGGCGTGCGCCTCGGCTGGCTGTGCGCGCCCCGCGAGCTCGTGCCCGCGCTGCAGTCGTTCCTCTTCGGCGGCGGCACGAATCCGTTCATGTCACGCGTGGCCACGTATTTCCTCCGCGACCACATGGCGGCGCACGTCACCCGCCTCGTCGACGTGTATCGGGCCAAGCGCGACGCGATGCTGCGCGGGCTGGACGAGGTGCTGGGCGCGACCGACGCGGTCGTCAGCCGCCCGGAGGGCGGGTTCTTCCTGTGGCTGCGACTGCCGAGTGGCACCGATCCGCGCCGGCTCGCGGAGCGCGCCGCCGCGCTCCGCGTGCAGTACACGCCGGGCGCCGTCTTCTACGCCAACGGCGGCGGCGAGCGGTACATCCGCCTGGCGTTCTCGTTCGAGCCGCCGGAGAAGTGCTACGAGGGCGCCCGCCTGCTGGCGGGAGCCATGCTCCAGACCTAGGCGCCGCGGGCGCGAGGTCCCCGGAGCAGCCGGCCGGGCAGCGCGCCGGTCGGCTTGCCGTCGCGGAGGACGGTTTCGCCGTTGACGACGGTGGCGGCGATGCCGCGGCAGCGCTGCGTGAGACGCCTGGCGCCGGCCGGCAGGTCGTTCACGACCTCCGGCATCTCGGCCGCGATGGTTTCCGGATCGAACACCACGAGGTCGGCGGCCATCCCCTCGCGCAGCAGCCCCCGGTCGGCGAACCCCCAGTAGCTCGCCGGCACCAGCGTCAGCATGCGCACCGCCTCCTCGAGCGTGAACGCCTGCTTCTCGCGGACCCAGTGTGCCAGCAGATGCGTCTGGAGCGACGAGTCCATGAGCTGCGACACGTGGGCACCGGAGTCGGAGAACGTCACCACCGCGTGCTTGTAGCGCATGAGCTCCAGCGCCACGTCCTGGTCCTCGTTGGCGATCGGCTGGAAGAAGAACGCGTCGAAGTCCCGCTCCAGCGCCAGGTCGATCATGGCGTCGACCGGATCGCAATTGCGCTCACGCGCGATCTCGGCGATGGAGCGATGCGGGCCGTGCACCTTTTCCATGAGGAAGAGCCAGTCGAACACCGCCGGGCGCGCCTCCGTGCCCAGCGGCTTGCCCTCGAACTTCGCGCGGGCCGCCTGGACCAGCTGGGGGCGCAGCGTGCGGTCGCTGAGCCGCTCGCGCTGCTCGGACAGCGGCAGGTTCCGGATCTCACGCCAGAGCGGCAGCCTGTCGAAGGACGTCTGCGTCTTGAACGACAGGATCGCGGACAGCGCCCGGCTGTGAACCTGCGCGAACATCCGGCCGCCGGCGGCATTGGTCTCGTCGATCAGCTGGACGTATTCACGCCAGATCCCGGGCGCGTCCTTGCGGCCGAACAGGCCGAAGGTGATCGGACGGCCGCTCTCCAGCGCCAGCTCGCGGAGCCGGCGATGATAGTCGCGCCGCGCCTCCTCGCCGCCGGTGCTCCGGTCGACGCCCTCACCGGCAATCTCGAAGATCCCGGCGTTGAGGTCGCCCATCACGCCCACGAGCCGCCGCACCTCGTCCCACGTGGCCACGCGGCTCGCCACGGGACGCCGGTCCGGAGTCTCGTGGCTCGGCGAGCGCGAGGTGGTGAAGCCCATCGCGCCCGCCTCGATGGCGTCGCGAAGCTCGGCCTCCATCGCTTTCAGGTCGTCCTCGGTGGCGGCCTCGTCGAACGCGCGCTCACCCATGACGTAGGTGCGGAGCGCAGAGTGCCCGAGATATCCCGAGTAGTTGATGCCCTTGGGCAGTCGCTCGAGCGTGTCGAGGAACTCGCGGTACGTTGTCCAGGACCACTCGATGCCGGCGTCCATCGCCTCCGCGGAGATGTCCTCCGCGCGCTCGAGATTCCGGATCACCAGGTGCTTGTCCTTGGACGAGCACGGCGCGAGCGTGAAGCCGCAGTTGCCCATGACGACGCTCGTGATGCCGTGCCAGCACGAGCACGTGCCGTACGGATCCCAGAAGATCTGCGCGTCCATGTGCGTGTGGCCGTCCACGAAGCCGGGCGCGACCACGTGGCCCTCGGCGTCGATCACCTCTCGCGCCCGCTCACGGATCCGTCCGATGCTCACGATGCGTCCATCGCGGACACCGACGTCGGCGCGGAAGCGGGGCAGACCGGAGCCGTCGATCACCGTACCGTTCTTCACGACGAGGTCGAACGCCATGGAGGGCCTCCCTTGCTCGGCGCCAATGGTACCTCAGGGACGGCCCGAACACCCGGACTGTGGAGGGGCGGCGTCAGCCCTTCACGCCAGGCGGCGGCGGAGGCGGAGTGCCCGCCGGCGGCGGCGGAACGTTTGCGGGGCGAGGCGGTGTCGCCGGTGGAGGAGACGGCGGCTTCGAGCTCGAATAGCCCGGGACCACCGAGCCGCGCGCGACGGGAATCTGGTTGCCCTTGGCGTACATGCACTGCATGAACGCCATGTTGTAGCGCTGCTGCACGGAATGATACGCACCGTGCGCCTGGCCGGCGCCGATGACGGTACCGCCGAAGAGGCCTGTGCCGGCCCCGATGGCCGCGCCCGCCGCCGGGTTCCCGGCAGCCGCGCCGATGGCCGCGCCGGCAGCGGCCCCGACGGCCGTGCCGACCACGGCGCCGGTCGCCGTGGTGTTGCTCGATGCCTTGCTCGCGCTGGTGCCGGTCTGCTCATGCGCCCATTGACGGCAAACAGCATCGTCCATCTGGAACTGCTCGAACGTCTTCGTGCTTCCCGGCAGGACCATCACGCTGGGGCCGGTCGGAACGCTGGCGCAGGCGCCGAGCGCCAGCGCGAGAGGCGCGATGGCCAGCAGACGCGTCCTCATTGCGACCGTGCCGGCACTTTCACCCACGGCTCGTCACAGGTCTGCGCGTTGGGATAATACGCGGCGGCCCGCTCACAGTAGTACCAGTACTGTTGCGGCGCGGCCGGTGCGGAGCCGGCGGGCGGCGTTGGCGTCTGCTCGACGTAGACGCTCGGCTGCTGCACGAACACGGGCGCGGGATACGCGTATGCCGGCGGCGGGTAGTACCAGTAAGGAGAGTAGTACGGGTAGCCATAACCCCACGCGGGGCCGAACCCGACGCCGAGGCCCACGAAGACGCGCGAGCCGCCGTGCCGATGATGATGATGGCCTCGATGGCCCCGGCCGCCCGCCTCGCTCGGCACCACGGCGGCGATGAGCAGGGCAGCGACGAGCAGTAAAGCCCAGGCCCACCTCTTCATGGAGTTCCCTCCGTGCCCCTTCGACGGAGCCCGCCTCGATTATATTCACGCCCCGGCGCCGGCGGAACCCCGGGGCCTCGGGTGCGTTGTCTGACGATGACTTGCGAGGCGCTACCTGGATCGCACCGACTTCAGGAAGCGCACGACGGCCCGGTTGAACGCGTCGGCATGCTCCAAGAAGAAGCCGTGGCCGCCGGGCATGAGCACCAGCCGCGCCCCGCGGATCTTCGCGGCCACCGCCTTGGCGAACGCGGGCGGGGTCAGGATGTCGTCCTTGCCCACAATCACGAGCGTGGGCACACGGATCGAGCCCAGCTTGGCGGTCCGGGTGCCGTTCCAGGCGATGATGCCGCGGCCCTGCCGCTCGATCGCCTCCGGCTTGGTCTGGTGCGGATAGGCCATCGAGCGCTGGAACACCTGCTCGACGTTCTCCTTCTTCGCGAAGAACGCCGGCGTGAACAGCCACGGATAGAGCACGTTGCGATAGCGCTCCTCGATCGGCACCCGGTACGCGAGCTGGATCCAGGACTCGAGCGTGTGCAGGAAGCGCGCGTCGCCCTCCGTCCACGTGCACGCCAGCGCGAGCGAGCGCACGAGCCGCGGCTCGCGAAGCGCGAGCTCCATGGCGACGGTGCCGCCCATCGACGCGCCCACCACGTGCGCCCGACCGATCTTCAGATGCTTGAGGAGGCCGGCCGCATCGTCGGCCAGCTGTCCCGTCGAGTACATCGGCTCGCCCGGCAGATCCGTCTCGCCGACGCCGCGGTTGTCGAAGACGACGACCGTGAAGTGCGGCGCGAGCGCCTTGACCTGCAGCGCCCAGCCCACCGACGGCGAGCCGAGACCGTTGATCAAGAGCACGGGATCACCCGTGCCGGTGACCTCGTAGTGCATCCGGATCTTGTTGACGACCGCGTAGGCCATGCCCCGCTCTAGAACACGACGGCGACCTTGATGGCCGCCGGCTCCTCGTGCAGGGCGAACGCATGCGCGATGTCGTCGAGCGGGACACGGTGCGTGATGAGCGGCGTCGTACGGACCTGACCGGTCGCCACCAGGCGCATCGCTTCCGCGAACTCGTCCTGGTAGATCATCGAGCCCGTGATCGTGACCTCGCGCCGGACGACCGAGAAGAAGGCCACCGGCGTGGGCGCATGCGGAAGGCCGGTGAGGACGACGCGGCCGCCGGGCCGCACGACCTCCAGCGCATGGTTCACGGCCTCCGGCGTGCCGGCCGTCTCCACCACGCAGTCGACGCCTTCGCGGCCGGAAAACGTGCGCGCGACCGGCGGCAGCAGACCGTCAGTGGTGGCGTGAACGGCCTCCGCGCCGAGCTCGCGCGCCAGCGCGAAGCGCCGGCCGCTCCGGCCGATGCACAGCACGCGCGCCCCCCGCGCGCGCAGCACCTGGAGCGCGAGCAGGCCCAGGGTTCCGCCGCCCACGACGGCGGCGGTCTCACCCCCGCGAACGGCCGCGCGCTCGACGGCGCGGACGACGACGGCCAGCGGCTCCGTGAGCATCAGGTCCTCGTCGGCCACGCCGACGGGCGCCGGCCAGCAGCAGCGGGCCGGGACGCGCACGACCTCGGCGAAGCAGCCGTCGACGTCGATGCCGATGGCCGTGCGCGAGAGGCACAGATTGCGGTTGCCCTCGCGGCAGAGCGGGCACGTGCCGCACGAGTAGTTCGGCTCCACGGCCACCCGGTCGCCGACCGCCACCCGCGTGACCCCCTCCCCGATCGCCTCCACGCGGCCGACGAACTCGTGGCCCATCACGCGCGGGTAGGCGACGGGCCGGTCCCCGGTCCAGATGCGGTGGTCGGTGCCGCACAGCCCGGCGGTGCCGACGCGGACGAGGACTTCCTGTGGCGCCGCCGTCGGCGCCGGCGAGCGCTCGACGCGGAGATCGCGTGGACCGTGCAGGACGGCCGCCTTCATAGCGCGCCAATGTACTCCAGTCGCGAGCGTTTGCCTACGCGGCGCCGGCCGCCCCGCTGCCGCGCCGGGTGAGCCACTCGGCAGCGCGCGTCGCGAGCGGCCGCACGTCGCACGGCAGCCGATGCGCGAACTTTCGCGCGAAGCGTGCGGTGGTCGAGCGCCGAAGCTCGAGATCGCGCGCGAGGGTCTCCGGGCGCGACTCGAATTCGCGCGTGCGGGTCGCCCCGCCCGCATGCCGGAAGGGCGCGTGCACCACCAGGCACCGGCGGCCGGTCTCCCGCACCGCAAACGACAGGTCGCGATCGTAGCCGTGGAAGAACCCGTAGCCCTCGTCGATGCCGCCGACGCGCTCGAGGAGCGCTCGCCGGAGACAGAGACACACGCCGTCGACGACGGCCACCTCCTCGTACGGCGCTCGCACCGTCGGCCCGTCGGCAAGGCTGTGCACGATCGACCGCCCCGCGTACCGCCCGTCGCGCCGCACGCGGCGCGCGCCGTACAGGCCCGTCAGGCCCGTCTCGGGACGCGCGTGCGGCGCCAGCAGGCGGGCCAGCCACGTCGGCTCCGCCATCTCCGTGTCGTTGTGAAGCAGGCAGACGTACTCGGTGTCCGCCAGCCGCCATGCCTGGTTGTACGCCGCGAGCACCGAGTCGTTGCCGGGATTGCGGTGATAGCGCAGCGGAAACGGATACGCGAAGTCCCGGAAGAACCGCGGCGTGTCGTCCGGCGATGCGTTGTCGACGACGGCGAGCACGAAGGGCTCGGTGGTCGCGCGCAGGCTGTCGAGGCACGCGCGCGTCTGCGCGAGGCCGCCGTGGACGACCATCGCCACCGTCACCCGCGGCGTCGTCACCGGCGCTGCCCGTCAGGCGGCGGAGTGGCCGCCGTCGAGAAAGATCGTCTGCCCCGTCATGAAATCCGACGCGCTCGAGGCCAGGAAGACGGCCAGCGGTCCGATCTCCTCGAGCCGGCCGGTGCGCCGCATCGGGATGTCGCGGGTGAGCCGCTCGTTGATCCGGGGGTCGGCGAAGGCGGCCTCGTTCATGTCGGTGACGAACCATCCCGGCGCGATGGCGTTGACCTGCACGTTGTGGCGCGCCCATTCGACGCCGAGGGTGCGCGTGAGCGCAATGACGCCGCCCTTGGTGGCGGCATAGAGGGCGTAGCCGGGCAGCCCCACCGCGCCCAGCACCGAGGCGAGATTGATCACCTTGCCTCGACGCCGGGCGATCAGGTGCGGCGCCGCCGCGCGGCAGCCGTTGAAGACGCCGGTGAGGTTGACGTCGACGATCGCCCGCCAGTCCTCGGGGCTGGCCTCGACCAGCGGCAGGGTCCGCGCGATGCCCGAGTTGTTCACGAGCACGTCGAGCCCGCCAAGCGTCTCGACGGTGCGCGCCACGAGCGTTTCGACCTCGTCGTAGCGCGTGACGTCGGTGGTCGCCACCAGCGCGCGGACGCCGTGGCCCTCCACCTGCTGCGCCGTCTCCTCCAGGTCGGGCTTGGACCGGGCGGCCAGCGCCACGTGCGCGCCGGCCACCGCCAAGGCCACCGCCATCGCGCGCCCGAGGCCGCGGCTGGCGCCGGTGACAATCGCCACCTGGCCCGCGAGGGCCGTCAGCGGTAGAGCTCCTCGATGGCCGTCATGTACTTGTTGGAGACCACCTTCCGCTTGACCTTCAGCGTCGGCGTCAGCTCTCCGCCCTCCTGCGTGAAGTCGCCGGCGAGGATGGCAAACTTCTTGATACGCGCGTACGACTGGAGCTGCGAGTTCTTTTCCTCGACGGTGCGGCCGACGCGCTCCACCACCTTCGGGTGCTTGACGACCACCGAGGGATCGCTGGCAATGATGCCGTTGTCGCGGGCGAACTTCGCCAGCTCGTCGGGATTGAGCGTGATGAGGGCGACCGGGTACGGCTTCCGGTCGCCGTATACCATCGCCTGGCTGATGAAGGGATCGGCCTTCAGCATGTTCTCGACGTTCTGCGGGGCGATGTTCATGCCCCCGGCGGTGACGATCAGGTCCTTCTTCCGGTCGGTGATGAAGACGAATCCGTCCTCGTCGATGCGACCGATGTCTCCGCTGTGGAACCAGCCCGAGGACTCGAAGACCTCGGCCGTGGCCTCCGGCTGCTTCAGATAGCCCTTCGCGACGTTGGCGCCGCGGATCAGGATCTCGCCGTCGGCGGCGATCTTGACGTCGACGTTGTCGAGCGCCTGCCCCACCGACCCGAACTTGAACCGTGTCGGCCGGTTGAAGGTGGCGGCCGGACACGTCTCCGTGAGCCCGTAGCCCTCGAGGATCAGGATGCCCGCGGCGTGGAAGAACTCGGCGATGTCGCGCGACAAGGGGGCGCCGCCCGAGATCGCCCATCGCAGCCGTCCGCCGAGGGCCGCGTGAAGCTTGGAGAAGACCAGCTTGTGCGCCAGCGCCCGCTTGAGCTTGAGCGCCGGCGGCAGCGGCTGCCCGCGCTGCTGATGACGGCTCACCTCGCGGCCGACGCCGATCGCCCAGTTGAAGATCTTCTTCTTGGTCGGCGGACCCGCCTCCACGCCGGCCAGGATCTTCGCGTAGACCTTCTCGAAAACACGCGGCACGCTGCAGATGAAGTGCGGGCGCACTTCCTTGAGGTTGTCGCCGACCTTCTCGAGGTTCTCGGCGAACGCCGTGCACAGGCCGCGATAGACGCCGAGGAACGACTCGAGCCGCGCGAACGAGTGGGCGAGCGGCAGGAACAGCAGGTGGACCCAGCCTTCCTCCACCGCCGCCGCCGACTCCGAGTTGCGCTGGGCCGCGATGTGATTGCCGTGCGTCTGCATGACGCCCTTCGGCGGCCCGGTGGTGCCCGACGTGTAGACGATGGAGGCCAGATCACCGGCCTTCACGGCGGCGATGCGCTCGGCCAGCGTGCTCGCCTGCGCGGCGGATGCGTCGCGCCCGAGGCGGCGGAGCATCTGCCACGTGTGCACCATCTTGGGCGGCTGCGTCGCCTCGTAGCCGGTGATCACGATCACGTGCTCGAGCGCCGGCATCTTCTCCCGCGCTTCGAGCACCTTCGCGAGCTGGCCGGGGTCCTCGACGATGATCGTGCGCGCGCTGGAGTCGTTCACGACGTAGGCGACGAGATCGGGCGGATACGTCGGATAGACCGGCACCGTGACGCAGCCGGCGCTGAAGATCGCGAAGTCCGCCTGCACCCACTCGGCACGACTCGCCGAGAGGAGCGCGACGCTGTCGCCTTTCTGTCGTCCGAGCGCGATCAAGCCGAGCGCGACCTCTCGCACCGTGTCGCCGACCTCGCGCCATGTCAGCGTCTTCCAGACGCCTTCCTGCTTGAGCATCTGGGCCGGCCGGTCGGCGCTCTTCTCGACCCGGCTCCAGAAGATCGCCGCGAGCGTGTCTGCTGTCATGGCGCACCTCCCCGTGGGGGCGGTTCCCCTTCAAATCCGTGGGTTTCCAGACACTAACATCGGTGGGTTGACGCAACGCGAAAAATCTCTTGACCCCACATAACGCGCCGCGTTAGCATTGGCTCGGCGATCGAATAGCGACCCGGAGACAAAAGGAGTAGTCAGACATGGACAACGGGAGAGCCCAGGAGATGTTCAACCAGTCGGCCGGCAAGGCCGTCGAGACGCTCGGCGTCTGGACCGACGCCAACCAGCGGGTGCTTCGTGAGCTGGCGGAGCTGTCGGCGGCGACGGCGAAGGAGAGCGTGCGGCTCTACGGCGAGCTGGCCCAGAGCATGGTCCAGGCGTTCAGCGAGTTCCAGACGCAGACGCTGCGCTGGCAGGCGACCTGGCAGGAGAGCGCCAAGGACCCGGTCGGCTGGTACCAGAAGGCCCTCACCGACAGCGTGGACAACGCGCAGAAGGCGTTCCGCGCCATCGAGAGCAACGCGCAGGCGCTCACGAAGTCGGCCGAGCGGCTCTCCAGCAGCGCCGAGCAGGCGGGCAAGGGCATCCAGGAGACGTTCTCGGGCGTGGTCACGAAGATGAAAGAGGTCTACGCCGCCTGAGGCGGCCCACTACTTGGCGTCGGTCCTGCGCCGCTGGAGCCGCTCCTCGAGCGAGCGGAGCCGGTCGCGCAGGGCCGATACTTCCTCACGCAGCTTCTCGGCCTCCGCATCGCCGCCGTCCCGCTTGACGTCGCCGCTCTCTCGCCGCGTCTCGCCTTCGCGTCGCGCGTCGGTGGCGCCGGCGGCCGTCCCCGTCCCCGGGCCCCAGCCCGCGCGCAGCGACCACTCCCGGAACACGCGCTCCATGTCCCGCTGACTGGACACGAAGCCTTCGAGGCTCGAGCGCATGGTGCGCTGGACGAAGTCCTGCCACGCCTCGCCGTGCTTGATGAGCTGGTGGAGGAACGCCGACGGCAGGTTCGCGCGTCGATTGCGCTCGTTCTCGAGGATGATCTGCGTCAGCGTGACCGAGGTCAGGTCCTCGCCGCTGGTGGCGTCCACGACGGAGATCTCGCGTCCCGCGCGAATCATCTCCTCGATCTCTTCGAGCGTGACGTAACGGCTCTCTTGCGTGTCGTAGAGCTTGCGGTTCGAGTACCGTTTGATCACGTACGCCATGATTGCGCGCGAGTTTAACACTGCGCGTCAAGCCTGCCAACAATCGGCGTGCTAGACTCGGCCCTCTCAGTTTTCCGCAGGAGGCATTTCCGATGAGGCTCAAGGGGCGCACCGCGCTCGTCACCGGTGGCAGCCGCGGCATCGGCCGCGCCATCGCGCTGGCGCTCGCCGAGGAAGGCGCCGACGTCGCGGTGAATTACGTGTCGAGCGAGGGACCGGCGCGCGACGTCGTCGAGAACATCAAGAAGACCGGTCGCCGCGCGATGCTCGCGCAGGCCGACGTCGGCGATTATCCGGACACCTTCCGCATGGCCCAGGAAGTCCTGAAGGAGTTCGGCCACCTCGACATCCTCGTGAACAACGCCGGCATCAACTCCGACAAGAGCTTCGTGAAGATGGATCATGCGTCGTGGCGCAAGGTCCTCAGCATCAACCTCGACGGCGTCTTCAACTGCACGAAGGTCTTCATCGATCAGATGCTCAAGCAGAACTACGGCCGCATCGTGAACATCACCTCCGTCATCGGGCAGATCGGCAACTTCGGTCAGGCGAACTACGCCGCCTCCAAGGCGGGCGTGGCCGCCTTCACGAAGTCGCTGGCCAAGGAGCTGGCCGGCAAGGGCATCACCATGAACGCGGTGGCGCCGGGATTCATCGAGACGGAGATGGTGGAGGGCATTCCCGAGAAAGTACGGCAGCGCCTGCTCGACCAGATCCCGCTCAAGCGCTTCGGCCGCGCCGACGAGGTGGCCCGCTCCGTCGTCTTCATCTGCTCCGCCGACGGCGATTACATCACCGGCGCCGAGCTCTCCATCAACGGCGGCCTGTTGATGTAGTCAGAAACAGATCCAGCCGCGCCGCGTCGGCGCGCAGTGGGCGGGGAAGGCGCTGAGGTACGCGCGCTCCACGGCACGGCGCGCCTCCTGCAGCTCGCGCGCGCTCCGCACCGTCTCCTCCAGGCTCGTCGCCATGAATTCCCGCGTGTCGACGCTCGGCGGCGCAGCACCGCCGAGGATGCGGAGCGCCTGCGTCACCTGGGCATCGAAGCGCGGGATGCGCGCGACGTCGCGGAACCGCGTGAGGTGGTCGACCGCGACGGCGTCCTCGCGCTGCTGGATGGCCGCCAGGCCGCGGTAGAGGAGCGCGGCGCCCTCCGCCGGCGCGCGGGCCAGCACCTCGTCGAGCGTGAGCGCGGCGTCGGCCAGGGCCCCTGCCTTGTACAGGGCGATACCGAGCCCGAGCCGGGCGTCCAGACGGTCCGGATCTTCGGCCAGGATCGATTGAAAGAGGTGGATGGCTTCGTTGTACTGGCCCGCGTAAAGGGCCTGCTCTCCGCGCCGCTGCGCGGTCGCGCAGCCAGCAAGGACGACGCAGAACACGAGACAGAGGAGCCTGCGCACCGACGGCATACGTCCCACTCTAGCGCGGTCGGCGCCGCGCGCCAGCGCTAGGCGAGCGAAGCTGTCGGGTCATCGAGGAGCGGCCCGGCTGCGCCGGGCCGTGACGAGCGTCTGGGGGTATGGGGGCCGTTGCTGGGCCCCCATGTCACTAGGTGCGGCGGATCAGCGTCTTGCCGAGCATCGCCAGCGACATCGCTCCCCAGAGCGACATCGCCTGCGCCGCCCAGGCGAACGGCTGCAGGGCCAGGCTCGTCATGGCCGCCGCCGCGCGCGGCTGCGGCTCGTAGACGACGCGCGTCTTGGACGGCATCACCCACGCCTCACCCGACAGCACTTCTTCGCCGTGCTGGTTCACGCACACGGTCTGGATGCGGATACGATTGCGGTCACGGATGACCTCGATGACCTCGGCGCGCGCCGTGATGGTGTCGCCGCTCTTGACCGGCTTCACGAACTTCAGCGACTGCGAGAGATAGATGGCGCCGGGGCCCGGGAGCTGGGTGCCGATGACGGCGGAGACGAGCCCGGCCGTGAAGATGCCGGGCGCGATCGGCTGCTTGAACGGCGTGGTGGCGGCGTAGGCGGGGTCGCTGTGAACGGGATTGTAATCGCCCACAGCGTCGACGAAGGCCGCGATGTCATCGTCCTCCACCACCCGCGTGATCTCGGCACGATCACCAGGACTGAGATCCGCGATCGTCTTGCCGATCATTTTCGCTCCTTGTCGTCGAGGCGTTTGAGGATCGCCCCGAGCGTGTCCTCCATGCGCTCGAGCCGCTCCTCGAGCTCGACGATCTGCTTGGCGACCGCGGTGAGCTGGGTGCGCGAGGCCATGTTCAGGGTGGCCAGCGCCTGCTCGATCTGCTGCTCGGCCGCCTTCTTCACGGGGGCGGCCGCCACCAGCCACTGGTCGAGGTACTTCCCCATCATCCCCGCGTACGCCTCGGTATTCATCGCGTGTCCGAGGGCCTTCGACCACGCCTCGATCCACTGATCGATGAACTGCTTCCACTGCGCGGCGAGGTCGGGCGTGACCGGCGTCTGGGCGAAGAGGCGCGCCCATTGCTCGAGCCCCTGGTTCAGCACCGGCCGCCAGAACGCCGTCGGATCGGCGGCCGGCGTCGGCGTGGGAGCATGCGTCACCATCCGCGCCCACGCGGCGGCCGATTCCTCGAACTGCTTGCGCCACATCTCGAAGAGCGGATTGGTGGTGGCCGCGTCAGCCATGCTGTCCTCCTACGAGCGCGACGCCAGCCAGCCGGAGACCTTCGGCCAGCAGTGTAACGACGCGCCGCGACCGGCGATGAGCGAGATGTGACCGCCGGGAAGCTCCACGTACTCCTTGTCTCGGCTGGAGACCACGTCCAGCAGTGCGCGCACACACGCCGGTGGCGCGATGTAGTCCTCGTGGGCGCCGACCACGAACACCGGACAGCCGATCGAGGCCAGGCGCGCCGGCCGCCCGCCGAAGACCGCCTCCCCGCGGAAGAGCTTGTTGTCCTGATAGAAGTCGCCGACCCACTGCCGGAAGAACTCGCCGGGGAAGGCGACGTACTCGTTCGCCCACTTGTTCAGCGCGTTGAATCCCTCGACGTACTTGTCGTTCCACAGATTCCACCAGAGGTTGAGGTTGGTGGAGAGATCCATCGTCGGCTTCAGCAGCTTGAAACCGGCCTTCACCATGTCGGCCGGCACGGCGCCGAGCGTGTCGACGAAGCGATCGACGTCGAAGTACTTCTTGTCGAGCCACAGCCCGAAGAGGCCGATCCTCGAAAAGTCGATGGGGCCGGCCATGTTGATCAGATTCTTCACGGGCACTTCGGGGTGCGAGGCGAGGAACGATACCGACAGCGGCGCCCCCATACAGTAGCCGAGCACCGACAGCGAGTCGGCGCCCGACGACTCCAGCACCTTCTGCGTCATGCGCGGCAGGATCTTCGTCACGCACCGCTCGAAGGACAGGTCGTTGTCCTCCGGGCCGAACACCCCCCAGTCGAGCAGGTAGAAGTCGAAGCCTTCCCGGGTCATGTGCTCGATGAACGAGCCGCCCGGCATCAGATCGAAGATGTACGGGCGACTGATGCCGAGATTGGGAACGAACAGGACCGGCGTGCGATGCGTCCGCTTCGACCGGTAGCGATAGAGGCGCGACTTGTTGCTCTTGTACACCTCCACGCGCGGCGTCTGGCCGACGATCGGCTCCGTCGGGCTCGTGATCATGCGCTGGAGGTTCTGCACGCGCTTCAGGTTGCGGTCGAGCTCCTCCTGCCACCGACGCAAGAGCTCGGGCGACGGATCCGGCCCGTGGCCGTTGCCGTACCCGTGCGTGAAGCGCTCGACGACATCCGCAAACCGTTCCTGGGCCATCCGAAAGACCTCCTCAATCACCGCACGACCCTCTCGATCAGGCCACCTGCGGTTCGAGCCGCACAAACGGCGGTCGCTACGAGTATCTCATTTCCATGACGCTGGGCGCCATGCCGTTTTCGCGGCGCGTCACGATCCGGACGGCCGGGCGCTACATCGAAAACATCGAGCCGAGCTTCATCGCCAGGCCCATGTCGCCCTTGACCTTCAGCTTGCCCGACATGAAGAGCATCTGGCCGGATTGCTTGCCCGAGAGCATGTCGAGCCAGTCCTGGCTGGCGATCTGAAGCGTCAGGTTGGGATTGGTGGCCGGCCCCGGGTTGACGGTGCAGGTCCCATCCTTGATGACGGCGTGCCAGGTGCCGCCCCCCTCGCCGCTCACGTCGTACTGGATCGTCGCATTCGCGCCGGCGGCCTTGTCCGGCCGGAACCGCCCGCTCATCGCATCGAAGGTCTCTTTGACTGTCGGCATCGTGGCTCCTCCTCTAGAACGTGAATAGATCCATGCCGCCCGTGACGGGCACGACGGCGCCCGTGATGTAGCGGGCGCGCTCGGAGCACAGGAACGCGATCGCGTGCGCGACGTCCTCCGGCTCGCCTTCCTTCTGCATCGCCACCCGCTTGACCATCCGCTCGTAGAGCGGCGACAGCGACGCGTTCGGCGCGATGATGCCGGGCGCCACGGCGTTGCAGGTGATGTTGTAGCGGGCGCCCTCGAGCGCCACCGACTTCGCGAACCCCACCACGCCGAGCTTCGAGGTCGAGTACGCAGTCTGACCGAAGCCGCCCATCAGCCCCGCGATCGAGGCCATGCACACGATGCGCCCCCAGCGGCGCTCGCGCATGCCGGGGAAGACCGCGCGGGTGACCTTGAACGTCCCCGTGAGGTTCACGGAGAGGTTGAACTCCCAGTCCTCGTCGCGCATGTCCTTGAGCTGCCCCACCGTGTAGATCATGCCGGCATTGTTCACGCAGATGTCCACGGGGCCAAGGTCCCGCTCGATGCGCGCGATCACGTCCTGGACGCGCGCAGTGTCGCGGATGTCGCACTCGTACCCGCGGGCGGCTCCGCCCTTCTCGCCGATCTCCTTCGCCGCCGTCTCCGCGCCCTCCGCGTTGAGGTCGACGATGGCCACCTTGCACCCCTCGGCGGCCAGGATCTCGGCGTCGGCCTTGCCGATGCTGCGCGCCGCGCCCGTGATGAGCGCCACCTTGCCACGGATGCCGAGATCCATTACTTGCCCTTGAACCGGGGCTCGCGCTTGGCGAAGAACGCCTGGATGCCTTCGGACGCGTCCTCGCTGCGGAGCGTCGGCAGGAACTGCTCGATCTCGATGTCGATGGACTTCGCCATCGGGACCTCCAGGCCTTCGTCGACGGCCGCGATGATGGCGGCCGTGGCCAGCGGAGCGCGCTTGCCGATTTGGCGGGCGAGGGCCTTCGCGTCGTCGAGCGTCTCGCCCTCCTTCGACAGCCGGTTGACGAGCCCGAGCGCGAGGCATTCGGCGGCGGGAATCTGGGTGCCGAGGAGCAGGAACTCCAGCGCCTTCGTGCGCCCGATGAGCCGCGGCAGCCGCTGGGTGCCGCCGTAGCCGGGAATGATCCCGAGATTCGACTCCGTCTGCCCCATTCGCGCCGTCTCCTTCATCAGCCGGAGGTGGCACGCCATGGCGATCTCCATCCCACCGCCCATGGCGTGCCCGTTGATGGCGGCGACGACCGGCTTGGGGAACCGCTCGATCTTCCGCATCACGCCGTTGCCGAACCGGATGAACTGCTCGATGTCGCCGCCGGAGAAGGCCGAGCCGAGGTCGGCCCCGCCGCAGAAGATCTTGTCCCCGGCGCCGGTGAGGATCACGGAGCGGACCGAGTCGTCGGCGTGGACGGAGTTGAGGGCGGCGTTGACCTCGGTGATCAGCTGCTCGCTGATGGCGTTGGCCGGGGGCCGGTTCAGCGTGATCAGCGCGTAGGACTCCTCGCGCGCGAGCGTGATCGTCTCAAACCCCATCGCGGGTGACTCCTTTGAGGAAGATGTTCGCCACCGGCTCGGCGGCATCGGAGAGCCGGTAACCGCGCTTGCCGAGGACCCAGGACGTCGTCATCTGATCCATGGCGCCGAACAGCATCTTGGTCGCGATCTTCACCGGCAGGTCGCGCCGGAAGACGCCGCCGGCGACGCCCTCGTGCAGGATCGAGCCGATGAGGTCGAAGTACGCGGAGATCTCGTGCGCGGAGGCGCCCCGGAAGAACTTCTGGCCCTGACGCAGCTCCACCTGCACCACTTCCGCCATGTCCGGGCTCGCCTCCAGCACCTCGAAGTGCATCCGCACGAGCCGCCGGATCTTCGCCTCCGGGTCGCGCTCGCGCGCGATCTCCGCCCGCAGCGCGCTCACGAACGCCGCCATCTTCTCGCGAAACAGCGTCACGAGGATCTCGTCCTTGGTCTTGAAGTAGAGATAGATGGTGCCGCTGGCGATGCCGGCCTCGCGCGCGATGTCCGATACGCGCGAGTTGTAGAAGCCGTTGCGCGCGAAGACGCGCACGGCGGCGTCGATGATCTGCTGAGGCTTGTCGGGATCGCGCATGGCGCTCACTGAACCGCGGTTCATTCTACGGTCCGTCCCGAAACGCTGTCAACGCGTGCTACAGTCCGCGCATGCGCCTCAAGTACCGGATCGGCGTCATGCCCGGCCCGTGGCCGGCCGGTCCGGGCGGCCCGGACTTCCTCTGGAAGCTCGTGGCGCTGTGCGAGCACACCGAGATCGACTCGCTCTGGCTGTCCGAGCGGCTCTCGGCGCCGTTGCCCGTCCCCGAGCCGATGACCACGCTGGCCGCGGTGGCGGCCCGCACCGCGCGGCTCAAGTTCGGGCCGAGCGTGTTCGTGACGCCGTTCCGCACGCCGGTGATGGCCGCCCGCGAGATCGCCATGATCGACTACCTTTCGGGTGGCCGCATGCTGCCCGCCTTCGGCATCGGCGTGGAACAGGAGCGCGAGTTCCTCGCCGCCGGCGTGCCGTTCAAGGAGCGCGGCCGCCGGACGGACGAGGCCATCGCCATCATGCGGCGCTGCTGGAGCGAGAACGAGGTGACGTTCGAGGGCGAGTTCTGGCGACTCGAGCGCATCACCGTGCTGCCGAAGCCCGTGCAGCAGCCGATGCCGCTGTGGATCGGCGGCAACAGCGAGGCGGCCATGCGCCGCGCCGGACGGCTGGGCGATGGCTGGATCCCGTCGTTCATCCCGCCCGCGCGCTTCGCCGCCGGCGTGACGCAAACGCAGCGGTTCGCCGCCGAGGCCGGCCGCGAGGTGCCCGAGGATCACTTCGGTGTGCTGGTGAACTTCTGCTTCGCGGAGGACCGCGATGCCGCCCGCCGCCTGGCCGGCCCCTACGTTCCCCGCGGCCGCGTGGACGCCGACACGCTCGAGGCGTGCACGGCCTTCGGTCCGCCGGCGCTGCTGTGCGAGCGGCTCGACGAGTACGTCGCCGGCGGCGCGTCGAAGTTCATCGTCCGCCCGATGTGCCCGGCCGACCAGATGCTCGAGCAGCTCGCGCGCCTCGCCGACGAGGTGGTGCCGATCCTTCACGGGCGCTGAACGGCGACCGGCTCAGCTCTTGAGGATGTCGACCAGCAGCTCGGGGTCGACGTTCCCGCCGGAGAGGATCACGCCGACGCGCGCGCCTCGCGCGACCGGCAGGCGGCGCGAGAGGGCGGCGGCAGCGCCGACCGCGCCCGTCGGCTCGGTCACCAGGTGTGCGCGCAGGGCCAGGAACCGCACGGCCGCCCGCACCTCGTCGTCGGTCACGAGGACGACGTCGGTGAGATGCTCCTTCAGGACCGGGAACGTCAGCGCGCCCGGGGTGGTGATGCGGATCCCGTCGGCGATCGTCGGCGGCGGCGGGATCGTGACCCGCTCACCCTTGCGCAGCGAGAGATGCGTGTCGTTGGCCGTGTCCGTCTCGACGCCGAAGACGTGCAGACCGGGGATGAGGCTGCGCGCCACGGTCGCGCAGCCGGCCAGGAGACCGCCGCCACCGACGGGCGCGACGAGCGCGTCCAGCGACGGAACGTCCTCGAACAGCTCGAGGGCGGCCGTGCCCTGCCCGGCCATGATCGCGTAGTCGTCGTACGGCGGCACCAGGATGCGGTTCGTCTCCGCGGCCACCTTTCGCGCCACGGCCTCGCGGTCGTCGCGATGACGATCGTAGAAGACCACGTCGGCGCCGTAGTTGCGCGTGGCCTCGAGCTTTAGCCGCGGCGCGTCCTTCGGCATGCAGATCACGGCCGTGGTGCCGACGAGCCGCGCCGCCAGCGCCACGCCCTGGGCGTGATTGCCCGACGAGAAGGCCACCACCCCGCGCGCACGCTCGTCGGCGCCGAGCGTGAGCAGCTTGTTGAGCGCGCCGCGGATCTTGAACGCGCCGGCGCGCTGGAGGTTCTCGCACTTGAAGAAGACCTGGTATCCGCTGGCGTCGTCGACGGACTGACACGACACGACCGGTGTGCGATGGATTCGATGAAGGAGCCGCCGCGCCGCGGCCTGGACGTCCTCGATCGAGAACCGCTCGCTCATCCGAGCGATTATGCATGACCGCCGTCGGCGGTGGCAACCGCGTGTGTCATACTGTGCGCCATGCACCGGCTGGCCGCCGCGCTTCTCGCCGTGTCGTTGGCGGTCGGCGGCTGCTCCGTCGTGTCCGTGGATCTCACGCCGCGCATCCGGCCGCTCGAGGAAGAAACGGTCGAGGGCCGCGGCACCGCGAAGATCCTCCTGACCGACATCTCCGGGTTCATCACCGATGATCCCCCGTCGTCCGGGCTGGGGCTGGGCCCGTCGGCGCCGCGCGTGCCCTTGCTGGTCCGCGTCCGCGAGGAGCTGAAGAAAGCGGCCGACGACAAGGACATCCGCGCCCTCGTCGTGCGTCTGAACACACCGGGCGGCACCGTCACCGCCTCCGACATCATCTATCGCGAGCTGATGCTGTTCCGGGAGCGGGCGAAGGTTCCCGTGGTGGCCGTGATGATGGACGTGGCAGCCTCCGGTGGTTATTACATCGCGCTGGCCGCCGACACGATCGTCGCCCATCCCACCACCGTCACCGGATCGATCGGCACCATCCTGGTCACCGCCAACGTCGAAGGGCTGATGCAGAAGCTCGGCGTCGCCGCCAACACCATCAAGTCCGCCGAGCACAAGGACATGGGCAGCCCCTTCCGCGCGTTGACGGCGGAGGAGCGGCGGATCTTCCAGTCGGTGATCGACGAGCTGCAGCGGCAGTTCGTCGGCAAGGTGGCGGAGCGCCGCGGCATCGCGGCCGACACCGCGCGCACGCTGGCCGATGGGCGGATCTACACGGCGCAGCAGGCGCTCACGCACCGGCTCGTCGACACGATCGGCTACGTCCCCGATGCCATCGACGCCGCGCGCCGGGCGGCCGGGACCCCGGAGGCGAAGGTCGTGGTGTACAAGCGTCCGCGGCAGTACCGCGCCACCTACTATGCCGAGGCCCGGAGTGAGGCCACGGCGCTGGAGGGCATCGCGCAGTTCGCCGCCGCCGGCACCGGCCCGAAGTTTCTGTACCTCTGGGCTCCCTGACCGCTGGCACAGCCGTTGCTGGCCACGTGTGCGTTATGGCTATTCAAAGGACCGCGCCTACCCTCAGCACGGCGGACGTGCTCGATCGTGTCCTCGACAAGGGCCTCGTCATCGACGCGGAGATCCACATCGCCGTGGCCGGAATCGAGCTCGTGACCGTCAATGCCCACGTCAAGATCGCGTCGTTTGCCACCTGGGACCGCCACGTGGCGATAAACCGCCAGCAGCGCCGCCGCCCTCGCGGCGTCGAGACGCCGTCGCCGTCCGAGACGCACCGTGTGCGACTGCGCTGCGAGGATGGCTGCACGTTCGAGCGCCGCGCGTCGGCGCTGGTGGTCCGCCATGGCCGGTTCGCGCGCCAGCGGTGCGCGGTGAAACCGGGACGCCGCTGCGCGGTGACCGTCGTCTGACGGCGCGCTCACGGAGCGGGGGCGCGACGGGACGCATGGCCGGCCGGGTCGAAGCCCACACAGCGCACGACGGGCAGCCTCGGATACTTCGGAAATCGAGCGTCATCGGTGCTCCGGCCGCACCGCCAGAACGTCGAGCCCCGCCCGGACGTGACCGGCCGCGCATGCACGCACTCCGCGCACAGCCCCACGCGCTCGGTCACACGCCCTCCAGCAGGTCGAGATACTGCTTGAGGATGCGCGCGGTCGCGCCCCAGATCGTCTCGCCCCGGTAGTCCCAGAACAGCACCTCGTGCAGCGCGCCGTCGCGCCGGCGGTGCTCGGTGCGCAGATTCGCACGATCGCGGAGCGCCGTCAGCGGCACCTCGATGACCTTCTCGATCTCGTGGCCGTCCGGCTGCCACGCCACCGGCGCCCGCACGAGGCCGACGAAGGGGGTGATGATGAACTGGGTGGCCACCGTCTCCGTGTCGTCGAGCGCGCCGAGTGGCTCCACGGCGGCGCGCGGCAAGCCGATCTCCTCTTCCGCCTCGCGGAGCGCCGCCTCGAGGAAGCCGGCGTCCGAGGCATCGACGCGGCCACCCGGAAAGGAGATCTGGCCGCGATGCGTGCCCACACGATCCGTCCGCTTGGCGAACACGATGAACGGCTCGCCGCGGTCGACGAGCGGCACCAGCACCGCCGCCTTCACGAGCGGCCCCCCCACGACGACGCGACGTTCGCGGCCCGCCAGCCGCGCGCGCGTCGTGGCGACCAGCCACTCCATCGTGGCCATGTCTACGCCGTGACGAAGCCGCCGTCGACGTTCAGCGCCTGCCCGGTGATACCGGCCGACTCGGGCAGCGCCAGGAACACGGCGACCTGCGCGATCTCCTCCGGCTCCATCATTCGCCGCTGGGCGACCTGGCGCTTGTAGTACCGATCGAAGATCTCCTCGCCCGAGCGCGGGCCCGCCTTCGTCGACTGGATGGCCAGGCCCATCCCCGCCCGCGTGTACCCGGGGCAGATGGCGTTCACGGTGATGGCCGGGAAACCCTGCGAGCCGAGCTCGGCGGCGAGGGCGCGCGTGAGGCCGATGACGCCGTGCTTGGAAGCGGCATAGGCGCTGACGTACCCGAAGCCGCCCATCTTGCCCAGCACCGAGGCGATGGTGACGATGCGCCCGGCGCGCTGGGCCATCATCTGGGGCAGCGCGGCGCGGATCGCGCGATACGTCCCGTTGAGATTGACCTCGATCACGCGCAGCCAGTCGGCCTCGGCCTGCTCGGCGAGGAGGCCGCTCCACCCGAGCCCGGCGCACGTCACCAGCACGTCGAGCCGGCCGTACTCGCGCACGGCCAGCGCCGACAGCGCCACCATGTCCGCCGTGCCCGTGACATCGGCACGGCCGCCGACGGCGCGGCCGCCGCTTCCGCGAATCGTCGCCGCGACCTTGTCCGCGCCATCGCCGATGTCGGCGACGACGACTCCCGCGCCCTCGCTCGCGAACGCCTGCGCGATCGCGCCGCCGATCCCGCCGCCGCCTCCGGTGACGACGACCGAATGGCCACGCAGACGCGTCACGCGAACCGTACCGAAACGGAGCCCAGCCGCGTGTACGTCGCGCGGACGGTGTCGCCGGATCTCGGCTGGAGCACCTTGGAGACGGAGCCGGTCATGACGACGTCGCCGGCCCGCAGCGCGAGGCCGCGCGCGCCCAGATGGTTGGCGATCCACGTCAGCGAGTTGAGCGGCGTCCCCAGCACCTCGGCGGCGGTGGCCGTGCCGACCACGACGCCGCTTTGCTCGTAGACGAGGCCTTCGAGAGCGAGGTCCATCCCTGTCACGGGCGTGAGCGCGCCGCCCAGCACGATGGCCTTGGCGTAGACGCCGTCGGCGACGACGTCGGTGCCCACGGCCTTGCCGCTGTGGCGGAAGTCGATGAGCTCGAGCGCGGGCAGGGCTCCCTCGACGGCCAGCACGGCGCGGGCCGCGGTGACGCCGGGCCCGGCCAGATCGTGCTTCATGACGAAGGCGATCTCCGCCTCCACCGCCGGTTTCACGAACCGGCTCGCCGCGATCGTCGCGCCGCTCGTGAGCACACCACTGGCGAGCAGGAACGCGCAGACCGGCTCGCTCACCTCGAACGTCTCCTGCAGCGCGCGCGTCGTGAAGCCGGCCTTCCAGCCCGCCACACGCTCGCCGCGCCCGATCAGCGCCTCGCGGAGCCTATCTTGGACTCCGTACGCCTCCGCGAGTCCCAGCCGTCGCTTCTCGCTCGGCGGCGTGTGCGTGCGCGGCTCGTCGCGCGCGGCCAGGCATTCCTTCACGAGCGCGAGGTCGTCCAACGCCGTGGCGGTCATCGCCGCTTGCGCCGGCGATGGCCGCGCCGCCGGCCGGCCGCGCCTCGGGACGCCGGCGGCTTGCGCGGGTGACCGGACTCCGGGGACTTCGCCTTTCGAAGGCGCCGCCCCCCCGGCTCCTTGGCCGCGTGACCCTTGCCGGCGTGCGGCTCGTTCCGCAGGCCGATACCGCCGCGGACTCGCGGCCCCGCCTGGATCGCGCGGATCCAGGCGTCGAGGTCGCGCGCCAGCTCCGGATAGCAGCTGTCCCGGTACGCGAGGAGCGCGCGCAGCGCGGCCGGGTCCTTCCAGGGCTTCAGGACGAACACGCCGTCGGCGTCCGCGGGATCGAACGGCGCCTCCGTCGCGAGCGTCATGACGACGTAGCGCCGTGTCAGCTCGGGCATGGCCTCCTCCTCTGCGAGCGGTCCGTAGCGTACCGCTGCGTCCGGGCGCGCCGCAACATCGTCAGCCCGGCGCCGGCGGCGGCGCGGCCCGCCGCAGCCACGCGAGGCAGAGGAGGAACAGCACGAGACAGCCGACGGCGAGCGCGGCGTTGCTCGCCCGGTCTTCGAGCGTGCCGCCGAGCGCCGTCTGCAGCGTGTAGACCACGTTGTTCACCACGTGACACACGATGGCGGGCAGCGTGCTGCCCGTGCGCTCCGCGACGAAGCCGAGGTAGAGGCCCATCGCGAACGCCAGCACCATGTGGATGCCGTTGGGATCGACGTGGAGCACGCCGAAGCAGGCGGCGCTGGCCACCACCGCGCGCCGCCCGCCCCAGTGCTCGCGCAGGCGCGTGAGCATGAAGCCGCGGAAGAAGATCTCCTCGGCCACGCCGGCGACGAGACCGAAGACGAGCACGGCGCCGAAGAGATCCGGGCCGACCGCGCTCTCGAGCACGCGACGGATGAACACCATCGAGCCGCGCTGCGCCCAGCCCACCAGCCAGGTGACGGAGTCCAGCAGCTGGCCGAAGGCCAGCATGCCGAGCACCATCACCGTGAGCGCGCGGCCGGTCTCCCATCCGGGGAGCAGCCGGAGCGCGGCAGGACTCGCCGGCTGCACGATGATGAGGAGCGTCAGGATGAGCGCGGTGGACGATGCGAGGCTGCCGGCGATCAGTCCCGGCAGGCTCTGCAGCAGCGCCTGGTCCGCCACATCGGGGAACATCGCCTTGAGCGCGAGGATGGCGATGCCCGACGTCGCGAAGATGCCCGCCACGGCCGCCACGTACGTCGCGAAGACCCGCCAGACGCGCATCACTCGGCGAATTCTAGCATCCGCTTTGCGTCCGCCCCGTTCGCGGAGCGGGTTTCGTGCGGACGAGTGACACGCATTGCGGCGGCGCGCAACGGAGGCGGCACACGGCGCGCGCTGGAGATGTACAGCGGGATAGCGTCGGTCGCAGTATGATCGCTCGCTCCTCCGCGCATTCGGCCGGGCGCCGAAAGTCCCCGGACACGAGGCGGCGAAGGAGGGGCAGGCCGAGGCGTACGCCGCGTACGCCGCAGGCCTGCCCGAGTAGCCAACGAAGCAAATGGGACCTTCTCGGCGGGCCGGAGACCACGATGAGATTGAAAGACAAAGTGGCGCTCGTCACCGGCGCGGGGCGCGGCATCGGCGAAGCCATCGCCCTCGCGCTCAGCCGCGAAGGCGCCCGCGTCGCCTGCGCCGACATCGATGCGCGCACGGCCGCCGCCACCGCGCGGCGTCTCGGCCCGCGAGGCCTCGCCCTCCAGATGGACGTCGCCAGCAAGCGTTCGGTGGACGACGGCTTCGCCGCCGTCGACCGCAAGTGGGGACGCCTCGACATCGCGGTCACCAACGCCGCCATCGAGCCGATCGTGCCCTTTCTCGAGCTGGACGAGGCGACGTGGGATCGGATCATCGACACCAATCTCAAGGGCACGTTCCTCGTCGCCCAGGCGGCGGCGCGCCGGATGGTGAAGCGGCGCGCGGGCGTGATCATCACGCTGTCGTCGGTGAACGCCGAGGTGGCGCGGCCCCAATCCGCCGCCTACGCGGCGACGAAGGGGGGCGTTCGCCAGCTCACGAAGGCGATGGCCATCTCGCTCGCGCCGCACGGCGTGCGCGTCAACGCCATCGGTCCCGGCACCGTCGTCACCGGGCTGACGCGCCACCTGCTGAAGAACCGCAAGTGGCGCGAGGCCGTGTACGCGCGCACGCCGCTCGGGCGCGTGGCCGAGCCGCGCGAGATCGGCGAGGTGGCGGTCTTCCTCGCCTCCGACATGTCGTCGTACATGACCGGCAGCACGGTGTACGTCGACGGCGGTCGGCTGGCGTTGAACGGAATGATGCCGCCGCGACGGCGACGGTGAGCGAGGGGGGCGGCGCGCCTCCCTCGCCTCGTCGCTACTTCTTGGTGGCGGCGGGCGCCGGCTTGTCGGACTTCCTGGTGTCGTCCTTCCCGGCCGCGGCGGGCTGCCTGGCGATGACGTGGTCCTTGATCTTCTCGTACGTCGGACCGGGGATGACCTTCTTCTGGACGAGCTCGTCCTTGCGCTTGTAGGGCCGGTTCTCGACGATCTTCTTCGACAGCGCCTCGCCGATGCCCGGCAGCGCCTGGAGCTCCTCCGCCGAGGCGCTGTTGAGATCGAGCTTCTCCTTTGGCACGGCCTTGGCGCCGGCGGTGGTGCCGCTCTTCGGGGCGTCCTTCTGGGCGACGGCCGGCGCGGCGGCGATGCCGACGACGAACAGCACGGCGACGAGCAGGATGGCGAGCCTGGTCATGTGAGCGCTCCTCCTTTGTGGTGGACCGTCAACCGCCTTCGGCGGCTCGCGTCTCCTTCAGCTCGCCGACGCGCGCGTCGAGCGCGGCGCGCTCGCCGGCGCGCCGGACGACCTGCAGCCTCACGCTCGTTCCCGGCGGCGTGGCGGCGACCCGCCGCGTGAGATCGCGCGGATCCTGCAGCTCCTCACCCTGGAAGCGCACGATCACGTCGCCGGGCCTGACCCCCGCCGCCGCGGCCGGCGAGCCGGACACGACCTCGGCCACCAGGGCGCCCTTCGAGCTGGCGAGATTCGCCGCGCGCCGCGCCTCCGGCGTCACCGGCGCCACCGCGACGCCGAGATAACCGCGGACGACCTTGCCCGTCTCGCGCAGCTGGCGCAGCACGTCCTTGGCGATGTTGACTGGAATCGCGAAGCCGATCCCGACCGAGCCGCCCGTCTGGGAGAAGATCGCGGTGTTGATGCCGACGAGCGCGCCGCGCACGTCGACGAGCGGCCCGCCGGAGTTCCCCGGATTGACGGAGGCGTCGGTCTGGATGAAGTCGTCGTAGGGACCGCTGCCGATGAAGCGCTCCTTGGCGCTGACGATGCCCGTGGTCACCGTCTGGTCGAGCCCGAACGGGTTGCCGATGGCCATGACCGGATCGCCGACCTCGAGCCGATCCGAGTCGCCGAAGGGCATGGCGGGCAGCTCGCGGCCATCGACCTTGAGGAGCGCGAGATCCGTCCTGGAGTCGCTGCCGACGAGCTTCGCCTGGTACTCGCTCTGATCGGCGAGCCGGACCACGACGGCGTCGGCGCCGCGAACGACGTGGAAGTTGGTGACCACGTACCCGTCGCTCGAGGCGATCACGCCGGATCCGAGGCTCTGGCGCGCGCGCGGCTCGTCGCGCGGGAGGCTACGCTCGAAGAAGCGCCGGAAGAACTCGTCGGGGCCGCGCGCCTGGCCACGCTGCGTGGTCGACACGTTGACGACGGCCGGCCTGGCGGCCTTCGCGAGGTCGACCCAGATGCGCAGTGCCGGCGGCACCGTGGCCTCGCCGCTCACCTCGCGCCAGAAGGGAGCGGCGCTCACGTCGCGCGCCGTCGGCGGGTTGATCTTGACCGTCACCACGTCGGTGGCCCAGAGCGCGCCGGCCACCAGGGCGAGGATCAGGATCAACCCCGCCGAGCGTCGCATCAAGCCGCTCGACGCTGTGCGGCACCGGCCATGTCGGCCATCTGCTGCCCGAGCTCCCGGACACGCTCGGCGCCGAGCTTCTTCTCGGCCAGCGGGAACATCTCGCCCTCTTCCTCCTCGACGTGATGCTTCACCAGCTCGGACAGCACGGTGATCTTCGCCTCGTACCGCTCGTCTTCGGGATCGACGCTGGGCAGCTCGGCCAGCACCAGATCGACGACGTGGTGCTCCTCGAATGCCTCATCGACCATCTCTTCGGCTTTCGAGGTCCCAAGCTCGCGCACGGCTGGATAGAATATCTCTTCCTCGATCTGAGTGTGCATCTTCAGCATCTCGATGATCTGATCCATCAGCTGCCGGCGCTGCCGCGCCTGTGTGGCCTTTTCCGCCTGCTTGAAGAGCTTCTCCACCTGACGGTGCTGCTTCTTGAGTAGGTCGGTTGCCTTCATGACGTCACCTCCGGAGGGGCGAAAAGAGCAAGAATGCTGCCGTCAATTGTGACCTTCGACGACCACACGGGCCACCGCCGCCTGCAGCAATCCGAGGTACCAGGAGACGCTCTCCACGACCAGGACGACGGCCATTCCGCGCGTGACGACGAAGCGATGGAGGCGTTCGGGCGGGGCCGCTTCGGGCGACGGCAGCGGATCGGTCATGACTACACTGGCAGCAACGCAGATGCCATACGCGCTCCCGCGCCCCATGCTGGCCTCCCTGGACCCGGCGCCGCTTCACAGTCCCCGCTTCGCCTACGAGCCGAAGTACGACGGTATCCGCGCCATCGTCGCGGTCAAGGCCGGCGGGGGTGCCGGCGCCGCCCGGATCTGGTCCCGCCTCGGCAACGAGAAGACGTCGCAGTTCCCGGAGATCGCGCGGGCGCTCGGGGTCTTCGCCCGGCGCCTGAAGGCCGACGTGCTGCTGGACGGCGAGATCGTGGCCCTGGACGAGGCCGGGGAGCCCGCCGGCTTCCAGCGGCTGCAGGGCCGCATCCACCTGACGTCGGACGGCGACATCGGCGGGCGCGTGGTGACCCAGCCGGTGGCCTTCGTCGCCTTCGACGTCCTCCGCGACGGGGACGTCGACGTCCGCGCGCTGCCGCTGACCGCCCGCCGTGCACGCCTCGAGCGGATCTTCGGCAACACCGGCTCGCGCGCGCTCCGGCTCAGCGAGTTCCACGCCGGCGATGGCCGGGCGCTCCACGAGCTGGCGCTCCGGCGCGGCTGGGAAGGCGTCGTGGCCAAGGCGCTCGACGCGCCGTATCAGAGCGGGCGGCGGAGCAGCGCCTGGCGCAAGATCAAGATCCTCCAGCGCCAGGACTGCGTGGTCGGCGGCTTCACGGAAGGGCGCGGGAGCCGCGCGCACTTCGGGGCGCTGCTGCTCGGCGTCTGGGACGGCGGCGCGCTCACCTACGTCGGACATGCCGGGACCGGGTTCACCGGCCGCGAGCTCGAGCGCCTGGCCCGGGTCCTGGCGCCCCTCGAGACGCCGACCTGCCCGTTCACCGTCCGGCCGCGCACGAACGAGCGCCCTCACTGGACGCGTCCCGAGGTCGTCGTCACCGTGGGCTTCACCGAGTGGACCGACGACGGCGTCTTTCGCCATCCGAAGTACCTGGGAGTGCGTGATGACGTGGACCCGCGCACGGTTCGCCGCGAGCCGCTCGCCGCGTCCGTCAGTCCCGCGCGCGCGCGGCGGGAGCCCGAATCGGTGGAACCGTGGCCGCGCGCCGGCGGAGCCACGGGGCGGATCATCGAGTGGCTCGCGGAGATCGAAGCGCGCGGCGGCGAGGGCGTGGTGGAGCTGCCGGGCAACGTCACGCTGCCCGTCGGTCATCTCGACAAGGTCTTCTGGCCGTCGCTCGGCCTCACCAAGGGCGCCCTCATGCGCTACTACGCGTGGGCGTCGCCGTACATCCTGCCCGCCGTCGCCGATCGCGCGCTGATCATGCGGCGCTTTCCGGAAGGCGTCCGCGGCAAGGCGTTCTACCAGCAGCGCGCGCCCGACGACGTGCCGCGCGGCGTGCGGGTGGAGACGCTGCCGGTGGACCGCGAGGTCCCGTCGCGGCTGATCGGAGGCGCGCTGGCTACCCTGCTGTTCATGACCCAGATCGCCGCGATCTCGCAAGATCCGTGGTTCTCGCGCGTGGGCTCGCTCGACGACGCCGACCACGTCGTGCTCGACCTCGATCCGATGCCGGGCGTACCGTTCACCGCCGTGGTCGAGGTGGCCCGCTGGGTGCACGACGAGCTCGAGCGCGTGGGCACGCCATCCCTTCCGAAGACGTCCGGCGCCCAGGGCCTCCATATCTACATTCCCCTGCCGCCGCATACGTCGTACGAGGCGGGACGGCTCTTCTGCGAGCTCATCGCCACGCTGGTGGCCGACCGTCACCCGCGCATCGCGACCGTCGAGCGCGCCGTCGACGCGCGCGGGCGCCGCGTCTACGTCGACTACCTGCAGAACATGCGTGGCAAGACGCTGGCGACCGCGTACAGCGCGCGGGCCACCGACGACGCCGGCGTGTCGGCGCCGCTGACGTGGGCGGAGGTCCACGCCGGCGTCGACCGCCGCGATTTCACGCTGCGCACCATGCCGGACCGCGTGCGCGCCGCGGGCGACCTGTGGAAGGCGCTGCGGACCTCGCGGGGCGCCGACCTGGCCGCCATCCTGCGAGCTCCGGCCTCGGTCCCCGGGGCCAAGCGCGCCGGCCGCCCGGCGGCGCGTCCCGCCGCCGGCGCCAGACGCCGGCACGGCCCTTGATCCGACCCCGGCACGCATGAAGTCCAGGACCGACGCGTGGTCCATCGCGGATGGGTACGAAGACGCCCTCGGCGTCTGGCATCCGCTCGCGCCGGGCACGCGCGCGGCGCTGCGTGCCGCCATGGGCGCGGAAGGCGACGCCCCGCCGCCGGCCGCCGTGATCGTCGTCCGGAGTGGCGAGCGCCACGTCCTGCCCGGACGCGGTCGCCTCACGCTCGAGGACGGGCGCACGCTCGACGTCGATGGCGTCCTGCCGGCCGATCTGCCGCTGGGCTATCACGTCGTGATGCGCGGCGGCGACGCGGAGCCGACGCGGCTCATCGTGGCGCCGCGGCGGTGCCCCCTGCCGCCGCGCGGCTGGGGCTGGTCGGCACAGCTCTACGCCACGCGCTCCGCGGCGTCGTGGGGCATCGGCGACCTCGCCGACCTGCGCCGGCTGGGCGCGTGGGCCGCGCGCCTCGGCGCCAGCCTGGTCCTGATCAACCCCCTCACCGCGCCGCTCCCGCTGGCCTCGCAGCAGGCCAGTCCGTACTGCCCGAGCAGCCGGCGGTTCCTCAATCCGCTCTACTTGCGCATCGAGGAGATTCCGGGCGCGGCCGTGCTCGGCGCCGATCTCGACCGCCTCGCCGCGCTGGGCCACGCGCTGAACGCCGATCGCCTGATCGATCGGGCTCGCGTCTTCGCGCTCAAGAGCGAGGCGCTCGAGCGCCTCTGGAAGCTCGACGGCGGCCGCGACACCGCCTTCGCCGACTACGTGCGGCGCGCGGGCACGGCCCTCCGCGATTTCGCCGTCTTCTCCGCTCTCGCCGAGCGCTTCGGCGGCGGCTTTCGCGCGTGGCCGCTCGAGTACCGCCGGCCGGAGGCGTCGGCGGTCGGCGCGTTCGCCACGGCGCATGCCGAGCGCGTCCGATTCCACCAGTGGCTCCAGTGGCAGCTCGACGCCCAGCTCGCGCGCGCCAGCGCGGCGGCGCCGGTGATGCAGGATCTGCCGATCGGCGTCGATCCGGACGGCGCCGACGCGTGGGCGTGGCAGGATTCTCTGGCCATCGGCGCCACCGTCGGCGCGCCGCCCGACCGGTACGTCCGCCGCGGTCAGGACTGGGGGTTGCCTCCGTTCGTCCCGCATCGCTTGCGGGCGGGCGGCTATCAACCGTTCATCGACACGATCCGGGCGGCCCTGCGCCACGCGGGCGGCCTCCGCATCGACCACGTCATGGGGCTCTTCAGACTCTTCTGGATTCCCGCCGGCGCCGCGCCGGCCGACGGCGGCTACGTTCGCTATCCCGCCGACGATCTGCTGGCCATCGTCGCGCTGGAGAGCCACCGCGCGAGGGCCGTCGTCGTCGGCGAGGATCTCGGCACGGTGGAAGACGGCGTGCGCGAGCGGCTCGCCGAACATGGCGTGCTGTCGTACCGCGTCATGTGGTTCGAGGAGGGTCCGACGTCGCGGTATCCGGAGCTGGCGATGGCGGCCGTCACGACCCACGACCTCCCCACGATCGCCGGCCTGTGGACCGGGTCGGACATCGCCGAGCAGCGCGCCCTCGGCCTCGAGCCGAACGAGGCGGCGCTGGCCGCCACGCGCAAGCGCCTGGCATCCGCCATGGCGCCGGCGAGGGGCGGCGGCTCCGTCGAGGACGTGGTGGCGGGCGCGCACGAGGCCCTGTCGGCGGCGCCGTCGCTCCTCGTCACCGCGACGCTCGACGACGCGCTCGGCGTGGCCGAGCGGCCCAACGTGCCGGGCACCACGCACGAGCGTCCGAACTGGTCGCTCGCGCTTCCGGAGCCGCTCGAGCGGCTGGAAACCACGCCGCTCGCCCGGCGCATCGCGGGCATCCTGGCGCGCTGAGCGCGGCTCAGCGCGCGAGGGCCACGCACACGACGCCGGCCAGCACGATGCCGGCCGCCCCGAGCCGCGGCGCGAGCCGGCCCTCGCCGAGGAGCAGGCTGCCGATCAGCGCGGAGAGCACGATCGAGAGCTCGCGCGAGGCGACCACGTAGCCGGCCTTCGACAGCTGGAAGGCGAAGAGCACGAGCGTGTAGCCGCCGGCGCTCATCACGCCGGTGGCCATGATCGTCCAGCGATTCGCCGCCCATTCCGCGCGCGCCGCCGCCAGGCGGCGCGCCATGAACGGCGTGAAGGCCACCACGCAGCCCGCCTCCATCAGCAGCATGTACGGCACCGGGTGCAGCCGCGTGACGCCGGCCTTGTCGAGCACGGAGTACGCAGCGATCGTGATGCCGGTCAGCACCGCCCACACGGACGCCGAGCCAAGCGCCGTGCTCGACACCACCACGCGCCGGCCACCCACCCGGTGCAGCACGATCACGCCGACGATCACGAGCGCGATGCCGGCGATGCCGAGCGGCGACAGCCGCTCGTCCAGCAGCATCCACGCCACGATCGGGACCAGCGCCACGCCGAGGCCGCGCGCGATCGGGTAGACGAGCGAGTAGGCGCCCGTCGCGTACGCGCGGCCGAGCGTGTAGAAGTAGATCGCGTGCAGCAGGATGGTGCCGACGACGAAGGGCACCGCCCGCGCCGGCAGCCCGGCCACGGCGAGCTCGCGAGCGCCCCACGGCAGCAGCACCGGCGCCGCCACCATCGAGGCCAGCCACAGGAAGGCGAGCGGATCCCGTCCGCGCTTGGCCAGAGCGTTCCAGGCGGCGTGGAGGACGGCGGCGCACATGACCAGCGCGAGCGCCGTCGCCGTCATCGCAGCCCGGTCAGCGCCTCCTCGAACGCCGCCACCACTCCCTCCATGTCCTTGGGCGTCAAGGTGCCCATGTTGGACACGCGGAAGGCGTACGTCCGGATGTCGCCCTGCCCGGCGTAGATGATGTAGCCGCGCCGCTTCATGGCGTCGTGGAGCGCCTCGTAGCCCACGCCCGGGGGCAGGCGGAACGTCGTGAGGATGTTCGAGCGGCCGGCGGGCGTCCCGAGCGCCTCGAAGCCGAGGCGCGCCATCCCCTCGCGCAGCACGCGCGCGTTCTCGGCATAGCGCGCGATGCGGCGCGCGGGGCCCTCGTCGGCCAGCTCCGCCAGCGCCTGCTCCATGGCGTGCAGCACCTGCACGGCCGGCGTGAACGGCGTGTTGTCCCGCTCCTGGCTGGCGAAGTGGCCGTGGAGATCGAGGTAGACGGACCGCGGCGGCCGGCCCTGGAGCTCGTCGAGCGCGCGACGCCGCGCGAGCACGAACGAGACGCCGGGAATTCCCTGCAGGCACTTGTTCGCGCTGGCGGTGACGAAGTCGATGCCGTCGTGCCCCAGGTCGAGCGGCTCGCCGAACAGCGAGCTCATCGCGTCCACCACCAGCCGCCGGCCGTGCCGCTGCGCGATGCGCGCGATCTCGGCCACCGGATTCAGCAGTCCGGTGGTGGTCTCGTGGTGCACGACGGCTACGTGACTCGCCTCGGGATGCGCGACGAGAGAGGCCTCCACGTCCGCCGGCCGCACCGGCGTGAACATGTCGCACCGCACCGCGACGGTGGTGATGCCGTGGGCTCGGGCGATCTTCAGCATGCGGTCACCGTAGACGCCGTTGTCCACCACGAGCAGGGCGCGCGCCGGCGGCACGGCCGCGCAGATGGCCGCCTCCACCGCCGCCGTGCCGGAACCGGTGAAGAGGACGGCCGCCCACTCGGGTCCGCCGCCGGCCAGGCGCACGAGGGCCTCGCGGCAGCGGCGCATCATCTCGAAGCATTCCGGCTCGCGGTGGCAGAGATCCGGCATGACGAGCGCCTCGCGCACGCGGGCGCTCGTGTTGGCCGGTCCGGGATTGAGCAGGATCCACTCACGCGCGGCCATGGCGTCTCGTCAGGCCAGCCGATTCAGCGCGAGGTCGAACACGTCGAAATTCCGCAGGCGCGCGCCGGCGTCGAGGCGCGTCCGGCGGTTGAGGACGATCGGCACCCGCTGCTCCGAGAGCCCGCCGTGTGAGCGCAGCGGTGCGTCGAGACCCGACAGATCGTGCCGGGCGGCGGACGTCCCGAGGACGGTGTCGCGCGCGCCGATGACGATCACGTCACCCATGCGGTCCGCGGGCAGCTCGAAACGCCGGCAACCTTCCGCGCCGTCGACGACCAGCTCCATGCCCGGCAGCGTCGCGAGGCGACCGACGATCTCGCCCACGCTCGCGCCGTCGGGCAAGTACACGGTGGCGAACGAGCCGAGCGCCCCGTGGTGCACGACGTACGGATCGGTGATCGGCAGGATGACGCGTGCCCGCCCGGCGCCGAGCCAGCCGTCGAGCACATCTTGAAGGTAGACGACGTTCGGTCGGCCGCTCGCGTCGGTCTTCGCGTTCATGCCATGATCCGCCGTGAGCGCGATCACGGCGCCCCCGGCGTCGAGGCGGTCGAGATAGCCGTCGAGCATGCGATAGAAATCGTTGGCCGCCGGCGTGCCGGGCGGGTGCTTGTGCTGCACGTAGTCGGTCGTCGACAGGTACATGATGTCCGGGCGGGCCGTGTCGAGGAGCTTCACGCCGGCCGCGCAGACGAACTCGCTGAGCGCCGCGCTGTAGACGGACGGGCGCGGGAGCCCGACGAGCTCCAGCACGTCGGCCTCCGCCGTCTCGGCGGAGAAGCAGGTGCCCTTCATCTCGTGTCCGAGCAGGCGACGCAGCTTGTCCTTGGCCGTCACCACGGCCACCGTCGCCCCCTGGTCCGCGAATCGGGCCAGGATCGTCCCGGCGCGGAGGTACTTCGGATCGTTCATCATCACCTCGACGCCGGCGTGCGGATCGTAGAAATAGTTGCCGCAGATGCCGTGGACCGACGGCGGCGCGCCGGTGACGATCGAGAGGTTGTTCGGATTGGTGAAGCTGGGGATCACGCAGTCGCCGATCGCCCACGTGCCGCGCGTCAGCGCCGACCTTAGATACGGCATGGCGCCGGCGTCCATCGCGCGCGTGAGGTAATCGGTCTCGCAGCCGTCGATGCACAGGACGACGAGCGGCGAGCGGGGTGCCGCGTACGAGCGACCGTTGACGGTGACCACGAAGGCCCCCAGTATACTCGTCATGCGCCATCTGCATATCGCCGCCGACGCGGCGATCGGCGTCGCCTACCTGGCGGTGGCGGTTGCGCTCCTCCACGTCGCGCGCGTGCGGTCCGAGCTGCGCGGGAACGCCACCCTCGTCACCGGCATCGTCTTCTCGCTGTCGGCGGCGACCGCCCATCTCGCCGACGCGTGGACGCTGTGGCAGCCGACCGCCTGGCTCGCCGCCGCCGTCCGGCTGCTCGCGGCCACGTCGGCCGTGATCACGGCGCTGCTGCTGCTGCCGCGCCTGACCCGCGCGCTGGTGATGCGGACGCGCGGGCCGCGGGACCGCGGGGGCGCCCAGCTCGCGTCGGAGGTGGCGGCACGGTGGGCGGCGGAGGCCAAGGTGCGCACGCTGCTCGAGTCGGCGCCGCACGAGCGGCACGGCGAATCCGAGCGCGTCGATCGGCTGCGCGCCGAGGTGGCGCGCGCACAGGCGGAGGAAGCCGGCCGGCGCGCGTCGTTCCTCGCCGAGGCCAGTCGCGTGCTCGCCGGCTCCCTCGACGACGAGGCGACGCTGAAGAGCATGGCGCGCGTGGCGGTCCCGTACCTCGCCGACTATGTCCTCGTCGACGTCCTGGACGCCGAGCGGCGGCTGCGCCGCCTGGGCGCCGCGCATGCGGAGCCTGCCATCGAGCCGGCCCTGGCCGAAGCGCCGCCGTTCGCCTTCGAGCCGGGCGCCGACAGCCCGCTGGCCGCCGTCGTGGAGCGCGGCGAGCCCACGCTCGTGCGCGAGGTGAGCGAGGAATGGCTGGCCGCCCGCCCGCGCGACGGCGCCCACCTGGCCGCGCCGTCGCTGCGACCGACCTCCCTCATGCTGGTCCCGCTGCGCGCGCGCGGGCGTGCCCTCGGCCTCGTGTGCTTCGCATTGACGCAGCCCGGCCGGCGCTATTCGCTGGCCGACCTCGCCATCGCCGAGGATCTGGCGCAGCGGGCGGCGCTCGCCGCCGACAACGCGCGGCTGTATCGGGATGCGCAGGACGCCAGCCGCGCGAAGGACGAGTTCCTCGCCGTCCTCTCACATGAGCTGCGCACGCCGCTGACGCCGGTGCTCGGATGGGTGCGGATGCTGCGCGCGGGAACGCTGAAGCCCGAAGCGGCCGGCCGCGCGCTCGAGACGGTCGAGCGCAACACGCGGCTCCAGGTGCAGCTGGTCGAGGATCTCCTCGACGTCTCGCGCATCATCACCGGCAAGCTTCGCCTGGAGATCCGCCCGGTGCCGCTCGGCGACCTCGTCGACGCCGCCATCGACGCCGCCGCCGGCGCCGCCGCCGCCAAACGGCTGAGCGTCGCGCGCTCGGTGGCGCCCGACGTCCCGATCATCGAGGCCGATCCCAACCGCCTGCAGCAGGTCCTCGGCAATCTCCTGTCGAACGCGATGAAGTTCACGCCCGAAGGCGGCAAGGTCGACATCACGGTCAGCGCGACCGAATCTCACGTGCGGATTGCCGTCGCGGACACGGGCGAGGGACTGTTGCCCGGAGTGGCGCCGCACATCTTCGACCGCTTCCGGCAAGCCGACAGCACGATCACGCGCCAGTACGGCGGGCTCGGGCTCGGCCTCGCCATCGTGCGACACATCGTGGAGCTGCACGGCGGCACGGTGCAGGCCGGCAGCGACGGACCCGGACTCGGCACGACGGTGACGGTGCTGTTGCCGGTGGCCGGACCGCCGGGCACACCCGAGGAGCGCGGCCGCGGCAGCGGCGCCGCCACGCCCGCGGCGTTCGGCGGGACGCTGAAGGAGCTGCGGATCCTGGTCGTGGACGACGACTACGATGCCCGGGAGTTCCTGGCCGCTGTCCTCGAGGCGGCCGGAGCCACCGTCACGCTCGTGAGCTCGGCGGCCGAGGCGCTCGAGTCGCTGGCCAGGCATCCCGCCGACGTGCTCCTGAGCGACCTCGCCATGCCACAACGCGACGGCTACGATCTGATGACGGAGGTCCGGACGCGCCGGCTCGCGACCGGCATGGTCTCCATCGCCCTCAGCGCGCAGGCGCGGCCGGAAGACCGAGAGCGCGCTCTGGCGGTCGGCTTCGAGGCCCATGTGTCCAAGCCGGTGGACCCCGACGCGCTGGCGGAGACGATCCGGCGTCTCACCCGGCCTGACCGCCGACGGCAAAAAAAATGAGGGTCCGGCGTCGCTCCCGCTTACACTTTCATTCTTCAGAGGGAGGAACCCGAATATGAAGGGCTCGCCGGGGAATGCCTTCGTCGTGCGGACCGCGTGGCTGGCGGAATCGAACGTCTGGGTATGGGAGATGGTGGACGCCTCCAGCGGCGAGGTGACCGAGCGGAGCTGGCCGTCACACTGGGCCGGCTATCCCACACGCGAGGTTGCCGAACAGGCCGGCGTGGCCCGACTTCACGAAGTGGCCGGACCGTCGCGCGTGGCCGAGGCGCTCGGTCCGCCGCCGGCGGCCCGCCCGCGCGACGACGGGCGACGTCAGCTCGGCCGGTCGGTCCTCATCGTCGTTCCGCGCAGCCGCGTCGATCTGTACCAGTCGCTGAAGCGCTCGTTCGCCGACGACGCCAAGGCGGAAGTCGTCCTCGATCGACGGTTCAAGGACCGTCGCGTGAAGAGCGCCCTCCCCGACCGGGAGCGCCGCCGGAGCGAGCGGCGGCGACGGCCCGACATCGACGCGCAGCTCAAGGCCGATCGCTGGGTGACGGTGCCGGTGGTCCCGCCCACCGTGGACCTGTCCGATCCCGATGCCCGGGCCATCCTTTTCCTCTGCTGCAGTAGCCACCTCGTGCAGTGCGGCAAGTGCCAGCGCGGATATCGGCTCGGCTGGCTGCGCGGCGGCGACCCCGGCCTGTTCCGCTGCCCGCTCTGCGGCTTCGACATCACGTCGGCGGTGGCCAGTCATACCGAGACGTGCGTGTACTGGGTGAAGCGCGGCGGCCTCACCCGCAAGCCGTCCACGAGCGTCGACCGCGTGCGTCCGCCCGCGACGTCCACCGCCGCCGGCTGAGCGCCGCCGCGGTCAGCGGCGACCGACCCGCGGCCTGTCGCGCGGGCTCACCACCGCGCTGGGGCGCGTGGCGCCATCACCTTCGAGCCGCCGGAGAATCCGGCTCACGTAGGCCCTCGTCTGCGGATACGGCGGAATGCCGCCGTAGTGGATCACGGCGACGTGGCCGGCGTTGTAGGCGGCCAGCGCCAGTGGAAGATTGTTGTCGAAGCGATCCATGAGGCTGCGGAGATGTCGCACGCCGCCATGAATGTTCTCCCGCGGCGAGAAGGGGTCCTCGACGCCGAGCGAGGCCGCCGTATCGGGCATGAGCTGCATCAGGCCCTGCGCGCCCCGGCGCGAGACCGCGCGCGGGTTGAACTGCGACTCCGCCTCGATCACCGCCGCGATCACGTCCTCGGCGACACCATAGCGGTCCGCCGCCTCCTTGATGATCGCGCGCGGCTGTTCCCATGCGTCGTGCCGCTGCGAGGCGGTGTAGCCGGAGATCACGGTCAGCACGAGGGCCGCGCAGCCGGCGAGGCGGTTTCGACTGCCCGACCACCGCGTGAACGTCGTCCGTGACCCCGATCGGCTTCGCTCCCAGGACTCGCGTGTTCTGAGCCGCAGGTGCTCGCGTAACCGTGCGCTGGCGACGAGGTAGCCTGGTCGATTCATGCGGGTCCTCAGGGGCAAAACCGGTACCGAGTCTGAAAGGCGAGCCATCCCGAAGAGTTCCGCGCACACCGGTCAGAAACGTAACAGGGCCGTTTCTGACCAGCCGGATGATCCGCGACCCCTCGCCTAGGCCCTCGGCGAGAAGACGCGCGCCTTGATGCGCCGGGGCACCCACATCGACAGCACGCGGGCCGTGCGCGCGAGCGTGTCGAGCGACGCCGGATTGCCGGGCCAGTACTTCAGCACGAGGGCGCGATCGACCCAGTTCAGGATGCCGTCCAGCAGCACGGCCGCCAGCAGCACGTCGTCGAGGTAGCCGACGAGCGGGATGAAGTCGGGCACGAGATCCACCGGCGACAGGAGGTAGACGGCGGCGGCGCCGAGGGCGATCTTGGCCGCGCGCGGCAGCACCGGGTCGCCCACGAGGCGGGTGATCAGCCGGATCAGATCGGGCAGCGCACGCAGCAGCGCCTTCACTCGAGGCTCTCGGCCACCAGCTCGCTGACGTCCTTGACGGCGAGCCTTTCCTCCGCCTCTGCCACCTTGCGCCCCAGATCCACCATCGCCAGACAGAACGGGCACGCGGTGCCGACCACGGTGGCGCCCGTCTCGAGCAGCTCCTCGGTGCGGATGACATTCACCCGTTTCTTCGACGGGACCTCCATCCACATGTGGCCGCCGCCGCCGCCGCAGCAGAGGCCCCGCTCGCGATTGCGCGGCGCCTCGACGAGGCGAAGCCCCGGCACGGCGGCCGCCACCTGTCGCGGCGTTTCCATGATCCCGTTGTAGCGGCCGAGGTAGCACGAGTCGTGGAAGGCCAGCGTGCCCTCGATCGGCTTGATCGGCTTGATCCGGCCGGCGGCGATCAGCTCCGCGATGACCTGGGAGTGATGGAGCACCTCGTACGTCCCGCCGAACTGCGGAAACTCGTTCTTGATGGTGTTGAAGCAGTGCGGGCAGTGCGTGATGACCTTGCGGAACTTGTACTGGTTGATGGCCTCGACGTTCTCCGCCTGCAGCGTCTGGTAGAGGTATTCCTCGCCGAGCCGGCGGCCCACCTCGCCATGACACCGCTCTTCCTGCATCACGCCGAACGACACGCCCGCCTTCTTGAGAATGGCGACCACCGAGCGCGCGATGGCCTGGTTGCGCTTGTCGTACGAGGCGGAGCAGCCGACCCAGTAGAGGTACTCGACCTCCTTGCCGGGCTCGAGCAGCGGGACGTCGAGGCCGTGCGCCCACGCCAGCCGCTCGGCGGCCGGCAGGCCCCAGGGGTTGCCGGCGCGCTGGATGTTCTGCAGCGACTGCGGCGCCGTGGACGGCAGGGCGCCCTCCGACAGCGTGAGATAGCGCCGCAGGTCGACGATGGTGTCGACGATGTCGATGAACGCCGGGCACTCCTGGACGCAGGCCATGCACGTCGTGCACGCCCACAGCTCGTCGGCCTTGATCAGCTCGCCGTGGATCGGGCCGGGCAGCTCGCCGTGCATGTGGTGCTTGAGCTTCACGATGATCTGCTTCGGTGACAGCGCGGTGCCGGCCATGTAGGCCGGACAGACGGCCTGACAGCGTCCGCACTCCACGCAGGCGTCGAAGTCGAGCCGCCGCTTCCACGAGAACTCCTCGAGCTTGGAGATCCCGAGCGACTCCGCTTCCTCGATGTTGTCGATCTTCTTCAGCTCGCCGCGCGGCGTCAGCTTGGAGAAGAAGATGTTCAGCGGCGTCGTGAGCAGGTGCATGAAGTACGAGTACGGGACGATGGCCACGAAGGCGAGCGAGATGATGGCGTGGAAGATCCACACGGAGACGTGCGTGGCGCGCAGCGCGCCCTCGCCCATGCCGACCGCGAGCATCCCCTGCCCCAGCGCGTAACCGACCGGCGACCACGGCGCCCACGCCGGCTGCGTCACGGCGAGGCGGCACGCCTCCATCACGAAGCCGGTGACGTTGATGACGAACAGCAGCGCCAGCACCTTCGCGAAGCGCGCGGTGGGGTCGACGCGGTGCGGACGCACCACGAACCGGCGCCACACCGCCATGCCGAGCCCGACTACGAAGAACAGGCCGAAGAGGTCCAGCGTCGTCTCGTAGAAGAGATAGAACGACCCCTTCAGCAGCTTGTAGCCGAAGAGCGGCAGCGTGATGTCCCAGTCGATGGTGGCGAGGACCGTGCCCATGAAGAGGGCGAGGAAGCCCCAGAACATCGTGGCGTGCATGACGCCCGGGTAGGCCTGCGACAGCGTCCGCGCCTGCCCCAGCGCGTGCACGGCCACCAGACGCACACGCAGCGGGATCTGGTCGAAGCGGTGCTCGGGCCGGCCGGCGCGCCACAGCGCGATGCGCTGCCAGAAGCCGTAGACGAAGATGGCGATCGCAATGGCGCCGCCGACGTAGATGCCCACCTGCGCCCATCCCGGGACGTTCCAGAACGTGTCCCGGAACGGAATGGAGCCGGACACGGTCATCAGGGCTCCAACGATATCACGGGCAAGATCGCGGCCGCGGCGGAGTACGGATCGCGCGCGCCCGCCACGACCTCGTCGAAGACGGCGGCGACGCGGCCTTCGCTCAGGCCGTGATCGATGCGCGCCTTGAAGGCGTCGAGCAGCAGCGACTGGAGCTCCTGCCGCGCGCGCTCGCGCCGGCGCGCCGCGAACGCGCCGCCGGCGGTGAGCGTCGCGCGGTGCCGACGGATCTCGGCCAGCAATTCGGCGATCCCGACGGCGTTCTGTGCCTCCAGCGAGAGGACCGGGATCTCCCAGTCGACGTCCTTGCGGGAGGCGGAGCTCGCATAGTGCAGGTGCGCGGCGAACTTCAGCTCCGCCATCAGCGCCGGCGCGCCCGCACGATCGGCCTTGTTGACCGCGAACAGATCGGCGGCTTCCATCAATCCCGCCTTCATCGTCTGGATGGCGTCGCCCGACTCCGGCACCAGCACGACGACGGTCGTGTCGGCGATCTTCATGATGTCGAGCTCCGTCTGGCCGACGCCGACCGTCTCGATGAGCACCCAGTCGTGGCCGAAGGCCGAGAGCAGCTTGGCCGCCTCGCCGGTCGCGCGGGCGAGGCCGCCGACCGAGCCGCGCGTGGCCATGCTGCGGATGAACACGCCGCTGTCGAGCGCGTGCGCCTGCATGCGGATGCGGTCCCCGAGCACGGCCCCGCCGGTGAACGGGCTCGACGGGTCGACGGCGATGATGCCCACCGTCTCGCCGTCAGCGCGGAGCGCCGCGGTGAGGCGATCGACCACGGTCGACTTGCCGGCGCCCGGCGGCCCGGTGACGCCGACCAGGTAGGCGTGCGACGCCCGCGCGTGGACCGCCTTCATGATGGCGGGCACGGCCGCGCTGCGGTTCTCGACGTGCGTGATGAGACGCGCGAGCGCGAGGCGATCGCCGCTGAGCATGCGCTCGACGAGCGCCACGGGATCGGATTTCCGGGGAGTGGACTCGGGTCCGGCCATCGACGTGGAGCGGCCGGATTCTATCACGGGGAGGGCGGGCGGCCGCCCTCCCCGGCCGGCTCACTGCCGAACGAAAACGAGATCGACGGCCATCGGCCGCCGCGGCACATGCATGCCGTGATCCGCGAACGAGAACGTGAACGCGAGACGACCTACTTCTTGAGCTCCGGTCCGCGGAACGCCGTGTGGCAGGCCCCGCACGTCGTCTTGCCGAGCTCGGCCACCATCGGCTGCACCGTCTGGGCGTTGCCGGTCTTGGCGGCCTCCTCGAGCTGCCCGGCCTTCGTCTCGAGCGACTTCGCGTAACCCTCGAACTCCGACCACTTCTGCCAGATCTCCGGCTTCGCGCGCGACGTGTTCGCGTTCACGGAGCCCTCGGGGAAGAGGCGCGGGATCCGCTTGGCGGTCGACTGGAGCTTGTCGGCGTCGGCGGCGACCTCCTTGATTTGCCCCGCCTTCAGCTTGTCCGAGATCGACCGCATGGCGGCGCCCTGCTCCTTCATCAGCGCCTGGCGCTGCGTGATCGCCTCGTCGGGGTTCATCTTCCCGATGCCGAGCTTCGCGCACCCCGCCACCGCTGCCATCGCCATCACGACAACGCCTGCGCGCAAGAGGAACGATCTCATTGGGCTCTCCTGTCGTTGCGGCCGGGCCTCGTCGGCCGGGCCGAAGTGCACCGCACTAGGTGCCGCTCTTGACCACCTTGTTGCTCACGGCGGGAATGGTCTTCAGATACTGCGCGATCGCGAGCCGATCCGCCTTCGTCAGATCCTTGTAGCCGGCGAGCGTGCCCTCGATCACTTCACCCATGAGCCCGCCCGCCACGTCGCCATCGGGCTTGCTGCCAGTGCCCAGATACTCCGCGATCTCCTCCACCGACCACTTGCCGATGCCGGTGTCGCGATCCGGCGTGATGTTCGGCATCGCCTCGTCCTCCGGCCCCTTCGGATTGCCGGCGAGGAAGCGGCTGTTGTCGGTGGCCATGGTCACCGTGCGGGGCGTGTGACACTCGCCGCAGTGCGCGACGGCCCGCACGAGGTACTCACCGCGGGCCGCGCCGCCCGTCGGCGCCGTCGCCGGCGGCGTCTCGCGCGGGGCAAAGGCCGCCAGCCACGCCGGCAGGAAGACGGACTCGAACAACGGCACCGCGATGCGCTTGGCCTGGTTCGCGCGTTTCACCGGCGGCACCGTCTTCATGAATGCGACGAGCACCCTGAGGTCGTCCGCCGTCATGCCGTTGAACACGGTATATGGATGCACGGGCAGAAGACGCTCGCCGTTGGGCCGCCGGCCGAGCCGGATGGCCGTGACGATCTGCTCGTCCGTCCATGTGCCGATGCCGGTCTCCCGGTCGGGCGTGATGTTCGTCGAATAGACCGTCCCGAACGGCCCGTCGTAGCGGCGGCCTCCCGCGTTCACGGGCTGGCCTTTCACGGTGTGACAGCCGCAGCCGCCGGTGGCGCCGAAAACGTACTTACCGCGGGCGATCTCCGCGGCCGATCCTTGCGCCCCCGCGGTGTCGACGCCGAAGGTCAGGGACGCGACGACAGCGCACACGAGAAGCGTCCACTGCCGCGCAGAGAGGGTCATAATGGACACGAACCAGTCAGACGGCCCGAGGGTTCCCGCCCACCGAGGAGTCGGCAGGCAGCCGGGCCTCCATGATCAAGGCGTCCTCGCCGGTGTCGTAATAGTACCCCCGTCGACGCCCCGTCACCCGGAACCCGAAGGACTCGTAGAGCCCGATCGCTTCACGATTACTCGGCCGGACCTCCAGCACGATGAGCCTCAGGTCGCGCGCCCGGGCCTCGGTCAGGACGCCGCCGAGGAGCGCGCGGGCGATACCCTGACGGCGGCGGCGGGGGTGAACGGCGACGTTGGTGATGTGGATCTCGTCGGCGATCTCCCAGACGCACAGATAGCCCACGATCGTGCCGCCTTCGCGCATGACCCGGCAGCGTGCCACCCGGTTCTGCTGGATCTCGTAGAGAAACGCCCCACGCGACCAGGGCATCGAGAACGACGCCCGCTCGATGGCGAGGACCTCGTCGAGGTCCTCCGGCCGCATCGGCTCAACGGCTTGCGGTGACACGGCGTCGGAGCTCCGCTTCGGATGGGCGCAGGTAGAACGGGGCCAGGTGAGCGGCGCTCACCGTCGTTCCGAGCGCGAGGCGCGCCCGGCCAAGGATCGCCACGCAGGCGGGCGAGGGCACCCGTCGCGGTGGCGGCAGGCGGCGCGCATGAGGCGACGCGATGGCGTCCGCGCCATCTCCCACCAGGAGCGTCGGCCCGCCCAGGCGCCCCGCCAGCTCATCGGGCGTGAGCGCCAGGTATTCCGACTGGCGGGCGAAGCCCTCGCCCGCCCAGCGGTAGAGCGCGGCGTAGACCTCGTTCCGACGCGCGTGGAGCACCGGGCACACGGGCAGCGCCGCCCACGGGACGGCGGCCGCCATCGCATCGAGCGTCGGCACCGCCGCCACCGGGATGTCGAGCGCCAGCGCCAGGCCCTTGACGGTGCTGACACCGACCCGCAGGCCGGTGAACGAGCCCGGCCCGACGGCGACCGCGAGCCCTTGCAACTGCCGAGGAGCCCAGCCGGCGTCGCCCATCACTGCGTCGATGGCCGCCAGCAGGCGCTCGGAGTGCGTGACGCTGATGTCCAGCAGGTATTCAGCCACGAGGCGCTCGCCGTCGACCAACGCAACACCCCCGGCCAGCGTCGAGGTTTCCACCGCCAGCACGCGCATACGGCGGGAGTCTAGCACGCGGCCTCGAGGCCGTCGGGGCGGCAGAGCGTGCGATATAATGCGCCGGGAGGTACCGATGAGCGCCGCCCCTCCGAAGAAAGATCCGGCTGCGGTCGAAGCCGAGGTCCGCGAGAAGATTCACCTGGAGATCTTGAAGCGGACCGGCGCCTATCACGCCAACGACCACGTCCTCCTGCCGTCGGGACAGCACACCACCGAGTACATCGAAAAGACCCTGGTCACGACCGAGCCGTCCTTCACGGAGGGTCTCGGCGCCGTCATTGCCAAGCACTTCGCCCAGTGGCCTGTCGATGTCGTGCTCTCCACCGGTCCCGGGGCGCTGATCCTGTCGCACTGCGTGGCCCGCGCGCATCCGTCGCGGCCGATCGTCGTCTACGGGGCCAAGGGGCTTTCCGGCGGAAAGCGGAAGGTGAGCCTCCCCGTCGAGTTCCACCGCTTGCTGCGGCCGGGGACCAAGGTCCTCCTGGTGGAGGACCTGGTGTCGACGGGAACGACGCTGAACCTCCTGATCGAGCTGGTGGAGCAGCTCGGCGCCCACATCGTGGGCGTCGGCTGCCTGTGGCGGCGCACTTCGGTGGACCTCAACGGTCGTCCCGTCTTCAGCCTGGTGAGCAGAGACTTCCCCACATACAGTCCCGACGAGTGCCCCCTCTGCCGCAAGGGAGTGCCACTCAACGAGGAGTTCGTGCGGCGGCGCACCCACCGCAAATCCTCGTCGGTTCAGGAGCCCAAAGCGTCTTAGCAGCTTCCGGCATGGTCATTGCTTTCTTGCTTGAACCGTCGGCGCACAACGCCGGATTCAGCAGGAGGCAACCCGGCCATGAGGATCGTTCTTCTCGCCGCTCTCGCCGTCGCCTCGACCCTCTGGGGCACCGCGAGCGCACTCGCCGAGCCCGTGGCCGTGCGCTTCAGCGAAGGGGTCGGCCGCGGCTTCCCGGTGCTGCGCGACGCCAAGGGAGAGAAGATCGCGCAGGGCGATCTGATGCAGGTCGCGCGTGGCGATCGGGTCGAGAACCGGCTGACGTTCCGCTTCCGCGACGGCTCGTTCTACGACGAGACCGTGGTCTATTCGCAGCGCGACGTCTTCACCCTGCTCTCCTATCGGCTGGTGCAGCGTGGTCCGTCCTTCCCCGAGAGCATCGACGCCACGGTCGACCGCTACTCCGGCCGCTACGTGGTTCGCTACAAGAGCGACGAGGAGAGCCCCGAGGAAGTCGTCGTGGGAACCTTCGAGATGCCGGCCGACGCCTACAACGGTCTGCTGAGCACCTTGATGAAGAATCTACCCACCGGCGGCTCGGCGACCGTGCAGATCATCGCCTTCACGCCGAAGCCGCGCCTCGTGAAGATGCTGCTGATGCCGGCCAGCGAGGATACGGTGATCATGAGCGAGACGGCGGTGCCGTCGACGCGCTTCCTCGTCAAGCCGCAGCTCGGCTTGTTCGCGTCGCTGCTGGTGGCGGAGATCCCGGACATCAAGATCTGGGTCTCGGGTGGCGAGGCCCCGGCGTTCCTGCGCTTCGAAGGCCCGCTCTACTTCATGGGCCCCATCTGGCGGATCGATTGGAGTTAGGGGGGCCTCGAAGGGCCCCCTAAGACCCCCCTCACGTTCGGAAGCGCCCCGGGAAACCCGGGGCGCTCCTCTTTCGACTGACTACCGGCGCGGCGCTTCTGGCTTCGAGCAGTCCTACCCGCCCCTACGCGGGCGCTTTGTCCATCTCCCAGAGGCCTTCGGCGGCGCCGGCGGTCTTGTAGGCGTTGCGGATGGAGTCGAGGTTGCGCGTGATCAAGAGGCCGATCTTCGCGAACGGCTCGAAGACGGGGCCCTGGCCGGCCACGAGCGGGAAGCTCACCTTCGGGAGCTGGCCCAGGCGGGCGTGGATAGAGTCGGTGACCGCGGCCAGGCTCGAGTAGAAGTCCTCGCGTCCCTGCTCGGCGCGCTTGACGATCGGCGTGATCAGACAGTCGACCGTCTGACGGGCCGCCGCGCTCGCGTTCTCCATGGCCGCCTCGGCCATCGGGACGACGGTCACGCCAAGCTCGCCGAGGAAGCGCTGCAGGAGCTGGCCGATCTTTTCCTGGAGCAGGAGCGCCGGCACACCGACCGTGCGCACGGACTGGCCCGCCAGCGCCTTCACGTCATCGTAGAGCTGCCCGCGCAGCCACTCGACGTACTCCTTGTTCTCCTCGTCCTTCCACCACTCGCGGAGCATCTTCTTGCCCCAGTAGCGGATGGTGGCGTAGTAGATGTCGCGCTTGCCCAGCTTCTGGAAGATGCCGCCCCAGGAGTAGAACTTCTCCATCGCCTTGATGGCGCCCATCTGCAGCTCGTAGGGGCTCATGCGCCGCGGCTGGTGGACGACATGGTGGCCGTCGTAGAAGGACCAGTTGCGGTTGATGACGTACTTGTCGCCCTTCGCGTAGAGCGTGTCCCAGTCCGGCGAGCCCGGGATGGGTGTCAGGATCATGAACTGGATCGAGTCGATGTCGTGCTTGCGGGCGAAGGCGGCGGTGGCGTCGAGGGTCTCCACGTCGTCCTCGTCCGAGCCCACCACGAACATGCCGTGGATGCGGATCTTGTGGGCGTGGAAGCGCTCGATCGAGCGCTCGATCTTGGCCAGGTCCTGCTTCTTCTGGAACAGCTTCAGCGTCCGCGGGTTGATCGACTCGAAGCCCACGTAGACGTTGAAGCAGTTCGAGTCGCGCATCATCTGGAGCAGCTCGGGATCGTCGACCGTCTCCGTCCGCACCTGCGCGCCCCACTGCGGGGTCAGGTCGCGGTCGATCATGCCGCGCAACAGCTCCTTCACGCGCTTCTTGTTGGCCGTGAAGATGTCGTCGGCGAAGAAGGTGTAGAGGTTGCCGCGGTGGCTCTCCAGCTCCTCGAGGACCCGGCCGATGGAATGCGTGCGAAACGCGTGGCCGTACATCCCCGGCACGGAGCAGAACGTGCACGAGAACGGGCAGCCGCGCGAGGTCGCCACCGAGATCACGCCACCCGGCTTCCAGCCCTCGATGAGCCGGTAGTCGGGAATCGGGTTGACGTCGAGGTTCGGGATCTTCGGCCGCTCCGGGTTGTGCACCAGGCTTCCGTCGGCCGTGCGGTACGTGAGGTTCTGGATCTTGTCGAACCCCTCGCCCCGCTGGATGGCGTCGACGAGCTCCTGGAAGGCGAACTCGCCCTCGCCGCGGACGATGTAGTCCGCGTGCTGCATCCCTTCCTCGGGCAGGAAGCTCGTGTGCGTGCCGCCCATGACGGCGAGCGCCCCCGCCTCGCGCACCTTGTCGGCCAGGCGATAGGACTGCGGGGCCGTCGACGTGATCGCGGAGATGGCCACCAGGTCGGCCGAGAGGACCTCTTTCATGTCGAGGTCCTGGATGTCCTCGATGTAGACGCGGACCTCGTAGCCCTTGGCTCGCATGATGGTGCCGAGCAGCACGGAGCCCAGGCGCGGAATGCACACACGGCTATAGACGTGGAGATGCGTGGACTTCGGCTCCACGAACACCAGCTTCTTGAGAGCGCGCTTCATCCCGGGGTCTCCTCAGCAGTCCGGTCGGCGTTCATGGCAGGCAAAACGTGCCCAAACCGTACCTTGCTGACCCTCAGAAGTCAACGAATGACGGTGTGTCGTCGGCCGATATATTGGAGGCCAGCCGTCCCCGCCCCCTACATCTTGCTCGCGACGCCGCGCCGGCCCCCCTGCAGTACGCTCTAACAGTGTCCGAGCGCGGCTCGTATTTCCTTCTCATCGCTGTTCTGGTCATATGGGCCGGCAACTTTCCACTGGGCAAGCTCGCGCTGACCGAGGTCGGGCCGCTGTTTCTCGTCGGGGGCCGCACGCTCATCGCCGCCCCGTTCCTGCTCGCGCTGGCCCGTCTCTCGGCCCCGCTCGACCGCCGCCTGCTGCGTCGCGACTACGTCGCCTTCGTGGTGCTCGGGCTCACCGGACTGGTGCTCAACACGACGACATGGTTCTGGGGGCTCAAGTGGACCACCGCGCTGAACGCGGGCATTCTCGGCGCGGCGTCGCCGATCTTCGTCGCCCTCGGGGCGGCCGTGCTGCTCGGCGAGCGCCTCCGCCCCCGTACGTGGGCGGGCATCGCGCTGACGGTGGCGGCCGTCGTCCTCACCGTGGCCAAGGGCTCCGTCGCGGTGTTGCTCGAGCTCGCATTCAACCGCGGCGACTTCATCATCCTCCTGTCGCAGACGGCGTGGGTCGCGTACTCGCTCTACAGTCGCGCCACCGCATCGACGCTGCCGCCGGTGTGGGTGATGGCGGGCGCCAATGCCGTCGGCGCCGTCGTCCTCGTGCCGCTGTCGTGGCTCATCGAGGGCCCGTGGCCGGCGCCGATCACGGCGCCGCTCGGCTGGGGCGTGATGCTCTACGGCGCGGTTCCGATCACGATCGCGCACCTGTGGTACTACCGCGTCATCCGCCGACTGGGGCCGGGCCGCGCCGCGGCCTTCATGAACTTGATGCCGTTCGTGGTGATCGCGATGTCCTGGGCGCTGGTGGGCGAGGCCGTCCATGCCTACCACGTCGTCGGCGCCGTGCTGGTCATCGCCGGCGTGGTGCTGACGACGGGCCGCTGACTACTTCGTCGTCTTCGTGAGCGCCTTGGTCTTGACGACGATGGCGGGCTTGCTCTTGTCGTCCTTGAGCAGCCCCTTCACCTCGTCCATGAACTGGTTGATGTCCTTGAACTGGCGGTAGACGGAGGCGAAGCGGACGTAGGCGACCTGGTCGAGCTTCTGCAGGTGCTCCATGACGAGGTCGCCGAGCTCGGTCGAGGGGATCTCCTTGTCCGCGCGCTCGTGCAGCTTGACCTCGATCTCGGACACCACGTCGTCGACGGCCTGCACCCCGACCGAACGTTTCTCGCACGATTTGAGGATCGACCCGCGGAGCTTCTGGCGGTCGAAGGGCTCGCGCCGGCCATCCCGCTTGACGACGTGCGGCAGCACGTCCTCGATGTACTCGTACGTCGTGTAGCGGCGGTGACACTTGAGGCATTCACGCCGGCGCCGGATGAACTCGCCCTCGCGGCCGACGCGCGAGTCGACGACTCGATCCTCGGTGTGCCCGCAGAACGGACATTTCATCGACCGCCCCTCACTTGGTTCGCTCCGGGTACAACGGAAAGCACGCGGTGAGCGCCTGGACCTCGCCGCGCACGGCCGCCTCGGTGGCGGCGTCGCCCGGCTTTCCCAGCACGCGGTCGATCAGGCGCGCGATCTCCACCATCTCCGCTTCCTTCATGCCGCGCGTGGTGACGGCCGGCGTGCCGATCCGGATGCCGCTCGTCACCATGGGACTCTTCGTCTCGAACGGGATCGTGTTCTTGTTCACGGTGATCCAGGCGCGATCGAGCGCCTCCTGCGCGTCCTTGCCCGTGATGCCGCGCGCCGAGAGATCGACGAGCATCAGGTGCGTGTCGGTGCCTCCGCTCACCAGCCGCAGCCCGCGCGTCATCAGCGCGTCGGCCAGCGCCCTGGCATTCTTCACGATCTGCTGCTGGTAGGCCCGCCAGGCCGGCGTGAGCGCCTCGCGCAGCGCCACCGCCTTGCCGGCGATCACGTGCATGAGCGGGCCGCCCTGCACGCCGGGCATGACCGTCTTGTCCAGCGCCTGCGCATGGGCGGCGCGGCACAGCACCATCCCGCCGCGCGGACCGCGCAGCGTCTTGTGCGTCGTCGTCGTCACGAAGTCCGCGATGCCGACCGGCGATGGGTGGAGCCCGGCCGCCACCAGCCCTGCCGGGTGCGCGATGTCGGCCATCAACGCCGCGCCGACCTCGCGCGCGATCTCCCCGAACGGTGTGAAGTCGATGGCTCGCGGGAACGCGGAGCCGCCCGCGATGATGAGCTTCGGGCGATGCCGGCGCGCCAGGTCGCGCACCTGGTCCATGTCCAGGCGCTCGGTGTCCTTGCGCACGCCGTACGGCACGATCGTGTAGAACTTGCCCGAGTAGTTCATCGGGCTGCCGGCGGTCAGGTGGCCACCGTGCGCCAGGTTCGGGCCGAGCACCGTGTCGCCCGGCTTCAGCAGGGTGAAGTACACCGCCATGTTCGCCTGCGCGCCCGAATGGGGCTGCACGTTGGCGTGCTCGGCGCCGAACAGCTCCTTGGCGCGCGCGATGGCGAGCTCCTCCACGACGTCGACGACCTCGCAGCCGCCGTAGTAGCGCTTGCCGGGATAGCCCTCCGCGTACTTGTTGGTGAGGACGGAGCCGACCGCTTCGAGGACAGCCTCGGACACGAAGTTCTCGGAGGCGATGAGCTCGAGGTTGCGATGCTGCCGCTGCGCCTCCTCGCGCAACACCTTTGCTACGTCGGGATCGATCTCGGCCAGCCGCGGCACCGCCATACGACGGACACCATACCGATTGTGTCCGTCCAGGTCAAGTTGCGCTATATCTAGGATGGGGGCCCCGAAATGGCCCCCATACCCCCCGCGTTCGTCGCGCCCCGGCGCAGCCGCGGCGCTCCTCTATTTCGCCGAGCGGTGCTGGGGCCCCGAAATGGCCCCCATACCCCCCGCGTTCGTCGCGCCCCGGCGCAGCCGCGGCGCTCCTCTATTTCGCCGAGCGGTGC
>DATBJF010000086.1:0-12623 GCA_036556545.1 Candidatus Methylomirabilota bacterium
CGCCGGCGACTGACGCCGGCGCGCCCGGCGAGGTGGAGCATCTAGCGGGTCGTCCCGCTCGCGGAGCCGCCGCTGCCGGCCCCGGTGGTGCTGCCGGTCGACGACGAGCCCGACCCGCTGGTGGTCGGTGGGGTCGTGGAACGATTGGTGGTCGAGCCAGAGTCCGCCGTGCCCGACGAAGACGAGCCGCGGCTGGAATCGGGGGACGCGGACGGCGATCCGCCGTCGTTGCCCGTGCACGCAGCCGTTCCAACCGCCATCACGAGCGCGAAGAACACCGGGAGAGCCTTGATCATCTCGCACCTCCTGGCCAGTCGTACTGCCACCGTGATGCCAAGAGCTCCCGTCACGTCGTCCCGCATTGACGAACCTACCCGCCCGATGGCTGGCACGCGGAATGCCCGCCGCCGGTATGATCGCGGGTGAGGAGGCCCGACGTGCTACAGGAAGACAACGTCATCGACAAGATCACCGCCGACCGCGCGCCGCACTACGAGCCGTTCGGCTGGCATCACTGGCCCGAGCATCCGTGGTTCGCCTATCAGTTCCGGCGTGGGCTCGGCGAGACGCAGGAGGGGGGCGGCAGCGTCAGCGAGTGCTTCCAGACGGCCGCGCGGATCGTGCCCGGCGACGCCGAGAGCTGGCATCGCGAATGGCTGGCGGTGGCCGAGCGGAACTTCCGCCGCGCCGGCGACGAGGAGGCGCGGGGGCACGTGCGCACGGCCATGAACGGCTTCCTGCGCGCCGCCGACTACTATCGTCAGGCCGAGTTCTTCCTGCCGCCGCACGATCCGCGACGGCTCGCCACGTTCACCAGGATGGAGCAGTCGAGTCACCGCTTCCTCGCGCTCCTGCGTCCGCCCGGCGAAGTGCTGGAGATTCCGTACGAGCGTGGCGCCGTGCTCTACGCGTACTTCGTCCGGACGCCGTTCGGCGGCGGTCGGCGCCCGTGTCTGATCTCGATGGGCGGCCTCGATTCGATCAAGGACGAGATGTGGTTCATGCAGGCGCACGGTGCCCTCCAGCGCGGCATCTCGGTACTGATGATCGACGGGCCAGGGCAGGGCGGGACGCTGCGGCGGCACGGCATCACCAACCGTCCGGACTACGAAGTGCCCATCGGCCGCTGCATCGACTATCTCCTCACGCGCGGCGACGTCGATCCCGCGCGCATCGCCGTGTGCGGCTCCAGCCTGGGCGGCTACTACGCGGCGCGCGCCGGCGCACGCGAGCCGCGGCTGGCCGCCTGCGTCTCGCACGGCGCCATCTGGTCGATTCACGACTTCTGGAAGACCGCCGACGAGACGCACGGGCTGGCCACGCACATCAAGTGGGTGTTCGGCGTGCCGACCATGAAGGACGCCGTCGAGCGGTTCCGCGCCTTCACGCTGGAGGGCGTGCTGGAGGACATGCGCTGTCCCTATCTGATCCTCCACGGCGGGCACGATGTCCTCGGGATGTCGCAGGCCACGAAGACCTACGAGTACGCGCGGGCGCACGGCGTGCACGCCACGCTGCGCTTCGTCACCCCGGAGGAAACGGGCGCCGAGCACTGCCAGCACGACAACCCCACCATCGGCCAGGAAATCCTCGGCGACTGGCTCGCCGACGCGCTCGGCATCGATCAGCGCGACCTCGAGCCGCGCGGCGTCTGATGCGCATTCGCCGCGGTGGAACGACAAGGTCAGCGGCCTCGACGCCGTCGGCGAGTTCCGCGTGGGCCAGCCGTTCACGAAGCGCCTGTGCGAAGCGGAGCCGTCCCCATTGACGACCGGCGCGCGGGCGGGGATCATCGCCGCCATCAGAGGAGGGTCCCGATGAATTACGGCGTCGTGCTTCCGATCTGGCAGCTCAGCGCGCGTGAGGCCGAGTCGCTCGCCGTCCGCGCGGAAGCGCTCGGGCTCGACGGCGTCTTCGTTCCCGACCACATCCTCGCCAAGCCGGCCACGACGCAGCACTATGGCGGCCACTGGCCCGACCCGTTCTCGCTGCTCGCCTATCTCGCCGGCCGGACGCAGCGCATCCGCGTCGGCGCCAGCGTGATCGTGCTGCCGTATCGCAGCGCGCTCGTCGCCGCCAAGGCCGTCGCCACCGTGGACCAGGTATCGGGGGGGCGCTTCATCTTCGGCGTCGGCGTGGGCTGGGACGAGGCGGAGTTCGTGGACTTGCGCCTGCCGTTTCGCCAGCGCGGGCGGCTGAGCGACGACTACATCCGCGCCATGAAGGCCGCGTGGGCCGCCGACGTGCCCGAGTACAGGGGCGACTACGTGAGCTTCTCCGGAGCGACGTTCGCGCCGCGCCCCGCGCAGCAGCCGCACCCGCCGATCTGGGTCGGCGGCGCGCCCGGCGGCATCTCGGCGCCAGCCGTCCGCCGCTGCGCCGAGCTGGGCGACGCCTGGCATCCGCTCGGCCTCAGTCTCGACGACATCGAGAAGGGCTATGCGTCGCTGCGCGATCTCGGCGCCCGCAGCGGCCGGCGCGCCGCGCTCGGGCTGGCGCCGCGCAACCTGCTCGACCTCACCGAGGCGCCGAAGGGCAGCGGACGCGCGGCGTTCCAGGGCACGGTGGCGGAGGTCGCGGCGGACATCCGGCGCGTGCGCGGCCTCGGCGCCGACTGGATGACCTTCGATCTGCCACGGACCGGCGTGCCGGAGATGGCGCAGGCGATGGAGCGCCTCGCCCGCGAGGTCAAAGCCGCCGTCTAGGCGCGCGCCCTCCGTATGGCCGCCCACACGCGGGCCGGAGAGGCGGGCATGTCGAGCTCGCGCACGCCGAGCGGCGCCAGCGCGTCCATCACCGCGTTGAACGCGGCCGGCAGCGCGCCGACGGTGCCTGCCTCGCCCGCGCCCTTGGCGCCGAGGGGGTTCAGTCGCGTGGGAACGGGATTCGACTCGATCGCGACCTCGCAGAAATCGTCGGCGCGTGGCAGCGCGTAATCCATCAGCGATGTCGTGAGGAGCTGGCCGGACTCCGACTCGTACACGATCTGCTCCATCAGGGCCTGGCCGATGCCCTGCGCGACGCCGCCGTGGATCTGGCCCTTGAGCGTCACCGGGTTGATGACGGTGCCGACGTCGTCCACGACCGCATAGCGCACGAGCTCGACGGCGCCCGTCTCCGGATCGATCTCGACCTCGCACACGTGGCAGCCGTTCGGCCACGTGTCGCTCGGCGGCGAGAACGTGCCCGTCTCGTACAGGCCCGGCTCCACGCCGGGCGGCAGCTGCGGCGGCTGGAAGGCGGCGCGGGCGACCTCGACCAGTCCGATCCCGCGATCGGTGCCGACCACGCTGAAGCGCCCGTCGGCGAAGGCGACGTCGGTGTCGGCGGCCTCGAGCAGCCTGGCCGCGATCTTCCGTCCCTTGGCGATGATCTTGTCGGCGGCCATCCACAGCGCCGTCCCGCCGATCACGGTCGAGCGCGATCCCATGCTGCCCATGCCGAAGCCGACCTGATCGGTGTCGCCATCGACGAAGCGCACGGACGCGGGATCGAGGCCGAGCCGCTCGTGCAGGATCTGCTTGAAGGTCGTCTCGTGACCCTGCCCCTGGTTCTTGGTGCCCATGAAGATGGTGGCGCTGCCGCTGGACGCGAAGCGGATCTCCGCGAACTCCGGCTGCGGCCCCGCCGCGCGCTCGATGGCGTTGACGACGGCGAGGCCGCGCAGCCGCCCGCGCATGGCCGCCTCCGCGCGGCGGGCCGGAAAGCCCGCCACGTCGGCGAGCTTCAGCGCGCGCGCCATGCCGGCCGCGAAGTCGCCACAGTCATAGGTCACGCCGAGCGCCGTCCTGTACGGCATCTTGCCGCCCGGGATGAGATTGCGCCGGCGCAGCTCGACGGCGTCGAGGGCGAGCTCGCGGGCGGCGTCGTCGATCAGACGCTCGATGACGTACGTGGCTTCCGGCCGGCCGGCGCCGCGGTACGGCGCGGTCGAGCTGGTGTGGCTCAGCACGCTCGTGACCTGCACGTGGGCGACGGGGATCGTGTAGACGCCGACGAGGGTGGCGACGTTGCTGAACGTCGCCAGCAAGTTCCGATCCGAGGAGACGTAGGCGCCCACGTTGGCCAGCGTCCGCACGCGCAGGCCGACGAACCGGCCGTCCGCGTCGAGCCCCAGCTCGGCTTCGGTGACGTTGTCGCGCGCGTGCTCGTCGGCAGGGATGGCCTCGCGGCGCTCGCACGTCCATTTCACCGGCCGGCCCAGCTTGCGGGCGGCCCAGAGCACCAGCCGGTGCTCGGGATACTGCCAGCCCTTGGTGCCGAAGCCGCCGCCGATGTCGCCGGCCACGACGCGGATCGTGTGCTCCGGGACGCGGAGGATGTTCGTCGCCAGCGCGCTGCGGACGCGATGCGGATACTGGACGTCGGCATGAAGCGTATAGCGCTCCTCCACGGGATCCCACACGCCGAGCGCGCCGCGCGGCTCCATGTACTGGGCGTGGACGCGCGTGATGACGTACCGGCGGCGCACCACGCGGTGGGCGCGCGCGAGGGCCGCCTCGACGCCCGCGCGATCGCCGACCTCGTGGACGTTGGAGACGTTGTCGGGGCAGTCGTCCCAGACCGCCGGCGCGCCCGCCCGGACGGCGTCGGCGGTGGCGGTGACGGAGGGCAAGGGTTCGTAGTCGACCCGCACGCGCTCGGCAGCGTCCTCGGCCTGGGCCCGGGTCTCGGCGACGACGAGGGCGATGGGATCGCCGACGTACCGCGCGCGGTCGCGCGCCAGCCCGCGGTGGGGCGGCGCGAACATCGGCGTGCCGTCCGGCCGCTTGCGCTTGAGCGTCATCTTCATGGTGCCGAGGTCGTCGCCGAGGTCCGCGCCGGTGAAGACCGCGCACACGCCGGGCATCGCGCGCGCCGACGCGGTGTCGATGCCCCGGATCCGCGCGTGGGCGTGCATCGAGCGCACGACGACCAGGTGGGCCTGGCCGGGAAGGTTCATGTCCTCGTGATAGCGTCCCCGTCCCCGCAGCAGCCGGCCGTCCTCGAACCGGGTGACCGCCTGGCCTATCCCGAAGCGGCCCATGCGGTCAGGCGGCGAGCGGTCTTCGGTTGGCCCACGGCTGGGTCGATTCGAGCTGCGCCGCCAGCCGGAACAGTCGAGCCTCGTCGCCGAAGGGCGCCACGAACTGCACGCCGAGCGGGAGACCCTCGCGGGACCACGCGAGCGGCACCGACATCGCGGGATTGCCGCTCGAGTTGAAGAGCGACGTGAAGGCGATGCTGCGCAGCACGGCGTCGTAGAAGCCGTCGACGTCGGCCGTGCTCATGTCGATGACCCCGAGCGGGTACGGCGTGCACGCCATGGTCGGAGTCAGCAGGATGTCATAGCCGGTGAAGAAGCGGGCGACCGCACGGCCGGTACGATGCACCACCAGTGTCGAGCGCGCGTAGTCGGCGGCGGTGAAGGCGGCGGCATCCTGCATGCGGCGCCACGTCTCCGGCTCCACCTCGTCCTGGGTCACCGGGCGGCCGCGCGCGGCGCCGCGGAGGTCGAGCACGTTGCGGACGTTGGCGCTCACGATCACGCGGGAGGCGTGCGCGAGCGCCTCGGCGTCGATGGTCGGGCGCGCCTCTTCGACGTGATGGCCGAGCCGCTCGCAGAGTCGTGCCGCCGCCTGGGCGGCGTCGGCGCACTGCGGGTCGACGGGCTTGCCGTTCCAGGGTGTCGTCGTCAGCGCGATGCGCAGGCGGCCGGGATCGCGGCCCACCTCGGCGAGGAAGGGTCCCGCCGGCGGCGGCGCCCAGTACGGATCGCCGATGTCCGGCCCCGAGGTGGCGTCGAGCAGCGCGGCGCTGTCGCGCACGCTGCGGGTGATGGCGTGGGCGATCGAGGCGCCGCTCCAGCCCTCGCCGACGTCCGGGCCAGCCGGATTCCGTGCGCGGGTCGGCTTGAGGCCGAAGAGGCCGCAGCACGACGCCGGAATGCGGATGGAGCCGCCGCCGTCGCTGGCGTGGGCCATCGGCAGCATCCCGCCCGCCACGGCGGCGGCGGCGCCGCCGCTGGAGCCGCCCGCGCTGTAGCCGAGGTTCCACGGGTTGCGCGTCGGGCCGAACAGCCGCGGCTCCGTGGAGGTCGCGATGCCCATCTCCGGCGTGTTGGTCTTCCCGAAGATCACGAGCCCGGCGCGCTTCAGGCGCGCCGTCATCTCACTGTCGTGGTTTGCCACCGCGTCGGCGAACGCCCGGCTGCCCGCGCTGGTGACGGCGCCCGCATAGAGCGCGCCGATGTCCTTGAGCAGGTAAGGGACGCCGGTGAACGGCCCGCTCGGCAACCCGGCGCTGAGGGCGCCGCGGGCGGCATCGTACATCCGCGTCACCACGGCGTTCAGCGTGGGATTGCGAGCCTCCACGCGCGCGATGGCGGCGTCGAGCAGCTCCTTGGCGCCCACCTCCCGCCGGCGCACCAGCTCCGCCAGGCCGAGCCCGTCCTCCCGGTCGAACAGCGCGTCCACGCTCATGCGGAGACCCTTTCGAGCGTGGCCGGCGCGAGGCCCAGCTGCTGGGCGGCCGCGATGACCTCGCTCCACGTAGTGTCGTCGACGTCGATGCCGTCGCGCTGGCGCTGCTCGCGGGCGAGCCGTTCGGGATCGCCAGGGACCAGGACGGGCGCCGACGAATCCGCCGGCGGCGAGGCCTTGACGTAATCCACGAAGCCGTCGATCTCGCGACGCAGCCAGTCGACGCCGGCCAGCCGTGCGGGGTCGATCAACACCGACAACATATTATTGATGGTGCCGCCCATCCGCGGATTGCCCGGCTGGATGGTCGGCCCGCCCGACAGCGCGCCGGCGAGCAGCTCGGTGACGATGGCGAGCGCGTACCCCTTGTGCCCGCCGAACGGCAGCAGCGCGCCGTGCGGGTCGCGGTACATCACGCCTGGATCGCGCGTCGGGCGGCCGCTCTCGTCGATGAGCACGCCGGAGTCCACCGGCTTGCCCTCGTTCTTCGCGACCCGCACCTTGCCCATGGCGATGGCGCTGGTCGCCATGTCGAGCAGGATCGGCGGCCGTCGATCGGTGCCCGGCAGCGCGATGCAGATGGGATTCGTCACGAAGCGGGCGTCGGTCCCGCGAAAGGGCGCGACGAGGGCGCGGTGGTCCGTCACGTTGACGAAGTGCAGGGAGACCAGGCCGGCGGCGCTGGCCAGCTCGCCGTAGGCGCCGACGCGGCCGATGTGGTGCGCGTTGGCGAGCGTCGCCGCGACGACGCCGGTCTCCCGGCAGCGTGCGATGGCGACCGCCATCGCTTCGCCCGCCACGGGACGGCCGTAGCCGCGCTGGCCGTCGAACATCAGCGTCGGCCCGTCGTCCTTGACCGTCTTCACTCGCGTGTTCGGTATGACCAACTGAGCGCGCAGGTGACGAACGTATGTCGGAATCATGCCGATGCCGTGACTGTCGTGCCCGGCGAGGTTGGCGTCGACCAGGTGATCGGCCACGAGCCGGGCTTCCTCGGCGCTGCTGCCGCCCGCGCGCACGATGGTGGCTCCGATTTCTCTCAGATGCTCGGCGCGGTGACGCATGTTCCTCCCGTTTGCAGCGTGGGTGATGTCGGCGCGCTGACGCTACGCTCGGACGTGCACGACGTCAACGACGATTTCGCTTGAAGGCCCCACATCTCGTTGTTAGAGTGCGGATCGGTGCAGCCCGTAGCACGAATCGCGACAGCCGAGATGGAATCCTACGTTGTCGTCGTCCCTGCCAGGGAGTCTTCGCTGTTCGAGTATCTCGAGCGGCGTTTCAAGGGCGATCCCGCTGTGTCCGTGGTCCTGGACCGGCGGGCGACTCAGCGGCCGAGCCCCGCGGCCGCATCGCGCAGCGTCGTACTCGTCCAGGGCGTCACCGTCGTCCGCCGCGGGGAGGCGCCGACGGCCGCGTCCGAGTGCGTCCAGTCAACGTGCCGTGATGAGGAGGGGGGAAAGCGCATGAGTGATGGCCAGGAGATGTTGGAGGATCGGCAGCGCGTGGACCGGTGGCTCGAGGAGAGCCAGTACCTGCTGGGACGTCTCATTCCGGGCTACCTCGACGATCGCGACCGCCTGCGCGTGCGGCTCGTGAGCGCCGAGGCCGAGAGCGACCGCCTTCGCCAGGAGATCGAGGCGCTGCGCCGCGATCTCGCCGGCCTCCAGGGTGAGCTGCAGTACCAGCGCAGCGAGCAGTCGGCGGCGGCGGAGGCATTCGCGTCCGTACTGAACCAGCTCACCGAGCTCCAGAAGCCGCTCGGCGAGGTGCATCGTCGGCTGGCGGCCGTGCAGCCGGGAATGATCAACGGCGTCCACGCCTAAAAACATTCGGAGGGGGCCTCGGTGGCCCCCTCCGATGCCTCCCCCTCGAACAGGGATTGCGCCGGCAAAGCCGGCGCTCGAAAGCGGTTACTTCGACGCGTCTCCTAGAGGGAGGAGTGAGGCTGCCTCAGGCCAGCATCGGTCGCCGGCGGCCGAACCCCGTAGCCTGCTCGAAGGCGTGCGCGAGCTGCAGCACGCCCCACTCGTCTTGATGACGCCCTACGATCTGCAGTCCGACCGGTAGTCCGTCGACCGTGAAGCCCGCGGGCACCGAGATCGCCGGCAGTCCGGTGACCGTGATGTCCGAGCACGCGCGCATCCAGTCGATGTAGGTTGGCAAGCGGACGCCCTCGATCTCGCTGACGTACGGCTGCGTCACGTCGAACGGCGGCACCTGCGTGGTCGGCAGCAGCAGGAACTCGTAGCGCTCCATGAAGACCCGCACCCGGTGGTAGAGCGCGGTGCGCTTCGTCTCGGCGTCACCGATGTCGCGGGCGCTGAGCTTGCCAGCCTGCTCGATGTTCCAGACGACGGTGTCCTTCATCTGGTGCCGGTGCTGCGCGAGCAGGGGCCCGAACTTCGCGGCGAACGCCACCGCCCGCCAGGTCTGGAAGATCTCGCGCGCGTCGGTGAAGTCCGGCTGGCCCTCCTCGACGATGCAGCCCAGCGTCTCGAACGTCTGGCGCTGCGCCTCCAGCACCGCCGTCACGCGCCGGTCGATGGGGAGGCCGCCGAGATCGCGGCTCCACGCGATCCGCACCCCTGTGAAGTCGCGGCCGAGCGGGGCGCGGAACCGCTCGCCCGACTCGCGGACCGCGATGGGTGACCGGCGATCGGGTCCGGCGATCGCGCTCAGCAGCAAAGCCACATCGGCCACCGTGCGCGCCATCGGCCCCTGGACGCTGAACGGCATCCACGCAGAGGTCGTCGGCCAGACGGGGACGCGGCCGGGCGCCGAGCGCAGTCCCACCACGTTGCAGAAGGCGGCGGGATTGCGCAGCGAGCCGCCCATGTCGCTGCCGTCGGCGATCGGCACCATGCCGCAGGCGAGGGCGACGGCGGCGCCGCCGCTCGAGCCGCCGCACGTCTTGGTCGGGTCGTACGGGTTGAGCGTGCGCCCGAAGACCTCGTTGAACGTCTGCGAGCCGGCGCCGAACTCCGGGGTGTTGCTCTTGCCGACCGTCACCGCGCCCGCGGCGCGCAGCCGCTCGACGATCAGCGCGTCCTCGTCGGGCACGTGATCGCGGTAAATGGGCGAGCCGAACGTCGTCCGGATGCCGCGCGTCGCCACGAGGTCCTTGTGCACGACCGGCAGCCCGAACAGCGGCCCCGGCCGCTCGCCGCGCGCGAGCGCCGCGTCCCTGGCGCTCGCCTCCTCCAGAGCGCGCTCGGCGGTGAGCGTCACCACCGCGTTCACCCTCGGGTTCACGCGCTCGATCTGGGCGAGATGGGCGCGCACGACTTCGGTCACCGACACCTCGCGCCGGGCGATCCGGGCGGCCAGCTCGGTGGCGTCGGTGAAGCAGAGCTCCGTCGTCATTGTAGCGGGCCCCGCGAGGCCGGCTTGAACCGCGGGTGGCCTGTTCGCGGCGGGCGGGGTGTCATCTGGGATCGATGGGCGTCGGAAGGCCGTGCCGCGCCTCGATCACCTCGGCGGCGTCGAGGCAGAGGTCCTCGCGGTAGCGGCCGCCGATCACCTGCACGCCGAGCGGCACGCCGTCGCCGAGCCCGCACGGGACGGCGACGGCCGGAAGACCCAGCAGGTTCACGGCCACCAGCAGCCGCTGCGCGCGCAGGACTCGCGCCGTCGTCTCCGCATCCTTGACGTCGAATCCGACCTCGAACGGGGGCTCGGTGGAGACCGGGCCGACGACGAGGGCGAAGCGCTCCATGAATACCATCCAGTCGCGGATGTGTCGGGTGCGTTCGGCGAGCGCGCGCATGTAGCCGTCGACGTCGAGGTCGGCCACGCCGGCGAGGATCAGCCCCGTGCAGCGGTTCAGATCCTCGCCGCCGTGCTCCTCGATGTACGGCAGCGTCATGTGCCGCAGCTCGTTGAAGACGAGCTGCGTCCAGTTCGCGGCCACCGCATCGACGGCCGGCGGCTCCACCTCGTCGACCGCGTAGCCCGCCTCCGCCAGCGCCAGCCCGGCCGCGCGCACGGCGCCGGCCACGGCTCGATTGACGCCCTGCCGGGCCGGGTCGACGAGCAGCGCCACCCGAAGCGGTCGCGCGACCGGCGGCCCGTCGAGCGGCACGCCGGCCCACCACGGGTCGCGCGGATCGCGTGCGGCCATCGCCCCGAGGCCGAGGCGGACGTCGGCCACGCGCCGCGCCAGCAGGCCTTGCACGGACATGAGCTGGTGTCCGATCGGCCGGTCCTCGGTCGCGGTCGCGTTGTACGCGGCCACCCGACCCAGGGTCGGGCGAATGCCGGCCACGCCGCAGCAGTAGGCGGGATAGCGGATGGAGCCGCCGAGATCGTTGCCGTGCGCGAGCGGCGCCACGCCCGATGCGACGGCCGCCGCGGCGCCGCCGCTCGAGCCGCCCGGTGTGCGCGTGCGGGACCACGGATTGTACGTGCGGCCGCGCAGCTCGTTGTCGGTGTGCCAGCGGAGGCTGAAGGCCGGCGTGTTCGTGCGGCCCACGATCACCGCGCCCGCGCGCTTCCAGCTGGCGACGGGCGGGCTGTCGACCCTGGCGATCAGATCCTTGAAGGCGACCACGCCGTTGGCGGTGGCTTCGTCCGCCTGGTCGATGTTCTCCTTCACCGTGACCGGCACGCCATGGAGCGGCCCGAGCGGCTCGCCTCGCTTGACCGCCGCGTCGGCGCGGTCGGCCGCGGCCAGCGCCTGGTCGGCGAGCAGCACGGTCACGGCGTTCAGCGCGGGATTGACGGCGTCGAGCCGGTGCAGCACGGACTGCACGGCCTCCCGGCTCGAGATCTTGCGAGTACGGATGGCCGCTGCCAGCTCGCCGGCGTCCCACTGCCAGAGCGCGCGCTCCATGGGCGATCCTCCCGGCCCCGGATGGTACCATCGCGGCCTGGCCATGAGCGCCGACCTCGTCCTCCTCGGCGGCCGCGTCCACACCGTCGACGCGTCCGACACCATCGCGCAGGCGGTGGCGGTGGCGGGAGGGCGCATCGCCGCCGTCGGCGCCGACGCGGACGTTCGCGCGCTGGCCGGGCCGAGGACGCACGTGGTCGAGCTCCGCGGGCGCTCGGTCTTGCCCGGATTCGTGGACGCGCACTGCCATCTGGTCAGCCTCGGCATGTCGAGGGCGTCCATTGATTGCAAGGCACCGGGCATGCAGTCGATCGAGGCCTTGCAGAAGGCGGTCCGCGAGCGGGCGCTGGCCCAGCCGGCCGGCAGCTGGATCCGCGGGCGCGGCTACGATCAGTCACGGCTGCTCGAGCGTCGCCATCCGAACCGGATCGACTGGGATGCGGTCGCGCCCGACCATCCCGTGATCTTCACGCGGACGTGCGGGCACATCGCAACCGTCAACTCTCGCGCGCTGGCGCTGGCCGGCATCGACGACAGCACGCCCGATCCGCCGGGAGGCCGCTACGATCGCGACGGCGGCCGGAATCTCGGCGTCGCCTACGAGACGGCGCAGACGCCGCTCCAGGTGGCGGCGCTGCCGTCCCGCGCCGAGTTCGAGACGGCGCTGCTCGCCGCGGATCGGGCGTACCTCGAGGCCGGATGCACGAGCGTGCACGACGCCGGCGGCCTCGTCGGGCCGGCGTTCGCGCCGTGTCAGGATCTCGTCGCGGCCGGCCGCATGCGCCTGCGTATCTATGCGTTCGCCACCGTGAACAGCCTCGAGCATCCACTCCTCGGGCTCCTCGCCAGCGGCCTGCACAGCGGCCTCGGCGACGAGCGGCTGCGCCTCGGCGCCTTCAAGGTGATGACCGACGGCTCGAGCAGCGGTCCCACGGCGGCCACGCGCGCGCCGTACACGTCGGCCTTTCAGGACTGCGGCATCCTTTACTGGAAGCAGGAGGAGCTCGACGGGCTCCTCGGCCGCGCCCACCGCCTGGGGTTCCAGTGCACGGTGCACGCGGTCGGCGACCGCGCGATCGAGCAAACGCTCGACGCGATGGCCCGCGCCCAGCGGGAGGCGCCGCGCGAGCGTCTTCGCCACCGCATCGAGCACTGCGGGATCTGCCCGCCCGACCTGCGCGCGCGCGTGCACGCCCAGCGCATCCTGCCGATCATGCAGCCGGCGTTCTTCTGGGAATTCGGCGACGGCTACATCGCCAACTACGGGCAGCCCCGGGCTGACACGATGTTCCCCGCGCGAAGCCTGCTGGCGGCCGGGGTGATGGTGG
>DATBJF010000087.1:0-143332 GCA_036556545.1 Candidatus Methylomirabilota bacterium
GCTCCTCACAAAGGTCGGCGGGGGGTGGCGGATGCGAGCCGCCGGATTCATGTACACCTCGATGCCGACCTGGCGGAGCGTTGCCCTGAAATCGAGGCACTGCCCGATGTACAGCTCTCGATCCTCCGGGAATGGATGGCGGTGGAAGGTCTCCCGGCGGAATGCGATGCTGTTCACGAACGAGTGAGTGGTGGGCATCACCGCGCCGTCGGCAGCGCGCGACGGGAAATACCACGCCAGCGCGAACGTCTTGCCGTAGAGCGTGTCGGCATCGACGTAGGGATTCGCCATGACGACCTCGACCGCAGGGTCCTGGAACGACCCGACGAGCGTCGTCAGCCACCGCTCGTCGGGGATCACGTCCGAGTCGACGAACAGCAGGATGTCGCCGCGCGACCTCCGGGCGCCTTCATTCTTCAGCTGATAGTATCGAAGCCCGCTCGTCGGGACCGTGTAGATCTCGACGCCGTCGCGCGCCCGGCCGGCGATGCCGGCCATCGCCTCGTTCACGCGCGATTCGTCGATGGCGCGCGCGTCGAAGACCAGCAGGACCTCGGCCGGCTGGTCCAGCTCCCGGAGCTGGGCCATGACCCGATGGAGCATGACGGTCGCCCGGTGGATCTCGTAGTAGCGGACGTTGTCCCATTCCACGATCAAGGACAGCAGGGGCCGCGCAGCGCTCATCTGCCCGGAGGCTAGGAGCCGGCCTCATCGCTGTCAAGGTCGCCGGCGAGTTGTTGACCAGTGGCACCGCACCCGCTAAGCTCAAGCCGCGCTGGAGATGGTGTGATGCAGTGTCCGCGTTGTCAGGCTCGGAATCGTGACGACGCGCGCTTCTGTCGGGACTGTGGCGGCCGTCTCGGTGCGAGCTGTCCCGCCTGTGGCGCGCGCGCGGAACCTGGCAGCCAGTTTTGCGACGGATGCGGTGCTGCCGTCGGGGCGTCGCCCGATGCCTCCGGAGTCCTTTCGCGGTTCGCATCGCCCCAGGACTACACCCCGCGCCATCTGGCCGAGCGCATCCTCACCGAGCGGGCCGCCATCGAGGGGGAGCGCAAGCAGGTCACCGTCCTCTTCGCCGATGTGAAAGGATCGTTGGAGCTGCTCGCGGACCGCGACCCCGAAGAAGCCCGCCTGCTGCTCGACCCCGTCCTCGATCGCATGATCGAGGCCGTTCATCGCTACGAAGGCACCGTGAACCAGGTCATGGGCGACGGCGTCATGGCGCTGTTCGGCGCCCCGCTCGCTCTCGAAGACCACGCGCTGCGGGCCTGCTACGCCGCGCTGGCCATGCAGGCGGAGGTGGGCCGGCTCGCCGAGGATCTGCGTCGAACCCACGGCGTGACCGTGCAGATCCGCGTTGGTCTCAATTCCGGGGACGTTCTCGTGCGGGGTATCGGAAGCGACCTTCGCATGGAGTACTCGGCGATCGGCCTGACGACGCACCTCGCCTCGCGCATGGAGCAGCTGGCGCCGCCGGGGCACACGTTGCTGACGCCGGGGACGCTAGGCCTCGTCGAGGGCTACGTTCAGGTGCTCTCCGAGGGTCTCGTCCCCATCAAGGGCCTCGGCCAGCCCATGGAGGCCTTCCGCCTGCTCGGAACGGCGCAGGCGCGCACCAGAATCCAGGCGGGCGTTGCTCGCGGCCTCACCCGGTTCGTGGGACGCCAGCCCGAGCTGGACGCCATCGGGCGGGCGCTGGAGGCGGCCGCCCGCGGGGACGGGCAGCTCCTGGCGTTGGTGGGGGATCCCGGGGTGGGGAAATCCCGCCTCGTGTGGGAGACGGTCCAATCGGACCGCGTCGAGGGCTGGCTCGTCCTCGAGAGCCGGTCGGTCTCGTATGGCCGCGCCGCGGCCTACGGCCCGGTGCGCGACCTGCTGCGCGCATTCTTCCGAATTCGTGAGAGCGACGATCGGCGCACGATCCAGGACCGGGTGACGGCCAAGGTGCTGACGCTCGACCGCTTGCTCGAGGAGACTATCGCGGCGGTCCTCGCCGTGCTGGACGCCGCACCCGAGGCCAGTCCGTTCCTGACCTTCGAGCCGCTCGAGCGCCGCCAGCGCACGCTGGAGGCGATCAAGCGTCTGCTCCTGCGCGAGAGCCAGATCCAGCCGCTGCTGGTGGTGGTCGAGGATCTGCACTGGATCGACTCCGAGACGCAGGCCCTGCTGGACAGTCTGGTCGAGACACTCCCGAGCGCCCGGATACTGCTCCTCGTGAACTACCGGCGTGAATACCACCACGGCTGGAGCAACAAACCGTGCTACGCCCAGATCCGCGTCGATCCCCTCACGCCCGGAGGCGCCGAGGAACTCCTCGCCGCCTTGCTCGGGACGAGCGGCGAGTTGACGCCGCTCAAGCAGCTGCTCATGGAACGGACGGCCGGTAATCCGTTCTTCCTCGAGGAATGCGTGCGCACGCTGGTCGAGACCGGGGTTGTCGACGGAGCGCGCGGCGCCTACGGTCTCGTGCGGTCACTGGACGTGATCAAGGTGCCCCCCACCGTGCAAGCTGTGCTGGCGGCCCGGATCGACCGGCTGCCGGCGCGCGAGAAGAATCTGCTCCAGACGGCCTCCGTCATCGGCAAGGACGTGTCCTTTCCGGTCCTCAAGGCGATCACCGATCTGCCCGAGGGCGAGCTGCGCGCCCGGCTCCACGCCCTGCAGGCGGCCGCGTTTCTCCACGAGGTGAGCGTGTTCCCGGAGCTGGAGTACACGTTCACCCACACTCTGACGCACGAGGTGACGTACGGCGGCCTGGTCCAGGAGCGCCGCCGCGTCCTGCACGCGCGGATCGTGTCGACCCTCGAGCGCCTTGGCCTCGGACACCCCGGGGAGCGTGTCGAGCGACTGGCCCAGCACGCGGTGCGGGGGGCGGTCTGGGACAAGGCCGTACGGTATCTTCGCGAGGCCGGCATCAAGGCAGCTGAGCAGTCGGCCTTCCACCAGGGCATCGCCTGCTTCGAGCAGGCTCTGGAGGCCCAGCAGCACCTGCCGCGAAATCCCGAGCAGCTGACCGAAGCCATCGACTTGCGCTTCGACCTCCGCAACGCGCTGTTCGCCCTCGGTGAGCTCGCACCGATCCTCGATCACCTGACCCAGGCCAAGGCGCTGGCCGAGACGCTCGGCGACCGGCGCCGGCTCGGCTGGGTGGCCGCGTACATGACGCACTATTACTGGCGTGTGGGCGATCACCCCCGCGCGATCGAATCGGGCCAGCGGGCCGTGGCGATCGGAGACGAGCTGAAGGACGTTGCCCTGCAATCGACTAACGTCAACCTCGGCCTCGCGTTCTACGCGGTGGGCGACTACGCCCGCGCGATCGAGAGTCTACAGAAGACGATCGGCGCCCTGGAAGGCCAGCGGCAGAGTCAGCGACTGGGGTGGGCCGGCCTGCCGGCCGTCACTTCGCGCGCGTACCTGGTCGGTTGCCTGGCCGAGCTGGGACGCTTCGCCGCAGGAATGCCTGTCGGCGAAGAGGCTGTTCGGATCGCCGAGCAGGCCAATCACGCCTTCAGCCTGGGCCAGGCCTACGTCAACCTCGGCGTGCTGTACCTGCGAAAGGGCGATCTGGACCTGGCCACCGCGTTCCTGGAGCGCGGGCCGAGCGTCAGCGGCCTCAGCAAGGTGTCGGCGCTCTCCATCAACATCTCGGCGACGCTCGGCTACGCGTACGCGCTGTCCGGCCGGTTGCCGGAGGCGATCGCGCTTCTGGAAGACGCGGTGCAGCGGGCGGGGACGAAGCGCATCCTCGCCCGTCAGTCGATGTGGACCGCCTGGCTTAGCGAGGCGTACTTGCGGTCCGGCCGCGACGACGACGCCCTGGCGCAGGCGCGACGCGCGCTGTCCCTGACCCGGGAGCACGGCGAGCGCGGCAACGAGGCGCACGTGCTGCGACTGCTCGCGGAGATCGCGGCCCGCCGGGGCGCCGTCGACGAGCGCGGGGCGGAGGCGTGGTACGGGGAGGCCGCCGCTCTCGCTGAAGCGCTGGGCATGCGACCGCTCGTCGCCGTGTGCCAGCTCGGACTCGGGTCGTTGTATCGCGCTACCGGGCGGCCCGCCGACTCGGGGCCGACGCTACGCTCCGCTGCGGATCACTTCCGATCCATGGGAATGACCGCCTGGGTGGCCCGCGCGGAGGCCGAGATGGGCGACCTGCGACCGGTGCCGTCGACGCCCTAGAAGCTGCCCTACGGCGTTTCCCGCCGGTCGCGGACCGCCCCCCAGCGATCGAGCCAGGCCAGCGCCTCGACGCGGGTGCGAACCAGCTCGGCTTCGTCACTGCGGCGAAACAGCGTCAAGGCACGCGTCGCCTGAAGCAGTCGGCGTACCCGCGGCTCTCGCGAGCGCCCGGTGAGCCCGGCGACCCCGAGCGCACTCAGGACGGCAAACAACACGTCGCGTCCGTCGGGCCGCGGCCCGCCGAGCGACAGGGCGCGGGCCAGCCGCGTGGCGTCACGAAACGTCAGACGGCCCGGTGCGTCGTGATCTCGAGAGACCATCCCTTCGATGTACGCCGACGGGACCTCGGAGGCCGGGGAATGCGAGGACGGGATGTCGGCGAACGCCGGAAAGTGTCGCTCCAGGTAGAGCTTCTGTAGGCGCCGGTCCCCCTTGAACACGGGGTCGAGCGACAGCGCGTGCTCCATTACGTCGTGGTCGAGGTAGGGACAGAAGGAGTCCAGGCGCAGGTCGAGCAGTCCATAGGGGAACAAGGCCACCATCGCTCGGGTCCTTCCCAGCAGGTAGAAGAAGGACAGCCGGTTCGGACCTTCGGGTAACGCGCTCAATGCCGCCTCGATCCGTGCCGACAGCGATCGCGAGAGCACGCCTCCCCACGGGCGATCGGCGTCGTCTCGCCGTCGCGCGATCGCGTCGAGGACCTCGGCATCCGGCCGCCATCGGCCCCAGACGGCGCGGGGCAGCGAATAGAACGGATTGTTGAAGAGCGTGTCTCCCGCCATCCCGTCGAGGTTGGCCAGCCGCGGCGACGGGGGCATCGCTGCGACGAGCGGAACCGACCAGATGTGGTGCCGCCCGTACACCTGGAAGTCGAGGAGGATGTCTCGCACCATTCGAGCTCGTCGCGGCTCGACGCCGTCACTGGCACCCGGAAATGCCACCAGCCGCCGCGCGAGGCCGAGCCGGCGGCAGAGTTCACCCGTCACGGCCGGCTCGATCGTCGTGCCCGCCCGACCGGGATACGGCCACACCGACGTGGCCACGACCAGGGGTGCCCCGAGCGCGTGCGCCTCGAGCAGCAGCCGGCGCGAATCGTAGCCGGAGCTCAACAGGCACACGGTCGACGGCTCGGAGCGTTCTAGCAGCGGGACGAGCGCGTGTCGCAGCCGCTCCCGAGCTTCGTCGAGGAACGCCTCGACGGGTGGCGATCGTTGGGGCTCCGCCAGCTCGGCGATCGACCAGTAGTGCGAGGCCTTGACGACGCCGCTGCGGATGTCCAGGAGAGTGCCGGGCCCCAGCCGCTCGACCCCGCGGATGAACGTTCGGCCGCTCAGGGGAAAACCGAGGACCATGAGCTCTTGAAGCGTGTCGTAGTCCGGCTCGTGCATGCCCGTGCCAGCCAGCGTGGCGGCCAGGGTCCCCGCAAATGCCACGCCTGCCGCGTCGCAAGCGTAGAACAGGGGTCGGACACCGAGCCGATCGACGGCGAGCACGCAGCGATCCGCCGACTCGTCGACGACGGCGAACGCGAAGACGCCATTGGCGGCTCTTAGCCAGCTCCAGTCGTCGACGCGGTACCGATCGAGCACGTAGGCAGCCTCGTCGCCGTGGGGCGGAGGAACCCGGCGCAGGTAGCCGGCGAACAGGACGCTCACGCCGGCGGCCGCGGCGAGGCCCGGGCGTGGGCCGCCGGCTCCTGGCCACCACGCACCGAGGCTCGTCCGGGCGCTGCTGGCGGGCGTGCAGTCGACCGCGCCCTCGCCGAGCAGGTCGCGCGGCGTCGAGACGGGCCGCGCCGGTGGCGCCGCCCTCCAGCGTAGACGGCCTGCGAAACGCACGTCAGTTCCGCCGGGACGCAGCGGCTCCAGGCGAGCAGAGTGGGCCACAGGATATCGCACCAGACCGACCGTACCGAGAGCTTGACAGGCCATCACGGCCCGAGGAGCATCGAGCGTCGGACGAGGTCCAGCGGACCATGGGCGCACTCGTCAGCGTCGTCATCGCGACCCGCAACCGTGCCGAGCAGCTCCGCCGCTGCCTCGGTGCCCTGCGGCGAAGCGCTCCGCCTCCAGGCTGGAGCGTCGAGGTCGTCGTCGTCGACAACGGCTCCACCGACGCGACCGGCACCGTGGTGGCATCGGAATGTACGTTCGGCGATCGGCTGAGCGTGCGTTACCTCCTGGAGTCGCGCCAGGGCAAGGCCTTCGCGGTGAACACCGGGACCGCGGCCGCGGCCGGCTCGATCGTGGCGTTCCTGGACGACGACGTCGAGGCTGAGCCCGCCTGGCTCGGCGAGGTCGTCGAGCGATTCCAGCGGGAATCCGCCCTTGGTCTGCTCGCCGGCCGGGTCGTCGGGGTCGAGGGGGGGAGGAGGGCCATCACCCGCGCGAGCGCGGAAGCCGTCCTCGACCCCGATCGATCCCTGGAGGGATTAGTCCTCGGGTGCAACCTCGCCGCCCGCCGCGAGGTGATCGCGGCCGTCCGCGGTCGTGACACGCGACTGGGACCGGGGCGCGGGCTCGCCTACGAAGACATCGATTTCGTGTACCGGGTGCTGCGGCGGGGGATTCGGGGCTGTTTCTCGCCATTGCCGGTCGTGGTCCACCGCCTGGGGGAGCGGAACCGGGACGTCGAGTACCTGCGGGGTCGTGGCGCGTATTTCGCGAAGTTCATCGCCCGCGGCGACCGCACGATCGCGTATCAGGCCTTGCGTGAGCTGAACGGCCTCTGGCGGGACTACCGGCGAGGCGTCGTGCGGCCCTCTGGCTCGCCGTCGACAAGGGCCTGGCACCTCGCCGTAGGCGCTACCGTCATGACCGCACGCATGCTGACGCCCCGTCGCGGATGACTCAGCTTCTGAGGCTGGTATCATGCGCTCACGGACGCGTGAGGAGGCAGTCATGGCCGACGACCAGCACATCCTGGGCGAGCGAGGCAAGACTCTCGAGGACGAGTTCTTCCGCAAGGAGGACGCGCGGCTCATCGAGAAGCTGCGCGAGCTCAAGGCGAAGGAAGCGACCCGCGAGGAGCTCTCCCGGATCTCCGGCATCAAGAACACCGCGATCCTGGATCGGCTCATCCAGCTCGGCGTCCACGCCGAGACCCTCGTCGCCCTGTCCATCGTGCCGCTTGCCGAGGTGGCGTGGGCCGACGGCGCGATCGATGCGAAGGAGGAGCAGGCCATTCTCGACCGCGCTGCGAAGTCCGGCGTCACCCCGGGGTCGACGAGCTACGATCTTCTCAAGAGCTGGCTGGAGCGCCGGCCCGAGCCGAGACTCCTCACCGCGTGGATCCAGATGGTCCAGGGCATCAACGAGAATTTGACCCCCGAGCACATCGAGGCGCTTCGCGGAGGCCTCGTCGAGCGTGCCCGGGTCGTCGCCAGCGCCAGCGGCGGCGTGCTCGGCGTGGGCAAGATTTCGAGCGCGGAGGCGGAGATGATCCGCCAGCTCGAGTCCGCGTTCCGCAAGTAAGGAGAGAATCCGGCTGGCACCGTGCGCCGTCAGGAGCGCGAGCGGCGTGTGTCGGATTGGGGCGCCGCCGATCGCTGCGCCCGCCGTGCCAGAGCAATGGCGTCGAGAAGCTTCATCCGGTCGATCGGCTTGGCGACGTAGGCATCGTATCCGGCGGCGAGCGCGCGCTCGCGGTCTTCGGCGCGCGCATGCGCGGTCACGGCTACGGCCGGCAATGTCTCCCACTCGGCGCCGAGGCGGCGCACCTGGCGTAGCAACTCGTTGCCGTCCTGCTCCGGCATTGCGATGTCGCTGATGAGAACGTCAGGGCGCCGGTGTTCGAGAAGGCGCAGCGCGGCACGTGCTGAATCGGCAGTCGCGACCTGTGCGCCGTGACGCTCCAGGATCGCGCTCAGCAAGTCACGCTCGTCGGCGCGGTCGTCCACCACGAGGGCGTAGAGGTCCTGAAGCTCCTCGCGGGCCACGATGTGCGGCATCGAGGCAGCGGACGCGGCCTGGCGCCCCGCCGGCAGCTCGATCGTGAATGTCGAGCCTTGACCTTTGCCGGCACTCTCGGCAACCACCGTGCCCCCGTGTAACTCGATGAGGTGCCGAACGATCGCCAGTCCCAGTCCAAGTCCGCCGTGCGCGCGCGTTGTGCTGCTGTCGGCCTGGCGGAAGCGATCGAACACGTACGGAATGAATTGGGCGGGGATGCCGACGCCGCTATCGCGGACGGTGATGCGCACGTAGTCCGCCTGGCGATACAAGTCGACATTCACACGGCCGCCGACCGGCGTGAACTTGATGGCGTTCGAGAGTAGATTCCATACGACCTGCTGCAGCCGGTCAACGTCGCCGGCGACATAGACGTGCGGCTCGCGAAAGTCGGTCTCGATCGTGATCGACTTGGCGTCGGCGGCCGGCCGCACGATATCGGTGGCGGCCTCGACGACCGGCACCAGGTCGACGGCGGTCACCTGAAGACCGAGCTTCCCGGATAGAATGCGTGAGACGTCGAGCAGATCCTCGATGAGCTGCACCTGGGCTCGCGCGTTGCGCTGGATCGTCTCCAGAGCGCGCGTCTCGCGCCCCGGCGCCACCTCGCGGTTCAGAAGCAAGCTCGTCCAGCCGAGAATCGAGTTCAGTGGCGTGCGCAGCTCGTGCGACAACGTGGCCAGGAACTGGTCCTTGATGCGGTTCGCTTCGGCCTGCGCCGCGCGTTCATTCAAGAGGTTGGCGCGTTCCTCTTCGGCCCGTTTCCGCTCCGTGATGTCCCGAATCGCGCTCGCCACGAGGACGCCTTCCTCTGTCTCCAGAGGGCTCAGGCTGATCTCGACGGGGAATTGCGACCCATCCTTCCGGAGCCCGTGCAGCTCCAGTCCTGCCCCCATGGGCCGTACGCCCGCGTGAGCGAAGTAGGCGCCGCGATGGCCAACGTGAGCGTGCCGCGATCTCCGGGGAACGAGCATCTCGACGGGGCGTCCGATCAGCTCACTGCGATGGTAGCCGAACAGCCGCTCGGTCTGCGCGTTGACCAGGACGATCTCGCCGGCCTGGTTCACGATGACGATCGCATCCGGCGCCGACTCGAGCAGTCCGCGGAACTTGGCGTCCGCGCGTCGCCGATCGGTGATGTCGCGGATGGCGCTCATCGCGAAGACGCCGTCCGCGGTCTGGAGAGGACTGAGGCTGATCTCGACCGGAAACTCCGTCCCGTCGCGACGGAGGCCATACAGCTCCAGTCCGGAACCCATCGCCCTGATCCTCGGGTCTTTGAAATACCGTGCGCGGTACTGTGGATGCCCGGCCCGGTACCGTTGAGGCACGAGAATCTCGACGTTCTGCCCGATCAGCTCGGCACGTTCGTACCCGAACAACCGCTCCGTCTGCGAATTCACGATGACGATGTCACCGTGGTCGTCGACGATGACGATCGCGTCCGGTGCGGCCTCGAGGAAGCCCTGGAACGTCGGTTCCCGGGGGGCCAAACGGTCGGTCATGTCGCCCCAGACCGCGAGCGCATGCGTGGGAGTATATTGCATCTCGCCCGGCGCGCGGCGCGCGCACTCGAGGCTGGACGGTGAGTCCACGCCGCGCCAGGTCAATGCTGTAAGTTCCCGCAAATGTTAGACGAATGCGGTCCCAGGTGCCGTCGCTAGCCATTGGTGTGACGGCGGTGCTAGTATCCCGGCCGCGGCTGCGTCGCCAACGAAGAAAGGGGGTCGGCCCAGCGTCCGCGAAGACGACATGAAACTGCGGTCGTATCTCAGTGTTCTCGTGCTGGCTTGCGTGGTGCCGCTGATCATCGTGACGATCGGCATCACGCTTAGCCTGGTACACCACCAGCGTATAGCGGCCGAGAGCCGCCTTACCGACAGCGTTGCTGCGCTCGCTGCCGCCGTCGATAAGGAAATCAGCGCATCGATCAAATCGCTCGAGACTCTGGCGCTCGTACGAGCGCTCGACACCGACGATCTCGCCGCCTTTTACGAGGAGGCGAAGCGAGCCCGAGAGCTACACGGTTGGTCCACGATCGGCCTGATCGATGCGACCGGGAATCATCGGCTCAACCTTGCCCGTCCGCTCGGCTCCGCGCTGCCCGACCTCCGCGACCGCGAATACTTCAAGCAGGTCGTCGCGACCGGCAAGCCTTACGTCTCCGATCTCTTGCGCGGGCGGGCGACGCCGACGACGGATATCGGTGTGGCGGTACCCGTGTCTCGCCATCAGAGGCTGAAATACGTTCTCTTCGCGGGGGTCGATCCCGCGCGTTTCGTGTCCGTTCTCGCACCGCACGAACTGCCGCCCTTCGCGGTGGTGTCCATCGTGAGCCGCGACGGTGTATTCATCGCCAGAAACCGCGATCATGCGAATGCCCTTGGTCAGCCGCTGCCCGCGACGTACTTGGCGGAAACGCGGAACGTGACGAGTGGGCGCGCCCGGAAACTGAGTCGCGAAGGGGTTCAGCTCGAGACCGCCTATCGAAGACTCGCGTCGACCGGGTGGATCGTCGATCTCGGTATTCCCGCCGACATATTCGTGGGGCCCGTCCGGCGAATCGGATGGGTCGGTGGCTCGATCGGCGGGCTCATCGTGATCATCGCGGTCGCGCTCATCATGGTCGTCGCCCGGCGCATGGCGCGCGACATCGATACCGTCGGCTCGGCGGCATCCCGGCTCGGCGACGGCATGGTCGCTCGCGGCCAGCGGCTGGGAATCGCCGAGCTCGAGGCGCTGAGGACGTCGCTCGCGCGCGCAGACGAGATGCTGCGCGATCGCTTGCGCCGTGAGGAAGCCGCCCGGAACTCTGCCGAACAATTCACGCAGCTGCTCCACCAGGTTCAGCGCATCACCGAAACGGCACTGCGTCAGCGATCGGCGGAAGGGATCATGCGGGCGCTGCTCGCAAGTGTTCGTAACGCCCTCGGTTCTGATACGGCGACGATTCTCCTCCTGACGCCCGATGGTGCCCATCTCACGCCTGTGTCGTCGGACGGTCTGCGGGAGGCGGTCGTGGAGGATGTGAACGTCCCGCTGGGGCGTGGCGTCGCCGGTCGTATCGCGACAAGCGAGCAGGGAATGATCTGGCCCGACCTCTCCGAGGTCGATGTCGTCAGCCCCTTTCTCCGTGATCGAATCAAGTCGCTCATCGGTGTTCCTATGCGGATCGGTGAACGGCTGGTCGGTGCCATCCACGTGGGCGCGGCGATGCCGCACCACTTCACTGATCGCGATCTGAGACTGCTGGGCCTGGTCGCGGATCGCGTCGCCATCGTGATCGAGTTAGCGCGGCTTCACGAGGCGGAACATTCGGCGCGGGCGATCGCCGAAGAGGTCAACAAGGCGAAGGATCAGTTCGTCGCGGCTCTCTCGCACGAGTTGCGTACGCCGTTGACATCGATCATGGGATGGGTGCCCATGCTGCGCAAGCAGGACGCCGATCCGGCGCTGGTCGCCCGAGCCATCGACTCCATCGAGCGCAATGCGGCACTCCAGGCACGCCTGGTCGACGATCTCCTCGACATATCGCGGATCGTCGCCGGCAAGCTTCGGTTGGAACGCCGCCCACACGATGTTGGCATGATCGCGCTTGCCGCCATTGAGACTGCGCGGCCGGCGGCGGAAAAGAGAAATATCGTTCTCGACGTTGCGATCGATACTCCGGTCACGGTTCACGGTGACGCTGCGCGTCTTCAGCAGGTCATCGGGAATCTGCTCAGCAACGCGCTGAAGTTTACTCCGGAGAAGGGGCAAGTAACCGTGCGGGTGACTGAAGACGCCGCTGACGCGATCATCAGCGTCTCGGATACGGGGAAGGGCATTCGCGCCGATTTCCTGCCCTTCGTCTTCGATGCTTTCCGGCAAGCCGACGATCCGTACACGCGGAAGCCGGGGAGCGGTCTCGGGCTCGGGCTTGCGATCGTCCGCCACCTGGTACAGGCGCACGGGGGGACGGTGACTGCGCAAAGTGCCGGGGACGGCCTGGGCGCGACCTTCATGGTTCGTCTTCCCGTGAACGCCGGCCGCGACGAGATCTGACGCGCCACCAGCCTCACGATCGGCATCCGTCGACGGTTTCGTCGACAGAGTCGACGAACCGGTCGAGTTCCGTTCTCGGCGTTCGCCGCAACTTCATGGTTTCTCGCATCTCCGGCTCTGGCACATCCGATGCGAAGAGGGGAGTCAGTTGCGAGAGAGGAGGCGTTGAGCCATGAAGCGAGTGACGGCGACGGTTCTGACGGTGGCATTGGTGGGAGTGCTCGGAGGCCTGGCCTTCGCGGACGGACCGTATGGTCCGCGCATGGGCATGGGGCCGGGGTGGGCGGCGTCCGGTGAGGCGGCTCCGTACGGCATGCCGGGTCGGATGGGCATGATGCGGGCGCGGATGGGCAGCGGCACGTGCCCTGGCCTCGCGGCGGCCGGGTCGACGGCGGCGCCAGACGCGGTGACGGAGGAGAAGGCCAAGGAGCTGGCGACCGCGTACGTCGACAAGTACTTCAAGGGATTCACGATCGAGCGCGTGCTGCCCTTCCAGGGCCGGTGGGCGACCGCCTACCAGGTGGAGCTGAAGGGGCCGAAGGGCGAGAATCGCGTGCTGCACGTCAACCCGTGGGGCCGCGTGGTTCCGTTCGGTCCTCTGGCCGAGGCCGAGTAGCGGATTCGAAAGGCAGGCCGGTTCCGTTCTGTCGCTCTGCGGGCGCCGGATCCTCCGGCGCCCGCGCCCGCTTTCATCGAGCGTGGGTGAGGCGGCCGGGCCCCAGAGTCTCCGGGGTGCCGGCGCCACAGCCCGCCTGTCGCGCCCCCAGCGGGCCCCGCGAAATCATTATCTTGCGGCGCGGCGCGGTCTGGCACGGTGGGTGCTGATCACCTCCAGGACCGACATGAGCGCCCGGCTCTCCACGCGCTACTTCCTGGCGTCGATCGTCCTGCTCGTCGCGCTCGTCGCGGCGTTCACGGCGACGACGGCGCGGCGCACGCAGGCGCAGCTGCGCGCCGAGCTGGAGCGCACCTCGCAGTCGCTGGCCGACGCGCTGGAGGCCGGCAGCCGCAACGCGGTCCGGGGCGACGCGCTCGTGGAGGCCGCGGTGGCCCAGCGGCTGTTCGACAACGCGCGCCTCGTCGACGAGCTGCTGCGCCGGCCGATCGATCCCGACGATCTCACGCGGTTGGCGCGTCGAAACGGCCTGCGTCGCATCGACCTGCTCGACCTCGACGGCCGGCCGTGGACGCCGCCGGCGCCGCCGTGGATGCGGGGAGGCGGACCGCCGATGATGCACGGGCCGCGCGGCGAGGGAGTCGGCCCCGAGGGGCCGATGCCCATGCGCTACATGTGGGGCCGGCGCTGGATGGCGCCGCTGGCACCCGACGCCGGCGAGCGGCCGGCACCCAGCGCGATCCGCGATCGACGGTTCTGGGAGGGCAGCGTCTTCGGCGTCGCCATCGGCGCCACCTCGTTTCCCGGCATCATCGCCGTCCACGCCGACGCCGCCGAGCTGGTCGAGTTCCGTCGCGACGTCGGTGTCGATCGCCAGCTCGCCGAGCTGGCCGGCCGCGCCGGCGTCGCCTCGGTGTCGCTGCTGGGGCCCGACCGCGTCGTGCTGGCCAGCGCTGCGCCGGCCGAGCCCGTGACCGGCGGCCGCTTCGAGATCGCCCGGCCGTTCGCGCTCGGCGGTGGGCGTCAGGGCGAGCTGACCGTCGCGTTCTCCACCGAGCCGCTCGAGCGGGCGTGGCGGCGCGACGTGCAAGCCGGAATCGGCCTCGGCGCCGCAGTGCTCCTCGTGGGCGGGGTTGGCCTCGGGCTGATCTTCTGGGCGCAGCAGCGACACCTGCGCGAGCTGCGCGCGCTCGAGACCGAGATGGCCCAGCGCGAGCGCCTGGCCGCGCTCGGCGACGTCGCCGCCGCCTTCGCCCACGAGGTCCGCAACCCGCTCAACGCGGTGTCGATGGGACTGCAGCGGCTGCGCGCCGAGTTCGCGCCGGCGCCCGCCGACGAGTACGCGCGCTTCGTGGACCTCATGCAGGGCGAGGTCACGCGGCTCAACACGATCGTCGAGGATTTCCTCGCGCTCGCCCGTCCGTTGCCGCTGACGCCGGCTCGGGTGGCCGTCGACACACTGCTCGGCGAGCTAGCCGCGCTCGTGGAGGCGCAGGCTCGGGCCGCCTCGATCGACGTCCGCGTGGCGGCGCCGTCGTCGCTGCCGCGCGTCGTCGCCGACCGCGATCACCTCAAGCAAGTGCTGCTCAACCTGGTGCTCAACGCCGTGCAGGCCGCCGGGCGCGGTGGCCGGGTGACGCTCGAGGCGCAACCGGCTCGCGACGGCATCACCATCGTGGTCGCCGACACCGGCCCCGGCATCGCGCCCGACGTGCTGCCGCGCATCTTCGATCCGTACTTCACGACCAGGAACGGTGGGCTCGGACTCGGCCTCACGATCGCCCGTCGCATCGTGCAGGCCCACGGCGGGTCGCTCGAGGTCGAGTCCACGCCGGGCGCCGGCGCCCGCTTCACCGTGCGACTGCCGGGGGTGCCGCGATGAGCGCCCCGTTCCGGGTGCTGGTCGTGGACGACGAGCCGGCCCAGCGCGAGCTGGTGAGCGGCTTCCTGCGTCGCCAGGGCTTCGACGTCACGGTGGCGGCCGACGGCGCCGCCGCGCTGGAGCGCTTCCGGGCCGAGTCGGCCGACGCGATCGTGACCGACCAGAAGATGCCTGGTTTGTCGGGCCTCGCCCTGCTGGAGGCGGCGCGGGCCATCGATCCCGAGGTGGCGGTGATCGTCATGACGGCCTACGGCACCGTCGAGAGCGCCGTCAGCGCAATGAAGGGCGGCGCCGCCGACTACCTCGCCAAGCCCCTCAACCTGGAGGACTTGCGGCACCGGCTCGACCGGGCGCGCGAGCGGCGCGCACTGCGCGCCGAGAACCGCGATCTCCGGGAAGCGCTGCAGGAGCGCCATCGCATCGAGGGCATCATCGGCGAGAGTGGGGCCATGCAGGAGGTGCTCTCGCTCGTGCACCGGGTGGCGGCCAGCGACGCCACCGTCCTCATCCGCGGCGAGAGCGGCACCGGCAAGGAGCTCATTGCCAAGGCCATCCACTACGCCAGCGGCCGGGCGGCGCGGCCGCTGGTGCGCGTGAACTGCGCGGCGCTGCCGGAGACGCTGCTCGAGGCCGAGCTGTTCGGCCACGAGAAGGGCGCATTCACCGGCGCCCACGCCGCCCGCCAGGGCCGGTTCGAGGCCGCCCAGGGCGGCAGCCTGTTCCTGGACGAGATCGGCGACCTTCCGCTACATCTTCAAGTGAAGCTGCTGCGAGTGCTGCAGGAGCGCGAGATCGAGCGGCTGGGCTCGAGCCGGTCGATCGGCGTCGACGTGCGGCTGCTGGCCGCCACGCATCGAGATCTGGAATCGGCCGTGCGGGCGGGCACCTTCCGTGACGACCTCTACTACCGGATCAACGTCGTCACGGTCACGGTGCCGCCGCTGCGCGACCGGCGAGCCGACATCCCGCCGCTGCTCGAGCACTTCCTCATGCGCCTGGCCCGCGACAACAGCAAGCCGATCCGCGGCCTCACGGCCGAGGCCCGTGACGCGCTGCTGCGGTACGACTATCCGGGCAACGTGCGCGAGCTGGAGAACCTGATCGAGCGCGCCGTCGTGCTCACCCGCGACGACGTGATCGGTCTGGGCGACCTGCCGCTGGGGGTGCGTGAGCCGGCGGTCGCCGCGGACGATGCCGCGAGCCTGCCGGCCGCCACCGAGGGCCTGGAGCGGCGGCTCATCCACGACGCGCTCGTCGCGGCGGGCGGCGTGCAGACCCGCGCGGCCGAGGCGCTCGGCATCAGCGAGCGCGTGCTGCGCTACAAGCTCCGCAAGTACGGACTGCGCGCGTGAGCGAACGCGCCGTGGGGCGGCGGAGTCCCACTGGGGCGGCGACATCCCTTTCAGCTGCTTCTATATCCTGAAAATTCCTCGCCGCCGCCCTGGCATCGTCGATGCACCCCCGTTGCGCAAGCTGGCGCCCGGCGCGGGACGGGGGAATTTTATGACACGGCAGACACTGACGCAGCATACGATCCGCTGTCCACTCGAAGACGGCATCGCCTGCCTGACCGTGCGTACCGCGCCGGGCAGCCGGCCATCACGTCGGCATCGCGACGTGGTGGCCTGCTCGTTACTGCCAGCGCCGTCGACCGCGACGTCACCCAGGAGAGGTTACTTCTCGGATGTGCCGCCGCCTCTCTCGTACAGCGACGACGTCGATCGAGCGCCGCACCGGCGGTTCGATGTCGCCTGCTCCAAACGCTGCCTCGGGGTCTTGAACGCCGCCGAGCCCGGCGCCGAGCAGGTGCGGTGCACGTCCGGAGTGAATGACGCGCTCGAGCTGGCTCGGCAGACGCAGAGCCCCGGCATCATGCGCCTGTTGTGGTTCCACAGCGCCTGACGGCGCTCGGGCGATCGCGACTTCTCGGACAGGAGGTGTCGGCCATGACACTGGATGGACCTATCGCCCGGATCCTCGTCCCCACGGACTTCTCGTCCGGCTCGGAGCGTGCGTGGGCCATGGCCCGGCGTCTGGCGAGCGCGCTCGGCGCCGAGCTCGTGTTGCTGCACGTGGTGCCCATCACGCCGCTGGAGATGCGCATCCGGTACGCCCAGGAAGAAGCGCGCGCGGCGGAGCGCGCGCGCCAGGCCGAGCATCAGCTCGGTGTCCCACGTGAGGCCGACGAGCTGCCTCCGCTGCCGCGTACGTTCAGCGGCCCGTTCACCACGGAGCACGTGAGCGAGTTCTCGGCCGCCGGGCGCGAGTGCGCGGCGACGCTGGAGGCGTGGGCGACACGCGCGCAGGGCGCCGGATGCAAGGTCATGACCCTCATCCGTGGCGGTACGCCGTACCAGGAGATCGTCACGGCCGCGAGTGAGCACGAGGCCGGGCTCATCGTCATGGCGACGCATGGTCGCGGAGAGGTCCAGCGGCTGCTCGTGGGCAGCGTGGCGGACAAGGTCATTCGGCTCGCGCCGTGTCCGGTCCTGACGGTGAAGGATCGGGGGCGTTGAGCGGAGGGTAGCCATGGCGAACCAGAGCGTGACTGTCACCGACAATCGCACGGGACGGACGTGCGAGTGGCCGATCGTCCACGGCGCGCTGCGCGCCACCGACTTCCAGGCGATCGGCCTGGTGTCCTACGATCCGGCGTTCATGAACACCGCCTCGACGCGCAGTGCGATCACGTTCATCGACGGCGACAAGGGCCTTCTATGGTATCGGGGCTACCCGATCGAGCAGCTGGCGGAGCGGGCATCGTTCCTGGAGGTCGCCTATCTGCTCGTCCACGGCGAGCTGCCGGCGGCCAAGCAGCTCGAGGACTGGACCTGGCAGATCACCCACCACACGTGGGTGCACGAGAACGTCAAGAAGTTCATGGACGGCTTCCATCCCGACGCGCATCCGATGAGCATGCTGATCTCCTCGCTGGCCGCCCTCAGCACGTTCTATCCCGACGCGAAGCTCTATCGTGACCCGGGGCACCGCATGCTCCAGATCTACCGGCTGATCGCCAAGGTGCCGACGCTGGCCGCCTTCGCGTTCCGCCACGCGCTCGGGCGCCCGTACGTCTACCCGGACAACGACCTGACGTACCCCGGCAATTTTCTCAGCATGGTCTGGAAGATGACGGAGCTGAAGTACAAGCCGGAGCCGGCGCTCGAGCGTGCCCTCGACGTGCTGTTCGTGCTCCACGCCGATCACGAGCAGAACTGCTCGACGAACGCCATGCGCAGCGTGGGCTCGTCCGGCGTCGATCCGTACTCGGCGGTGGCGGCGGCCGCGGCGGCGCTCTACGGACCGCTGCACGGCGGCGCCAACGAGGCCGTCCTCCGCATGCTGCGCGAGATCGGCGGTGTGGCGCGTGTCGGCGACTTCATCGCACGCGTGAAGAAGGGTGAGGCCAAGCTCATGGGCTTCGGCCATCGGGTCTACAAGAACTATGATCCGCGCGCGCGGATCATCAAGCGCGTCGCCGACGAAGTCTTCGCGGCGACGCGGCCGAGCCTCCTGCTGCCGGTGGCGCTGGAGCTCGAGCGGATCGCGCTCCAGGACGACTATTTCGTCAGGCGGCGGCTCTACCCCAACGTGGACTTCTACACCGGGCTGATCTACGAGGCGATGGGCTTCCCGGTGGAGATGTTCCCCGTGCTCTTCGCCATTCCGCGCACGGCGGGCTGGCTCGCGCAGTGGCAGGAGATGATCGGCGACCAGGAGCAGAAGATCGCCCGTCCACGTCAGCTCTATGTCGGCCCGGCTCGGCGCGATTTCGTGCCACTCGGCGCCCGGCCGTGAGCGTGCCGGCGTACGACCAGGCGCCGGCGCGCGTGTACTGGGAGCTCACGCGCGCCTGCGATCTGGCCTGCGGGCACTGCCGCGCGGAGGCGCAGCGTGAGTGCGCCCCTGACGAGCTGACGACGGCGGAGTGCGAGCAAGTCCTGGACGCCCTCGCGCTCGGCGCCGGGCCGAGGCCGCACGTGATCTTCACGGGCGGCGATCCGCTGAAGCGCCGCGATCTCACGGGGCTCGTCCGGGCGGCGGTGGCGCGTGGCCTCGCCGTGTCCGTGGCGCCGAGCGCCACACTCGGCGTGACGCACGCGGTCGTGCGCGAGCTCGCCGGGGCCGGCGTCAGCGCGATGTCCGTGAGTCTCGACGGACCGAGCGCGGCTCATCACGACGCCGTCCGCGGCGTGCTCGGCTGTTTCGGCTGGACCCTGGCCGCCGCCCAGCGAATCGTGGCCGCCGGCGTTCCGCTGCAGATCAACACGCTCGTCACCGCGGACACCGAGCCGCTGCTCGAGGACACGGCCAAGGTGGTGGCTGCCCTCGGCGCCGCGCGGTGGAGCCTCTTCTTCCTGGTCGCCGTCGGTCGCGGCCGGACGCTGACGCCGGTCGATCCGGTGACGTGCGAGCGCCGGCTCCGCTCACTCGCCGCGAGCGCCGGGCGCTGGCCGTTCGTCGTCAGCACGACGGAGGCGCCGCACTATCGCCGGGTCGTCATCCAGCAGCTGCGCGCGGCGGGCCGGAGCGCCGCCGAGCCGGCGGCCGGCCGGGCGGGGTGGGGGATCCGCGACGGAAACGGCATCATGTTCATCTCGGCGACGGGCGCCGTGATGCCATCGGGGTTCCTGCCGCTGGTGGCCGGCAACGTTCGCGACGTGATGCCGCTCGACGTGTACCGCTATGCACCGCTGTTTCGCGGACTGCGACGCCCGGAGCTGTTGCGCGGGCGCTGCGGCGCGTGCGAGTTTCGGACCATCTGCGGCGGCTCCCGGGCGAGGGCGTGGGCCGCCACCGGCGATGTCTTCGCTGAAGACCCGCTGTGCACGTGGCGCGCGGACGCGCCGACGGCGGCCTGAGGCCTCTACTCGGTTTTCACGGGGATCGTCGTCGCCGGCACGGCCGGCGTCTTCGGCAGCGTCACGACGAGCACGCCGTTCTTGAAAGTCGCGGTGACCCCGCTCGCGTCCACCGGCATCGGCAGTCGGACGGTGCGGAGGAAGGTGTCCTTCCCGTCTTCACCCTTCAGGGTCAGCACGTCGCCGGCGAGAGTGAGCGCGAGGTCCTCCGCATTGACGCCGGGCAGGTCGGCCGTGACGACCATCGCCTCGTTTGCCTCGGAGACGATGAGCCGGGCCGCCCGGTAGTATCCGGCCGCCATTGCCGGCGCCTCCCACAGCTCCTCGAACCGTTCGACGAACCGCTCCAGCCGTTCGATCTCGAACCGTAGATCGCTGTCCCATGCGAGGGGCCGCATCGTCGCCTCCTCTTACGCGTACTCCCCGGCGATCAGCGATGCATCCGGGATGCCGGATCGAAACGACGCGTTTTCGCTGACTTGCGACTCGACACGACCGCGGGCCATGGTGCGAGCTTGCCCCACCCCCTGGGCGCCGCCTGTCGCATCCTTTATATGTGGCCGGATCTCGTCACATGTAGATGCCGCCATTGACGTTGATCTGCTGGCCGGTGATGTAATCGCCGTCGGCGGCGACGAACACGACCACCTTGGCGACCTCATCGGGCTCCCCGAAACGGCCGAGTGGGATCCGGGCCTTGATCTGCTCCTGGATCTCGGGGGCCACCTTCGCCAGCATGTCGGTCCGCGTGAAGCCCGGGGCGATCGCGTTGACGGTGACGTTGAACTTCGCGAGCTCGAGGGCGGCCGTCTTGGTGAAGGCAATGATGCCGCCCTTGCTGGCCGCGTAATTGGCCTGGCCGAAGTTTCCCGCCTGGCCGACGTACGAGCTGATGTTGATGATTCGGCCATACCGCTGCTCGGTCATGACGGGGATGGCCGCGGTCGTGCACAGATAGACGCTGTGGAGGTTGTTGTCGATCACGGTCAGCCAGTCCTCGTCGGTCAGCTTGCGCAGCGAGCGGTCTCGGGTGATGCCGGCGTTGTTCACGAGGATGTCCAGCCGGCCCCACTGGTCCACCACGCGGCGGACGACGCCGCGCGACTCGGCCGCGTCGCACACGTTGGCCTGGATCAGGAGCGCCTCACCGCCGCCGGCGACGATCTCCTCGACGACCTGCTTGGCCTCCATCTCGCTCGTCCGGTAGTTCACCGCGACTCGCGCGCCCTCGGCGGCGAGTCGCAGCGCAATCGCGCGTCCGATGCCCCGGGCGGCCCCGGTCACGATCGCGGTCCGGGCCTCCAGGCGCTTCATGGCAACCTCTCACTTCCTACCCGCCCGAGTCAGCGGCGGGTCGCTGCTCCCTCCGGGTAGCGGGGCTCCCAGCGCGCGGCGGCGACGGCGTCGGGGACGGCGGCGTCGTCGATCGTCCGGCCCACGCGATCGTCGCGGGCGGCACGGACCACGGCCTCGGCGATGTGCCCGGCAACCCGTCGAAGATCTCCGATGCGTGGATAGAGCGTTCCGTCCGCGACGTCGGCGTCGTCGCCGTGGCTGGCGAGCGCTCGCGCGGCGGCCAGACACATGCCGTCGGTGACCTCGCGCGCCTCGGCGACGAGCGCGCCGAGGCCGAGGCCCGGGAAGATGAATGCGTTGTTGCTCTGGCCGACCCGCCGGGGCCGGCCCGCGTGCAGCACCGGCGGAAACGGGCTGCCGGTGGCGATCAGCGCCCGGCCCTCGCTCCACGCGACGACGTCCTCGGGCGCGGCCTCGCATTGCGCCGTTGGATTCGAGAGCGGGAGGACGATCGGCCGCCCGGCGCCCTCCGTGAGCGCTTGTACGGCCGCCTTGGTGAAGGCGCCGCCCTGGCCACACACGCCGACCAGTGCCGTGGGCCGGAGCGCGCGCACAATCGCCTCCAGGTCGTCGCCCGGCTTCACTCCGGCGCTGGCGGCCAGCAGGGCCGGCCACGCGAACGGCTGCTGGAACGCGTCGAGCGGCTGGGCGCCGTCCACGAGCAGCCCCGTCACCTCGACGACGGCGATCGCCCGTGTCACGTCCGCGGCCGCCAGGCCCTCGCGCTCGAAGGCGTCGCGCAGCACGCGCGCGATCCCGATCCCGGCGGCACCGGCGCCGAGAATCAGCACACGCTCGCGTGCCAACGAACGCCCCACCGCGCGGCCGGCGGCGAGCAGGCCGGCGAGGACGCAGGCGCCCGTCCCCTGGATGTCGTCGTTGAACGACGGCAGCACCCGACGGTAGCGGTCCAGGAGGTCGAAGGCGTTCTGCTTCTTGAAGTCCTCCCACTGCAGCAGCGCGCGCGGAAAGCGGCGGCGCACGGCCATCACGAACTCGTCGACGATCTCGTCATAGGCGGCGCCGCGCAGCCGGGGATGGCGCCAGCCGAGGTAGAGGTCGTCGTCGAGCAGCGCCCGGTTGTCGGTGCCAACATCGAGGCTCACCGGCAGCGTCTGGCTGGGATGAATCCCGGCCGCGGCGCTGTACAGCGTGCACTTGCCGATCGGAATTCCCATGCCGCCCGCGCCCTGGTCGCCGAGGCCGAGGATCCGCTCGTTGTCGGTGACGACGATGAGCCGCACGTCCTCGAACGGCGCGTTGCCGAGCACGTCGACGATGCGTCCACGGTGGTCGGGGGTGATCCACAGCCCGCGCGCACGGCGGAAGATGTGGCTGAACTCCTGGCACGCGCGGCCGACCGTCGGCGTGTACACGATGGGGAGGAACTCCTCGAGGTGGCCGCAGAGCACGTGATAGAAGAGGTGCTCGTTGCGATCCTGCAGCGAAGCCAGCCCGATGTACTTCTCGAGCGGGTCTGTCTTGCGGGCCAGATTCTCGACGACGCGAGCGCTCTGCTGCTCGATCGTGTTGACCGCCGCCGGCAGGAGGCCTTCGAGCCGGAGCGCCGCGCGCTCGGCCGCGGTGAAGGCGCTGCCCTTGTTGAACATCGGCTCGGCGAGGAGGTGGGAGCCGCGATACACCACGCTCACGGGCTCCGTCGCAGCGCGTAGGAGCTCAGCACCTTCATGTAGTTCGCGCGCTCGAACGCGGCCGGCTCCGCCACCGCGCGATAGCTCATGCTGCCCTGCATCTCGGCGATCGACGCGTACTCGCGCGCTTCCATCCAGTCGACGAGGTCCGCCCGCACGCGCGCGAGGTGCGGGATGCCCTGCTGCAGCAAGGCCGACGTCATCATGGCGACCCGGGCCCCGGCCATCATGGCCTTCAGGACCTGCGCGGATCCGTGGACGCCGCCGGTGACCGCCAGATCGGCGCGCACGTGGCCATACAAGATGGCCACCCAGTGCAGGCGCACGAGCAGCTCGTGCGGGCTCGACAGCGTCAGGCGTGGCGCCACCTCCAGGCGCTCGAGGTCGAAATCGGGCAGGTAGAAGCGATTGAACAGCACGAGCCCGTCGGCGCCCACGGCGTCCAGACGCCGCGCGAGGTTCGCGAGGGCGGTGAAGGCGTGCCCGAGCTTGACGGCGACCGGGATCGACACGCTGCGCTTCACGTCACCGAGCAGCTCGGCGTACATCGTCTCGACCTGCCCCGCCGTCAGCGCGGGGTCGGTCGGCAGATAGTAGACGTTCAGCTCGAGGGCGTCGGCGCCCGCCTGCTCGATCTCCTTCGCGAACTGGATCCAGCCCCCGGTGGAGACGCCGTTGAGGCTGCCGATGATCGGGATCCCGACCGCCTCCTTGGCTCGGCGCAGATGCTCGAGATATCCGTCCGGACCGAGGTTGTACCCGGTCAGATCGGGAAAGTAATCGAGCGCTTCGGCATGGCTCTCGGCGCCGTGCGTGAGATAGCGGTCGAGGTGGACGCTCTCGACGTCGAGCTGCTCCTCGAACAGCGAGTGCAGGACGACGGCGGCCGCGCCCGCGTCCTCCATCGCGCGGATGTTGTCGAGGCTTTCGCACAGCGGCGAGGGCGAGACGACGAGCGGGCTCCCGAGGGGCAGGCCGAGATACCGGGTCGACAGGTCAATCATGCGAGGTCCTCCCGGCCGTGTTCGGTGTCGAGGCGAGGTGCTCGTACAGTCGCCAGCGCGCGGCCACGTCCGTTTCGGCGAGCGCCAGCAGCCGCGCGGCCGCCTCGGGATCGCTGTGGGCGAGCATGGTGTAGCGCGTCTCGTTGTAGGCGTAGCTCTTGAGCGGCACGCTCGGCGCCTTCGAGTCGAGCTGCAGCGGATTCTGGCCTGCGGCCGCGAGCCGCGGGTCGTAGCGCAGCAACGGCCAGTGGCCCGAAAGCACGGCCGCCTTCTGCTGGTCCAGGCCGTGCCGCAGGTCGTAGCCGTGCGCGATGCAGTGACTGTAGGCGATGACCAGCGACGGGCCGTCGTACGCCTCGGCCTCGCGCAGGGCGCGCAGCGTGTGGGCGTCGTTGGCGCCCATGGCGATGCGCGCGACGTAGACGTGTCCGTACGTCATCGCCATCAGCGCCAGATCCTTCTTGGCGCCGCCCTTGCCGCCCGCCGCGAACTTCGCCACCGCCCCGCGCGGGGTGGATTTGGACGCCTGGCCGCCGGTGTTCGAGTAGACCTCGGTGTCGAGGACCAGCACGTTCACGTTCCGCCCGGAGGCGAGCACGTGGTCGAGGCCACCGTAGCCGATGTCGTAGGCCCAGCCGTCGCCGCCGACGATCCAGACGCTCTTCTCGACCAGCGCGTCGGCCACGCTGGCGAGATCGCGCGCGGCCGGTGAGTCGACGGTGGCCAGCCGGCGCTTGAGCGCCGCCACGCGCGCTCGCTGCGCGTCGATGCCGGCCTCGGTGGACTGGTCCGCGTCGTGGAGCGGCCCCGCGAGATCGCCCACGGCGCCGTCGAGGCGGCCGAGCAGCTCGCGCGCGTAGGCGGCCTGCCGGTCGAGCGCCAGGCGCATGCCGAGGCCGAACTCCGCGTTGTCCTCGAACAGCGAGTTCGCCCACGCCGGGCCGCGGCCGGCCGCGTTGGTCGTCCACGGCGTGGTGGGCTGGCTACCGCCGTAGATCGACGAGCAGCCGGTGGCGTTGGCGATGAGCGCGCGATCCCCGAAGAGCTGGCTGACCGCCTTGAGATAGGGCGTCTCGCCACAGCCGGCACAGGCGCCGGAGAACTCGAACAGCGGCTCCAGCAGCTGCACGTCCTTGACGAGCGCGGGATTGAGCGGCGCCCGCTCGGGGATCGCCAGACCGAGAAAGAACTCCCAGTTGGCCACCTCGGCGTCGTGCGCCGGCCGCGCGGGCACCATGTCGATCGCCTTGTGGCGCACCTCGCTCTTGCTCTTGGCCGGGCAGATCTCCACGCAGAGCGCGCAGCCGGTGCAGTCCTCCGGCGAGACCTGCAGCGTGTAGCGCGCATCGCCGAACTCCCGCCACTTCGCGGGCGCGGACTTGAAGCCGGCCGGAGCCGCCGCGAGCGCGGCGGGCGCATAGACCTTGGACCGGATGACGGCGTGCGGGCACACCAGCACGCACTTGCCGCACTGGATGCAGAGGCTCTCGTCCCAGCTCGGGATCTCGAGGGCGATGTTGCGCTTCTCCCAGCGTGTCGTCCCGCTCGGATACGTGCCGTCGGCGGGGAGCGCGCTCACCGGCAGGCGATCGCCGTCGCCGGCGATGATCCGCGCCGTCACCTCGCGCACGAACGCGGGCGCGGCGTCGGGGACCGGGGGGCGGACGTCGAACGGCGCCGTCAGCCGCTCGGGCACCTTCACCTCGTAGAGGTGCGCCAGCGTGGCGTCGACGGCGGCGAAGTTCTTCCGCACCATGGCCTCACCGCGGCGGCCATACGTCTTCTCGATAGAGTGCTTGATCGCGATCACCGCCTCCGTCGCCGGCAGCACGCCGCTGATCGCGAAGAAGCACGTCTGCATGATCGTGTTCACGCGGCCCGCCATCCCGGCCTCCCGCGCCACCCGCGAGCCGTCGATGACGAAGAATCGCAGCCGCTTCTCGATCAGCTGCGCCTGCGCGGAGTGCGGAAGGTGCCCCCAGACCTCGTCGGGGCCGTACGGTGAGTTCAGCAGGAAGACCGCGCCGGGCTCGGCGGCCTGCAGGACGTCGAGCCGCTCGAGGAAGCCGAACTGATGGCAGGCGACGAACGTCGCGCGCTCGATCAGGTACGGCGCGCGGATCGGCCGCGGCCCGAAGCGAAGATGCGAGATGGTCATCGAGCCGGACTTCTTGCTGTCGTAGACGAAGTAGCCCTGGGCGTAGCCGGCCGTCTCCTCGCCGATGATCTTGATGGAGTTCTTGTTCGCGCCCACGGTGCCGTCGGCGCCGAGCCCGTAGAACACGGCGCGGACGGTGTCAGGCGATTCCGTCGAGAAGCCGGCGTCCCAGGCGAGGCTCGTGAACGTCACGTCGTCCTCGATGCCGATCGTGAAGTGATTGCGGGGACGTGCCGCCGCCAGCTCGTCGAAGACCGCCTTCACCATGCCGGGCGTGAATTCCTTGGAGGACAGCCCGTACCGGCCACCGATGGTGCGTGGAGGCGTGACGAAGCCGGCCGTCCCGGCGGCGGCCGCTTCGCTGAGCGTGGCGACGACGTCCAGGTAGAGTGGCTCGCCGGCGCTGCCGGGCTCTTTGGTGCGGTCCAGCACGGCGATCGCACGGGTCGTCGCGGGCAGCGCGGCGAGCAGGGCGGCGGCGGGGAACGGCCGGTACAGCCGGACCTTGACCACGCCGACGCGCTCGTCGCGGGCATTCAGCGCGTGGGCCGTCTCCGCCGCCGTATCGGCGCCCGAGCCCATGAGGATGACGACGCGCTCCGCGTCCGGTGCGCCGACATATTCCACGAGGTCGTACGTGCGCCCGGTGAGCGTCGCAAGACGGCGCATCACGGACTGCACGACCTCGGCGCACCGGAAGTAGTAGGGGTTCGAGGCCTCGCGCGCCTGGAAGTAGATATCCGGGTTCTGCGCGGTGCCGCGGACCACCGGGCGCTCGGGTGAGAGCGCCCGAGCGCGATGGGCGAGGACGGTACGCTCGTCGACGAGCGCGCGCAGGACGTCGTCCCCGAGCGCCTCGACCTTCGCGACCTCGTGAGACGTGCGGAAGCCGTCGAAGAAGTGCAGGAACGGAACACGCGACTCGAGCGCCGCCGCGTGCGCGATGGCCGCGAGGTCCCCGGCCTCCTGCACCGAGCTGGACGCGAGCATCGCGAAGCCCGTGGCCCGCGTGGCCATGACGTCGCTGTGGTCGCCGAAGATCGACAGCGCCTGCGTTGCCAGCGCGCGCGCCGCCACGTGGAACACGGTGGGCGTGAGCTCGCCGGCGATCTTGTACATGTTCGGGATCATCAGCAGCAGGCCCTGCGAGGCGGTGAACGTGGTGGCGAGCGCCCCCGCCTGCAACGCGCCATGCAAGGCGCCGGCGGCGCCGCCCTCGCTCTGGAGCTCCGCCACCGTCGGCACCGTCGACCAGAGGTTCGGCATCTGCAGTGACGCCCACTGGTCGGCCCATTCGCCCATCGTGGAAGACGGCGTGATGGGATAGATCGCGATAACGTCGCTGAGCTTGTAGGCGACGCGCGCCGCCGCCTCGTTGCCGTCGAGCGTCACGTGAAGGGGATGCCGGCGCGCGGTGCCTGCCATGCTCGTGACCACGGGGGCAAGGCCTGTGCCACGCCGTCCATGCTTCCGGCCGCGACGCGACCCCGGGCGCCTGACGTGTTTCCGCGGGGTTCGCGGGACGCGCGACGGCACGGACACGCCCGCGCCGCGGTCGCAGTGCGGCGCCCATGCCTCACCTGGGGCGGGGCTGGGACGGTCCTGTCGACGGCTCCCGGATCGATCAACGCGATACCAAAGCCGGACCGGCGTGGCACGCCCCGCGCATAATGCATCCGGATAAGCGCCATGGCCGGCACGAGCGACGGGAACGGGAACGCGGCAGCGCCGATGGGGATGCTGAAGCAACTGCTCGAGACGGCACCCGACGGCGTCTTCGTGACGACCGAGGACAACCGGATCGTGCTGTGGAACCGCGCGGCCGAGGCGATGATGGGCTACCGCGCCAGCGACGTCGTCGGGCGCGCGTGCCACGACGTCCTCGCCGGACCGGGCTCCACGGGAACTCCACGGTGCGTCAGCCGCTGCGACGTGGCGCCAGCGCTGCGCTTCAACGGACTCGATCACAGCTTCGACATGGCGACGCGCACGAAGACGGGCGAGACGCGCTGGTTCAACGTCAGCGCCTCGGCCATCGCCGACGAGCGCGGAGATGGCCCGTTCATCGTCCACGTGCTCCGGGACGTCACGAGCAGCAAGCGTCTGCATCAGCTCATCCGCGAGCGCGTCGGACGTGGCGCGCGGGCAAGGGCCGGAGCCGACCCCGAGCCCGCAGCCAGGCTCTCGGCACGTGAGCTCGAGGTCTTGCGCTTGCTCGCCGCGGGCCTCGGAACCGCGACGGCCGCGCAGCGCCTGGGTGTCAGCCGCGCCACGATCCGCAACCACGTGCAGAACATCTTCACCAAGCTGGACGTTCACAGCCGCCTCGAAGCGGTGGCCTGCGCGACCAGTCGCCGGCTGCTGTGACGAGCGGGCGTCCCGGCGGGGGCGAGGCGCGGATGCCCCTGGCCGTGGCGCCGTCGCCCCACGCTGCCGTGGGCGCGCGCCGAAAGTCCGCGTCGATGCTCGCACTTCTTTTTGGCACGACCGATGCGAGGCAGGCGCCCTGATGGTATCGGGACCGCGCGCTCGATTCGTCTCGCGACGACGGCTGCTGGCGGCTGCTGTCCTGGGGTTGCCGGCGATCGGCGGTGGCGCCCTGGTGTGGTGGACATGGGGCGGATCCGAGCAGTCACCTGGCCGCCCTGACGCCGACCGCAATATCCGTCGCCGCGAGACGCGTCCGACCCTCGATCCCGCGCGCTTCAACGGCAAGGCGGCGCGTGCCCACCAGGTCGCGCGCGACATCCCGGACGTCCTCGACCAGCTGCATTGCTATTGCGGCTGCGACAGGAGCGTCGGGCACGTCAGTCTGCTCTCCTGCTACACCGACAATCACGCGGTCACCTGAGACATCTGCATGGACGAGGCGCTGGACGCGTCTCGAATGACCCGGGCGGGCTGGGACGTCGTGCGGATCCGCGCGGGCATCGATGAGACCTACGGTCGATGAGTGTCGCCGGGCCAGCGGAGGTCTGGTTTCCGGCGGGGAGGGCTGCCATGAAACGCTCGACAGTGCTCATGACCCTGCTGGCAACCGTGGCCGGCGCCGCGTCGGGTCTTGCGACCGACGCTGCTGACGCACAGCAGAAGAACGTCCTCGTCTCGAGGAAAGTCCCGGCGCCGCCGGCGCTCGACGGCTCGCTGGACACCGTCTGGAACGGCGCGCAACCCGTTGTCGTGAAGGTCATGGGCGGCAAGAACTTGCCGGGCGGCACGACGGAGGTCAGCCTGCGCTCGGTCGTGGCGCAGGAGACGATCTACTTCTACGCGCAGTACAAGGACCCGACGCACAGCCTGCGCCGCGGGCCGTGGCAGAAGCAGGCGGACGGTTCCTGGAAGCAGCTGAAGGACCCGGACGACAAGGGTGGCGACAACAACACGTTCTACGAAGACAAGTTCGCGATGATCTGGAACGTCTCGTCGCCCGCTTTCGCGCAGCGGGGCTGCATGGCCGCCTGCCACACCGGTGAGGGCAAGCCGTACGGCAACAAGTACCTGCCCAACGCCAACGAGCGGGCCGACATGTGGCACCTGAAGGGCGTGCGGACGGGGACCGTCGGTCAGGTCGACGACCAGTACCTGGATGGCACCCGATACGACAAGGACAGAGCGCCGAACGCGGGCCGCAAGAGCGACCCGAACACCGGCGGCGGTTACGCCAACAACGTGAGCGAAGACAAGAAGGGACCGAAGTTCGGGCTCAAGGGCAACAAGCCGGCGCCGCCTTACTGGATCCTCGACGCCGAGAAAGAGCCGTTCGACGACGCCAAGTACAAGCCGGGCGACGAGGTCCCGGGTATCATCGTCGGCTCCTTCACCGGCGACCGCGGCGACATCCAGGCTCGGGTCACCTGGAAGGACGGGATGTACACGGTGGTGATGTGGCGCAAGCTCACGACGGGCAGTGAGTTCGACGTGCAGTTCGCCGAGCAAAAAGAACTGCACTTCGGCGTGGCCGTCTTCGACAACGCGCAGGTGCGACACGCCTTCCACCCGGGCGTGCTGAAGCTCGTCATCGAGTAGGATCGCCCGGCGCCGCCGGTCCAGGGCATTTGACCGGGAACGGCGGCGCCGGGGGCGCGCACGTTGCCTTGTCGTCGCGGACACGGATAGGATAGCGGCGCGTGAGTTACGGGCAGATCGGCGTACTCGTCGCGCTTCTCGTGCTGGCCGCTGCCGGCCTGTCCACCGCCCAGCCGCTCTTCGGCCCGGCGCAGGATCCCATCGCCGGCGAAAAGCTCTTCAGCGCGAAAGGCTGTGCGCGCTGTCACGCGGTGAGCGGTGTGGGTGGCACCGTCGGCCCCGACCTCGGCCGCGTCACACGTCCGCGCACGTTTTTCGACCTGGCCGCCACGCTCTGGAACCATACGCCGGCGATGGCGGCGCGGATGCGCGCGCTCGGCATCTCGCGACCCACACTCGATGACCGGGAGATCGGTGCTCTGGCCGCGTATCTGTACACGCTGAACTACTTCGATCGCAAGGGCGATCCGGCCGCGGGCCGACGGGTGTTCGCCGCCAGGCGCTGCGCCACCTGCCACACGGTGGGGACGGGCGGCGGCGCCGTGGGCCCGGACTTGACGAATCTCGTGGCCTACGCCTCACCGATCGCCATCGCGGCCGCGATGTGGAACCACGCCGCCAAGATGACGGCGGTCATGCGTGACCGGGGCATCGCCCCGATGGCATTCCAGGGCTCGGAGCTCGTCGACCTCATCGCCTATCTCAAGTCCGCCGCACCGAAGGCCACGCGGGTCGAGCTCTTCGTCTTGCCCGGCAGCGCGAGCAGCGGCCGCCTGCTGTTCGCCGATAAGCGCTGCGTGGTCTGCCACCCGATCGTCCCACGAGGCGATGCCGAAGGACCGGACCTCGTCGAGGGGGCAGCCGAGCGGAGTCTCATCGAGTTCGCGGGGGCCATGTGGAACAAGGCGCCCAGGATGCTGCAGGCCATGGAGGCGCGACAGATCACGCCGCCCACCCTGCGGCCCGGGGAGATCGCCGATCTCGTCGCGTATCTCTATTCGGTGCGTTACTTCCGGCAGTCCGGCGATCCGCGTCGCGGCGTCCTGCTCGCCGTCAACAAGGGCTGCCTGGATTGCCACGCGCTCTTCGGCGAGCGCGGGAAGCCGGCGTCGGATCTCACGCGATCCCGTCACGTGGACGCGCCGGCCGGAGTCCTGGCCGCGCTCTGGAACCATACGTTCGTCGACGACCCGCGCCCGCCGCGCGATCGCCGGCCGTGGCCGATGTTTCGCGGAGAGGAGATGGCCGATCTGATGGCCTACCTGAGGACGCTCCGGCGCGGAGGGTAGCCGGGCGTCTCAGGTCAGTCGTGCAGCCGCACCTCCTCGGTCGTGATGCGGTGTCGACGGCCCAGCGTATCGAGCACCATGAGGCCCCCCGCGGGGGCGAGCCCGAGCACGCGCCCCTCGAACGTCGTTCCCGGGCCGCGGACTTCGACCCGTCGACCGGTCAGGATGTCCCGGTCCGACCACGCTTTCCTCACTGCGGCGGGCCCGTCGTCGTCCCAGCGGCGTTTCCAGGCCTCGAGCCGGTCGAGCCACGCGGCCAGCAGTGCGCCGCGGTCGACTTCGTGCCCAAGCACGGCGCGGACCGAGGTCGAGAAGCGGGCGGCCTCGCCGAGCGCCTCGCGGAGGGCCGGGATGCCGACGTTGACGTTCACGCCGATGCCGAGGATGACGTAGTCCACGCCGGCGTCGCGCATGCCACAGTCCACCAGCGTGCCCGCGAGCTTCTTACCCTGCACGAGGACGTCATTCGGCCACTTGATCGCTGCCGACACGCCGAGCGGCTCGAGCGCGTCGATCAGCGCCAGCGACGCGATGAACGAGAAGATCAGGACATCATCGGCGGCGATGCGCGGCCGGAAGAGCACGGAGGCATAGATGTTCACGCCAGGTGGCGAGAACCAGCGCTGACCCAGGCGACCTCGTCCGGCACGCTGAGCCTCCGCGACGACCACCGTGCCCTCGTGGGCGCCGCGCAGCGCGAGATCGCGCAGGCAGTCGTTGGTCGAGCTGACGCCCGAGAAGAGATACAGCCGACCGGGCGCGTCGCTCGTCAGATGGCGGCGAATACCATCGATGGTCAGCGGATCGGTGTGCGTGTCGAGGATCATCGGTCGCCTCCTTCTGGACGCGAATCGGAGCCTACGTCCTGCGGCATATCCGATGCCAGCGCACATGCGCGCCGAATCGCCCACTTGAGCGACGCTCTCCGTACGCCACCGGGGCGGCGATGCCCCATCGCGACCCGCCGGCGCCGCGGCGACGTTACTTGGGCAGCGGCGGCGGGTTCGTCGGGCTGAAGTTCGGCGAGAACCGGTACCCGGTGTTGCCGAGATCTTTTGCGAAGCCGCTATCGTAGCCGATGCCGCTGCCGTGGCCGGTGCCGCTCGCGATGCTGCCGCCCGTTCCGAGCGCGCCATACGTCCCGGTGGAGCCCATGATGCTGCCGGTCGCCATGCTGCCGAACGGGCGATCCCGCACATCGCGGATGGCGGCAGGGATCTCGCGACGTGTCGCGCCCGCACCACTCGCGTGCGGTCCGCCCGCCGAGCCGGTGCTCGCTCCGCTCCCGCCGAGCTGAGCGAAAGCGGGAGTGGTGATGAGGAGGAGGACTGCGACGACGGCAAGCGCGGCGGTCTTCATCGACAACCTCCTGCTTGAAAGTGAGATGCAAGGCAGATCCTAGCAGTCGAGGGGGTGGCTGTCGCGCCGTCGCTTCGGCGTGTCGTGCTTGCGCGAACTTGCCTGGAACCCGGTGCATCGACTAGAGTTCCGCCTGGCGCAATCCGCGCACGGTGAAGAATGCCGCGCGTCTGCACCACGCGTGAAAGGAGACCACGTGAGGCCCCGATCGCCCGTTCTCGCCGTCGCTGCGCTTTTTGTCGTCGTGACCTTCGAGGCCGCCGCGGCGCAGCAGCCACCCCCCGCACCGTTCGCCCCGGAGTGGGCGATGCTGGCCGGGTGGCAGGTCTACGCCGACAAGGGCTGCGGTCGCTGCCATGCCGTGCGCGGCGTGGGTGGCGGCGGCGGCGGTCCCGATCTCGGCCGCACGCGCAGCGGCACGAGCTTCTTCGACATCGGGGCCGCGCTCTGGAACCACCTGCCGAAGATGGGCGAGAGGATGCGCGTCGCCGGCGTCCAGCGGCCTCGGCTGACCCCGCTGGACACGGCCAACGTGATCGCTTTCATCTACACGGCTCAGTATTCCGACGAGGCCGGCGACGCCAAACGCGGGGAGGCCGTCTTCGCCGCGAAGGCGTGCGTGACGTGTCACCGCGTCGGTGGCCGAGGCGGGGCGACCGGTCCCGCGCTCGATGCGTGGAAGCGCGCGAACTCGCCGGTGCTGCTGGCGGCGGCGATGTGGAACCACGCGCCGAGGATGACGGAAGAGCTCAAGGAGGCAGGGACTGCGCGGCCCACGCTGAGCGGCCGTGACCTGACGGACATCGTCGCGTACATCTGGTCGGTGGCGGAGGCGGGCGCGGGCGACACGCAGCAGGTGGTGCCGGGCACGCCGGACCGCGGCCGGCTGCTGTTCGCCGAGAAGCAATGCGCGCGCTGCCATGCCGTCGGCGGCAAGGGCCCACGCATTGGCCCGGACCTCGGCCGCGAGGGCCACCACGTGAGCCTCACCGAGTTCGCCTCGCGCATGTGGAACCACGCTCCGGCGATGACCGCGAAGATGCGCGCGCTGAAGATCGAGGCCCCGCAGCTCTCGGGGCAAGAGATGGCGGACATCGTCGCGTACCTGTTCGCGTCACGCTACTTCGACCGCACTGGAAGCCGGGCGCGCGGCCAGGCGCTCGTTCAGAGCAAGGGCTGTCTCGGCTGCCACGCCGTCGCCGGCAAGGGCGCGACGGTGGCCGGCGACTTCGCGCGCTCCACGGTCGTCGGCACGCCGCCGGCGCTGGTGGCCGCCATGTGGAATCACGCGGCCTTCATGGAAGCGGCCGCCGCCAAGCGCGAGGTCGCGTGGCCGGAGCTGAACGGCGCCGAGCTTCGCGACATCGCCGCCTACTTCGCCTCGCTCTCGCGCGGCCCCGGCAGTCGCCCCGCGCGCTAGTGCATTCAGCCTATGGCCGGGCGCGGCCGCTCGGCCGTACCCTGCCCTCGGCGCAGCGTAGGAGCCGGGGGGCGGGAGGCGGAATGCGTGGATGCGATCTTTCATCCGTTCCATCGACCGAGGCGCGCTCGTGATACGGCGCCTTCGCGTCGCGTCCGCGATCGCCTTGACCGCCGCGCAGCTGACCTGGGCCCCGCCGCTCGCCGCGCAGCCGCTCTTCGGCCCGACGCAAGATCCACTCGCCGGCTCCCGGCTGTTCGGCGCGAAGGGCTGCGTCCGGTGTCATGCGATCGACGGCGCGGGAGGGCGGATCGGACCGGATCTCGGGCGCATCGCCCGGCCCCGCTCCTACTTCGACCTCGCGGCGTCGATGTGGAACCACGCCCCGCGGATGGCCGACCGCATGCGGCAGCTCGGCATCGCGCGGCCGACGCTCGAGGGCCGCGAGAGCGGTGACCTGATCGCGTTCCTGTTCACCGTCGACTACTTCGAGCGCGGCGGCGACGTCGAGGCCGGGCGCCGGCTGTTCAGCCAGAAGCGCTGCATCGTCTGTCATCAGGCCGGCGGCGTCGGCGGCGTCGTCGGACCGAATCTCGAGACGATCGGCAGCCGCACGACGCCGATCTCGCTCGCGGCCGCGATGTGGAATCACGGCCCTCAGATGGCGGAGATGATGCGGGCGCGCGCGGTGGTCCGGCCCACCTTCAAGCCCGGCGAGCTGCGCGATCTCGTCGCCTACATCGGCGCCACCCCGGCGCGCGACGAGCCGCTCTACGTGGTTCCCGGCGAGCCCGACGAGGGCCGACGGCTCTTCGTCGAAAGGCGGTGCGCGGACTGCCACGGCAGCGGCGGCCGCGGCGGCGCGGCGCCGGACCTGACCGATCGCCGGCTGCACGGGAGCACGGTCGACTTCGCGGCCGCGATGTGGAACAAGGCGCCGGGGATGACGGCGGCCATGAAGGCTCGCGGCATCCCCTTCGTGCAGCTCCAGCCGGCGGAGATGGCCGACATCCTCGCCTACCTCTATGCGGTCCGCTACGTGGGACCCGCCGGCGACCCCCGCCGGGGCGTCGTCGTCGCCGCCGACAAGGGCTGTCTCGGCTGCCACGCGCTCGCCGGCGAGCGCGGCAAGCCCGCCAGCGACCTGACGCGCTCGAGACTCGTCGATTCTCCGGTCACGATTCTCGGCGCGCTCTGGAACCATGCCTTCCTGGAGGCCCGTCCGGGCACGCGGCCGCGTTGGGCGAGCATGACCGGCGCCGAGCTGGGCGACCTCATGGCGTATCTGCAGTCGCTGGGGCGATCGCGGTGAGGACCGCGCTCGTGGTCGCGGTGCTCGGGGTCGGGGCGCTGTGCCGGGCGGCCCTCGCCGTCGGGCAGCCCGCGACGGCGCCGGCCGAGAGCTGCGTCGCGTGTCATCTGGAAATCGGCGACGAGCGCCTCGCGAAGCCCGTCAAAGCATATGCCGCCGACATCCATCGCGCGAAAGGCTTCGGCTGCGTGGCATGTCACGGCGGCGACGGGAAGGAGGCCGGCATGGAGGCGATGGACCCGGCCAAGGGGTACATCGGGGTCCCGCCGCGGACACAGCTCACCCAGGTGTGCGGCCGCTGTCATTCGGACGCGCGGTTCATGCGACAGTACAATCCCGCCCTGCGGGTCGACCAGGTCGCCGAGTACGCCACGTCCGTGCACGGACGGAAGCTGCGCGAGAGCAACGACCCGAAGGTGGCGACATGCGTGAGCTGTCACCCGGCGCATGCGATCCGGCCGCCGTCGGACCCGGCGTCGACGGTCCACCCCCTCCGCGTGGCGCAGACGTGCGGCGAGTGTCATGCGAACGCGACGTACATGGCCGGTCGCAAGACGCCGACCGATCAGCTCCAACGCTACGTCGACAGCGTGCACGGCAAGGCAATGACGGTGAAGGGCGATCTCTCGGCGCCGACGTGCAACGACTGCCACGGCAATCACGGCGCGTCGCCGCCCGGCGTCAGCTGGGTCGGCAACGTCTGCGGTCAGTGTCACAGCGTCATGAGCGACCTCTTCGCGAAGAGCGTGCACGCCAAGGCCTTCGCGACGCTCGGCACGCCGGGCTGCGCGACGTGTCACGACAACCACGGGATCCAGCCGGCCGCGGTGGAGATGGTGGGTGTCGACAAACAGGCCGTGTGCGCCGCCTGCCACGCCGAAAGCGATGCGGGCGGCAAGGTGGCGCTCGGCATGCGCGCGGCGCTCGATGCCCTCCGGCGTGAGCAGGCACGGACGGCGACGACGCTCGAGCGCGCGGAGCACGCGGGCATGGAGGTCAGCCAGGCTCGTCTCGACCTGGCCGCCGGCAACGAGGCGCTGGTGAAGGCGCGTGTCGCCATTCACGCCGCCAGCCTCCCGGCGGTCACCGCCGAGACCGAGGCCGGGCTGGCGATCACGGGAAAAGCGTACGCCCGAGCGCTCCGCGCCCTCGACGACCTGCGGTTTCGTCGCCAGGGGCTTGCCGTGTCGCTCGTCATCATCGTGGTGCTCATCGCAGCGCTGGTGCTCAAGATCCGCGAGCGGGACCGGCGGCGCGCGGCCGGGTCCGCGGAGGGAGTCTGATGGACGACGTGGTCGAGCCGGATCGGGCGCGACGCGGGTTCGTGAACTGGCTCCTGTCCACGAGCGCGGCCGCGTTCGTGCTCTCGGTGATCTACCCGGTGAGCCGGTATCTGGTGCCGCCCCCGGCCGGTGAGTCGGCGGCGGCATCGGTCACCATTCCCGTCAAGCCCGACGACGTGAAGCCGAACAGCGGACAGATCTTCAAGTTCGGCAGCCGGCCGGGCATCCTCGTGCGGACCGCCGCCGGCGACCTGCGCGCGTTCTCGGCCGTGTGCACGCACCTGAACTGCACGGTGCAGTTCCGACCGGACCTCGGTGAGATCTGGTGTGCTTGCCACAACGGGCACTTCGACCTGAACGGGCAGAACGTGGCCGGTCCGCCGCCGCGGCCGCTCGAAGCGTACGTCGTCAACGTGCGCGGCACGCAGATCGTCGTGAGCAAGGCGACCTGATGGAACGCAGTCGGCTCTGGACGTGGCTGGACGAGCGCGTCGGCCTGGCCGATCTCGAGAAGCTCGCGCACAAGAAGCAGGTGCCCGTTCATCGCCATCGTGTCTGGTACTACTTCGGCGGGATGACCCTGTTCCTCTTCGGCATCCAGGTCGTGACCGGCATCCTGCTGCTGCTGTACTACCGGCCGAGCGCCGAGGAAGCCTACGAGTCCATCCAGTTCCTCATGGCCGAAGTCCAGTTCGGCTGGCTGATCCGGTCGCTGCATGCGTGGTCGGCCAACCTGATGATCCTGGTGCTGTTCATCCATCTGTTCAGCGTCCTCCTCCTGAAGGCGTACCGCCGGCCCCGTGAGATGACCTGGTTCTCGGGCGTCGCCCTGTTCGGGATCGCACTGGCGTTCGGGTTCACCGGCTATCTGCTGCCCTGGAACGAGCTGGCGTACTTCGCGACGAAGGTCGGGACGGAGATCGCCGGCGCCGTGCCCGTCATCGGTCCCTTCACGCTGCGTCTGCTTCGCGGCGGCGACGAGGTCACGGGCGCGACGCTGACGCGCTTCTACGGCATCCACGTCGCCGTGCTGCCGGCGCTCGTCACCGTGCTCCTCGGCGTGCACCTCTACCTCGTGCAGAAGCACGGCATGAGCATGCCGCTCAGCGTGGAGCGCGCCGGCGGCCCCCGCCGCACCATGCCGTTCGTGCCGGACTTTCTGCTGCGCGACATCGTGGGTTGGCTCTCCGCGCTGGCCGTGCTGGCCGCATTGGCCGCGTTCTTTCCCGCCGAGCTCGGCAAGAAAGCCGATCCGTTCGCGGCGGCGCCGGCCGGGATCAAGCCCGAGTGGTACTTCATGTTCACGTTCCAGACGCTCAAGTACCTGCCCGCGAAGATCCTGGGCATCGACGGTGAGGTGGTCGGGATCGTCGGCTTCACGCTCGCCGGCGTATTTCTGCTCGTCCTGCCGCTGCTCGATCGCCGTGCCGCCCGCGGTCAAGCGAGCCCTCTGTTCACCTGGATCGGCGTCGGTATCATCGTTTACATCGTCGTCCTCACGTACCTGGGGTATACCGCGAGTGCGACGAAATGACCCGATCACCCAGACTCGACGAGGAGGACCTCTCGTGACAGTCCATCGCCTGCTGCCGCTGCTCGCTCTCGTCGCGCTGTGCCTCGCGGCGCCGCCTTCCACCGCGCAGGTTCGGATCCCGCCCGACTTCCAGCTCGAGCCGGCCAAGGACAGCCCCGGACCGGTGACGTTCAGCCACGAACGGCACAAGGCGAAGGTCGACAAGTGTCAGGCCTGCCATACCAAGGTCTTCAAGATGAAGAAGGGCACGACCGGACCGCTCACGATGGCGAAGATGAAGGCCGGCGAGCAGTGCGGCGCCTGCCACGACGGCAAGACCGAGTTCGGCGGGGTACGGCCCGTCTCCGTCGAGGACACAACCAAGTGCGAGGCCTGCCACCGAAAATGATCCGCACGAGCGTCGCGCTGGTGATCGGCGCCGCCGTCCTCGGTGCCGTCGCCGCGCACGCCGAGGCGCCGGGTGACGCCGCGCGCGGGCAACAGATCTTCGAGAGCAAGCAATGCAGCCGCTGTCACCGGCCGCGCGAGGCGCGCGGGGTCGGCCCGCCGCTCGAGATGCTGCGCCGACCGCAGGGCGCCTACGAGCTGGCGGGGCGGCTGTGGAATCACGCCCCGGCCATGATGACGGTGCTCACCGCCGAGGGCCTGAAGTGGCCGGACGTCTCCGTGGCCGAGATGGGCGACCTCATGGCCTACCTCCGTGCCGATCCCGCGCGCGATCCCGCGCCCGATCTGCGCCGGGGCCAGCGCTTGCTCGTCGGCAAGAGCTGTCTCAAGTGCCACAGCTACCGGCGCGAGGGCGCCCGCACGGCGGTCGATCTCGCGGAGCGTGGTGACGACTATGCGCCCGCCGCTCGCTGGGCGGCCACCACCTGGACGCATGCGCCGCGGATCGCCGCCAAGGCCCTCGAGCGCGGTATCCTCTACCCGCGATTCAGCAACGACGAGATGGCGCACCTCATCGGCTTTCTTCGGAGCGGCGATCGGGCTCGATGACCCGACGCTCGACCTCTCGACGGCGCCGACGAGCGGCCGCCCTCGTGCCCGCTCTCGCGTTCATCGTCCTCGGCGCCGCGCCGGCGCCCGTGCCGCCGGACTTCCCGATGCCGCAAGCGGAGAGCAGTCCCGGGCCGGTCGTCTTCAGCCATGGCCGCCACATGCCGCGCGTCGAGAAGTGCACGCGCTGCCACATGCGCGATTTCAAGATGCAGCGGGGTGCCTCGCCTCCGGTGACGCTGGCCGCCAAGGAACAGGGCAAGCTCTGCGGGGCCTGCCATGACGGCCGAACGCGCATGGGCGGGGTGACTGTCTTCGCGATCGAGCAGTGCGACGGGTGCCACAAGCCATGACGCGGCGTCGGCTCGCCATCTTCGGCCTGGTTGGCGCCGGAGTCCTCGTGGTCGCCGGCATCGCGGTGGCCGTCGCCTTCAAGGCAACCTCCACGCACCAGTTCTGCAGCTCGTGCCACATCATGGAGCCGTACGTGCAGGCGTGGAGCGCCTCGCGCCATCGCACCGTGGAGTGCGTGCAGTGTCACTTTCCGCCGACCTTCAAGGACGCGCTCTGGGTCAAGTTCCAGGCGTCCACGCAGCTGGTGAAGTGGGCGACCCAGACCTACAGCTCCAAGCCCTTCGCCGACGTCCGAGACGCCAGCTGCCTTCGCTCGGGCTGCCATGCCGGCGAGACCCTCGACGCCCGCGCGCCGCTGACGTTCAAACGAGTGACCGGATTTGCCCACGGCGTCCACCTCGACGCCGGCAGGACCGGCATCGCCCTCCGCTGCACGAGCTGCCACGCGCAGACGGTCGTGGACCGACATTTCGAGGTGGTCGACTCGACGTGCTTCACCTGCCATTTCAAGGGCAGCCGCGGGGACCGGGAGCTGAAACCGCTCGGCGGCTGTCCGGCGTGCCACGGCGCGCCGAGCCGCGATCTCCAGGTCGGCTCGGCGGTGTTCAATCATCGCGAGGTCCTCCAGCGCGGGGTGCCGTGCCTCAGCTGCCACATCAACGTGGTCGAGGGGGCCGCCGACGCGCCCGCCGACCGCTGCCTCGGCTGCCACAACGAGCGTGAGAAGCTGGCCGCTGCCACCGACGTTCCCGCGGTGCACCGTGCCCACGTCACCACGCACTCCATCGAGTGCGTCCGCTGCCACACGCCGATCAAGCACCGGCTGCCGCCCTTGTCGGCCGCGGCCGAGCTGGTCCCGAGATCACCGTGAGTCGCCTGCTCGTGGCTCTGCTCATCGCCGGCGCGGCCGCGGCGGCCGCGATGGCCTCGGCGCAGGGAAGCCGCTCGCCGAGCGGCGGTCCGCCGCTGCCGCATGCGCCCGATAGCCTCGACTGCGCGGCCTGCCACAAGTCGAGCCACGTGAGCGTGCAGGCGGTGTATGCGGGCGCGGGCGGCCGCGGCGCGCCGGCCTCGCCCGCGCGGATGTTCGAGGTCCGCGTGCAATGTCTGGCCTGCCACACGGCGCCGGCCAACGTCGATCGCGCCTCCGCCGCACTCGGGCAGACGTTCCGCGCCACGGACGCCGCCTGCGCGACGTGCCACGGGCCCCGCTACGACGGCCTCATCGACCGCTGGCGGACGAGCTTCGCCGCGATGCGCGAGACGGTCGGCGCGAAGCTCCGGGCCGCGCGCAGTGCGCTGAGCACGAGCACGGGGCACGCGGGGCACGGCCGGGCGCGCGCGCTCGTCGACGACGCGGACTTCAACCTCCGTCTGGTGTCGATCGCCAACGGGGCGCACAACCCGTTCTACGCCGCCAACCTGCTCCGCCACGCGAACGGCTGGCTGGACGAGGCGGCGGCCCTCGTCGGCAAGCCCGTCGCGAAGACGGACGACGGCCTCGCCCGTGGGAGCTACTGCGCCGCGCTGTGCCACGAGCCCGCCGGCATCAAGATGCCCGCGACGGCGTCGTTCGGTGGCCGCCCGTTCCCGCACGGCCGCCACGTCGCAGAGCTCGGGGCGAGCTGCACCACGTGTCACTCGGGGGACGTCCACAAGAAGCTCGCCGCCACGCCGGCGACGTGCAGCGGCTGTCACCATCGCGCCGGGAACGAGCGATGCGAGGGATGTCATCGGGACCAGACCGCGTTCTATCGCGGCAGCGTGAGCACTGGGCTGGCGAAGATCGCCCCGAACGTCATGGCCGAGGCGGTCGCCTGCACGGGATGTCACGACTTCTCCCACAAACCGTCCCGGACGGCGCTCGCCACCGCCTGCACCGCCTGTCACGAGCGCAGCTACCTGCCGCTTTTGACGGAGTGGACGACGGGATTTGCCCGCGACCTTGCGCAGACCGGCGAGGCGGTGCGTGCCGGCGACGCGGCCGTCGCTCGGGCGCGGCAGGCGGGTCGAAGCACCGCCACCGCGCAGGCGCTGCTGAAGGAAGCGCGCGAGGCGCTGGCCCTCGTCCGCGCTGGAGGGGTCGCCCACAACCCACTCGCCGCCGACGACCTGCTGCGTGCCGCGCGGGAGCGGGCGGAGCGCGCTCGGGCCGACATCAACCCGCGGTGACGCGGGACCCGTTTGTAAAATGATGCAACTGCCTCATTGTCAGCGCGGGGTCCGGCCTGTTATCCCTCGTCCGCAAGCTGCGGCATATCTCGGGCCCGGAGGAGCCGGATGACCGGGAGACGGGCACGGCTGATCCTCATCTTCGGCGGCATCGCGTCCGTTCTCTTCTTGCTTCTCGTCCTGCTGTCTTCGCGGCCCACCTCCGCTCAGGCGCCGGCGACCCGGCCCGCGGTGCCGGTGAAGGCCGCCCCGGAGGCGGCGCCCCCGCCCGGCTACGTCGGCGCCGAGACGTGCAAGGGCTGTCACGAGGACGCCTTCCGGAAGTTCGAGACCACCAAGATGGGACGGCTCTTCCTGAAGCATCCGCGCAACACCACGGAGAGCCTCGGCTGCGAGAACTGCCACGGCCCCGGCCAGAAGCACGTCGAGGCCGGCGGCGGCAAAGGTGTCGGCGGGATGATCACGTTCGCGAGCAACGATCCCACCCCCGTCGGCCAGCGGAACGCGATGTGCCTGGCGTGCCACAGCAAGGGCGAGCGCATCTTCTGGCAGGGCAGCCCGCACGAGTTCCGCGACGTGGCGTGCACGAGCTGCCATCGCGTCATGGAGGACCTCTCGCCGCGGCACCAGCTGGCGAAGCCGAACCAGATCGAGACGTGCGGGACGTGCCACCTGCAGAAGCGGGCGCAGCAGATGCGGTCCTCCCACATGCCGCTGCGCGAGGGCAAGATGACGTGCACGTCCTGCCACAACCCGCACGGCTCCGTGACCGCCTCGCTGCTCAAGGAGATCTCCGTCAACGACACGTGCTTCACGTGTCACGCCGAGAAGCGCGGGCCCTTCCTCTGGCAGCACGCGCCGCAGAACGAGTCGTGCATGAACTGTCACGATCCGCACGGCAGCAATCACGAGCGGATGCTCAAGGTGGCCAAGCCGCGGCTCTGCCAGCAGTGTCACAACGAGCGGCAGCATCCCACCGTGCCGTACGGGCGTGACGCGGCCTCCCAGAAGTTCGTGCTCGGACGCGCGTGCCTCAACTGCCACGTGAACATCCATGGGTCGAATCATCCGTCGGGGTTCGCGTTCACGAGATAGGAGAGACGGCATGATGGTGCGTGCGCTGGGCGTGGCCGCGCTGATCCTGGCCGGTCTGCTCTGCTCCATCGACATCGCGGCCGCGCAGTACACGCTGGGCGGCATGAGCCTCGAGGGCGAGGTCGAGACCGGCGCCCGCTTCTTCCTCCAGGAGCCGTCCAAGACCCGCGCGGCCAAGTTCCAGGAGTACCGCGACGTCGACGACGGCCTGTTCCTGCAGCGCTTCTATCTGCGTGCCTTCAGGCCGGACGAGAGCTACTCCGTGGAGTTCGCCGGCAGCGAGTGGGGGTCCGAGAACCAGAATTTCTCACTGGCGGCGGGCCGGCTGGGCCTCTGGCAGTTCAGCTTCGAGTGGGACCAGATGCGGCACGTCCTGTTTACGAACACGCGCCTGCTCGCCACCGAGGCCGACCGCGGCGTGTTCGTCCTGTCAGAACCACGGCCGCCGCTCGCCGCGCACAATGCCGCACCCGAGCGTGACGATCTCAGTGTCCGCTGGGACACGGCCCGCATGGGGCTTCGGTACAGCTTCACGCCGAACCTCGAGATGAAGGCGGAGTACACCCGTATCCGCAAGGACGGCGACCGCCCCTTCGGTATGGGATTCGGCAGCCCAGGAAATAACTTCTACGAGGTCCTGGAGCCGATCGAGCACACGATCCACGACTTCCGCCTGCAAGGGACGTACGCGACCGAGCGGTTCCAGCTGCAGTTCGGCTACACGGGATCGGTCTTCGTCAACGACAACCGGCGCGTGGTGGCCGACAATCCGTGCTTCCGCAACGTCGCCCAGTGCGGCACCGGCGACGGCGGCGCGGCGGCCATCTCCGCGGGGCAGTCGTCGCTGCCCCCGAGCAACATGGCGCACACGCTGTCGCTCGGCGGCGGTGTGAATTTGCCGTTGCGCACGCGCATCAACGCCAACGTCGCCTACAGCCTCCGGCTGCAGGACGACAGCTTCCTGCCGCACACCATCAACTCCGCGTTCGCGGCCGACCCGGACCTGACCCTGCCGAAGGAGGATCTGAACGGCAAGGTGCACATCATCTCGCTTCACGTCAACGGAACGACGCGTCCGTGGGCGGCGCCGGTGTCGCTGTCGGGGAAATATCGGATGTACATGCAGATCGAGGACAGCGAGCGACCGACGTTTGCAGCCGTCGTCGTCAACGACCGGACGATCACCCGGGACCCGCACCGCGCGGCGCGGCTCGACTACACGCGCCACAACGCCGACCTCGAGGCGCGCTATCAGGTGCTGCAGCCGCTGGCCCTGATCGGCGGCGTGGGCTGGGAGCGCTGGGACCGCAGCGACGGCCGCGAGGTGGGCGAGAGTGACGAGTTCTTCGCCAAGGCGGGACTCGACGCCGCGCCGACGGATTGGCTGCAGGCGCGGCTGACCTACCGGCCGTCGTTCCGGCGCTATGACCACTACGACCCGTTCTCGCGTCTGCACACGATCACGGTCGAGGACGAGCTGGGAGAGCAGTCGTCGCAGTCGACGCGGCTGCGCAAGTTCGACCAGGCCGAGCGCAATCGCCACCACTTCGACCTCGCGCTGACCTTGACGCCCTTCGAGACGCTCAGCATCACGCCGACGCTCGCGTATCGCTGGGACGATTACATCCAGTCGCGGCTCGGCCTGCAGGAAGAGACCAGCTGGTCGACGGGCATCGACGTCAATTTCACGCCGAGTCAGTGGCTGTCGCTGTCCGCCGGGTATATGTACGAGAAGCTCGATCAGCGGCAGCGCAATCGCAACCGCATCTCGGGCGCCGCCGGCACCACCACGGACTTCGGCGACTACGACTGGATCTCGGACAACACCGACACGATCCAGACCGCCTACGCGGGCGTCCGGGGCGCGATCATTCCGCGCCTGCTCGAGTGGGCGGTGGGCGCCAACTGGTCGTATGCCCTCGGCCGTGTCGATACGCGCAATCCCGCCACACCGACCAGCGGCACCGCCGCGCAGAACTTCACGGCCAGCGCAAAGCCATGGCCCGCCTTCGAGGATCAGCTCTTTCGCCTCGACGCGGCGCTCAAGTACCACATCACCAAATCCTGGACGGCGACCATCGGCTACGCCTGGGAGTCGTTCGAGCAGAGCGATTGGCGCACCGACCGGCTCTCGCCGTTCGTGGCCGTGCCCTCCGTCGCCGGGCTCCCGGGACAGACGTCGATCTGGCTCGGAAACGACGTGAAGAACTACACGGCGCACATCATCGGCGCGTCGATCGCCTACCGCTTCAAGTAGTCGCCTTCACGTGGTCGCGCCGACGGCCGCCCGCGACGGGGCGTCGGCGCCCCAGACGCGGCGCGCACGTCCCGCCGCCCATACCGACCGCACCGTAAGTATCGAGAACCACTCGCGTCACGGTTGGCATCGGCCATGCTCCTCTCACGTCGACAGCGAGAGGAGGCCACCGTGAGAGTCCGCGACCTGATGACGAAGAGCCCGCTGACCGTCCCGCTCGAGATGCCGGTCGTCGATGCGCGCCGGATGATGCTCGAGCACCGCATCCGACACTTGCTGGTGACCGACGGCCCGCGGCTGGCCGGCATCGTGACCGACCGGGACATCCGGCTGAACCTCCCGTCTCCGGCCACGAGCCTCTCGGTGTGGGAGATCAACTATCTGCTGGCGCGCATGACCGTCGACTCCGTGATGACGAAGACCGTGATCACGGTCGATCCCGAGCGCGACGCGCAGAACGCCGCTCGACTCATGCTCGACCACAAGATCGGAGCGCTGCCCGTGCTGGAAGGGGGCACGCTGGTCGGCATCATGACGGAGTCCGACGTCCTGCGCGCCTTCGCCGTCGGCATCGGAGTCTACGCGTGAGGAGGGACGGCCCGTGAACGACTACTGGGAAGAGCTCGACACGGAGATCCTCGAAAAGCTGACGGCGGCGGGGCCGATGGATCCCGTCGACCTCGCGCGCGCGCTTCGCATGTCTCCGGCGGCGGTGTGCTCGTGCCTGGCCATGCTCGGCGCGGCCGGCAAGGTGCGTATCTGCTCGGTGGAGGCGACGATGCCGAGGCCGATCTCGGCGACAGCGGCCTGATCCTCTAGCCCGAGTTCGCCTGACGCATCAGGAACACGGGCACCTGCGCTTCGCGCAGCACCTGCTCTGCCACGGAGCCGAAGAGCAGCCGGCCGAGCCCCGTGCGGCCGTGCGTGCTCATCGCGATGAGGTCGGCGCCGGTTTCGCGGGCGGCCTCGAGGATGCGCTCGGCGGGGCGGCCTACACGCACCTCGCAGCTCGCCGTGATGCCGCGCGCGCGGAGGCGGGAGGCGAGGGACGCCAGATAGTCGTCCGCCTCCCGGCGTAGCTTCCCGAGGTCTGCCATGAGCACGTGCCGCGTGCCTTCGACGGCCATCGGCGGGCTCGGCTCGACCACGCGCATGAGAACGACTGCCATCTCGAGCGGCGCGGCGATGTCGATCAGGAACGGCAAGATCGCCTCGGCGAGCGGCGATCCGTCGACCGGGACGAGCGCGCGCCTATACACGCGCGGGTTCCTCGTAGATGACGGCGCCGGTGCGCAGAACACTTTTCCGTTGCATGCGTGCCCTCCTCGCTGATGGTGGGAGCAACGGGGGTGCCACAGGGGAACGCCAGGGAAACCACGTCCTTATGGCTGCCACCGCGCTTTGAACCGGGGCGCCGGCGCCTCACCTGTCCCCGCCACGCCGCACGGGTCGAGGCGCCATTGGCCGAGGGATCGCGCGTCGGTTCGAGGACATCCTCGCCTGTTACGACGCGGACAAGCACCCAGCTGGCGCCGCGCCGGCGTCGGTCACAGCCGGCCGGATCCGGGTCTCGCGAATCATGAACACGGGGACGTCGGCCCGCCGGAGCACCTGCTCGGCCACGGAGCCGAAGAGCAATCGCCCGAGTCCGCTGCGGCCGTGGGCGCTCATCGCGATCAAATCGGCGCCGGCGGCCCGGGCGGCGGCGAGGATCTCGTCGTCCACGCGCCCACGTCGGATGACCCACGACGCGTCGATCCCTCGCGCGCGGAGCATGGCCGCCAGCGGTGCGAGGTACTCCTCGGCGTCGCGGACGCGCGCCGCCAGGTCGTGGATGACCAGCGGCTGACCGCCGTCGGCCGCGACGACGGTCCGGATCGGCTCGAGCACACGCACGAGTAGGACCGACATGTCGAGAGGCCCCGCGATCCGCGTGAGAAACGGGATGATGCTCCCGGCCGTGGGTGAGCCGTCGAGAGGTACGAGCGCGCGCTTGTACATGGTCCTTCTCCTGCGTCAGGGGGAAAGATCGTTCGCGCCCTGACCAGGCAACGCCAATGCCAGACGAAAACGGCGTAGAAAACGCGGTGTTGCCGGTGCCGCGGCCGCATCGCGGCGGGGCGACGCCGCCCCAGGCGGGGCGGGCGCGTCCCGGAACGGTGCCGCTTTCACACCGCGTAGATCTTGCCGAGCTCCCCCGCGGCCCATGCGACCGCGTCCTCCGGCTTCATGCCCTGGATGGCCTTCGCGAACATGTCGACGATGATGTACTTGCTCAGAACCTCGGTGGCCTTGCGCCCCGCCGGTCCCGCGTACCCGACCTGTCGGGCGTGCGGAAGCGTCTCCGGGAACACTGCCGTCCGCGGATCCTTCTTCCAGAGCGGATGATCGCTGTAGGCCTTGGTGCCCGGGATGCCGAAGGTGTCCATCGTCACGAAGTAGGGATCGAACTGCTTGCGGTCCATGTAGAAGCGGATGAAATCCTTGGCGACCTTCTGCTGTTTGCTATAGCGCATGACGCACGAGTTCCAGGCGGGCAGCCAGTAGAAACGTCCAGCCGGCCCGGGCGGGAAGTGCCCGTGGTTGGTGCCTTTGTACACGTCGGGGAACTTGCCGCGGGCGGCTACATAGATGGACGGCGCGTTGCCGGTGAGCGAAATCTCCGACGAGAGGAACGCGCGGTTGTTGTTGCTGTCGTCCCACGCGAGCCCGCCCTCGTCGAAGACTTCTTTCCAGAGCACGTTGTTGAACTTCACGGCCTCGACGGCGCTCCTGCTGTTCAGCGCGACGGTGCGGCCGTCGCGTTCCACTTCCATTCCGCCCCACATCCACAGAAGCGGGTAACACCAGTTGTTGGGATCGTTGATGGAGTGGCCGAACGCCTGCCCGAACGGCTTGCCCTTGGCCTTCATCGCACGCCCCACCTTGCGGAAGTCGTCCCAGGTCCTCGGGTACTCGAACCCGGCTTCCTTGAACCAGTCTTCCCGGTACGTCACCGCCCACGAGATGATGTACTGCGGCACCGCCACCCACCGCTTCCCGCCGGTCACGCAGTTGGCCTTGACGTAGTCGTGCCAGCCGCCCTGCTTGCCGGCGATCTCGTCGGCCACGTCGGTCACGTCGACCAGCGAGTTCTCGTAGAGCAGGGGATGGTTGTTGGCCACGATGATGATGTCGGCCCCGCTGCCGCTCTGCACCGCGGCCGTGATGCGCGGCTGGATATCGTTTTGATTGATCCGCTCCAGCTGCACCTCCACCCCCGCCTGCTTGCCGAACTCCGCGGCCTGCTGCTCGAAGAGCCGGTCTGCGGCGGGGACGAAGTGCGACCATTGCAGCAGATGCAGCCGCGTGCCCTGCGCGAACGCGGGAGCTCGTCCGGCGACGGTAAGCGTGGCGGTGGCGGCGGTCGTCAGGAACTTCCGACGGCTCAGTCGAAGAAGACCCATTGCGAACCTCCTCGGTGATGCCGGTCAGTAACACGCCAATCGGGCCGCACGCAACCGGTACATCGGCGGGCCACCACGGCCGCGTGACGGTGCTCTCCGGAACGACGCGGACCTTTGTTTGCACCGGCGGGCCGTCCGTCGTACCCTGCGCGCACCTTCGAAGTATTCTGGGGTACTCGACGCTCGTCCTCGCCGATGCGGCGGGCGGGAAGGGTGCCTCGTAGTCCGCGACCCGCACACAGAGCGTCCGCCGCGCCGATTCATGGCCTGCTGTTTCTGAGTGGATGGTTTCTCGGAGGGCGAATCAATGTCGCGCACCCGTCGAGGCGGGGCTCGTCGCGGGCCTGGCGCGGATCACCGTCCCGACGGCCGTCCTGCTGCAAGCCGATGAATTGGTTCGGTAAGGCTCACCGCACCGCCGTGGGCACAGACCCGGTCTGCGGTATGGACGTGAACCCGCGAGAGGCGCCCGGCGGAAGCGCTGAACACGCCGGGCGGACATACTGGTTCTGCGGCCCAGGCTGCCGCGAGAAATTCGTCGCCGAGCCGAGCCGGTACGTCGGCGCGGTTGGGACCGGGCCTCCGGCAACCGACGACCGCGTCTATACCTGCCCGATGCACCCCGAGGTTCGCCAGCGCGGACCCGGCAGCTGCCCCAAGTGCGGGATGGCGCTCGAGCCGATGACCGCGAGCGCGGAGGAGGGGCCCGATCCCGAACTCGTCGACATGACACGACGGTTCTGGATCGGGCTCGTGCTCACGCTTCCCTTGCTCGCGCTCGCGATGGGCGACATGCTCCCTGGTGAACCGCTCCGACATCTGATCGCAGGCCGCGTTCTCGCCTGGCTGCAGCTGATCCTCGCCACGCCGGTGGTCCTGTGGGCGGGCTGGCCGTTCTTCGTGCGTGGCTGGGCGTCGATCGTGAACCGTAGCCTGAACATGTTCACGCTGATCGCCATCGGCACCGGAATGGCGTACCTGTACAGCCTCGTCGGCACGGTCGCGCCGGACCTCTTTCCCGACTCGTTCCGCACTCGCGGCGGTGAGATCGGCCTCTACTTCGAGGCGGCGGCCGTCATCACCGTGCTGGTGCTTCTCGGCCAGGTCCTCGAGCTTCGTGCGCGGAGCCAGACGAGCAGCGCCATCAGAGCGCTGCTGCAGCTCGCACCACCGACCGCGCGGCGGATTCGGCCCGATGGCAGCGAGGAGGATGTGTCGCTGGAATCCGTTCAGGCCGGTGATCGTCTCCGCGTGCGCCCTGGAGAGCGGATTCCGGTCGACGGGGTCGTTCTGGAGGGCACCAGCGCGGTCGACGAGTCGATGATCACTGGCGAGCCGATCCCTGTGGAGAAGACAGCAGGGAGTCGGGTGACGGGGGGCACCGTGAACGGCCGCGGGAGCTTCATCATGCGGGCCGAGCGCGTCGGCAGCGAGACCTTGCTCGCGCGCATCGTCCAGATGGTGAGCGAGGCCCAGCGGACGCGGGCACCGATCCAGCGGCTCGCCGATCAGGTCTCGGCATGGTTCGTGCCGGCGGTTGTGGTGATCGCCGCGCTGACGTTCGTGGGATGGAGTCTCTGGGGCCCCGAGCCGCGCTTTGCCTATGGGCTCGTGAACGCGGTGGCGGTGCTGATCATCGCGTGTCCGTGCGCACTCGGTCTGGCGACGCCGATGTCGATCATGGTCGGAACAGGCCGGGGCGCCACGGCGGGTGTGCTCATCAAGAACGCCGAGGCGCTGGAGGTGATGGAGGAGGTCGACACGCTCATCGTAGACAAGACCGGAACGCTGACGGAGGGGAAGCCCCGCCTGACCGCTGTGAAGCCCGCCCCGGGCACGGATGAGGCTTCGATCTTGAGGTATGCGGCGAGCCTGGAGCGTGGAAGCGAGCATCCGCTCGCTGCGGCGATCCTTGCGGGGGCGACCGAGCGCACGATCACGGCGCCGGCCCCCGAGGAATTTCGCTCCGAGACCGGCAAAGGCATCGTCGGCCGGGTCGAGGGGCACGCCGTCGCGCTAGGCAATCTGCGCCTCATGCAGGACCTCGGCGTGTCGGTCGATGCGTTGCGGGCGCAGGCGGATGCCCTGCGGGAGGATGGCCAGACGGTCATGTTCGTCGCTGTCGATGCCCGCGCGGCCGGGCTCGTTGCCGTGGCGGACCCGATCAAGCCGTCGACACCGGACGCGCTGGCAGCGCTCCGAAAGGCGGGGCTGCGGATCGTCATGCTGACGGGGGACAACCGGCGCACGGCAGAAGCGGTCGCCCGCAAGCTTCCGATCGACGACGTCGAGGCGGAGGTGTTGCCGGAGCAGAAGAGCGAGGTCGTGAAGACCCTGCAGAGCGAGGGACGGCGCGTCGCGATGGCCGGCGACGGCGTGAACGACGCACCGGCATTGGCCCAAGCGGACGTTGGTATCGCGATGGGAACCGGGACCGACGTGGCGATCGAGAGCGCAGGCGTCACCCTGGTGAAGGGCGACCTGCGCGGTATCGTGCGCGCGCGCCGGCTGAGCCAGGCCACGATGCGCAACATTCGTGAGAACCTGTTTTTCGCCTTCATCTATAACGGGCTCGGCGTGCCCATTGCGGCCGGTGTCCTGTACCCGTTCGCCGGCATCCTGCTGAGCCCGATCATTGCGAGCGCTGCCATGACGTTCAGCTCGGTATCGGTCATCGCCAACGCGCTCCGGCTTCGACGTGTGGAGCTGTGACATCTTGATGAAATACGCGCAGCGCATGCAATCCGGAAGGTAAACAGGTGTCGGCGGCTACGCCGCGCCGTCTCGCCGTTGACAACGAACCATCGACAACGCTAGATTCCGCGCGCAGCGATACCGGAATGCGTCTCGAAGCTGTGACCTGATCGGACCGGCCATATGATCCGGCGCGACAGTAGCCTGGGTCACCGACAAGTCGACGTGGCGTTCCGAAACTGTCGGCAGCACGTCATCTGACCGCTCCCGAGAGTTTACGATGGATCGTCTCGCCGCCGTGCGCCGGAGGCCAGACGACGACGATTGGGCTCCCAGTCGCTCATCGACGACTTGCTGGCGAAGCATGTCTGACGAATGCGCAGCGCCTGACGTCGCAGGCTGCGTTGCGAGCCGTTTGCGCGATACTACTGCCGATCCTGCCCGGTGCCGCGACGGCGACCGCGACGTGACACTCGCGAAGACCAGGTGATTTCGCTTCAGAGATTCATGAAGTCCAACTTCAACGCGGTGCTACGCCGGCTGCGCTCAGCGCGGGCGCCGTGCGGCGCCACTCACCAGGACGCCTGCAGGACGAGCGTCCTCCAGCCGGCGTGTGACCGAGCCCGCACGTGCTGCATGCCCAGGCGTCGGTACGACCGGTCTACGTCCGTTTCGACGGAAGACGGAATGCCCGAGAGCACCAGACGGCCATGATGTCCGACACGTCGGACGAGTACCGGCGCCAGCTCGACGAGCGGCGCCGCCAGCAGATTGGCCACCACCAGCGGCCAGGTGCCGGCGACCGCATCGGGTCCGCCGCGCGTGAGTTGCAGGCGCCGGTCGAGTCCGTTGAGTCGCGCGTTCTCAGCGGCGGCGCGCAGCGCCTCGGCATCGATGTCGAGGCCAAGCGCTCGCGGCACGCCCATCAGCAGCGCCGCCAACGCCAGCACACCTGACCCGGTGCCCACGTCGAGCAGGGCGCCGGGAGTGGAGTGCTGGAGCGCCTCCTCGATCGCCTCGAGGCACATCGCCGTCGTCGGGTGCAGTCCCGTGCCGAACGCCGTTGAGTCGGTCAACCGCAAGGCGCCGGGTTCCGCGCTCGCGTTCGCCGGCACGATGCGCAGACGCCCGAGGCGCGTCGCGTGCGGGGTCAGGATCCAGACCGATTCTGCGTCGCGGCCGACGGCCGGCGAGATGGAGAGATCGTCGACGCCGAGCGCGCGTGCCACCTGTTCCGGCGCGACGCCATCGGGCATCAGGGCGGCGATGCCGCCGCCGGGCGAGCGGTCGACGTCGAGGGCGCCGAGCTCGACGAGGCGGTCGAGCACGGCGTCGCTGGCGCGGGCGACGTCTACGCGGTAGGGCACGCCCCAGCCTACCGCGTGACCGGTCGGAACGTTGCCCCTGATCCGTCTCTCAGCTCTTGCCCATCGGCACGGCGACGTAGAGAGCGCCGCCGTCACGCTGCACACGCAACGTCAACCGGGTGTCCGACTTGGCGCTGCGGGTGAGCCGCTCGAAATCCGAGAGGTTCTTCACCGGCTGCCGGTCCACTTCGACGATCACGTCGCCCCGCCTGAGTCCCGCGGCGGCCGCCGGGCTGTCGCTCGCGACGCCGGTCACGAGCACTCCGTCCGTGGAGCGAAGGCTCATCTCCCGTGCAACCTCCTCGGTGACCGCCCGGACCTCGACCCCGAGCCGTGACCGTTCGCCGTGACCTGCCTGACCGACTCGCGGGCGCTCGCCGGCGTCGGCGGGCGCCTGCGCAAGCTTGATCCCGAGGGTCTTCTGCGACTTGTCGCGCCAGACGGTGACCTTGGCGTCCGTGCCCGGGCTGGCCAGGCCTACCGCGCGCGCGAGGTCTCCAGGATTCTCCACTTTTCGTCCGGCGAACTCGAGGACGATATCGCCCGGCTGCAGGCCGGCCTTGGCTGCGGGACTCTCCGGCACGACACCGGCGACGAGCGCACCCTTTCTCTCCTTGACACCGAACGAATTGGCGAGATCCGACGTGAGCGTCTGAAGCGAAACACCGAGCCACCCGCGCGAGACGCGTCCCGTGGCCACGAGATCGCCGGAGATCTTCCTGGCCAGATTCGACGGGACAGCGAAGCCGATGCCGGAGCCGCCGCGCACGATCGCGGTGTTGATGCCGATGACCTCGCCACGCATGTTGATGAGCGGTCCGCCGGAATTCCCCGGGTTGATCGCAGCATCGGTCTGCAGGAAGTCGTCGTACGGCCCGGCGCCGATCTGTCGGGCCTTGGCGCTGATGATGCCGGCGGTCACCGTCGCCTGCAGGCCGAAGGGCGAGCCGACGGCGAGGACCCATTCGCCCACCTGCGTCTCGTCAGAGTTGCCGAGGGGTACGAACGGAAACTTCGACGTGCCGCCGTTGAGCTTCAGGACGGCGAGGTCGGTCTTCTTGTCGATGCCGACCACGCTGGCCGTGTACTTCGTTCCATCGAGAGTGACGACGTCGATCTTGTCCGCTTTGTCGACGACGTGTGCGTTCGTGAGCGCGACGCCGGAGGCTTCGATGATCACGCCCGAGCCGAGGCTTCGGCGCGGAAGGCGCTCCGGCACGTCACCGAAGAACCGCTTGAAGTACTCCTCGCCCAGGAACTCCTCGGCGGGGGTGCGGCCGGTGCCGCCCTTGTTCTCGATGTTGATGTTGATGACGGCGGGCTTCACCTTCTCGGCGAGCGTCGCGAAGGTGCCGCCCGTGTTCAGGCTGGTGGGGGCACCGGCCGGGGCCGCGGCGGTCGCGTCGGCACTGCCGGTCACGAGCCAGCCGCCGCCAACGCCGAGTGTCAAACCTACGATGAGAGCGGACACGAGACCACGTGAGCGCGGGAACCTCACAGCGTCATTCCTCCTTGGGGGCCTTCGGATTTTTCGACCTTGCCGTCCTTGCCGTCTTGGACGGACGTCGAGGTGGATTCGTTTACGGAACGCGTGAAGGGCCGGAATCGCTGCTTCGTCGACTGCCCGTTGCAGCGGCGCCGTTACGGTTCGAAACTGATCCCATGATCCCCGCCATCGACGCTGGACCGATGGGGCTCGCGGCGACCGCCATCGCCCTGCTGGCCGCCGGCTGCGGCACGGTGGGGACCGTGCCGCCGACAGCCGAGGCGCCGGCACACGTATGGACGTGGATCGAGCGGCTGGAATGACGCGACTCGCGGCGGCCCTGCTCGGTGTGATGCTGCTCATCTCGGCAGCGCCGGCGGCGCCGGCGCCCGGCACCGTGTCCGCTCACGGGCTCTCGATGTACGGCGGCCTGAAGTACGGCCCGGGCTTCGAGCACTTCGAGTATGTCGAACCGCGCGCACCGAAGGGTGGCGCCGTCCGGCTGTCTGCGCTCGGCACGTTCGACAGTCTCAATCCCTTCATCCTGAAGGGCGTTCCCGCCGCCGGCGTGGGTCAGATTTATGACACGCTGATGGTCGGATCGGCCGACGAGCCGTTCTCGCAGTACGGGCTCGTCGCCGAAACGGTCGAGACGCCGGCCGACCGCTCCTGGGTCGCGTTCACCCTGCGCCCCGCCGCGCGATTCCACGACGGCCGGCCCATCACCGTCGACGACGTCATCTGGACCTTCGAGACCCTGAAGGCCTCCGGGCATCCGTTCTACCGCTCGTACTACGCGCACGTGACACGCGTCGAGCCGGCGGGCGCCGGTCGCGTGCGGTTCACGTTCAAGGGCGGAACGAACCGCGAGCTCCCCCTGATCGTCGGTCAGATGCCGGTGTTGCCGAGGTCGTGGTGGACGGGACGCGACTTCACGCGGACCACCCTCGAGCCACCCCTGGGCAGCGGGCCATACCGCGTCGAGGCGGTGGACCCGGGGCGGTCCATCACGTACCGGCGGGTGAAGGACTACTGGGCGGCGGAGCTGCCCGTGAACGTGGGGCGGTTCAACTTCGACGAGATTCGCTACGACTATTATCGCGACGGCACGGTGGCGCTCGAGGCCTTCAAGGGCGGGGCCTACGATTTCCGGGCCGAGGACTCCTCCAAGCACTGGGCCACCGGCTACGATGTCCCCGCTGTCCGAGAGGGCCGCATCCGCAAGGAGGAGATTTCCAACCAGATCCCGACGGGAATGCAAGGCTTCGTCTACAACACCCGGCGCGAGCTGTTCCGCGACCCGCGTGTACGGCACGCCCTTGCCCACGCCTTCGACTTCGAGTGGACGAACACGCATCTCTTCTACGGCGCCTACACGCGGACGGCGAGCTACTTCTCCAATTCCGAGCTGGCGGCCCGTGGTCGGCCGGGCGAAGCCGAGCGTCAGGTGCTGGCGCCTTTCCGCGGCCGCGTTCCGGACGAGGTGTTCACGCAGGCGTATCGGCCGCCCTCGACCGGGGGCGATGACGGCGTCCGGCCAAATCTCGTCCGTGCGTTGCGGCTGCTCGAAGAGGCCGGCTGGGTGGTGCGTGACATGCGGCTGGTGCACGCGCGCACCGGGCGGCCGCTGACGTTCGAGATCCTGCTCAGCGTCCCGACCTGGGAGCGCATCGCGCTGCCCTTCGTCCAGAACCTCGAGCGGCTCGGTGTGCGCGCCACCGTCCGTACGGTCGACGCCGCACAATACGCGTATCGGCTGAAGCACTTCGATTTCGACATGACCGTGGCCCTATTCCCGCAGTCGCTGTCGCCAGGCAACGAGCAGGGAGACTACTGGAGCCGGGAGGCGGCGCGGACTCCCGGCAGCCAGAACCTCGCGGGCGTCAGTGACCCGGTTGTCGACGAGCTGATCGCGCTGCTCATCGCCGCGCCGGACGGCCCGGCGCTCGTGGCGCGCACGCGCGCCCTCGACCGCGTGTTGCTCTGGGGGCACTACGTGATTCCCCACTGGCACACGACGGCCTTCCGGGTCGCTTACTGGAACCGCTTCGGCCGGCCCGCCGTGTCGCCGAAGTACGAGCTCGGCTTCGACACCTGGTGGATCGTTCGATGATCGCGTACATCGTTCGACGGCTCCTGCTCGTCATCCCGACCCTGGTCGGCATCATGCTCGCGAACTTCCTCATCGTGCAGGCGGCGCCGGGCGGCCCGGTGGACCTGATGATCGCCCGGCTGCGTGGGCACGGCGCCGACGCCACCGCCCGTGTGGGCGGGACGGGAATCGGGGAGACCGGTGCGCGCCCGGCGCGTGTCGCCGACGACGGCACGACGCGCGGGGCCCGCGGGGTCGATCCCGAGCTGATCCTGCAGCTCGAGAAGCAGTTCGGCTTCGACAAGCCGGCGTGGCAGCGCTTCCTCGGCATGATGCGTGACTACGCCGTCTTCGACCTCGGCACGAGCTTCTACCGCGATCGCCCCGTGCTCGGGCTGCTCGTCGAGAAGCTGCCCGTGTCGATCTCGCTGGGGCTGTGGACGACGCTGCTCGTGTACCTCGTCTCCATCCCGCTCGGCATCGCCAAGGCCACCCGCGACGGCACACCGTTCGACGTGTGGACGAGCGCCGCCATCATCGTGGGCTACGCGATCCCCGGCTTCCTCTTCGCCCTCCTCCTCGTCGTGCTGTTCGCGGGCGGCTCCTTCGTGGACTGGTTCCCGCTGCGCGGCCTCACGTCCGACGACTGGGCGCAGCTCTCGTGGCCGGGCCGCATCGTGGACTATCTCTGGCACCTCGTCCTCCCGGTGACGGCCATGGTGGCGGGCGGCTTCGCCGGACTCGCCATGCTGACGAAGAACTCGTTCCTCGACGAGATCAACCGACAGTACGTGGCCACCGCCCGCGCGAAGGGCTTGACAGGGCGCCGGGTGCTGTACGGGCACGTCTTCCGGAACGCGATGCTGATCGTGGTGGCCGGATTCCCCGGCGCGTTCGTCGGCATCCTCTTCACGAGCGCGCTGCTGGTCGAGGTCATCTTCTCGCTCGACGGGCTCGGTCTCCTCGGTTTCGAGGCGGCTGTGAACCGCGACTATCCCGTGATGTTCGGGACGCTCTACGTCTACACCCTCGTGGGGCTCGTCCTCGGGATCATCACCGACCTCACCTACGTGGTGATCGATCCCCGCATCGACTTCGAGCGGCGCCAGGCATGACGCTCTCGCCGCTGGCGCGCCGCCGGCTTGCCGCCTTCCGCGCCAACCGGCGCGGTCGCTGGTCGCTGTGGATCTTCCTCGTCCTGTTCGGGCTGTCGCTCGGGGCCGAGGCGCTGGCCAACGACCGGCCGCTGTTGGTGTGGTACGAGGGCCGCCTCTACGCCCCGGTGGTGCGCGCGTATCCCGAAACGGAGTTCGGCGGCGTGCTGCCGACCGAGGCAGCGTACCGCGACCCGGCCGTCCAGCGGCTCATCGAGCAGGACGGCTGGATGCTATGGCCGCCGGTGCGGTATCGCTACGACACGATCGACTGGCAGCTCGGTCGCCCGGCTCCCGCACCGCCGTCGTGGCGCCACTGGCTCGGCACCGACGACGTCGGCCGTGATCTCCTGGCGCGGCTGATCTACGGATTCCGCATCTCGGTGTTGTTCGGCCTGGCGCTCACGCTGGGCGCCTCGGTGATCGGCGTCGCGGCCGGAGCCGTGCAGGGCTACTTCGGCGGCTGGGTCGACCTTTTGTTCCAGCGCGCGATCGAGGTCTGGTCGGGGCTGCCTGTCCTCTACCTGTTGATCATCCTCGCCAGCGTCGTGCAGCCGAACGTGTGGTGGCTGCTGGGGCTCATGCTGCTGTTCTCGTGGATGGCGCTCGTCGGCGTCGTGCGCGCGGAGTTCTTGCGCGCGCGCAGCCTCGACTACGTGCGGGCGGCGCGCGCCCTCGGCGTGCGCGATCGGGTGATCATCGTCCGCCACGTGCTGCCGAACGCCATGGTGGCCACGCTGACGTTCCTGCCGTTCATCCTGAACGGCTCGATCACCACGCTGACCTCGCTCGACTTCCTCGGCTTCGGACTGCCGCCCGGCTCCGCCTCGCTCGGCGAGATCCTGGCCCAGGGCAAGGCGAACCTGCACGCGCCGTGGCTCGGCCTCACGGCCTTTCTCGTGCTGGCCGTCATGCTCTCGCTGCTCGTGTTCGTGGGAGAGGCGGTGCGCGACGCCTTCGATCCACGGCGAGTCCGATGAGACAGATGCTCGACGTCCGCGACCTCGCCGTCTCGTTCGCCGTCGATGGTGTGGAGACGCCGGCGGTGCGCGGGGTGTCGTTCACGCTGGACGCGGGCAAGACGCTCGCGCTGGTCGGGGAGAGCGGCTCCGGGAAGTCGGTGACGGCGCTGTCCATCATGCAGCTGCTGCCGTATCCGAAGGCGCGCCATCCCGCCGGCAGCATTCGCTTCCAGGACCGCGAGCTCGTGGGCGCGCCGGAAGCCGAGCTGCAGCGGCTCCGCGGCGACCGGATCGCCATGATCTTCCAGGAGCCGATGACGTCGCTCAACCCGCTGCACACCATCGAGAAGCAGGTGAACGAGACGCTGCGCGTGCATCGCGGCCTGTCGCGGCGCGCGGCCCGCGTCCGCACGCTCGAGCTGCTCCACCTGGTCGCGCTCCGCGACGCCGGGCGTCGGCTGCACGCCTATCCACACCAGCTCTCCGGCGGCGAGCGGCAGCGCGTCATGATCGCGATGGCGCTCGCCAACGAGCCGGACTTGCTGATCGCCGACGAGCCCACGACGGCGCTCGACGTGACCATCCAGGCGGAGATCCTCACCCTCGTGCGGGCGCTGCAGGCGAAATTCGGCATGGCGCTGCTGCTGATCACTCACGATCTGGCCATCGTGCGGAAGATGGCGGAGCGCGTGTGCGTGATGCGCGCCGGCGAGATCGTGGAGCAGGGGCCGACGCGCGAGGTCTTCGCGGATCCGCGTCATTCGTACACGCGGCGCTTGCGCGACGCCGAGCCCCGCCCGATGGCGCGGCCGGCGACGGACGGCGTGCCCGCCGTCGCGGACGCGCACGACGTGCGGGTCTGGTTTCCGGTGCGCCGGGGCCTTCTGCGCCGGGTGACCGCTCACGTGAAAGCCGTGGACGGCGTCAGCGTCACCGTGCGGGAGGGGCAGACGGTCGGAGTCGTGGGCGAGAGCGGCTCCGGCAAGACGACGCTCGGCCTCGCGCTCCTCGGCTTGCACCGGTGCCGCGGGGACGTTCGCGTCGGTGGGCGGGACATTTCGCGCCTCCCGGCCCGCGAGCTCCGTTCGCTGCGGCGCCAGATGCAGATCGTCTTTCAGGATCCGTTCGGGTCGCTGTCGCCTCGGATGTCGATCGCGCAGATCGTGGGCGAGGGACTCGAGGTCCACGACATCGGCCGCAGCGGCGACGAGCGACGCGACCTCGTCGACGGGGCCTTGACCGAGGTCGGCATCGACCCTCGTCTGCGCGACCGCTATCCGCACGAGTTTTCCGGCGGGCAGCGCCAGCGCGTCGCCATCGCGCGTGTCATGGTGCTGAAGCCGCGGTTCGTCGTGCTCGACGAGCCGTCGTCGGCCCTCGACATGTCCGTGCAGGCGCAGATCGTCGACCTGCTCCGCGAGCTGCAGGCGCGCCACCGGCTCGCGTACCTCTTCATCAGCCACGACCTCAAGGTCGTGCGGGCGATGAGCGACGAGATCGTCGTGCTGCGCGGTGGTCGGGTGGTCGAGACGGGGCCCGCCGAGCGGGTGTTCTCGGCGCCGAGGGATCCCTATACACGGGCCCTGCTGGCGGCCGCCCTGGACCTCGACGTTGTCGAGCCCGCGACATAGTCAGTCGGAGTGCCCACACGCGAGCGCGGTCGCGATGAGTCGACCACGACCGCGCGGCGCGCGCGTCACCGCGCGGCACGCTCGATCGGCGGTGGCTCGCGATCCTCCGACGGCGCGCCGGAGGCCAGCCAGTGACAGAACTCGGGCGACTCCGAGGCGAGCCGCCATTCGCCGAGGATGTCGGAGGCCATCGCGCGAACGGCGCCGACCGAGTGCGTGCCCGCGGCGGCGAGGCACCGGTCGAGCAGCCAGCCCTCGAAACCCTCGGGCGCGGGATCGTCGCGCACGGCCTGCTCGAGGAGGTCGCGCTTGATGCCGAGGCCGATCGCGTCCGGTCGCGTGTCCCGCTTGCGCCGCCGCCGCCGGCCGTCGGCGGCCTCGAGCGCGGCGAGCAGCCCGCGACAGACGTCGGCGGGCCGAGGACCGGTCGACGCAGGATGTGTCATCGGCGCGTCAGCAGGCCCCAGGCGCGGCGCTCGTGGAGGACGACCCGGACGTCGAGGTCGGAGACGGCGGCGCGCTCGGGCCGCTGGTAGCCGCGCTCGAGCGCCGCGATGTCGAGCTCGATCGAGCCGAGATCCTGTCGCATGACGTCCGCGGCCGGGCGTGCGGTGAGGGTGGTGAAGGTCTTGATGTAGCCCGCGCACGCGTCGCAGGCCTCGACCCTGCGCTGCTCGTGGGCCTCGGCCGGCGCCAGGACGCGCAGCCGCTCGTGGTCGCTGTTGCCACAGAACGGGCAGCGCAGCCACGCCGTCTTCCAGTCGCCGCCGCACCCCCCGCATCGCAGCTGACGCGAGCGGTCGAGGCCGCGCGCCTCGGCGAGGGTTGGCCACGCGCCGCAGATCGGACAATGGCCGCCGTCCCAGCTCGTGGGCACGGCGGCGGCCCATGCGGCCGCGCAGGCGCGAAGGAGGGGAGCGGGCAGGAGGGCCGCGACCGCGGCGAGCGCGTCGGCGTCGATGCCCACGTCGCGCGCGAGCGTGCGGACGCGCGCGGCGTCCGCGGTGACGGCGGCGCCGAACAACCGTCCGACGTCGAGACGGTCGGCGCTGCCGGCCAGCGTGGCGGCCGGACCGCCGTTTCTCGCGGCGCTGTCCAGGAGGCGGCTGGCCCAGCGCTGCAGCCGCCGGGCGTCGAGCGCGAGGGTCACGCCGTCGAGGAGCGGGCGGCCGTCGCCGGTGCCGCCCGGGGCCGGCACGGCGCTCCGCCATGCCGGATCGCCCGCCGCCTGGTCCACGAGCTCGAGCAGCTCGAGCCAGGGCGCGGTGCTGGGATCAGCGTCGTTCGCGGACATCGACAGCCGCCGGCTCGGCCGGTGCCTGACGCGGCATCGCGAGCGGCGTCGGGCCGCCGTGCTCCACCAGGCGGGGCGTGTCCCAGTAGGGTTGTGAGCCCGCGTGCATCTCGACGGACTCGCGCACGTTGCGAACGTCCGCGCCGTTGCCGCCGCCGCGCACGCGGCTGGCCTCCGGACTGCTGCACGCGGCGAGGACGAGCACGGAGAGTGCGAGTACGATCAGCGGTTGCACGTCAGCCGCCCGTCGCCGACAGTCCGGAGGACGACAACACGATGACGACTCGGAGCGTGAAGCCGCCGACCAGCACGAGCGCGGCCGCCACCGGCGTGGTCAGCTGCCTCCCGATCAACCGCGGACGCCAGTGCAGCGCCAGCGGCACGAGGATGCCGAGGATCACGACCCCGACGAGCAACAACGCGCCCCACGCGCTGAACCACACCCAGAAGATGTTGCCGAGCGAGGCGAGCAGCGCGGCCAGGGCCAGCAGCTCGACGATCAGCACCAGCGAGTCGAACCGTTCGAGGAACGCGATGCCGCCGAGCGTCCGCCAGCGCCAGAACGCGAGCAGGATCAGCAGCGCGGCCGAGGTTGACGCCGCCGAGATGACGAAGTTGAGACCGAGCAGGGTGGTGTCCGACCAGATCGGACGGTTCGTCACGGCAAGCAGCACGCCGGTGTAGCCCGCGACGAAGAAGCCGAGCAGGCCGCCGAGCACGGCGACCACCGTCCCCACGGCCGCGGGCGGCCGGAACATCTGCAGGCGGCCGTCCCGCCACCGGCGCCCCTCGGCCAGCGCGGAGAGGAAGGAAAGGAACGCGAAGAAGCCGAAGACCAGCAGTGCCCACGAGCCGACGGACATCGGCGAGTACAGCTTCAGCATGGGCCGGCCCGTGTTCGATTCGATCAGCATGTGCCAGAAGCGGAGCGGCAGCGAGAGATCGACGATGAGCAGAATGCCGCTCACGACGACCGCGGGGAACGCCACGAGGTATCCCAGCCGCGCGAGCGGACGGTCCTCGGGCCGGCCGAAGAAGTCGAGCAAGGCAGCCAGAACGTAGGAGCCGCCGGCGAGGCCGCCGATGAAGAAGTAGAGGATGATCAGCCACTCCCAGTGCGGCGCGTCGGTGAAGAAGGTGCTCGGCAATCCAGGGTTCATGGCGCGCTCTCCGTGTCGCGGCGCTCTGGCGGATGCGCGCCCCGCTCGCGGAAGCTGAACACGCCGAGCAGGCCGACGATTGCCGCCCCGAGCATCGTCCACACCGAGCTCGGGCCGAGATTCCGGGACGGCAGCTGCGGGTCCGGCGGCAGGTTGTAGACTTCGGGGCGGTCGACGAGCAGGAAGAACGCGTTGAGCCCGCCGAGCATCTTCTCGTCGGCGCCATAGAGATAGGCGCGCGGCTCACCGTCGCGATGCAGCTGCCCCACCCGCCGCGCGGCGAGCTCCTTCAGCTCGGCGACGCGGCCGAACCGGATGGAGTCCGTCGGGCACGCCTTCGAGCACGCCGGCTCCATCCCGGCCGTCAAGCGGTCGTAGCAGAGCGTGCACTTCTGCGCGGTGCCGGACACCGGATTCATCCCGATGACCCCGAAGGGGCAGCCGGCGATGCAGTCGCGGCAGCCGTTGCACACATCCGACTGGATCACGACCGTGTCGAACTCGGTGCGGATGATGGCGCCGGTCGGACATACTTCCATGCAGCCCGCGCGCACGCAGTGCTTGCAGACGTCGCTCATCAGCAGCCAGCGGCCGGCCGTGCGCTCGGGGTTGAACTGCTCGATGAACTGCACGTGGCGCCAGTGGATGCCGTCGAGCTGGCGCGTGTTGTCGTAGCTGTTGCCGCTCAGCGTGTTCGCGCCGCCGTTGCTCGCAGGCAGCTGGTTCCACTCCTTGCAGGCCACCTCGCACGCCTTGCACCCGATACAGACCGTCGTATCCGTGAAGAACCCCATCGACTCAGCCATCACGTCTTCCCGTTTCGAGCGCCGGCTTTGCCGGCGCAATCCGTTCCGTTCACGCCTTCTCCACGTTGCATACGAAGGCCTTGCCCTCGTGGATCGACACGTTGGGATCGCCCACGAGCGCGGTCAGCTCGTTCACGACGTCACCGGTCACGACGCCCTCGTACCCCCAGTGCCACGGCATGCCGACCTGGTGCACCGTCTTGCCGTCGATGGTGAGGACGGGCATCCGACGGGTGACGAGGGCCTTGGCGCGGATCTGCGCGCGCGGCGTCGAGATCCTCACCCAGTCGAGGTTGGTGATGCCCTTCTCGGCCGCCAGCTCGGGGCTGATCTCGATGAACAGCTCCGGCTGCAGCTCGGTCAGCCACGGATTCCAGCGGCTCATGGCGCCGGCGAGGTAGTGCTCGGTGAGGCGATAGGTCGTGATGGCGTACGGGAACCGCCAGTCGCCGACCTCGGCGAGCCTGTTGTTCGGCGCCTGGCCCCAGTACTTGAGCACCGGGCTCGACTGCTGCTTGTAGATCGGGTTGCGCACCGGCGACTCCGCCGGCTCGTAATGCGTCGGCAGTGGTCCGTCGACGAGCCCGGTCGAGACGTACAGCCAGCCGACGCCGTCGGGCTTCATGATGAACGGGTCGCTGCCCGACAGCGCGTCGAGCCCGATGGCACCGGGCTTGGCCTTCGCGTCCGGCGCCTTGGTCGCCTGGAAGTCCGGGATGTCGAACCCGACCCAGCGCGAGCCGTTCCACCAGATCCACTTCTTTCGCTCGCTCCACGGGCGGCCCTGGAGGTCCGCCGAGGCGCGGTTGTACATGATCCGGCGGTTGGCCGGCCACGAGTAGCCCCAGCCCAGGTTGGCGCCGCGTCCGCCCGACTGGTCGGGCTGCCGGTTGGCCGCGCGGTTCTCCGTCGGTGATGGGAACACGCCGCAGTAGATCCACGACGCGCACGTGGTCGAGCCGTCGTCCTTGAGATCGCCGAAGCCGGCGAGATGGTTGCCCGGCTCGGCCGTGTAGTAGCCGTTGATCTCCTTCAGGATCTTCCGTGCGTCCGGCTCGCCGCGCCGCCGGGCCTCGGCGTCGTTCGACTCGAAGTCCCAGGTCAGGTTGCGGAAGCCCGCGTCGCGGGCGAGTGTGCTGCCCTCGTAGAGCTTCTTGAGCCGCTTGCCGAGCTGGTAGGTGAACCACAGGTCGTCGCGGCAGTCGCCGGGGGAATCAGCCGCCTTGTGATGCCACTGCAGCATGCGGAAAGTGTTCGTGAAGCTGCCCTCGTACTCGGCGACCTGCGCCGAGGGGAAGAAGAACACCTCCGTCTTGATGTCCTCGGCCTTCACCTCGCCGCTGCGGACCTCCGGCGCGTTCTTCCAGAACGTGGCGCTCTCGTGCAGCCAGTTGTCCTTCACCACCAGCCACTCGAGCTTCCGAAGTCCGGACCGTTCCACCTTCGCGTTCAGCGAGGTGGCCGGATTCTGGCCGATGAGCAGCATCCCCCGCACCTTGCCGTCGTTCATCGCCACGAACATCGGCATATGCGAGTGGTCGCCGATGATTCTCGGATGCCACGCGTAGCCGAACTCGTTTTCTGGCGTGGCGGCGTCGCCGTACATCGACTTCAGGTAGGAAACCATGAACTTCGGCGTGTTGGCCCAGTACCCGGTCGGCGTCGTCTCGGTGCCGAGATAGTCGGCGAGCGAGCCGTGCTTCTTGAGCGCCGACGGGTGCGACATGTAGCCATGGATCGAGTGATAGAGGGTCGGGACGTCGGTCGAGCCCTGGATGGAAGCGTGGCCGCGGAGGGCCATGATGCCCGCCCCCGGGCGTCCCATGTTGCCGAGCAGCAGCTGCAGCAGCGCGCAGGCGCCGATCACCTGCGGGCCGTTCGTGTGCTGTGTCCACGCCACCGCGTAGGCAAACGACGTCGTGCGGTCGCGCCCGGAGTTGGCGAGGATCGTCTCCGCCACCTTGACGAAGAGCTCCTTCGAGCAGCCGGTGACGCGCTCGACCATCTCCGGCGTGTAGCGCGCGAAGTGCCGCTTGACGATCTGGAAGACGCAGCTGGGATCCTGCAGCGTGGGGTCGCGCCGCGGCTCCGGCTTCAGCAGTGAGCGGACCAGCGGCTCGTAGGGCGGGCCCTTCGGCAGCGCGGCCTCGCGCTGGGACCCTTGCTGCGCGCTCTCACCGGACCGCTGCGTGGCCGCCTGCCAGCCGGTGTCGCCCATGTCTCGACCGGCGCCCGGCTTTCCGCCCTGACGATCGTACTGCCAGGTGGCGTTGTCGTACTCGCCGACGAAGCCGTTGTACGGCCACTCCGGCACGCCGCCCCGGTACTGTTGCGACAGTCCCGAGAACACGCCCGCCAGCTCCTCCACGTCCTTGAACTCGGGATTGATCAGCGTGGGCGCGTTGGTGTAGTTCGCCACCCACGTCCGGAAAAATGGATCGCTGTTCCAGCGGTCGCTGTTGATGACGTAGTTGATGAGCCCGCCGAGGAACGCGATGTCCGAGCCGGCGCGAATCGGCGCGTAGATGTTGCACATGGCGCTCGTGCGCGTGAACCGTGGATCCACGTGGATGAGCGTGGCCCCGTTCACGCGGGCCTTCATGGGCCACCGGAACGCCACCGGATGGTTCTCCGCCATGTTCGAGCCCATGAACACGACGCAGTCGGAGTCCTGCATCGTCGTGTACGGGATGGTCGCGGCGCCGCGACCGAGCCGTGTCCCCAACCCGGGGACGCTGGAGCTGTGTCAGATCCTGGCCTGGTTCTCGATGGGGACGATGCCGAGCCCCCGCAACAGCTTCTGCTGGAGGTGGTTCCACTCGTTGTCGAGCGTGGCGCCGCCGAGCGAGAAGATGGCCGTCGTGCTGTTCACGACCCGGCCGTCGCCGAGCTTTTCCACGAACGTCTCGTCACGGGCGGTACGGACGAGCTCGGCGACGCGGTTCATCGCCCGCTCCAGGTCCCATTCCTCCCACTCGGTGGCGCCGGGCGCCCGGTGGAGCACGCGGGTCGGCCGATTCGGATTGACGTGCAGCTGGTAGATCGCCGCCCCTTTCGGACACAGGGTGCCCTCGTTGAAGGGGCTGCGCCCGTCGCCCTCGATGTTCACGATCCGTCCGTCGAGCGTGTGGACGAGCGTGGCGCAGCCGACGGAGCAGTACGGACAGATGCTCGGAGTCACCTTCGCGTCCTTGATCCTGAGCTCCTGGGCGCGGACCAGAGCCGGCGCCAGCGAGGCCCCGAGGCCGGCCAGGCCGGCCACGGCCGTGCCCCCGGCGGCCCCGCTGGACACCTTCAAGAAGTCCCGTCGACTGACGTCCATCGCTCGCTCCTTCACGCCGACCTCGGGCAGTAGGCATGTCTCGTGTGCACCGGAAATGCCACCGACGGCGGGCCGGAACCGCGTACGCGGTCGTCTCGGCGGCCTCGAGAATCAGGGATTCGCCTGACGCTCCCTGCATGTACGGCGGTGTCGCGACGCAGAACTTCGCGAGCATCTCGGTGGCCTGAGCATCGTCGTACTTGAGCAGCGCGTCGTCCGGTGGCCGGAATGTTGCGACTGCCGTCGCGCATGCCGGGCATGCCTGTCCTCGTCGCCGGTATGCTGTTGGTGACGCTGTCCGTCGACTCGGCCGAGCTGGTCGAGCTCGTTCGTCTGTCCACGCCACAGTTGCGCGATCGGTTCGATCTGCCCGCCACCTGCGAACCCGCCCTGTCGGCGACGCGGCGTGGCCCTCGGTCGTCGATCGAGGTTCGCATCGGCTGCGTCGACGACACCGAGCTTGGACGCGTGCCGGCCGGGCGGCCCGGGCCTGGAGGCTAGCGGCGTGGCGGAATCGAGGACGGCAGTGGCGGCCGCCCTCGTCGGCAACGGATCGCTGGCGGTGCGGAAAGGCGTCGGAGCGGCGGTGACCGGAAGTGCGGCGATGCTCGTTGAATGTTTCCATTCGATCGCCGACACGGGGAACCAGGCGCTCCTCTTCCTGGGGATGCGGCTGGCCGATCGCCCGGCCGACCGGGTCCATCCGTTCGGCCACGGCAAGAACATCTATTTCTGGGCGTTCGTCATCGCTGGACGTACGGCGTGCTCGGAGGCGGGTTCCTCTTCGAGGTCATCTCGCTCGGAGCGGCCATCAAGGCGGTGCACCGGGAGAAGGGCTCGCAGTCACTGCGCGAGTACTGGCGGGACACGCGCGATCCGACGCTGCCGACCGACACTCCTTGCTCATCGGCGAGCGCGCGCCCGCGGACATCCAGGCGCGCATCCGGCGCGCGGTGAGCGAGGATCCCGCCGTGCGGGCGGTGACGGCACTGCACACGATGCACGTCGGGCCGCGCTCGATCCTCGTCGTCATCGGCGTCGACTTTCCTCGTGAGCTCACGACGGCGACGCTCGAGGCGGCCGTCGAGCGGCTGCACCAGCATGTGCGCGAGGCTGCCGGCGGACGAACCGACGCGTGGTTGATCGTGATCGAGCCCGCGCGCGATCAGGCGCGGGCCTTCGGCGCAGGCACCGCGGATGGCGTCGGGGAGGGCGACGGCCGCGCACGGCGATCCGCCTAGAGCTTATTACGATGGCAGGAGCCCGCCGGGGTGCCGCGGCATCCCGGCGGGGGAACGCGCATTACCGAAGCTGGCGAATTGCGAGCTCGACGGCGATTCGGTCGCCGACCTGGATGTCGTGCAAGGCGCTTTCGGGGACCTTCAGTACGACCCGCCCGGTGTTCGACTGCAGCGTGAGCTGATTGAGCGTCCGATCGACGTGAAGCACCTCGCCGCTCGCGCTGTAGCGACGCATGGCGTCGCTCGGGGATGCGGACGGACCCATCGAGGATGAGCCGGTGGACGACGCGCCGCTGGTCGCCCCCGTCGTCGGCTGCGGCTTGACCTGGATGTTGTTCACGACCTTCGTCACGCCGTCGACGTTGCGCGCGATCTCTTCGGCACGGCGCTTCTGCGCCTCGCTCGAGGCCGTGCCGCTGAGGTACACCGTTCCGGCATTGGTGTCGACGTCGACCCATCCGAGATTTTGCAGCCGCTCGGCCGCGAGCTGCGCCTTCACCGTCGCCGTCGTCGCCTTGTTGTCGATATTCGTGCCGAGACTCTGGCCCGTCATCGATCGGCAACCAGCCAGCGCGGCGAGTCCCATCATCAGAATTCCAAGCGTCATTGAGCTGCGTCGCATTGCCTCCTCCTTCAGGAAAGAACTGTGCGAATCGTCATCGCCTCAGGTGCACGGCTGATGCCACAGAAGCGCGACGCGCAGGTCTCACCCTCGGCGACATCCTGTCGCCACGCGCTGTCGCCACGCGACCGAGAGGCACCTCATGCTGTGTGCGTCTTTTCGCCATCGTTGCAACGGCCCGGTGGCAGTCGGCGTGCACGTCATGTCAGCGGAGGTGAACGATGAACGACGATACATTTGCAGGTCGCTGGAAGCAGGCGCGAGGACAGGCCAAGGAATGGTGGGGTCAGCTTACCGACGACGAGCTCGATCGCATCGAGGGCAAGAAGGACAAGCTCGTCGGTGCGCTCCAGGCGAAGTACGGGTACACGAAGGAGCAAGCCGAATCGGAGATCGATCGGCGTTTCGGTCAGGCGGCGTGACGCGCCTCCGTCACCGCGGCGACCTCGCCGCGGTGACGGACTCGACCCGTTCGCGAAGCGCGCGGCGAGCTGCGCGGCCGAGGTCGCCTCGTGTCATCTCTATTGACGGAGTCGGACCGGGAGCCTACGGTCGGGACGATGAGGGGGCGGATCTCCGTACTGATGCTCGGTCTTCTGCTGATGCCGGGATGCACGACCGTGGCGCCGCGGGGCGCCGACGATCGAGGGATCGCCGTGACGGCGACCGGTCGGATACCCGTCCGTCCGGACACGGCCCTGATTGCCCTCGGCATGGAGATCCGCTCGGCAAGCCTGGCCGACGCAACCGCGCAGGTCGAGCGCACGATGCGCGACGTCGTCGCGCGGTTGCAGAGCCTCGGCGTCCGCGACGCCGACGTGCAGACGATGAGCTATCGCATCGATCCCATCGCCGAAGCGCAGGATCGTGGCGGCGCCGGCGCCCGCGTCATCGGTTATCGCGTCGCGAACACGGTGCAGGTGAAGAGTCGCGAGATCGCCGCGCTCGGGCGTCTGGTCGATGCCGCCGTCGCCGCCGGCGCGAACGTCGTCGGCGACGTTCACTTCTCGCTCGAGGACGCGCGTGGCGCCGAGGCGCGAGCGCGCGCGCTGGCCGTTCAGCATGCGCACGAGCAGGCGCGCCAGGTGGCCGCCGCCGCCGGCGTTCGGCTCGGACGGCTGCTCGCGGTCTCCGAGTCGCGGCCGATACGGCCGGTGGCCCGCATGTCGGTCGCGACGGCGCCGGGTCCGGTCGAGCCAGGCGAGCTCGACATCGCGGTGACGGTCGACGTCCGCTACGCCATCGACCCGTAGCACCGCGTTCAACCGACGCATCCGCCTACGCCGCCCGGTGAGACCGCTGGATGACGCGAGCGGCCCACCATGCCGCCGCAGCGCCGCCGAGGCTGACGGCGACGACGGCGCGCCGGCGCGTCGTCAGCCACAGCTGCAGGCTTCGCGGGCGAGCGCGCTCGTCGAAGCTGCCGTGCGCCCCGTGGTCGTTCGGCACGGGATACCAGAGGTTATCCGTTCGGTCCGGGGCCACGCGCTCGGCGGTTTGCTGCGCCTCGTAGCCCGTCCTCGCGAGATATCGATCGACCAGCCGTGGCGCCAGGCGATTGGCTAGGATCGCGAGGACGGTCGATCCACCGACCCACATCTCTGTCCGGCCATGATCGGCGGCCCAGAGCACGGCGCGCGCGGCGACCTCGGGCTGGAAGATCGGGGGAACGGGCTGCGGCGCTCCGGGCAGGCGGGTTTTGACCCAGCCGAACTGCGGCGTGTTGAGCGCAGGAAGCTGCACCATCGTGACCCGCACGCGGCTGCCCTCGTGCAAGAGCTCGGAACGCAGCGAGTCCATGAAGCCCTGGACGGCGTGCTTGGCCCCGCAGTACGCGGATTGCAGCGGAATGCCGCGATACGCAAGCGCCGATCCGACCTGGACGATGACGCCGTGATCCCGGCGTCGCATCCGCCGCAAGGCCGCCAAGGTGCCATACACGTACCCGAGGTACGTGACCTCGGTGACCCGCCGGAACTCTTCGCTCGTCATCTCGGCGATCGGCGAAGAGACGGACACCATCGCGTTGTTGATCCAGACGTCGATGGCGCCGAACGTCTCCTCGACCGCCTCCGCGGCCGCCTCGACATGCGTGGCGTTCGCGACATCCGTCGGCAGCACCAGGCCCTCTCCGCCCGCCGCCTCGACCTCGCGCCGGGCCGCGAGCAGGCCGTCCAGACCGCGAGCGAGCAAGCCGATGCGGGCGCCGCGCGCCGCGTACGCGCGGACGATGGCGCGGCCGACCCCCGCCGACGCGCCCGTGACGACGATGACCGGAGACGCCATGACGTATGGGTCCTTGCGGGCTACATGCCACTCGCCGAGACCGAGAGCGGCGTCACGTTGGCGCGCCGCGACATCGTGGCGGCCGTCGGGCGCGCGTCCTTCCGCGCTGCGCAGGAGCACTCGTTTGGCATGTGCATTGCGCTCAGCACTGGCGCAACGAAAGGAGCCATCTCATGAAAGCGCTCTGGATCGCATTGCTCGGACTCGCCGTTGCGCTGGCCGGGTGCGCCAACGACACCGCCTCGGAGGTCTCTCAGCGAATCAACGAGGAGCGTGTCGCCCTCTCGCCCGCGAGCGTCACGCTGGCCATCGGTGTGCTGAAAGGCAAGCTGTCCGATATGGCGGTCATCAAGCGCGTCAATGCCGAGACTGGCGAAGTCGTGTCGCCGCCGCAGCTGCGAGCCACGCTCGTCCTCGAGAACCCCTCGGAGGATCAGGCGGTCCGGGTCGTTTCTGGGCGTGTCGGTTATCTCGACAAGTCAGGAGCCAGGATCGGGCTGGCGGAGGGCCGCGGCGAGCCGACGATTCAGATCTACGGCTACTCCGGGGATCGACTCGATCCGGGCGGAACGGCGACGCACCAGCTGGATGTTCCGTTTCCGGCCGCTGCATTGGCAGGCTCCGGGCTCGCCGAGGTCAGAGTGGACCTGACGTACATTCCGATGCCGTACCGCCACGAGGCAGGGCGGGCGGCGGTGTCGGTCGCGCCGCAAAGCTGACCGATCCGACGACCGCCGAGCGCCTCGTCGCGCTCGGCGGTCGTCACGACGCTTCGGGGAGCCAGCGCCTGGAGCTCGGCGTCTTTCGTTGAATGGTCCGAACGCTCACGCCCAGAATCCGCGCCGCCGCTCGTTTGTCACCCCTGGTTTCCGTGAGGACGCGCTGGAGATAGTCGTATTCGATCTCGGCCAGCGTCGGCTTCACGCCGACCTCGTCAGGAATGACGGCCATCGAGCGCGACTGAAGCGCATCGAGATCGACGATCTCTCCTCCCGCAAGCGTCACCGCGCGCTCGATGAGATTCTCGAGCTCTCTGACATTGCCGGGCCACCGCTGGCGCTGGAGCCACACGACCGCTTCATCGGCGATCCCCTGGAACGTCTTTCCGACGCTTCGGGCGCTCCGATCGATGAAGTGATGTGCCAGAATCGGGATGTCCTCGGTACGCTCACGAAGGCTTGGAACATCGAGTGGGATGACGGCGAGACGATAGTAGAGATCTTCGCGGAATCGCTTGCGTCGCACGAGGCCGCCGAGATCCCGATTCGTCGCGGAAAGCAGACGCACGTTGATCCGGATCTCCTCGCGTCCGCCGACCGGACGCACGGTCTTTTCCTGGAGGACCCGCAGCAGCTTGGCCTGCAACGCGAGCGGCATGTCACCGACTTCGTCCAGAAGAATCGTTCCGCCGTGTGCTTCCACGAACAGGCCGCGGCGCGCCTGCACCGCTCCGGTGAACGCTCCTCGCTCGTGGCCGAAGAGCTCAGACTCGAGCAGGTGCTCCGGAATGGCGGCGCAATTGACTGCCACGAACGGTCCATTGCGGCGGGCACTCTGCCAGTGAACGGCGCGCGCCACGAGCTCCTTACCGGAGCCGCTCTCACCGATCACGAGCACCGTCGCCTCGCTTTGCGCGATATTCTTGATCCGCTCTTTGAGCCGCTGCATCGCCGGCGAGACACCGAGCAGACCTTGGAACCCCTGGTGCCGCTCGACGGCCTCGCGCAAACGCCGATTTTCCTCTCCGAGCCGGTAGCACTCCACCGCGCGTCGAACGGCGTTGACCAGGTCCACCATCCTGAACGGTTTGGTGAGGTAGTCGTATGCGCCCTGCCGCAGCGCGGCAATCGCGCTGTCCATCGTGCCGAAGGCGGTCATGAGGATGACGCGTGCGGCCGGCTGAAGGCGCTCGGATTCTCGGAGCACCATCAATCCGTCGACGTCGTCCATGATGAGATCGCTGATCACGACCATCAAGGATTGGCGTTCGAGGCAAGCGATCGCCTCCGCCCCGCTGGTCGCGATGGTGGTCGCATAGCTCTCGGCGGTGAGGTGGTCGGCGATCATCCGCGCCATGCCCTTCTCGTTGTCGACGATCAAGATCTCGGGTTGCATGGGCTGCTGCTCGTTGCGCCGTCTGTGCCAGTCGCAGGAATCCCGCGGCGCTCATGAAAAACCGTGTAACGACGGCGCCATGCGGGCTGAGATGGCGCCCCGACCTGCGCAGCGGCTGGCGCGACGGCGACATCTTGTCGGCGCGCGACAGATCTGTCGCACGACGTTCACTCCGCGGCGGCGCCTTCGGGATGGCGCCGATCGCGGTGCAGACTCGAGCAAGCCCGTACTACGACATCGTTCGGTGTGCCTCGGCGGGATTCGTCACCGCCTGCGGCGCCGGGGCATCGCCTTCTCGGCGCGTCGAGCGGCGACAACCCCTGCGGTGCGTGTCATGCGGCATCGTCGGTTGCTGCGCCGTCGTGTCGTCACGACGACACCGTGCCGCGCGTCGCCATGGAGCGGTGCCGCCAGAGATCCACAAAGCGCGCCCTTTCCGCGTTGTGCTCGCATGGCGCGCGAATTGCCAGAGACTCTCAGCAGGTTACGCAACGTCGCGACGAGGTCGCCGTGATCTCTTGGCGCGACGTGAGCGGAACGAGTGTACGCGGCCGGCTATACCGTGAGCCGGCCCCGTTCGCGCGATGGGCCGCGTCCTGTGCGCACCCCCTGCGGCCCGTCGCGCGAGCGGCTTCCGCACTGGTCGAGGGCGCCGCCGGCTCTTTTCGCGCCTGCTAAAGTTTCAATGTGCGGCTGCAGGCGCGGCTGGTCCTCATCATTTCGCTTCCCGCGGTTCTCGCGGTCAGTATCCACGGGCTGCTTCGCGTTCGGCAGGAGGAGGCCCAGGTCCTGCGGGAGGAGCGGCAGGCTCTGGCGCTGACGGCGGCTGCGGTACAGATCGCCGTCGAGAACGCGCTGCGGGATCGGCAGTTGGCCGACGTCAAACGGGTTCTCTCTCAGATCGTCGACGAGCGGGAGTCGGTCGATCGCGTCCGTCTGTTCAGCCCCGATCTGGTTCCGACGGTCGTGTCGAACCCATGGGCGCTCGGCGACGCGGTCCCGACCGAGGTGGTGCGCCGCGTCATTGCAACCGGCATCGGTGAAGGGGACTATGAGCGGCGCGGAACGCGGTCGTATCTGTCGTATGTCGTCCCCGTGCGGGGCCGTTCCGGCGACGTCGAGGGAGCGCTCGAGATCGTTCAGCTCGCCACGGCCACCGATCGACGCCTGCGCGAGGCCCTCGTTGACATTCTCGTCCGGCTGGGGCTCCTCGTGGCGTTGATCATCATCCCGACGGTCGTGGTGCTGCAGCGGCAAGTGATTCGACCGCTGTCGCGGCTCTCCGAAGGGATCCGAGCGCTCGGTCGCGACCGATCGGGTCCTCCGTTGCCTGTCGAGCGCCGCGACGAGCTCGGTGAGGTCGCCCATGCATTCAACGACATGGCGCAGCGTCTCGGCCTCGAAACCGAGCGTTCCATGGACCTCGAGAACCGGCTGCGGCGCACGGCGACGCTGGCGGTGGCGGGCAAGCTCGCAGCAAGTCTGGCCCATGAAGTCGGGACTCCGCTGAACATCATTTCCGGCCGCGCCGAGTTCATGCTGAAATCGCTGGGTCAGGACGACCCGCGGCGGGAGGATCTCGAGGGGATCGTCGCGCAGAGCGAGCGGATCTCGCGGATCATTACCTCGCTGCTCGACGGCGTGCGGCCACAGAAGCTGCAGCTCGAAGCCATCGAGCCCGCGGCCCTCGTGGATCAGCTGTTTCCGCTTCTCCGGCACACCGCCCGACAACGAGACGTCGCGCTGGTGCGTGACGTGCGTGCGGACCTCCCACCCATTCAGGCCGATCCCGCCCAGCTTCAGCAGGTGTTGATCAACCTGGTCCTGAACGCCCTCGATGCCACGCCCGCCGGCGGCCGCATCACCATCACGGCGACGGGGGCACGGCGCGATCGCGGCGACGGCGTCGCGATCGCCGTGACTGATACCGGAACCGGCATCGCGGCCGGGCTGCTCCCCCGGGTGTTCGACCCTTTCTTGACCACGAAACCGCGCGGGAGCGGAACAGGCCTCGGCCTCGCGATCTGCCGTGACATCGTGCGAGCGCACGGTGGGCACATTTCGGTGGAAAGCACGCTGGGGAGTGGGTCGACCTTCGCCGTCTGGCTTCCGCTGGTCCCGCCCCCGGCGTAACTGCGAACCGGTCGTTCCCGGCGACAAGATGTCGTGACAGCGACACTCCTGTCGTACGGCCTCTGCACCGTCCGGGCAAGCCTCGATGTCTTCGCGGCATTTCGGTCGCTCGGCGTCGATTGCGTTGCTGGCCGCGTCCTTGCTGTTGGTGCCACCCCTGCTCACACTTCAACGGAGGAAGGATGGGGAGCGAAGAGACAAAGCCGAGCGCTCAGCAACCATGGTCGACGGGTCCGCGCACCGCGGTGCGAACGCCGGAACGCGGATACTCCGGAACGATCGTCGTCGTCGACGATGACACGGCCTGGCTCGCAAATCTCGAGACGTGGCTGGCTCATGATGGGTTTCGGGTGATCGGCATCTCGCGGGGTGAATGGGTCGTGCAGGCCGTCGACTTCCACAACCCGGACGCCGTGCTTCTGGACATTCACCTTCCCGGCGCCGATGGACTCGATATTCTGCGGCAGCTGCGCCATCGACGATCGGATATCCCCGTCATTATCATGACCGCGTTCGGAGGATTCCAGGTCCAGGAGCGAGCACGCCGCCTCGGGGCGGCGGCGTATTTCGACAAGCCGTTCCGGCTGAACGATCTCGTCAGCGCTCTCTGGCGTGTCGGTCGGTCGGAACAAGCCGGGTAGTCGCCGATGAGCTGACGAGGCGGTCGGCCGTCACGTGCCGCGAGGGATCTGGTCGGCGGTTTGCAAGGGCAAGTCGAGCGCGTCGAATGGATATCGGTCAGGAGGCGGTATGAGGCGCAGCCATCCATTCTTGCTCGGAACCGCCGCGGTGCTCATCGCGCTCGCCATCGCAACCGGACCGGCGCTCAGCGCTGCGCCGCGACATGGCGGCGTCTTGAACGCCATGCTCCGCGAGGATCTCCCGCAGGGCTTCGCCATCCACGAGACCGCCACCATCTCGACCGTGTGGCCGGCCATGCCCTGCTTCAACAACCTGGTGATGTTCGATCCGCTCGAGAAGACCGAGCGGATGGAGACGGTCATCGGCGAGCTGGCCGAGCGCTGGGTTTGGCAGGACAATTACCGGGACCTCGTCTTCTTCCTCCGCAAGGGCGTGAAGTGGCACGACGGAGAGCCGTTCACCGCGGAGGACGTCAAGTTCACGTTCGATATGGTCCGCGGCGCGGCCGATGCCGAGGGGCGCCTTCGCCTCAATCCCCGCAAGGATTGGTACTCGAACGTGGAGGCGATCGAAACGCCGGACCCGCATACGGTCGTGTTCCACCTGAAGCGGCCCCAGCCCTCGCTGCTGATGATGCTTGCCTCGGGATACTCGCCCGTGTATCCGGCGCACGTCCCGCCCGCGGAGTTCCGGACGCGCTGTGTCGGCACGGGGCCCTTCCGGGTGAAGGAGTGGCGCCGCGGGCAGTTCGTCGAGTACGTCAAGAATCCAGACTACTTCATTGCCGGGCGGCCATATCTGGACGGCATCAGATACCTCGTCATCAGTGAGCGAGGCGCGCGTACGGCGGCGCTGCAGGCCGGCCGGCTCGACGTCGCCTTTCCCGGCGAAGGCACGAAGGCCATGTGGAACCAGCTGCGCCAGGCGGAGCCGCGACTCGTCGTCGACATCACGCCGACGAACGTCAACGACAACCTGATCATGAACATCGGTCGTCCTCCATTCGACGACGTCCGGCTGCGGAGGGCGATCAGTCTGGCCGTGGACCGAGCGGCCTATGTGAAAGCCGTCGCGCAGGGCGGTGGCGTGGTCGGCGCCTCGATGCTGCCCAAGCCGCACGGAGTCTGGGGACTCCTGGCGGCGGATCTCAAGACGCTCCCGGGTTATGGTCGGAGCGCCGCCGACAAAGCGGCGGCCCGGAAGCTCCTTGCCGAGCTCGGCTATCGTCCCAGCCGTCCGCTCGCCGTCGAGATGGCGACGCGCGCGATTGCCCTGTACGTCGACTTCGCCTCCTTCGTTGTCAGTGAGCTGAAGTCAGTCGGCATCGAGGCAACGCTGAAGCAGGTCGAGACGGCTCAATGGCACCCGCTGGTGACCCGGCGGGACTATCAGCTCGGGGCCAACCTCACCGGAATCGGTATCGACGATCCGGACGCGAACTTCTTCGAGAACTATGCTTGTCGCTCCCCCAGGAATTACACCGACTATTGCGACGAGCAGACCATGCGACTCATCGAGCAGCAGTCACAGGAACTCGATCTACAGAAGCGGCTCGCGCTGGTCCGCCAAATCCAGCGGAAGCTCGAAATGGACGTGGCCCGCCCGGTCATGGGCTGGCGGTTCGACTACAACGTCCGGTGGCCTCACGTCCACAACTTCGTGCCTCACCAGTCGATCTACAACTCCGGGCGGCTGCAGGAGGTATGGATGGACGCGCGCGGGTAGGTGCCGGATGGCGCTCGGATATCTCATCGTCGCGGTGGTGGCGGCCGCGGTGACGGTCTTTGCGCTCCAGAACAGCGAAGCGACGACGATTCGGTTTCTGTTCTGGACGCTACCACCGGTGACCGCCGGGGCGCTGGCTTTGGTGGCCGTCGTCGCGGGCATGATCCTCGTGGGCCTCCCGCTCCTGATCCACCGGGCGGTGCTTCGCTCGCGGATACGCCGCCTCGAGGGTCTGGTTGGCTCGCTGGAGCATTCATTGAAGGACCGTGATCGCGCGCTGCTGGCGTTGAAACCGCAGCGGCGAGAACGACCGGCTGACGAGCGCGGTGCGCATCACGACGACATACCCGCGTGACCGATCCGCGTCTCGGGCGCAGGAGTGATGCGGCCGCGTGGATTGGCAGCGCGATTGCCCGGGAGCATGGCATGCACGCATCCAAGTCAACGAGGGCAGTTCGCGACATCACGGCGTCGCTTCCGACGGTCGTCTGCCACGGTCTTGGCGCCAGACTGACGGCCTTGCTCGCGCATGAGCTGACCGTCGACGATTTTCGCGTCGCGGTTGCGGTCGACGCGACCGCTGCGCGGAGGCTCAACCTCGATGTCGTCCTCCTGGAGCGAGATCCGCTCGTGCCTCAGGACCTGATCAACGACGCTCGACGGTGCTGTCCGGGCGCTCGGCTGATCTCCGTCTTCACGGTCGCGGCGGTGACGATCGTCCACACCTTCGTCGACGTGCCGCGCGCATTGGACGTCGAGCGGCTTCGCGTGCTCGCGGCCGCTGTGCGGCGCGCCACGCGAAGCGCGGCGGCGGACACGACATGTTGTCGCCGTGACGACACGTCGTCGGCGTCGGCCGGCGCGCGCGATGAGGCTCACCGCGTGGATCGCCGTGATGTGCGGTCGTAGCGCCGTCCGACTGTGGCACGTCCGTTGTGTCGTACGAACGAACTCTGGGACAGGAGGCTTCACCATGTTCGGATTCGGTAAAGCGACGTGCATCCTGTGCGATCGACGCGTCTCCCGGAAAGAGGCGTTCGCCGTCCGTGACTACAAGGGATTCGCCATCTGCCGCCGGTGTGTCGATTTGTGGCGGTCCAACGGCGGGACGTGTGCGCGTTGTCGGACGCCGCTTCGAGGCGGTCAAGAGGCGGGCATCTTCATGGAAGGCAAACGGTCCATCGGACATGCCGACTGCGGCGCGCTCACTCTGATCGCGGCGTGAGGTCGGCGGCGGAATCGCGACGGCGTCCCCCCGCGTTCGGGCCGGCGCACGTGGTGGCCCGTCGTGGGCGGCGTCCCGCGCCGGGCGACCTCGCCGAGGGAAGGCGGGCCAATCATTCATCCAATCGCGTCAGCATGCTTGGTCCCGGCCACCCCGGCTGGGACAGCCTGTCCAGGATGCCGAGCTACGCCGAGTCGATGACGCTGAAACAGCTGATCGACGTCGTCGCGTACTTGAAGGCACTCCCGGTTGTCGATCTGTCGGCGGCACCCGGCCACCCGAGCCATCACGGCCAGCATTTCGGCCACGGGAAGTAGTTCGCGCCCCTCTCTCCGCCGCCGTGGGCTCGCCGAGCACGCGCCTTCGGCCACCCTGTAATCGGTGCAAGGAGGTTGTGATGGACCTGCTCAGAGGGGATTTCGCAGCGCTCACCGTCAGTGTAGCGACCGCCATCGCCCAGTCGGGGTTCCGAATCGTGCTGGCCGTGGTGGCGGGATACGTGGCGGTGCGGTTTCTCCGTATCGGCCTGCGGCGCCTCGAGGAGGTATTGATCCGCGCGGGGCAGAAGACCGAGCTCGGTCCGGGCGCCACCCGCAAGCGCGTGACGACGCTGACGGGGCTGCTGCTCACGCTGAGCCTGGTCGCCGTGTGGGCGGTCGTCGTGGTGATCTGCCTCGATCAGATCGGACTCGACGTGACGCCCATCCTGGCCGGCGCGGGCATCGTCGGCCTTGCGGTCGGGTTCGGCGCCCAGAACCTGGTTCGTGACGTCATCAGCGGCTTCTTCATCGTGCTCGAGGACCAGATCCGTGTCGGCGATGTCGCGGTTGTGAACGGTACCGGCGGGCTCGTCGAGGCCATCACGTTCCGTACCATCGTGCTCCGTGACCTGGCCGGGGTCGTTCACGTCGTCCCGAACGGCGCCATCACCACGCTCGCGAACATGACGAAGGGCTGGTCGGGTTACGTCATCGATGTCGGTGTAGCCTACAAGGAGGACACGGACCGCGTGATGGACATCATGACGAGCGTCGCCGAGGATCTCCAGAAGGATCCGCGTCTCGGACCAATGATGCTCGCGCCGATCGAGATCTTCGGCGTCGACGACTTCAAGGAGTCCGAGGTCACGATCAAGGCGCGCCTGAAGACGGCGCCGATGCAGCAGTGGGACGTGGGGCGCGAGTACCGGCGACGACTCAAGAAGGCGTTCGATGCGCATGGCATCGAGATCCCGTTCCCGCATCGGTCACTCTACATGGGAACGGCGAGTGGGCCCCTCGAGGTGATGCTCCGACCGCCGACTCCTGCGTCGAGCGCGTCGGCGGCGGACTGAGGTGACCGTGATGGACGTCGTGACCCGCGAAGACATCAAGGCCCTGGTGGAGCGGCGGGAAGCGCCGTGCGTCTCCATCTACCAGCCCACCCACCGGGTTGGCCCGGATAGCCGCACCTACGCCCGCGAGGACCCGGTCCGCCTCAGGAACTTGCTGCGGGAGGCCGAGCAGCGGCTGTTGACCGGCGGTGAGCCGGCCCGGGCGGTGGAGGAGTGGCTGCTGCCGGCCCGGCGGCTGCTCGACGACTCGATCTTCTGGCAATACCAGGCCGACGGGCTGGCCCTCTTCGTTGCGCCGGGCACAGTGCGGAGGTTCAGGGTGCCTGTCCGCTTCGACGAGCTGGTGGTCGTGGCTCCGGGCTTCCACGTCAAGCCTCTGCTCCCGCTCCTGACCGGCGACGGCCTCTTCTACGTGCTGGCCCTCAGCCAGAACGAGGTCCGGCTGTTCGCGGGCACGCGGGACTACATGGGCGAGGTGCCACTGCCCGATGCTCCGCGGAGTCTCGCCGACGCGCTCCGCTACGACGACGCGGAGCCGCAGCTTCAGCTTCACACCGGTGCGCCGGCGAGCGGTGACCGGCGCGCGGCGATGTTCCATGGGCACGGCACCGGGATCGATGACGCGAAGACGAACCTCTTCCGATATTTCCGGCAGGTCGACCGCGCCGTGAGTGCGCTCATCAAGAACGCTCTGGTGCCGCTCGTGGTGGCCGCCGTCGACTATCTGATGCCGATCTACCGGGAGGCGAGCACTCATCCATCCCTCCTCGCGGGGGGGATCCCGGGCAACCCGGAAGGGACGAGACTCGACGAGCTGCACGCGCGCGCCTGGCGCCTGGTGGAGCCGCACTTTCGTCGGGTGCGCGAGGCCGAGATGGATCGATACCGCGCGCTCGCCGGCACGGGCAGGACGTCGAACGACGTGCGCGAGGTCTTGCTGGCAGCGTCGGACGGCCGCGTCGACGTGCTCTTCGTTCCGATCGGCGTTCGAGTGTGGGGGACCTTCGTTCCAGACACGCGATCGATCGAGATCACCGATGAGGCGCCGGGTCAGAGCGAGGATCTGCTCAACGTGGCCGCGATCCACGCGCTGCTCAACCGCGGGACGGTCCATGCCGTCCCTCCGGCCGAGATGCCCGTTCCGGCACCGGTGGCCGCCGTCTTCAGGTACTGACCGTCTTTCCCGTGCGGCGCTCGTGTTCGGCCGTCCGGCGTCGCGTCGGCCACGATCTGTGGGCCACGGACGCCGCACATCTCGCTCCGATGCGGCGGCTGGGGGTGCATCTGGCGCGCCTGGTCATCGTCGCGGTGCGCGCTTCTCGCGACGGTCGGCTGAACTTGCGCGCGATGGGCCTCGTCTACTCCACCCTGCTGTCCCTCGTTCCGCTGCTCGCCGTCGCGTTCTCGGTGCTGAAGGCCTTCGGCGCTCAGTACCAGATCCGGCCGCTGCTCGAGCACACGCTGACCCCGCTCGGCGCACAGCGCGATGACATCGCGGCGGCGTTCGCGGCATTTCTCTCGGGATCCACCCGCCGTGCGTGAGGCGCTCGCGCACGTCAACCTGCGCGAGTTCGCCGGCGAGCCCGGCACCGCCTCCCGCCTCACCCGGCTCCCGCGGAACCGTGCGGGCGCGTGATGACGGCCGCCCGCGTCATTCGGGTCGGTCGCGGCGGCGATCGTCGAGGAGCGCGGGCGGTGGACCGAGTAAGGTCATCAGCACGATGGCGCGGCGCAGCTCATGCCGTCCGAGTGTGGCAGCGCGCCGCCGTCGACGCGGCGGCGGCGCCGCCGTCGCCCGCCGCGTCGGGGGTGCGGCGGGGGTCGCGTGGCGCGGCTGACGGGCGGCCGGCGGGGCGGGCGGCGACACCACCGTTTTGCGCTCCCTGGCACGCTGCTCACGTCGCCGGTTCAGCAATCCGGCAAGCAAATTGAAGAGGACGACGGCGAGAAAAGCCAGAAGGACGACGACCTGCTCGGTCATGTCGGGTGTCCGGTCAGCGCGGTGTCGTCGGGGGCTCGTTCCCCGTCTCGGCGATCGACTGCCGCATCGACGTATCCGCCTGCACGTTTCGCATCCGGTAGTAGTCCATGATGCCGAGATTTCCGTTCCGGAACGCCTCCGCCATCGCCCGTGGCACGTCCGCCTCCGCTTCCACCACGCGCGCGCGCATCTCCTGCTCCTGCGCCACGGCCATGGCCCGGCGCTCTTCGGCCTTGGCCTGCGCGATCTGCTTGTCGGCGTTGGCCTGGTCGATCTGGAGCTTGGCCCCGATGTTCTCACCGACGTCCACGTCGGCGATGTCGATGGACAGGATTTCGAAGGCGGTGCCGGCATCGAGCCCGCGATGGAGGATGTGCTTCGAGATGTGATCGGGATTCTCCAGCACCGCCTTGTGGCTGTCCGCGGACCCGATCGTGCTCACCATGCCCTCGCCGACGCGCGCGATCACGGTCTCCTCGCCGGCGCCGCCGACGAGGCGGTCGAGGTTCGTCCGCACGGTCACGCGTGAGACGGCGATGAGCTGGATGCCGTCCTTGGCGACGGCCGCGATGCGCGGGGTCTCGATCACCTTGGGGATGACCGACATCTTGACGGCTTCCAGCACGTCGCGGCCGGCGAGGTCGATCGCCGCCGCGCGCTTGAACGGCATGTCGATGTTCGCCTTGTCCGCGGAGATGAGCGCGTTCACCACCCGGACGACGTTGCCGCCGGCGAGGTAATGGGCCTCGAGATCGTCGATCGATAGAGCGAGGCCGGCCTTCACCGCGCTGATGCGGGCGTTGACGACGGTGCCCGGGGGCACCCGTCGCAGCCGCATCCCGATGAGCGTCAACAGCCCGACGTAGGCGCCGGCGGCCCAGGCGGCGATCCAGAGGGGAATCGGAATCAGGTAGAGAACCACGACAAGGCCGAGGAGGACCAGGATCACGATGCCGACGAGACCCAGCTCGACTCCGATCATCGCTCATCCTCTGGGCCGCCGCGCGTGCGGCGGACGACGATCCGGTTTCCGTCCACTCTGATGACATCGATCGGCGCCCCTGCGTCGATCCATTCGCCCTGGGAGACGACATCGACCCGCTTGCCGTCGATGTCGGCGATGCCGGCCGGCCGCAACGGCGAGACGGCGGTGCCTTGCGTACCCAGCCACTGGCGGTCGCTCTCCGGCGCCGACGCGTACCCGGTGTCGGCGGCGAGGCCGGTCTCGAGGATCAGCTGACGGCCGAAGGGCAGCTTCGGCAGAAACCGGAGCAGCACGATCGAGGCCATCAGGGCCACCAGCAGCGAGACGGCGACCCGGGCGACGGCGCCGATGACGATCGCACCGGTGGCGCCCGCGCCGATGAGACTGAGCGTGAGCCCGGCGATGAGCGCGCCGATCCCCAGGACCCCGATGACCCCGAAGCCCGGGGTCACGAAGAGCTCCACCGCGAGCAACAGGAGCCCGAGGCCGACCAGGAGGATCTCCTCCCAGCCCGCCAGCCGCACGAGCCAGTGCCCCCAGAAGAACAGGGCGAGGCTCGTGATGCCCAGCGCTCCTGGCACACCGAATCCAGGCGTTCGCATCTCGACGATGATGCCGAGCATGCCGACCGTCATCAGCAGCGAGCTCAGGATGGGATGAGTCAGGAAGCGGACGAGCTGTTCGGCCCAGTTCTCCGACACATGGCGTACCTCGGCGCCGCCAAGGCCCAGCTGCTGCAGGACTCCGTCGACGGTGTCCGCGCGAAAGTCCGCGAGCTTGTGCTCGAGGGCTTCGGACGTGGTCAGCGTCAAGAGCTTGCCCTTCTCCACGAGCCCCGGAATGGCGACGTCTCGATCGACCATCGCCTCGGCCAGCAGGGGCGGGCGCTTGCGAAATTCCGCCGTCGACCGGAATTCCTTGCGGACGTAGGAGACCGCTTTCTCGTCGGTCGGCTGCGTGCTCCCCTGACCTCCGAGCTGCACGGGCGTGGCCGCTCCGATGGTCGCCCCGTCGCCCATGGCGATCACGTGGCACGCCAGGCTGATGAGGGCGCCGGCCGAGATCGCGCGTTTGTCGACGAAGGCGACCGTCTTGACCTTCGCGCCCAGCAGTGTGTCACGGATCAACACCGCGGCATCGACACGGCCCCCGAACGTATTGATCTTCAAGACGACGGCCGCCGCTCCGCGCGCCTCGGCCTCGTCGAGGACCCGCCGGACGAAGGGCGCCAGGCCCAGGTCGATGAGACCCTCGATCGGTGCGACGTACACGATCGGTTTGCTTTGCGCGCGGGCGGCGTTGAGGCTCCACAGGCAGAGCACACCCGCCAGAGCGACCACGCCGGCCAGGATGCGAGCTCCACGTGTCCCGCGCATGGCACCACCGTATCACCGCAGCCCGCCAAGGGTGAGCGGCGTTTCGCTGCGATATGCGTGGAGCAGGGGCAGTTCGACGACGAACGTCGCGCCGAGCCCGGCGCCCTTGCTGTCCGCATGGATGGTGCCGCCATGCATCTCCACGAGCTGACGGGCGATTGCCAATCCGAGACCGAGACCCGCGGGCGATCCGGCGTCTGCGCCGCGTGCCTGCCAGAACTCGTCGAAGACGTGCGACAGCGTCTCTGCCGGAATGCCGCGGCCCGTGTCGGCAACGACGATGCGGGCGCGGTCGCCGGCCCGCGCGAGCCGGATGTCGATCCGGCCGTCGGCGGGGGTGAACTTCAACGCATTCGAGACCAGGTTGCAGACGACCTGCTCCAGACGGGCCCGATCGCCGAGCACGGGACCGGCGGACGGATCGACATCGACCGACAGGAACGGGTGTGGATGGCGCGCGGCCGCCTTCGCCGTCTCCGCGGCCGCCTCGATGATCGGCGCCAGCATGACGGGCTCGGTCGTGAGGCGCATCTTCCCGCCGATGATCCTGGACGCTGCCAGCAGGTCGTCGATGAGATGCGACTGCGCCGTCAGGCCGCGATGGAGTCGAGCGAGCGCCGTGGCGAAGGCCCGATCGTCGTGACGCACGTCGGCCAGGACGTGGGCGCAGCTCGACGCCGCCTGAAGCGGCGTGCGCAGCTCGTGCGAGATCTTCGCGAGAAAGACGTCTTTCGCCCGATTCGCCGCCTCCGCCTCCGCGCGCGCGGCCTGCTCGTTCGCGATCAGCACGCGCTTCACCGCGTCGGCCCGTTTCAGCGCACCCGTGAGCGTGCTGATGAGTACGGCGACGAGGGCGAACACCAGCAGGTGAAGGAAATCTGTGATCTCGTCGATCCTGAAGCCCAGCGGAGGCAGGATGAAATACATCTTCGTGAGTCCCGCGATCGCACTGGTCACGAGCCCGGCGCCAAGGCCGCCATACCAGGCGCTGACGACGACGGCCGCAAGCAAGAGCGGCGAGCGGACCGGGTCGATCATCGGCGACACCATGTACGTGAGGAGGACCGCGCTGCCGGCGGCCACGCCCCCAATGCACGAAGCCCGGATGAATCGAGCCATTCGCCATCCTTTGGCCGGCGCGGTCCGGGAAACGCGATCGAGCCCGCCGCCTTCGTCGCCGCGATCCGCTCTCATTGTTCGCTCGATCGCTTCCAAGCAAGAAGAACCGCGACCGTGTGGGGTAGCTGGTCTGGATCGATCGGTTTTCGGAGGAACACATCGAATCCCGCGTCTCGTGCGATCCGCGCGTCGATGTCCTCATAGGCGGCGGTCATGGCAATGGCCGGGATATCCCGGACGCGGCCATCCGCAGAATTTCGAACGCGCTGAATGAAGCGAAGCCCGTCAGCGTCGGGGGGCTGGATGTCGCAAAGAATGATGTCGGGCCGTACCGCGGCCACCATCACCTCCGCTTCCGCCGTCGACGCCGTTGTGACGACAGCGACACCCCAGGGCTCCAGGACCGCCTGCACGAGACGCGCCGATTCGAGATTCGGTTCGATCACCAGGACCGCTATATCCAGCGCCTTCGATGCTTCCCCCGTTCGCATACGTTCTTCCCCCCAGAAGCAAGCCGGCCAGACGAATGCGGACGCCTAGCGTCACGCGCGCACGTTGAAAAGGCCGGACTCGCTTCAGTGGGCTTCTGGAGAGTCGGATGCGAGAACGCGAGACAGAAGGGCGCGAGGTCTTGCATCGACGGGGGCGACACGAACCGACACGGTGACCAGACGCGGCACGATTGGCGTCTTGCGTTCCGTTGCGGCCCGCACGAAGAGCGGTGAGGGCACGCTGACCGCCTTCGCGATCGGAGACTGCCCCCGAAGCTGAGTGTGGACGCCGTCGATGGACTGATCGATATCGAAGTTCAGGGCACCCGGGAGATTCGGATCGGCGAAATCCAGGGTGACGTAGGTCAGTAAGATCACGGTGATCGCCCGCCACATCGTGAGCCCATGATAAGCGATGAGGCGCCCTCTGCCCACAACGCGGCGGATCCTTGCTTCTACCTGCGCCTCGGAGTCCGCGAGGCGGCGACCGAGGCGGCGTGTCGAGCGCTCATTCCGTATGCCGTCGGCACGATCGGCATAGCCGCTCGTGACGACCGGAACTGATGAATGGCTTGTCGCAGGCGAGACACCCCATTGTCTGGAACCCCATCGGCCAGCCGTTCGACAACGGCATCTCGATGCCTTGCTCGGACAGGTCCGCGGAATCCGGCGACACTCTGGGGGATGGCCGTCGCTCTCGCCGGTACGCGCCAACTTCCGGTGGCATCGGCGTGGTCAGCCTTTGCGAACAGCGCGATACCGGCCGTCCGGGATTCGTTCGACCTGGCCCGCGTGTTCCAGATCGTCGAGCAGCTCAGAGATCCGCTTCACGATCGACGACGTGCTGCCGACCACCATCTCCGCCCCCGCCATGTCTTCGGCGAGACGCCGGGCGGTCGCGCCGGCCTGGTGATGCTTCAGGAGCGCGATGAGCTGCAGTTCGGGTGAGATCATGTGAGCGCGACGAAGCGGAGCGAACATTTTGCGATCGCTCTGCATGTTCATGTGCGTGTCCAAGCCGGAGTGGAAGAGCCCGGAAAGGAAAGAGTCGAGACAGCGGCGATGTCCATTCGAGGCGCTCCCTGGGTACGTGTCGTCACGGCCATCTCACCAGGGTCTCGACGCCAGGTGCGTCAGCCAGGAAGGCCAGGGTGTGGCGACGTCACTCTAACACGTCCGGGCAGAGCGAATCCGCGCATTTCGTCGGTACCGAGCACGTGGCATGGTACGCTGTCGGCACCTGGTTCGGGTCGTCGACCATTGTGGTCCCCTTCCCCCATCAGCCACGCTTTGGCGTCTCCCTCCGCCACCCCAGGGCGCGTTGTCCACGTCGCGGAGTGAGGAGATGACGCAATGAGCCAGAAGCTGTTCATCGGCGGCCTGCCGTTCACCACGTCGACGGAGGAGCTCAGCCAGCTCTTCAACCAGGTCGAGGGTGTGGAAAGCGTCGAAGTGATCAAGGATCGCGACACCGGTCAATCGCGCGGCTTCGGATTCGCGCAGATGGCGACGAGCGAGGCGGCCGACGAAGCGATTCGAAAGTTCAACGGGCATACCCTCGGCGGGCGCACGCTGAAAGTCGAGATCTCCAAGCCGTCCGCGCCGCGAGGCGGCGGAGGTGGCTCTTATCGTCGCGGAGGCGGCAACCGCTGGTAGTGAAGCGGTTGGCCAGGTCTACCGACGCCTTGCCGACCACGCGCGCGGCGCTGGTCGCGCGCGTGGCAAGCAATTCTCGACACTGCTCGTCGAGTAGCGTAGTGTAAGTCGCGCCTACCACTGGACGCCTGGCTGACGCGCTCAGGCGTCACGTCCCTTGGGCATCGTGGCTTCGCCGTCCGTTTTCACCATGGCCGCAACGCGGAATGTCCGTTGCCGGACCGCGCATCGCGGATCCACAAGATGTCGCGCCGACGCGAATTCTTCGCGGGCGGCCAACGGGAGGAGGAACGTATGCAGGTCGCTGCGGTCGCCACACCTCGGGAGCGCGGCTGGCGGTGGCGCATCGTGAATTATGCCGGCGAGGTCGTCGAGGAGTCGACCGTTCTGTTCGGCACGATCGCGGCTGCCATTGCACACGGTAGTGCCCATCTTGTGGCGCTGAACGTCGTTGACCGCTCCGAAGCAACTCGAGCCTGGCGGCGAGTCTCCCACCGTGACTGAGCGTGAGGGGCCGCACGCCGGAGGACACTCATGCCCCGCGTGATCACGGCCGCCCGCATCGACGTCACCGGTAACCAGCTCGATTTCGCGCTCAAGGCCCTCAAGAAGCACATGGTGAAGGAAGGCATTTTTCAGGAGATGAAGCGCCGTGCCTTCTACGAAAAGCCCTCGGTGAAACGAAAGCGCAAGCAGGCTCAGGCGCGGAAACGACAACGAAAGGCGCTGAGGCGCGCCAACGCTGCCGCGGAGTTCGATCGTTGAACGCGACGGCTCCGAGCCGAGACGTCCGCCAGAAAGGATTCCCGAAATGTCGTCCGCGATGTGGTTGGCGCCGCTCGTCGCTATCGTTCTGACACAGGTCGCCGCCCTGACCACGTCGGTATATCTGCACCGCGCGCTGGCGCATCGGGCGCTGGCCGTCCATCCACTCGGCGACGCGCTGTTCCGCGCGGTGCTATGGCTGACGACCGGGCAGGACCGGCGTCAATGGGTGGCCGTCCATCGCAAGCATCACGCCTTCACGGACCGAGACGGTGATCCGCACAGTCCGCGGCTCCTCGGCTTCTGGCGGGTTCAGTTGCTCAACGTGTACTACTACGCGCGCGAGGCGCGCAATCCCGATACGCTCCGGACGTTCGCGCCCGACATCAGAGCCGACCGGCTCGACATGCTGTTTGCGCGTGGGTGGTTGGGACCCCTGCTCGGCACGGCGATGCTCTGCATGCTGCTCGGTGTCCCGACGGGGCTGCTGGCGGCCGGCCTCCATGCCGTGCTGTACGTCTTCGTCCTGGCGCCGCTGATCAACGGCCTCGGCCACTGGCGCGGCTCACAGAACTTCGCGAACACGGCGTACAACTGGCCACTGATGGCGTGGATCACCGGAGGCGAAAGCCTTCACAACAATCATCATGCTCACGCTCGCTCGCCGAAGTTCAGCATGCGGCGCCGGGAATTCGATCCCTCGTGGGCCGTCATCCGGCTGCTCGTGGTGGCCCGGCTGGTTGCGGTGATGCGACCACCCGTGCGATTGCCGCAAGCCGAGTGAGCTTGTCCTGTTCGTTCACGGCCGGATGTTCTGGTTGAGACGGAACAGGTTCGTCGGGTCGTACGTCTGCTTGAGCGCGCGCAGCCGTTCGTACTTCGCGTCGCCATAGGCGGCTCGCACCCGGTCCTCTCCCTCCTCGCCCAGGAAGTTCACGTAGACACGTCCCGTCGAGTACGGTCGGATCGCCTCCCAGAAGTTCCGCGTCCACGCCACGCACGCCGGCGCCCGGTCGGGGTGGGACCAGACCGCGTCGATGTTCACCGCATGCCCGGCCCGCCGGTCCTCGAACGCCGATGCCTCGGGATCCACTCTCGCGACGGCGGCGCCCAGCTGAAAGATGATCGCGTAGGTCTCCGGCGTGGCCGCGCGCCAGGCGTGCTCGGCCAGCGTTGCGATCAGGGGGTCGCTGAGCGCCGCCACGTACTCCGACTTCCAGTAGTACCCGAGCCCGTGCGGCACCCCGGGGTCGAGCAGCGCCTGGTGCGCGACGTACGGCGTTGGGCGGATGGTGTCCGCCAGCGGTGGGCCCAGCCGCCGGAGTCCAGCGAGCGCGTGCTCGCCCTCGTCGACAGAGCCGGCGTAGCAGACTCCGATCATCACGACGGATTGCCCGTGGACCGACGCCGGCAGGAACGGGGCGGCTGGGGCCGTCGTCAGCACGACAATCGTCATCAGCTCGTCGGGTGCCGTCGCCGCGCACTCCCGGTAGGCGGCGAGAACCTCGCGCGCCCTGGCGGCAGGGTGAAGCATCACGCCGGCCAGCACGGTCGGGCCGACCGGATGCACACGATACTCGAACGACGTCACCACGCCGAAGTTGCCGCCGCCGCCCCGGAGACCCCAGAAGAGGTCGGCGTGCTCGTCGGCGCTGGCACGCAGGAACTCGCCGTCGGCGGTGACCACGTCGGCCGAGAGCAGGTTGTCGATGGTGAGCCCATACCGGCGCATCAGCCACCCGAGGCCCCCGCCCAGGGTGAGCCCGCCGATCCCCGTGTGCGTCACGATGCCGCCCGGAGTGGCGAGGCCGAAGGCCTGGGTCTCGCGGTCGACCTCACCCCACAGCAGCCCCGGCTCCGCGCGCACGGTCCGCGTGACGGGATCGACCCGGAGGCCCTTCATCGGGGACAGATCGATCACGAGTCCGCCATCGCACGTCGCCGTGCCGGCCACGTTGTGGCCGCCGCCGCGCACGGCGACCAGGAGCTGCCGCTCGCGGGCGAAGCGCACGGCGGCCCGGACGTCGGCGACGCCGGTGCAGCGCGCGACGAGCACGGGGCGGCGATCGATGGCACCGTTCCAGACCCGGCGGGCGGCCTCGTACTGCGAATCGCCGGCGCGGATCAGCTCGCCGCGGAACTGTCGCGCGAGGTCGGCGAGGGCGGCGTCGTCCAGCACCGGGGCGTTGCGATGCTCGGCATCGAGCAGCGGTAGTGGAGCCATGGCGCACCTCCTTGCCACGGCAGCATGGCCCTGACCAGCCGTCGACGTGAATACCAGAAAATGGAGTTGCGGCGGGCGCCGCGGCTCACTACGCTCGGCTCGTCATGAAGGGCTACGGGCAGTTCTGCCCGGTCGCCAAGGCGGCCGAGATCGTCGCCGAGCGGTGGACCCCGCTCGTGCTTCGCGAACTGCTCTGTGGCAGCCGCCGGTTCAGCGACCTCCATCGCGGAGTGCCGCTCATGTCGCCCACGCTCCTCGTTCAGCGCCTGGAACAGCTCGAAGACGCCGGGATCGTCCGCAGCGTGCCGCGGCCACACGGCCGCGGGCGTGAGTACGAGCTCACCGCGGCGGGTGAGGAGCTGCGGCCATTGATCGACCGGCTCGGCGAGTGGGGTCAGCGGTGGGCCCGCGCCCAGATCGGCCGCGAAGACCTGGACGCGGGGCTGCTCATGTGGGACATCCACCGCCGTGTCGACGTGGACGCGCTGCCGCCGCAACGGGTGGTTGTCCGCCTCGACTTCCGCGGCACGCCGGTCACCATGCGGTGTCCGCGGACGTGGTGGCTCGTGCTCGCCCGGTCGGAGGTCGATCTCTGTTTGAGAGATCCCGGCTTCCCGGTCGACGTCGTCGTGACCGCGGATCTGAAGACGCTCACCCGGGTGTGGATGGGCGACGTCACCATGGCCGCGGCGCTCCATGCCGGCTCGATTCGGCTCGACGGGCCGCCGTCCCTCGTGCGCGCCTTTCCGACCTGGCTCCGGCTGAGCAGCTTCGCCCGCGTCGAGCGGATGGCCACGGCGCTGGAAACTAGCGCGGAGCGAGCAGCGCTCCTCCGAGAGCGCTCACGGCAACGACCAGTACTGGGGGTGCCTTCCAGGCCACGAGCAGGATGAACCCGACCAGCGCCACGGCGAAGTCTTGCGGTTCCTGGACCGCGCTCGTCCAGATCGGCGTGTACAGCGCGGCACCCAGGAGCCCCACGACGGCGGCGTTGATGCCGCGCATGACGGCCTGCGTGCCGGCACGCTGGCGAAACGTCTCCCAGAACGGTAACGTGCCGAGGTGAAGCAAGAGGCCGGGCAAGAAGATGCTGACCAGACCGAGGACCCCACCGAGCACGCCATTGGGAGCCGGTTGCATCACCGCCCCCAGGTAGGCCGCGAACGTGAAGAGCGGACCGGGCACGGCCTGGGCCGCTCCATAGCCCGCCAGGAATGCGTCGTCGCCGACCCACCCGGGCGCGACGACGGCTTCGCGGAGGAGCGGCAGGACGACGTGCCCGCCTCCGAACACGAGCGCGCCAGAGCGGTAGAAGGCGTCCATCATGGCGATGGTCTGTGCTCCGGTGAGGCTGCGCAGCACCGGCAGTCCGACCAAGAGCGCGAAGAAGGCGAACAGCGCGGCCACGCCCACGCGTCGCGACACCTTGATGGGAGCGTGCTCCGCCCGGACGAGCCCGCTATGGCGGCACAGCCAGGCACCGGCCAGCGCCCCGAACAGAATCGCGGTGAGCTGCGACAACGCCGACGTGCTGAGCAGCACGATGAGCGCCGCCACGCCGGCGATCGACGCACGCGCACGATCCGGACACAGTGTTCGGGCCATGCCCCAGACGGCCTGGGCCACGATCGCCACGGCCACGAGCTTGAGGCCGTGCAGCAGCCCCGTGCCCCCGGGGCCGCTCAGCGCGGCCACGCCGTGCGAGAACAGCAGGAGGGCGATGGCCGAGGGCAGCGTGAATCCCAGCCAGGCGGCGAGCCCGCCCAGATAACCCGCGCGCAAGATCCCGAGGGAAAAGCCGACCTTGCTGCTGGTCGGCCCGGGCGCGAACTGGCACAGCGCGACGAGATCCGCGTAGCTCTGCTCGTCCAGCCACTTCCGGCGGCGCACGTACTCATCGTGAAAGTAGCCGAGATGGGCGATGGGCCCGCCGAACGAGGTCAACCCGAGCTTGGTGGCCACCCAGAGGACTTCCAGGGGGCTGCCGTGTCCTCGGGTGTCCCGGGCGGCGGCGGTATGGGCGGTACTGTCTTCAGCGCGGCTCATCTTCCCGTGACGCTTTGATGGCGACGTCGGGTTCGTGAGACCCGCGCAGGTCTCCGGGCGTCGAGAACCTCACCCACCAGCTCGGCGATCTTCGCGCGCGCGTCAGCCAGCGCTTCTTCACCGCGGCGGGTAAGAACGTAGTACTTCCTCACCTTGCCGACGACCACGCGATCGATGCGGCGCAGGTAGTCAGCGGTCTCGAGCTGGTGGAGCACGGGATAGAGCGTGCCCGGACTGAGCTCATAGCCATGCCGGCGGAGCTCGGCGATGAGCGCCAGCCCATAGACGGGCTCCTCGCCCGCGTGGTGAAGGATGTGAATCTTGACGAAACCGAGAAAGAATTCGCGGAGCATGGAGTGAGACTATAGCGCAGATCGATATCGGCTGGCGATACAAGAGCCCTCCGAGCCGGCGCGGGGGATTCTCGTGGCATAATCGGGACGACAACGGACGGGCGATGGCGTTCGCCAGAAACCGTCCAAGGAGACCTCGCGTGGAACGCCTGCTCCTCATCGCGCTTGGCGGCGCCATCGGGACGATCGCCCGCTATCTGACCTCGCTCGTCGCGCTCCGTTGGTTCGGCCCCGAGTTCCCGTACGGGACGCTGATCGTGAATCTGACCGGCGCGTTCGTCATCGGACTCGTGCAGGAGCTCGGTGCGGAGGCCGCGGTGGTGTCCGACAACACCCGCCTCTTTCTCACGACCGGCATGATGGGTGGGATGACGACCTACTCGACGTTCAGCTACGAGACGGTCCGATTGATGGAGGCGGATGCGTGGGCGTCGGCGTGGATGAATGTGGTGGTCACCACGGCCGTGTGCCTCGGCCTCTGCTTCCTCGGGATGATGGTGGGACGGCTCATGCTGTCGATGCGGGGATAGACCATGCCCCCCTCCGATCCCTCGCGTGTGGCTCTTCACGATCACCTTCCGCGGTGATTACTTCACGGGCACGGTCAGCGGCGGCCCTTCGGGGCCGACCTGGAAGAGAATGAACTTCAGCCGCGCTGAAGTGCTCGAGTTCTTCATGATCATTGTCTTGCCGGGAAGCTGATTGATCACCTGGCCGGCGACCCCGGCCCGCACCTGCCCATCGGTCTCCATCGCCCCCGAACCTTCCACGATGTACAGAAACATGTGCCCCGTGTGCTGATGCACGGGAGTGACCCAGCCGGGCGGAACGTCGTACTGACGGACGCTGACCGATTTTGGATCGTCCACGACCAGGGGCCCCTTGAAGACATCGGTTATCTGCGCCTTGTCTTGCGCCGTCCCTGCGTGTGGGTCAGCGCCTACCAGGGCAATTGCCCACAGTACCGTGAGCGCCGCGGAGATCAGCCTGGCCATGTCGCGCCTCCATTTCCGTTCCGGTCGTAGTGAGAGTGATTCCCGGCGAGTTTCCGCGTATGATCCAGCGACCGCGTTGTCACCATGGCTCGCATCAAACGAAATGTAGAGTCCGCCCCGTTTGCAGAAGCGTTAGCGGTCCCTCGGGACGCCCACCTCTGTCTGCTCGGGACACCCGCGCTGTTCGCCGGCAAGCGCTTCGCCGAGCTGAAGCTGCGCCCCAAGGCGGTCGCACTGGTCGCGTATCTCGCGCTGGCCGGCGTGGAAGTCTCGCGGCGCGAGCTGGCTCGCCTGTTGTTTCCGGAGGCCATGGAGCCGCTGGGTGTCCTGCGCTGGCACCTGACACACATCCGGACCACGGCCCCGTCCCTCATCGCGCGACGCCTTCGCTCGACACGCGACGGTGTCGCGTTGGTCATTCCGACCGACGTGGCGCTGTTTCGGATCGGCATGCAGGTCGTGAGCCGCCGGCCCGAAACACCAGGCGCGGCGCGGGCGTTGGCGATGTATCGTGGCGACCTGGTGGATGGGCTCAACGTGTCGGCGGCCGCGGATTTCGACAACTGGCTCTATGTCGCTCAGGAGGAGGCGCGTCGCGACTTCCGGCGGGGCACGCTCGCGTTCGCCCGTTGGGCCATCGACCACCGCGCCGGCGCCGATGCGCTCGAGCCTTTGGCTCGCCTGGTGACCGTCGATCCTTACTGCGAGGACGGCCACGTGCTGCTCATCGAAGCCTATGACGCGCTCAAGGAACCTCAGCGCGCCGCGAAGGCGTACGAGCGGTACCAGCGCATCGTTCGTCGCGAGCTGGCTGCCGAGCCGCAACCATCACTCTTATTGCGCTTCGAGGGTCGGTCTCCGACGCGAGCGACGTTGCCGAGGGAGGAATTCATCCCGCTCAAGGACGTGACACTTCACGTCGTCGATTGGGCGGGCGGCGAGCCAACTGTCCTGGCGATTCATGGCTCGGCAGGCATGGCGCACACGTTCGGGGCGCTGGCCGAGCGCCTCGCTCCGGCCATTCGCTTCGTGGGCGTCGATCTGAGGGGCCATGGGTTCAGCGACAAGCCTCCTGCCGGCTACGATCTGGAGCGGCATGTGGAGGATGTCCTCCAGCTGATCGCGGCCCTCGGCCTGCGGCAACCGATCCTTCTCGGTCATTCCGCCGGTGGTACGGTCGCTGCCTTCGCCGCGTCGGCGACCCCTGTCGCGGGCCTCGTCCTCCTGGAAGCGATGATCGGCGACCGCGCGTTCACGGAGAATGCCGCGGCCCAGGCCGCGCCGCTCGCCACGACGCTCGGGTCGCCGGTGGCGGGCTTCGACGCCTATCTTGCCGAATGGCGCGCCCGGCGCGAGCCCTTCGGCGACGACGCGGAGCGCCTGCTCGACCGCTGGGTCCGCTTCGCGCTGGCTCCGTTGCCGGGCGGCGCCTATCGGGTCCGAGCCCTCCGCGCGGCCGTAGAAGCGGAGTGGGCCTCGATCATCGCCGCCGACAGCTTGGGGGCGCTCGGACGGGTGCGATGTCCGGTCATGATCGTGCAGGCCCTCGAGCCCTGGCTTGGCGGACGTCCATATTTCTCGCGACGGATCGTGGAGGCCCAGCTGCGCGCGGCACCCCATGCCGAGCTGTTCGTGGCCGAACACTCGGATCACGCAACGCTCGTCCGCGATCCGGCGCCGAGCATGGTGGCCGCTCTCCTCGCGTTCGCGAGTCGGTGCGCCGCGGCCGCGGGAGCTCCCTCCTCTCACGGAGACCCCGTAAATAGTGCGGGAAACCGTTTTCCCACACGATCTCGGGGTTGATTTCCGCCGGGATCTTTTCGACGATTTGCAGGACGCGAGTGTAAATCCCGCAAGTACGGCGGTTCGACGCATGCGGCCGAGTGACAGCGATCGCGAGTTGCCCTTTCCGTGGCTTACCGGTGGCGGCGAGATGGCGCAGCGGATGCGATCGTACGACTGGGCGCAGACCGCGCTCGGCCCGCCGGATCGCTGGCCTCAGAGTCTGCGCTCCGCGGTCAGCGTCTGCCTGGGCTCGCGCTTCCCCATCGTCATCTACTGGGGGCCCGACGGCGTGACCCTCTACAACGACGGCTACGTCGCCATCCTGGCCGGCAAGCATCCGTGGGCGCTCGGGCGACCGTGCCGCGAAGTGTGGAAGGAGATCTGGCCCGTGATCGGTCCGATGCTCGAGGGCGTCAGGACCACGGGGCAGGCGACGTGGTCCGACGATCAGCTGCTCTTCCTTCACCGACACGGCTACCCCGAGGAGTGCTACTTCTCGTTCTCGTTCGGTCCGGTCCGTGGCGAGCGCGGCGAGATCGACGGCGTCTTCACCGCGGTGATCGAGACGACGGATCGGGTGCTCGGCGAGCGGCGGCTGCGGATCCTGCGCGAGCTCAGTGTCGACGGCATGGGCAAGTCGGACGCCGACGTCTGCGCTCAGACCGCAAGTATCCTGGCCCTCAATCCCTCCGACGTGCCGTTCGCTCTGTTCTTCATCGTCGACGGGTCCGCACGGACTGCCGACCTGCTGAACGCAACGGGGATCGAGCCTGGAGCGCTCGCGCTCGGCGAGACCGTCGACCTGCAGGCGACGACGCGACCGGCGGCGATCCTCCAGGAGGCCATTCGCACGCGCGAAGCGATCGAGGCATCACCGGACGCATTCGTGCGAGCGCTTCCCGCCCACGCCTCGCCGGAGCACGTCCTCGTCCTCCCGCTCCTGGCGGGGACCCAGCCGGCCGGGGTCCTCGTGGCGGGGGTGAGCCGGCACCTGGCGCTTCGCGGTCACTATCGAGATTTCTTCGATCTCGTCGCCAGCCGCGTGTCGACCGCGATCGCGAGCGGGCGGGCCTATCAGGAAGAGCGGCGGCGGGCGGAAGCCCTGGCCGACATCGACCGCGCCAAGACCGCCTTCTTCAGCAACGTCAGCCATGAATTCCGCACTCCGCTCACGCTCATGCTCGGTCCGCTGCAGGATCGCCTGGCGTCGGTCGATGTCCCCGCCGAGCTTCGCGCGGAGCTGGAGGTCGTTCACCGCAACGGCGTGCGTCTGCTGAGGCTCGTCAACACGCTGCTCGATTTCTCACGAATCGAGGCGGGACGTGTGGACGCCGTGTACGAGCCCACGGACCTGGCCGCGTACACGGCGGAGCTGGCGAGCGTGTTTCGGTCGGCGATCGAGCGCGCCGGGCTGCGTCTCGTCCTCGACTGTCCGCCGCTGTCCGAGCCGATCTACGTCGATCGCGAGATGTGGGAGAAGATCGTCCTGAATCTTCTGTCGAATGCCTTCAAGTTCACCTTCGAGGGCGAGATCGCGGTGTCCGTTCGGGAGCGCGATGACCGCGTGACGCTGCTCGTGCGGGACACCGGCGTCGGCATCGCGCCCGGCGAGCTCCCGCACATCTTCGAGCGTTTTCACCGCGTCCGCGGCGCGCAGTCGCGGACACACGAGGGCACGGGGATCGGCCTCGCGCTCGTGCAGGAGCTGGTGAAGCTTCATCGCGGCGAGATCACTGCCCGCAGCCAGGTGAACGGCGGCAGCACCTTCGCCGTCGTCATCCCGCGCGGATCTTCCCATCTGCCGCCGGACCGGATCGATACGGCGCGCCGCCGCGCCTCCACGGCGACCGGGGTCGTGCCGTACGTCGCCGAGACTCGAAGCTGGTTACCCGATGACGTCGTGCGGGTCACCGAGCCCGCGGGTAGCGCGCCGATCGCCACGTCCGGCGCGCGTGTCCTGCTCGCCGACGACAACGCCGACATGCGCGAATACCTGCGGCGGCTGCTCGCGCGGCACTGGACCATCGAAGCCGTCGGCGACGGCCGGGCCGCCCTCGCGGCGGCTCGTACGCGAGTCCCCGACCTCGTTCTCACGGACGTCATGATGCCCGGCCTGGACGGCTTCGAGCTGTTGCGCGAGCTGCGTGCCGATGCCTCGACGCGCGAGGTCCCGGTGATCCTGCTCTCGGCCCGCGCCGGTGAAGAATCCCGGGTCGAAGGCCTCGAGGCCGGTGCCGACGGCTATCTCGTCAAGCCATTTTCCGCGCGCGAGCTGATTGCCCACGTGGACGCGCACCTCAAGTTGAAGAGCCTGCGCGAGAAGCTGCAAGCCTCCTTGCGCGAGAGCCACCAGCGCCTGGCCGACGAGCTGGCCGACATGACGCGGCTCCAGCAGGTCAGCACGCGACTGATAGGGACGGACGACCTCGACGCGCTGTTGCTGGAGATCGTGGATGCCGCCATCGCGGTGACGGCGGCCAACATGGCCAATATTCAGCTGCTGGATCCGGATGCCGGGACCTTGAAGATCGTGGCCAGCCGCGGCTTCGACGCTCCCTTCCTGAAATTCTTCGACACCGTGCACGACGGCCAGGCCGCCTGCGGCACGGCGATGCGGAGCGGCGAACGGGTCATCATCGAGGACGTCGCCGCGAGCCCGCTCTTCGCCGGCACGCCGGCGCTGGACGTGATGCTCGCCGCGAAGGCGCTGGCCGTCCAGTCCACTCCGCTCATCAGTCGCTCCGGCCGCCTCGTGGGGATGTTCTCGACCCACTACCACACGTCACGCCGCCCCAGTGACCGGGAGCTCCGTCTGCTCGATATCCTGGCGCGCCAGGCCGCCGACGCGATCGAACGGATGCAGGCCGAAGAAGGACTGCGCCAGCGCACGGAACAGTTCGAGGCGCTGCTCGACAACGCGCCACTCGGCGTGTATCTCGTGGACGCCGATTTTCGCATCCGGCAGGTGAACCCGGTGGCGCGTCCCGTGTTCGGCGATATTCCCGATCTGATCGGTCGCGACTTCGACGAGGTCATCCACATCCTGTGGGCGAAGCCGTACGCGGACGAAGTCGTGCGGCTCTTCCGCCACACGCTGGAGACGGGCGAACCGTACTTCACTCCGGAACGCATCGAACAGCGCCTCGACCGAGGCGTGACCGAATACTACGAGTGGCGCATCAATCGGATCCCGCTGCCGGACGGCCGTCACGGCGTCGTCTGCTACTTCCGGGACATCTCCGGCGAAGTGCAGGCCCGTCTGGCGATCGCCGAATCCGCCTGGGAAGCCGAGTGTGCGAAGGCCGAGGCGGAAGCGGCCAACCGCGCCAAGGACGAGTTCCTGGCCACGCTCTCCCACGAGCTGCGCACGCCCCTCAACTCGATCCTCGGGTGGACGCGGATGTTGCGCGCGGGCTCCCTGGACGCGGCGGCGACGCAGCGGGCGCTCGAGGTCGTCGACCGCAACGTCAACCATCAGAACCGGCTCATCACCGACCTGCTCGACATCAGCCGCATCATCTCCGGGAAGCTGACCCTCGAGACCGCGGTCGTCGATCTGAGAGCCATCGTCGCAAGCGTCATCGAGATGTTGCAGCCATCGGCGCAGGCGAAGTCGCTGAGCATCACGCCCCGTCTCAGCCGCGGCGCCGTGCCGGTCGACGGTGATGCCGAGCGCTTGCGCCAGGTCGTCACGAACCTCGTGTCGAACGCCGTGAAATTCACCCCCAGCGGCGGCCAGGTAACGGTTCGACTGGAGAGCGCGGGCGATCGCGTCCGCCTCACGGTCAGCGACACGGGCAAGGGGATCAGCGCCGAATTCCTGCCGTACATCTTCGAGCGCTTTCGTCAGGCGGACGTGACCAGCACACGGGCGCAGGCCGGCCTGGGCCTGGGCCTGGCCATCGTCCGGCACATCGCCGAGCTTCACGGAGGCAGCATCCGCGCCGAGAGTGCCGGCGAGGGCAAGGGGGCGACCTTTACGGTCGAGCTCCCGCTCGCGCTGGCCGGACAGGACCGATCGTCGGTCGCCGAGGCGCTTGCGCAAAACCGCATGGCCGGCAGCCCGGCAAAGACGCTGGAGGGAATCTCGGTGCTCATCGTCGAGGACGATGCCGACAGCCGCGAGCTTTTCGCCACGGTTCTCGTCTCGCGCGGCGCGGAGGTGACCGTGGTGGAGACCGTCCGTGAGGCGCTGGCAGTGGCGAGGGCGGCACGGCCCGACGTGATCGTGTGCGACCTTGCCATGCCCGGCGAAGACGGCTTCGCGTTCATCCGGACGCTGCGCTCGTGGCCGGGCGACGAAGCCGCGGCGATTCCGGCGCTCGCCCTCACCGCCTACGCTCGCCTGGAGGATCGTGACCGGGCGCTCGGGGCGGGATTCCAGCTGCACATGGCAAAGCCGGTGGAGCCTCGCGACTTCGTCGAGGCGGTCGCTCAGCTGGCGCGGCGCAGGACTCGTCACGAACCTCGGCGAGGCTGGTAGCGAGCGGTGCGGATCGTCCGTTGGCCACGGCCCGGAGCGCCGCGATGACGTCCGCTGCGTCGAAGGGCTTCACGAGACGCACCCGTTCGGTGCGTGGAGATCCAGACGCGCGGCGCTCGGGAGGCGGCGAGCCGCTCATGAGCACGAACGGGACGTCGGGATGGCGCGCGGCCAGCGCGACGCCGTCGATGTCCGGCAGCCCGACGTCGCTCAGAACAGCATCGAAGTCTTCGTGCTCCAGCAGCGCTTCGGCGGACCCCGCCGAAGCCGCGGTCTCGACGTGAAACCCGTGAAGGGCGAGCATCGCCCGCAGGGGGATTCGAAAGCACGAATCATCGTCGACGACGAGCACACGCATGTGCACCTCCGTCGCATAGAGCGACCCTGGTCGACATGGATCGCCCGGTCTCTCGGCCGGTTCGATCGCTTCAGGACGGCGAAGAGTGCGGGTCTAGGCGGTGGGTGGCGAACGGGTCGGACAGGACGAGAGCGCGGGACTGCGAAGCACCGGTGATGCAGCGTCGGAGACGACCCGGCTGGCGAGCGGGAGCCGTCCGACGTTCTGCGCTCCGGCGTCGGGATCGGTCAACCCCGAGGACGTCGACGATATCTCGTCGAAGAGCTGCGTCGCCGGATTGTCGAAGGAGAGTACGGCGTACCGCCAGAAGATGCGCATCGAAGCGCCGGGGGCTTCGGTGGTCGTGAGGGCGATGACCGCGAGGGCGAGCGTCGCCGCCAGCATCGAGATCGTCGTCCGCTTCACGGCCGGCGCCAGCATCCTTCGCTTATATCCGAGACGGCCGGCGACCGCAATGCCCGTCGCACCGTAGCGGACAGTTCAAAGGACCACCAGTACGACGGCATGCGGCGGCCGCTTCGAGATAGACCGCATCGACTCGAGAGGCCTCGCCCAGCAGAAAGCGTCGGATCGTGTCCTTCATGCGCCGCCGTCCCGGCGGCGCGACTCCGCGGGGACGCCGGCGACCGTGCAGGGCGATGATGGCGGCCGCGAGCGGGCAGTCCAGCGTGGCGTGCCGATAGGCCCGAATACACATCGCGAGCGCCGCCGCGAAGCGTGCCGTACTCACCTCACTGACGGCGACAGAGGGGCGAATGGTCTCCGACATGAGTCACCTCCGACGATGCTCGATGCAACTCCGTGACCGATCGGCCGCCGGCGAATCGTGATGCGACTGGCTCAGGACCGTGATGACGGTGCATCATCTGGCGTGGTGCGCTCGGAAAGTGATTGCCGCGTGATGACGATCGACATTCCACATCGGGGCGTCGCCGTATGACGCCGCTCATAGCCGCCGGTGGCGATGAGCCTTATGACTGAGACGAAGGTCATCGCGCCCCATGGTGGAGGTCGGCTATGCACGCCGCAGTCGCGGTCATCAGTCAGGAGCATCGATCGATCGCCGCCGTGATCGGCGCGCTCGAATACCTGGCGCGCGACATCGCCGCCGGCGCCGAGCCCGACTACGAAGTCCTCACGGTCATCCTGGATTACATCGAGACTTTTCCGAACCGTCTGCACCATCCGAAGGAGGATCGATACCTCTTCAGCGCCCTGCGCTTGCGCACCCAGGCTGCAGCGCACGTCCTCGACGACCTGGAGGAGGAGCACCGGCGCGGGGAGGAGCTGACGAGAGAGCTTCGCTATCTGCTGACGCGCTGCCGTGTCGGCGGCGCGGGTGCCCGGCAGGCGTTCGCGGCGGCGGTCGAACGGTACGCCGCGTTCCACTGGGCGCACATGCGGAAGGAGGAGGATGTCGTCCTGCCGCTGGCGCTGGAAGCCCTGAGCACCGCCGACTGGACGGCGATCGACGCCGCGTTCAGCGTCAACGACGATCCGCTTCCGGGCGTGGCGCCGCGCCAGGAGTTCGACGCGCTGTTCCGGCTGATCGTGGCCATGGCGCCGCCTCCCATCGGCGTCGGGCCGACCGCAGCGGAACGCCGGCGGAGCTGACGGCGGGCATCCCGCGCCCGCTCAATCAGGCGTCATGACGGCCATTCCGCCCGCGACCTGGATGGCGCCAGCGAGGTCGTCGACGCCGAGCACGACGTGCCCGCGGGTCGTGACATAGACGGAGTCGATGTTGATGCCGGCCTTCGACATGACGAGCGCGACGTCACCGAGCATGCCGGGCTCGTCGAGGACGCGCACGACGAGCACGTCGCGCGTGGCATAGGCGATGCCGGCGGCCTCGAGGCTCTCCGTGGCGCGCGTCGGCGCATCGCAGACGAACTGCACGCGGCTGGTGCCCTCGCGGCTGCTTCCCGCGATCGCCTCGATGTTCACGCCGGCGTCGCCGAGCACGCCGCCGAGTCGCGCCAGCGTTCCCGGTTCGTCCTCGAGCGCGACGGTGAATTCGGTCGGCATGGCCGCTTCCTCCCTCAGCGCCGCCAACCGGCGCCGGTCTGGATGTAGAAGGAGCCCGTTGCCAGGGCGATGAGCTGATGGGCCTCACCGTACACCCGGGCGTTCACGACCGCCACGCGGCGCCGTCGGGACACCCGCCAGCTCATGGGACGGAAGGTCGTGGGGTCGGTGACGACCGCGCGAGCAGGCGATCGCCGTCGTAGGTGATCAGCACCACGCGGCCGCGATCGAACCGTACCGTGCCGTCGTAAGCCAGGATCTTGCCGCTGGTGTCGGCCGTCTCCGGACCGAACGTCACGGTCACCGCGTGCGCGCCCGGGCGGATGTCGAACTCCTCCTCGACGCTCAGCGGACGATCGCGGCGCAGCCCGGGCGGCCGCACGCGCTTTCGCGCGATCACGCGACCGTCGACGCTCGCGGTGAGCTCGTAGGCGAGCGGCTCCCTCACACACTCCTGCCCGCTCCGCATGTGCACGGGACGCGCGGCCACCTCCTCCGGCGTCAGATCACGGCAGTGCTCGCGGACCTGGCCCGGCAGCCGCCAGCCGAGTCGCAGCACGGCATGATCGGCGTCGCTGCCCTGAGGCGAGCCGCTCCCGGCGGCGACGAGCGCCATGAGCGCGCCGGTCACGGCGACGGCGCCCGCGCCGCGTCGAATCCGACCGGCGCCGGCCACTGGCGGGCACCCGAGCGCCACTGGTCCCGAGCCTGCTTCGCCGCCGCCGCGCGTTGCATCGATGGCCGCGACGAGTCGATTCCAGTCGGCCGATGACCCGTGCAGCAGCCGCACCGGGAGCTGCGCGATGCGACCGGGAATCGCCGGCCGGCGCTCGCCGAGCATGCGGGCATCCGCGAGACTCGCGCCCTCACGGTGCTGACAGTTCTGCGAGGGACACGCGACGACCAGCAGGCCGCCGACGCGCCCTCCGAGATAGGAGACGGTGCCGGGGTGCAGCGTGCCCGCGCAGTCCACCGGGAACCAGGCGAGTGAGCCGTTGCCCGCGTAGTGATGCTCGAGTCGTTCGGCCAGGCCGCCGTTGTTCCGACACGCAACCAGCAGCGTCATGCGGGTCGGATCGCCGAGGCTGGCGACCAGCCGGCGTGCGGCGGACAGCTGGTGTCGCGCGGTCCGCTGTGCGGGACCGATCGCGAGCGACGCGCAGGAGCCCGCGCAGAGGCCGCAGCTCGTGCAGCGGTCGACCTGCACCTGCGCGCGGAGCGGATGAATCTCCGGATGCTTGCCCGTGACCATCTCGATCGCATCGAAGGGGCAGTCGTTCAGGCATTGCTCGCACCCTTCGCAGAGATCCGCGTCGGCGACGGCGGGGGACGGGACCTGGCCGCGCGATGGGCGAAGGAGCCATGGCACGCCGAGGAGCAGACCGGTCATGACGAGGGCGATCGCGAGACCGAGGGACGGCGAGGCGCCGGCCAGCGGTAGCCAGAACGCGTAGAACCAGTCCACGGGCACGCGACCGGGAAGGACGAGCAGGTCCGCCGGCGGCGGCAGGGGCGCCGGCCACGCGACGGCCAGCGCCACGAGTGCGATCGTCGTCCCGACGGCCACCCGGCACCCCGGAAACCACGCCGCGCGGGCGAGGCGCGCGGTGTGCAGCCACAGAAAGCACACCATGCCGAGCGGGATCGCGACGTGCAGGAACAGGTTCATGAAGAAGAACTGGGACGGCATGGGCGCCTCGCCCACGAACGCGCGGTCCGGAGGCTCGGGAAAGAGCGGCAGCAGCCGGAGCATCTTCGCGCCGGCGACGGCAAGCGCGTGGGCGAAGCGGTCCCAGACGAGCACGAACCCCGTCACCGCCGAGAACATCGTCATGCCGGCGAGCAGGACGCCGGTGACCCAGGCGAGCGCGCGCGGTCCCCAGGTCTTGCCCTGCACGATCAGACGCAGCACGTGAAAGGCGACGGCGACCACGGCGGCGTCGGAGGCATAGCGATGCAGCGCGCGCATCCAGCGGCCGAGGAGGATGTCACGCTGGATGTCCGCGACCGACTCGTACGGCCGGGCGACGTCGTAGACGAACAGCAGGTAGACGCCGGTCACGAGGGCGATCGCCAGCGACAGCGCCGCCAGCGTCCCCGTCCGGTAGAGCGGGTTGAAGGCGGAGGAGTAGATGTGGTCGAAGAGCCGGTCGGCGGCACCCAGTCCCGCGGCGAGGCAGCGCGCGGGCGCAGATCGCCACATGCCGAGCGCGGCCGGGTCATCCGGAGCGAACATGCCGCCGTCAGAGCCGGCGCAGGCCCTCGCGGACCCACGCGGTGGGTGGATTGCTGAAGGTATACGCGAGCCGGCCGTCAGCGTCGATCACGAAGACGAGGCCCGGATGGACGATGTCGCCGGTGCGCTCGTCGCGGCGGAATGCGACGCCGTACCCGTCCGCGACGCGCACCACGTCCTCGATGCGCCGTGACGAGAGCACGTGGAAGCCCGCCGGGAGCTCCCACCGGTCCGCGATGCCGGGCAGGGCGCTCGGCGTGTCGCGCCAGGGATCCAGCGTGACCAGCAGCACAACGACCGGAGCGGAGCCTCGTGAGACCTGCTTGAGCGTGTCGACGACGACCGGGCACAGCGTCTGGCAATGGGCGAAGACGAACGTCAGCACCACGGGCCGACCCTTCAGCTCGCTGATGGACAGCGTCACGCCGCGCTGATCGACGAGGTTGAAATCGGGGGCCGGGGCCGCCTGGCGCGGGTACTCGGCAGGGAGTGGCCCATCATCGCCATTCGGCTGGGCCCAGGCGGCGGCGGCGCGCGCGGCCTCGACCTTGCGAAGCACCCAGACGCCCTCGGTGGTGGCCGCCACCGTGAGGACGATCGCGACCCATGTCCCGCCGCGGCCGCGCACGGCGCGCGCCAGCGACGCGGGCAGCTCGCGTCCCCAGAGGACGGCGATCCCCAGCAGGAAGCTGGCGGGGCCGAGGACGAGCAGCATCCAGCCGTGCGGCGCCGGCAGGCCGTCGCCGGCGGAGCCGAAGCAGGCGTGGCGCGCCGCCGTGAGCCAGGCGGGCGGGGCGGCCGGAAGCGGCGCGAAGGCGAATGCCCACCAGAACAGCGTGGCGAGCGTCCAGAGCGCCACGAGCAAGGCGGGCATCTATCCCACCTTCCACAGGAACGACAGGATCTTCCAGTTCGCGAAGTAATAGAGGACGAAACACGCGAAGAAGATGAAGACGAGCACGAGCGTTCCCGGCGTGCCCGCGCGGTGGACCGCGGCGACCTGCGCGCCCTCGTGGGTCTGGCGCGGCAGCCTCCACACGCCCTGCGGCACCCCGGAGGTGTCGTGGGAGTCGGCCAGCCGGAACGGGCGTCCGAAGAAGACGGTCGCCACGGCGATCAGGATGTAGGCGAGGCCACCGGCGATCGCCAGCAGACCACCGATCCCCATGGTGGCCTGGAAGAGCTGAACGGCCGGATGGTACTCGACGGGAAACGGCGCATTGGCGAACGAGACGTCCCAGTGCCGGCGCGGGACGCCGAAGATGCCCTGGAAGATCATCGACATCGACAGGATCACGATGCCGATGGCGAAGAGATAGGGCTGGATCTTCGCCACGCCCCAGAAGGCCACGCGCTTGCCGAAGATCAGTGGCAGCACGTAATAGGTGACGGCCATGAACACGAGGGCCGTGCCGCCGACCACGGTGGTGTGGAAGTGACCCGGGACGCGCAGCGTGTTGTGGGCGATGATGTTGATCTGCTCGGTGCCGATGGTCACGCCGGTCACGCCGCCGAGGAAGCCGAAGATCACGACGGACAGCGCCATGCCCGAGAATCCGGGATCGCTCCACGGCGCCTTCTTCAGCCACTCGAACGTCCCGCGCGTGTACCCGCGCAGCCGCTGTCCCATCTCGATGCCGGCGGGCACCGTGAATCCGTGCACCATGCTCGCGAGCACGGCCAGGTACATCGCGTAGCTCGTGTTCCAGATCTTCCACGCCGGTCCCATGCCGGGATCGACGAGCAGGTGATGGGCCGACGCCATCGAGATGAACAGGATGTAGAGCACGAACGCCATGCGGCTGATCTTCTCGTTGACCACCACGCCGCCGACGGTGAGACCGGCGAGCAGGTACCAGAGCGACACCTGAGCGGCCACGTTGATCTGCTGCGAGGAGTGGCCGAGCCCCCACCAGACCATGCGGTAGATCTGCGGGTCCATGTTCATGAGGCCGAGCGACCACAGGAAGGTCGGGATGTAGATGGCCGCGCCGTGCAGCAGCGTGATGACCGCGATGATGGCCGCGGTGAGGGCGCCGAAGGTCACGAGCGGGATGGAGCCCTCGTACGTGCGCTCGCGACGCGCCACCACCAGCGTCGCGAAGAACAGCGCCGTCACGATGAGCGCGCCCACGGCGAAGAGGATGATGCCGAGGTAGTAGAGCGGGTGCGCCTGCAGCGGCGGATACGAGGTGAACAGCACGTCGGCCTTGCCGGCGAGCACCGTCGCGTTGACCATGACCATGCCGGTCACCATCACGCCGAAGGCGAGCCATCCCCACGCCGGGGCCGGCACGCGGCAGCTCAGCAGCACCGGGCCGGCAAAATAGAGCACGGCCATCTCGAAGAAGATGATGAAGAAGATGAGCATGTTCAGCCCGTGCAGGGTCAGGAAGCGGTAGAAGAGGTCGGCCGGCAGGAGATGCACGGCCTGCCACCGTGTCATGACGATGCCGAAGGCGGCCACGATCCCCACGAGGAAGTTCACGACGGCGATCACGGCGTTCACCTTGATGAGCGTCTCGGCGTGCCACTCGACGCCGAGGCCGGTCACCTCGCACGTCCGGGAGCGGGTCGTGCGTCCTGCCAGCGCCTCGACCATGGTGGACATGAACGCCTCCTGTGGGCCTTACTCGACGATGACCTTGCCGACCATCATGTGGTGGTTGATCCCGCAGAACTCGTTGCAGACGATCCGGAAGTCGCCGGCCTTGTTCGGCACGATCTTCAGGCCGTAGTCGTAGCCGGGGATCACCTGGAAGTTGAGGTTGACGGGATACAGATTGAACCCGTGGTTGATGTCGAGCGACGAGAGATGCAGCGTGTACTGGACGCCCTGCTTCAGCTTGAGGACCGGGTACCAGCGCCACATCTGGCCTTGCAGATAGATGTCGCTGCCCGCCGGCGGCGCGACGACCGGCATGCCGTTGTCCTCGCCGACCTTGTAGTCGGCGACGAACTTCTCCACGCGCGCCATGAAGTCGACGTTGCTGACGCGCGCACGCACGCCCGACGGGTTCTGGCCGCCCTTGAGATGCCAGAAGGGCATCATGGCGAAGAGAATCAGGCACCAGACGAACGCGATGGTGACCCAGACCTTCTCCTGCTTGCCGGCGGGCCGCCACCAGGTCCCCGTCGGAGCGACGATCGCGGAGTGCGCCTCGCGGTGGCTCATGGCAGCGTCGCCTTCGGAAGGCTCCAGATCTCGTAGAGTCCCCAGAGCGTGTAGAAACCGAACATCACCACCAGGCCGGCGACCAGGAGCAGAAACGGGCGCTCCAGCAGCCGCTGCCCGAGCGGGGGGCGTTCAGCGTTCGACGTCGGTGCGGCCATCGCGCATCCTCCATCGGTCGGTGTGAGCGTCGGTGTCCTCGATCCTGAATACTCCCGACGGCGGGACACGGGCTATGACGGGGGTCATATCCGGCCGCGTGGCGCTCCCGCACGCTATGATCGAGCCGGACGCTTCACACGCGGGAGGCCTTGCGAGGGCCGGAGGGGGCATCTATGAACGTCGAGGCCCTTCGATCCACGCTCGAGCGCGCCGGCGACGGCGCGTTCGTGATCGGCGCCGATGGCCACATCGTCCTCTGGAATCGCGCGGCCGAGCGGATTCTCGGTTACACCGCCCGCACCGTCCTGGGCCGGCCATGCTGCGACGTGTTCGTCGGGATGGACGGCAGCGGCAATCGACTCTGCTATCGCGGCTGCCACGTGATGAACCTCGTGAGGCTCGGCGAGCCGGTGCAGAGCTTCGACATGCGGACGCGAACCAAGAGCGGCCACGCGGTCTGGCTCAACATCAGTATCCTGACGGCGCCTGGCGGTCCCGAGGGCGACGTCACCATTCACCTCTTCCGCGACGTGACCGCCACGCGCGAGCTGTTGAGCCTCGTGCACGAGCGCCTCGCGGGGCCGCCGGCCGGCAACGCGCCCGGAAGCCGCGGCGCGTCGCTGTCGCGGCGAGAGCTCGAGGTGCTGCGGCTGATGGCGGAAGGCGCCAGCACGCCCGTCGCCGCCCAGCGGCTCCACGTCAGCCGCGCGACGATCCGCAATCACGTCCAGAACATCCTCACGAAGCTCGGCGTGCACAGCCGTCTGGAAGCCGTGGCCTTCGCGACGAAACAGCGGATTTTGTAGCTTGGGAGGGGCCACCGAGGCCCCCTCCCATGCCTCCCCCAGAACAGGATTGCGCGGGCGGAGCCCGCGCTCGGACGGCGGCAATCGCCGAGACGGTAGTGCATCCGACCTACCAAAAAGAGGCGTTCGGCGGATTCCGGAGCGTGGGCGGGCCGCCTATTGTGGGCGCAGTTCGAACGTGTGTTCGGTCGGAGGTTCGGTGTGGCGATCGGGCAGCGGTACACGGCGATTCTCGACGCGGCATGCGAGGTCTTCGCGCGGCGCGGCTACCACGGGGCGACGATCCGGGAGATTGCCCGCGCCGCCCGCCTGTCGCTCGCCGGTCTCTATCACTACGTCGGCGGCAAGGAAGAGCTGCTGTTCCTCGTGCTCGACCGCGCGCTCGCCACGATGCTGCGCGGGCTCGACCAGGCGCTGGCCGGTGCGCGCACACCCGAGTCGCGTCTGCTCGCGCTCGTCTATGCGCACCTGGAGTTCGGCTTCACGCACGCGCCGGAGCTACGCGTCATCAACCGTTACTGGGATGTGCTCGCCGAGCCGCGTCGCTCGGAGATCGCCGCGAAGCGGCGCGCTTACATCGAGCGCGGCCGGCGCGTGCTCGCCGCCCTCGATCCGCACCACCGGTCCGGTGACGAGCTGTACTCGGCCACCAACCTGCTGCTCGGCATGCTGAACGGAATCGCCGCCGGGCCGTTCGTGCGCTCGGCCGCGGATGCGCGGGAGCTGGCCGCGCAGGTCGGCGGCCTCTTCCTCTATGGCTTCCTCGAGCGCTTCGCGGAGACGCCCGGCGCCGCTATGGCCATCGGGAGGCACGCATGACGCCTGACGCCGCCATCGCCCAGTATCGTGACCTGATCGCGGATCCGCTCTCGGCGGTGGTGGGACGCTGGAAGGAGCGGCATCCCGGCGGTCGGGCCATCGCCTCCTATCCCGTGTGGGCGCCGAACGAGGTGATCCACGCCGCGGGAATGCTGCCGCTCTCGCTGCTCGGCGGTGGCACGTCGGTCGAGCTCACGCACGCCGACGCCCGGTTCCAGTCGTTCGTCTGCTCGATCGCCAAGTCGACCCTCGAGCTCGGCTTCCAGGGCCGCGTCGCCGGTGTCGATGGCGTCGTCTTCTCCAATATCTGCGACGTGGCGCGCAACCTCGGCTCGATCTACAAGCGGAACTTCCCCGACACCTTCGTCGAGTACCTGCACCTGCCGCAGAATTCGACGTCGTCGTCGGTGGTGCCGTACCTGGCGTCGGAGCTGCGGCGACTGGCCGCGGGCTTCGAGGCTGCGTTCGGCCTGAAGGTGACCGAGCCGTCGCTGGCCGAGGCGATCGAGGCCTACGACGCGTTCCGTGCGCGCGTCCGCGCCCTCTACGCGCTCAGGATCGCCGAGCCGCAGAAGGTGAGCACCACCGAGCTCTACACCATCCTGCGCGCGGCGACGCTGATGCCGGTGGCGGAGGCCACGGCGGCGCTGGACCAGCTGCTCGCGGGACTGGCCGCGCGCCAGGCGCGCCCGCGGGACCGGCTGCGGGTCGTGGTCGAGGGCGCGTTCTGCGAGCAGCCGCCGCCGGGGCTGCTGGAGGTGCTCGAGGAGGCCGGCTGCTACGTCGTGGAGGACGACCTGCTGCTCGGCTGGCGATGGTTCATCACCGACGTCGGCGGCGAGGGCGATCCGTTCGAGCGGCTGGCCTCCGCCTACGTGAACCGTGCGGTGCCGTCGTCGACGCGCCACGAGAGCCGCGAGCATCGGTCGGCCGGGCTCATCGAGAAGGTGCGTCGGGCCCGCGCCGACGCCGTGGTCTTCATGCCGGCCAAGTTCTGCGAGCCGGCCCTGTTCGACTACGTGCTGATGAAGCAGGGCCTGGAGCGCGCGGGGATTCCTCACATGCTCGTCGAGTTCGAGGAAAAGATGTGGACGTTCGAGCGCACCCGGAACGAGATCGAGACGTTCGTGGAGTCGATGCTGTTCGAGTAGCTCGTGGTCCGTACGAATGGCGCTCGGAAGGAGACGGCGTGATGGCGCAGCCGGTCACGGAACGCGCATACCAGGGCAAGGTCCATGCGGAGTCGCGGCGGTTGATGACGGCGTGGATGGAGGAGCTCGGACGCGCGGAGGCCGAGCGCCGCGTCACCGGTGCCCTCATGATCTCCGGCAATTGCGTCGAGCTCCTCCGGGCGTGCCACGTGCTGCCGATGTTTCCAGAGGTCACGGCGCTCCAGAACGCCATCCGCCACAAGTCGCTGCCGCTCATTCTCAAGGCCGAGCAGATCGGCTACTCCTCCGACAACTGCGCCTACGTCAAGGCCGACGTCGGTCTCGTGCTCGAGGGCGGCTTCGGGCCCGGCAAGGCCCTGCCGTTTCCGAACCTGATCGTGTGCAACTACGTCGGCTGCAACGTCTACGTGAAGTGGTTCGAGCACCTGGCCGATATCAGCGGCGGCAAGCTCTTCATGCTCGACGTGCCGTTCGCCCGGACGGACGCCCCGAGCGCCGATGACATCCGCTACGTCGTGACGCAGCTCCAGGAGCTGATCGCGCTCTGCGAGGCGATGACCGGCCGCCGGTTCGACATCGACGAGCTCCGCGAGGTGCTGGCGCTCTCCGCGCGCGCGCAGGACGGCTACGCGCGCTGCAAGCACCTGACCAAGCACCACCCGGCGCCGTTCGACTCCTACTTCGACTCGATCAACATGATGGGACCGATCAACGTTCTGCGCGGCACGCCGGGGGCGGCGGCCTTCTTCGAGGATGCCGTGGCCGAGTTCGAAGGCCTGGCCGCGCAGAAGCTGGGGCCGCTCAGCGAGGAGCGGTTCCGCACCGTCGTGGAAGGGCCGCCGCCGTACCCGTTCTACAAGAGCTTCCGCAACCTCTTCACGAAGTGGGGGGCGGTGGCGGTGCAGTCGACGTACTCGACCGTCGGCGGCATCTGGGAGTTCGGCTTCCGGCACGACCCGCGCCGGCCGCTCGAGTCGATCGCCGAACAGATGCTGCGCGAGAACCTCACCAACCGGTCGATCGTCGCGCGCTACGCGCAGATCCGCCGGTACGTCGAGGACTGGCAGGCGGACGCCCTGGTCATTCACTCGATCAAGTCGTGCCGGCTGTTTTCCGCGGGGCAGGGCGACATGCGCGAGCACTTCATCAAGGACCTCGGCGTGCCGACGCTGCTCGTGGAGTCGGACCTCGAAGATCCGCGCTACTACGCGGAGGCCCAGATCAGGAACCGCGTCGACGCCTTCTTCGAGGCGCTCGAGCACAAGAAGCTGGTGGCGGCCCGCTGACATGCACGCCCGGGTTCCCGTGTACTGCTACCAGTGTGTGGCCGGTCCCGACCTCATGAAGGTCGTGGTCGACGACGGCGTGGCCGTCGGCGTCGAGCCGAACGACGACGTCGCCGCCGAGCATCCGGCGTGCGGCAAGGTCTGCGTCCGCGCGTACGGGCTCGTGCAGAAGCTCTACAACCCGGCCCGCATCAAGACGCCGATGAAGCGCACCAACCCGCGCAAGGGACGTGACGAGGACCCGGGGTGGACGCCGATCTCGTGGGACGAGGCGCTGGGGCTCGTGGCCGGACGGCTGACGCGGATCCGCGAGACCGGGCTGGTGGACGAGGCCGGCTACCCGCGCCTTGCGGTGACGTTCGGGTCGGGCGGCATCGCGCCCGCGTACCTCGGGACCATGGCCGCCTTCCTGGCAGCGTGGGGTCCGGTGGACCAGGGCATCGGCAGCGGCCAGGGCGTGAAGTGCTATCACTCCGAGCACCTCTACGGCGAGCTCTGGCATCGCGCGTTCACGGTGTCGGCAGACACGCCGCGCTCGGACCTCGTACTGTCGTTCGGCTACAACGGCGACGCCTCGGGCGGCGTCACCGGCGTGTGGCGCCACGCCGAGGCGCGCGCGCGCGGCCTGCAATGGGTCCAGCTCGAGCCGCACCAGTCGATCACCGCGGCCGGCGCCACCGAGTGGGTGCCGATCCGGCCGAAGACCGACGCGGCCGTCCTGTTCGCGCTGCTCCACGTGATCTTGCACGAGCGCGACTGGTTTGCCGTGTGCGACGTCGACTTCCTCCGAAGAATGACCGCGTCGCCGTACCTCGTCGGGCCGGGCGGCTACTATCTCCGCCATCCGGAGAGCCGCGTCCCGCTCGTGTGGGACCTCGACCGGGGGCGTGCCGTCCGCTTCGACGACCCGCGATGCGAGCGGCCCGCGCTCGACGGCGAGTTCATCGCGGCCGGCGTCGAGGTCGGTCCCGACGGCGCCACGCGGACGGTCGCCGAGCGGGTGCGGCCCGCCTTCGCGCTGCTGCGCGAGCACGTGCGGGCCTACTCGCCGGAGTGGGCGGCGGGAATCTCCGACGTGCCGGCGGCGACCATCCGGCGGCTGGCGGCCGCGTACGTGGCGCACGCCAATGTGGGAGCGATGATCGAGATCGACGGCGTGCGCTACCCGCACCGGCCGGTGGCCGTCCTTCTCGGCAAGACCGTGACCAATGGCTGGGGCGGCTACGAGTGCTGCTGGGCGCGCACGGTGCTGGCCGCCCTCGTCGGCGCCCTCGAGGTCCCCGGCGGGATCCTCGGCACCACCGTTCGGCTGAATCGCCCCGCGCAGAATCGCCTCGACGCCGTCAAGCCCGGTCCCGACGGGTTCATGGAGCAGCCGCTCAACCCGACGGCGCGGGGGCAGTGGCAGGGCGCGCCGCACATCCGGAACGCCTACCGGACGCTCGTGCCGCTCGCCGACGACTCGGCGTGGTCGGCGGCGCTCGGGCCGGCGCACCTGCCCTGGCTCTTCATGGACTCGGCACCGGAGCAGTGGCCGGCCCCGACGGTCCCGGACGTGTGGATCATCTACCGCACCAATCCGGCGATCTCCAACTGGGAGACCGGCCGCGTCGAGCGGATGCTCGAGCGCTTCCCGTTCATCGCGGCCTTCGCCTACACGCAGGACGAGACGAACTGGTATGCCGACGTGCTGCTGCCCGAGGCCACCGACCTCGAGTCGCTGCAGCTCTATCGTGTCGGCGGCACGAAGTACATCGAGCAGTACTGGCGCCACGTCGGGTGGGCGATTCGCCAGCCGGTGGCGACGCCGCCGTACGACACGCGTGACCTCACCGACATCGCCACCGAGCTGGCCACCCGCGTCGGCATCCTGGACGGCTATGTCGAGGCCCTCAACCGCGGCGCCGGCACGACGGTGCCGCTGAAGGGCCCGGAGTGGGATCTCCGCCTCACCGCCGGCGCCGAGCGGCCGACGGCCGCGCACATCTGGGATCGTGTGTGTCGCGCGGCGACCCGGTCGCTCACCGGCGGTGCGGTGGAGCACGACCTCGAGTGGTTCCGCAAGCACGGCGCGTTCTTCGTGCCGTTCGCCGAGAGCCGCTACTACCTGCACACGGCGATGGTGGCCAAGGGACTGCGCTACGAGCTGCCGTACCAGGAGCGCATCAAGCGCGTCGGCGCCGAGCTGGGCGCGCGGCTGCGCGAGCGCGGCATCACCTGGTGGGACGTGCAGCTCGACGAGTACCAGCCGCTGCCGGCGTGGAAGGACTTTCCCGCGATCTGGCGGTCGACGGCGACGACCGCCGGCCGCAGCCAGGCGGAGTTCCCCTTCTGGCTGCTCACCAGCCGCTCGATGCAGTATTCGTGGGGCTCCAACGTCTCGCTGCCGATTCTGGCGGAAGTCGCGCGCAACGTGCGCGGTCACTTCGGCGTGATGCTGAACCGCGGCGCCGCGCGCGCGCTGGGCATCGCCGAGGGCGATCTCGTCGAGATCGAGTCGCCGACCGGACGGACGCAGGGGCGCGCGATCCTGCGCGAGGGCGTGCGGCCGGACGTGGCGGTGGCGCTCCAGCAGTTCGGCCACTGGGCGACCCCGTTCGCGCGCGAGCTGGGCATGCCGAGCCTCAACGAGGTCGCCTCGATGGACCTGGCCCTCACCGACGCGACCGGCAGCGGCGCCGATCTCGTCCCCGTCGCCATCCGGAGGATGTGACGTGCGCTGGGGCATGGTCATCGACCTCCGTCGCTGCGTCGGCTGCCAGACGTGCACCATCGCGTGCAAGCAGGAGCACGCGCTGCCGCCGGCGGTCCAGTGGCGGTTCGTCGCGGACTGCGAGGTGGGCGAGTATCCCGACGTCCGCCGCGTGTTTCTGCCGATGCAGTGCATGCATTGCGCCGAGCCGCCGTGCGTGCCCGTGTGTCCGACCGGGGCGTCGCGGCAGCGCGAGGATGGCATCGTCTGGGTCGAGTACGGTGCGTGCGTCGGCTGCGGCTACTGTGCGATGGCGTGTCCCTACCATGCCCGGCACCTCGTCCATGCGGCCGACGGCTACTTCGGGGTGCCCACGCCGTCGGAGTCGGCGTCGGCGCGACCCGACCGCCACGGCGTCATGACGAAGTGCACCTTCTGCAAGGAGCGCGTGGACGGCGGTCGTGACGCGGGCCTCGTGCCGGGCGTCGACGCGGCAGCCACTCCGATGTGCGCGGTGGCCTGCATCGCCGGCGCCATCGTCTTCGGCGACCTCGACGATCCCACGAGCCGTGTCGCGCAGCTCGTGGCCGAGGGGGCCGCGGTTCCGCTCATGCCCGAGCTGGGCACGCGCCCCTCGGTCTACTACGTCGCGGAGTGAAACGATGATCACGCGTGGCGGTCCCGTCGAGCTGATTCCGGCCACCCGCCAGCGCGTGTGGTGCGTTCGGGCCGTGCTGAACTTCGCCCTGGGCGGCCTCGGCGGCGGTTTCTACGCCGCCGCCGCTCTGTCGGCCGCACTCGAGCCGTCGCCCGCCGTGGCGCTCGCCTCGTGGCTGGGGCCGGCGCTCGTGCTGGCCGGCTTTGCCGCCGTCGCCACCGAAGCGGGCCGGCCCCTGCGCGGCGCGCGCGTGCTCGCGCGCGTGCGGACGTCGTGGATGTCGCGCGAGCTGGTGCTCGGCGCGGCGTTCGCCGCGCTGGCCCTCATGGACCTCGCGGCGCCGTCGCCGGCGCAACGGCTGCTCGCCCTCGCCGCCGGCCTCGCCTTCGCGGGCGCGCAGGGCTACATCCTGCGCCGCGCGCGGGCGGTGACGGCGTGGGACGTGCCCGTGATGCCGCTGGTGTTCGTCGCCTCCGCGTTGATGTCGGGCGCGGGGCTCCTGCTCGTCGTGGAGCCTTTCGTGGGCGCGGCCGGCGCGTACACGTTCGGGGCCACGCTGACGCTCGTCCCGCTCGCGTTCGTCGGCTGGCTCGTCTACGTGACCTGGTCGTCGGCGCCGGCGTTTGTGCACGCGACCGATCCGCTCCGCGCGACGCCGGGGACGGCGCTCGGCGTCGTCGGCTATCTCCTGCCGTGGATCATGGTCGCCCCGGCGCTGGCGCTGCCGCCGCTGGCGGTGGCGGCGCCCGTCGCGGGCGCGCTCATGATCGCGGGGCAGGCATGGTCCAAGTGGCTCATCGTGCTGACCGTGGCCGAGCTGCGGCCGGTCACCCTCGGCGTGCTCACGCTCCGGAGGAGGGTGTCATGATCTATGGTGCCGGGGTCGACGTCGGCTCCACGCAGACGAAGGCCATCATCGTCGACGAATCGCACCGCATCGTCGGCCGCTCGCTGATCGCGACCGGCGCCAACGTCTCGCGGGCCGCCGAGAACGCGTTCGGGACCGCGTGCGCGTCGATCGATCTGCCCCGCGAAGCGGTCGGCTACGTCGTCGGCACCGGCTACGGTCGCTACAAGGTCACCTTCGGCGACGCGCAGATCACGGAGATCACGTGCCACGCGCGCGGCGCCCAGTCGCTGTTTCCCGCCACGCGCACGGTGATCGACATGGGCGGGCAGGACACCAAGGCCATCAAGGTCGGGCCCGACGGGTCGGTCGTCGACTTCTCGATGAACGACAAGTGCGCGGCCGGCACCGGCCGCTTCCTGTCGGCGGCCGCCGACGTCACCGGCGTGAGCCTGGACGAGATCGGTGGCCTGTCGCTGGCGGCGACGAATCCCGTGCGGCTGACCTCCGTGTGCACGGTCTTCGTCGAGTCGGACATCATGTCCTACCTCGCGCAGCGCAAGACCATCGAGGACATCCTGGGCGGTGTCCACAAGGCCATCGCCACCCGCACGATGTCGCTCGTCCGGCGCGTCGGCGTGGAGCCGGAGGTCACCTTCACGGGCGGCGTCTCGCGGAACGTCGGCATGGTGCGGGCGCTCGAGGCCGTGCTCGGCGCGCCGCTCAACGTGAGCGCCGAAGGACATTTCATGGGCGCGCTCGGTGCGGCCCTGTTCGCGCTCGAGCGCGCGGAGGCCGGCGCGGGCGCGCTCGCGGGGAGGGCCTGACCATGACGCTGGTGGCGGGGATCGACATCGGCTCCGGCACGAGCAAGTGCGTGCTCGTCGACGAGGCGGGGACGGTGCGCGGCCGCGGCCTCGGCCGGACCAAGGCGGACTTCGAGCGCGTCGCCCACGACGTGCTGGACCTCGCACGGGCGGACGCCGAGAGCGCCGCGGACGCGGTGGCCTACGTCGCCACCACCGGCCTCGGCCGCTACGCGGTGCCGTTCCGCGACATCCAGATCACCGACCTCACGTGCGGGGCTCGCGGGGCCGCCACGGAGTTCGCGTCGACGCGCTACGTGCTCGACATCGGCGCCCAGTGCTCGCGGGCGATCAAGCTCCGGGACGGTGGCAAGGTCAAGGAGTTCCACATGAACGAGAAGTGCGCGGCCGGCTCCGGCGGCTTCCTGGAGCGCGCCGCCAAGTACCTGGAGGTCGGCGTCGCCGACATCGGGACGCTATCGCTCGGCGCCGGCAAGCCGCAGGCGATCTCGAGCGTGTGCGCCGTGCTCGCCGAGTCGGAGATCATCAACCACGTCTCCGAGGGCGTGAGCGTGGAGAACATCCTGCGCGGCATCCACAACTCCCTGGCCGACCGCGCGCTGAGCCTGCTCAAGCGCGTGGGGCTCGACGGCGAGGTGACGCTCATCGGCGGCGTGGCGCTGCAGGCCGGCATGGTCGCCGCGCTGCGGGACAAGCTCGGCGTCACCGTCAACGTGCCCGCCATGCCGCAGTACGCGGCCGCCCTCGGGGCGGCCCTGCTCGGCCTGCAACGGTTCCGGAAGCTCCGAACGGCGACGGCGACTTGATCGGAAGGAGGGGACGATGGACACCACGCACGTTCGCGCGCTGGAGCCCGGCGATCTCGACGCGGTCGTCGCCATCGACGGCAAGCTGACAGGGCAGACGCGCAAGGACTACTGGCGCACGCGCTTGGACATCGCAAGCCTGCGGCCACCGTGGATGAGCTCCGTGGCCGAGCGTGACGGCCGTGTGGTGGGCTTCCTCTTCGGCTGGGTCGGCGAGTCCGAGTTCGGCATCGCCGGGCCCACCGGATGGATCGACCTCATCGGGGTCGATCCCGCGTATCGGGGCCGTGGCGTCGCGCACGCGCTCCTCGAGCGCTTCATCGACGGAGGTCGCCAGCTGCGGGCCATCCGCAAGGTCGCGACGCTCATCGACCTCGGACAGGCCGACGTCCGGGAGTTCTTCGTCCGGCGCGGCTTCCAGCACGGACCGATGGTCCAGCTCGAGCGCGCCCTCGACGGCTGATCGCGTGGCTCCGGCGCTCGCGCACGAGGAGATGGCATGACGGCGTTCAAGTGGATCCGCTACGCGGCCGACTACGACGTGGCGCGCATCACGCTGGCGCGACCGCCGCTGAATGTCCTGACCATCGGCATGATGCAGGAGATCGGCGCCGCGCTCGACGACGCACTCGAGCGCGCGGCCACGCTGAAAGTCGTCCTCATCCAGGGCGAGGGCAAGACCTTCTGCGCCGGCGTGGACATCGCCGACCACCTCGGTGAGCGCGTGAAGCCGATGCTCGACGCCTTCCACGCCATCTTCCGGCGCCTGCGGCGGCTGCCGTGCGTGACGATAGCGGCCGTGTGCGGTCCCGCGCTGGGCGGCGGCGCCGAGCTCGCGACGTTCTGCGACGTGGTGGTCGCGGCTGACGATGCCAGGTTCGGACAGCCGGAGATCAAGGTCGGCGTCTTTCCGCCGGTGGCCGCGTTGCATTACCCGCGGCGCATCGGCGTGCCCCGCACGCTGGGGCTGCTGCTGTCGGGCGAAGTCCTGCCGGTGGCCGAGGCGCTGCGCATCGGTCTCGTGGATACCGTCGTGCCGACCGAGCAATTCGCGGAGGCGGTCGAGACGGCGGTGGGGCGGTTCCGGGCACACAGCGCGCCCGTGTTGCATCTCGCCAAGCGCGCCGTGCTCGATGCCGACGGCCTCGCCTTCGACATCGCGCTTCCGATGCTGGAGGACATGTACCGTTACGAGCTCATGCCCATGGCCGATGCCGAAGAGGGACTGCGCGCGTTCACCGAGAAGCGCAGACCGGTCTGGCGCGACTGCTGACGCGGCCGAGGCGGAGGAGAACATGGAAAGGAGAGCGCCATGATTCCCGGACTCGTTCTGGTAAGTCTGGCTCTGCTGGTGGCGGCGATCCTGATCGCGGTCGCCGCTCCCGTGTGGTGGCCCGTTCGGCGGCCGTGGCGCCTCTCCTGCCCGCGTGACGGTCGCGACGCGCGCGTGCAGGTCGATGGTGGCGCCGAGGTCCGCGCCGAGCTGTTCGGGGGCGCGCGTCGTATCGCGCGATGCTCGCTCTGGCCGGTGCGGGCGTGTGGCGACGCCTGCCTCGACACGCCGGCCGCGGCGCGGCGGCTGCTGCGCCGGGGCGAGCCGCTGCCCCCGACGGCCGATCGCAACACGATTCTCGTCCCCCTCGACGGGACGTCGGCGAGCGAGGCGGTGCTGCCAGCGGCCCGTGACCTGGCGCGTGCGCGCGAGTGGCGCATGCGCCTGTTGCGAGTCGTGCCACAAGTCAAGGCGACGCACGACGACAGCGGCTACGTCGTCGTCTATGTCGACCAGGAGGCGGCGAGCGGGGAGTCCGCGGCGCGCGACTACCTCCGCCGCGTTCAGGGAACGCTCGGCGGCGTCGAGGTGGACATGGTGGTGCGGTTCGGGGAACCGGCCGCGGAGATCCTCAGTGAGGCAGAGGCCCACGATGTGGCGCTCATCGCCATGGCCACGCGACGCCGCGCATGGCCGCTACGCAGCGTCAGTGCGCGCGTCGCCCGGGACGCGTGGGTGCCGGTGGTGCGGACGATGTACGGCGCGGCCGCGTGAGGCGACCATGATTGCCACCGATCTTTTGCGCGAGGAGCACCGCGTCATTCTCAGGGCGCTCGACATGCTCGACCGCGCGGTCGCCCGTGCGGCCAGCGGCGGTGCCGTGGCAGATGCCTGGTGGACGGGCCTCGTGGCGTGGCTCCGGACGTTCGCCGACCTGAACCATCACGCGAAGGAAGAGGCCGCGCTCTTCCCGGCGATGGTCAAGGCCGGTGTGCCGTCCGAGGGCGGCCCGATCGCCGTCATGCTCGAGGAGCACGAGGAAGGCCGCCGCCTGGTCCGGGCCATCGCGAGCGAGACGGGCGACGGGCGCGTCCACGCCTGTCGCACGTACGTCGCGCTGCTCCGTGCCCACATCGACAAGGAGAACGAGATCGTGTTTCCGCTCGCCGAATCCGTGCTGGACCTCACGGCCGTGCAGGGGCTGCGCCGCGAGTTCGAAGCCGTCGAGGCGGAGCAGGGCTCGGCGGCGACCATCGCCGGCGCCGAGGCGGAGCTCGGCCGTCTTGAGGCGGCGCTGGAGATCGGCCGCTGAGCCGCCACCGGCGTCGCGCCCCGGGTCACGCTGCTCGAGTACGCTCCGATCAGCGCTTCGCCACGCTCGACGAAGCGTGCGACTTCTGGATGACGTCTCTGCGCCTGGAGAGCGACGACGCGCGCGCCGTTCTCCGCGCTGCCCGGCTCATGCGCGACGCGGGCGGCTGGCGCGCGCCCCCCCGCAAACGGGCGCGCATCATCTCCTGGCGCACCTGAGGCGTCCGCGCCCCACCCGTCCCTCGGCGCCCCGCCGCGTGCGCCGTGCCATCGTGCCCTCGTCTACGTTGTCGCGGAGTTGGCGATCACACGATCTGGCCTCCTCCTTGCGGTAGCTGCCGCCCGTCGCTGGCAGCGGCGCGATCCCGAGCAGCTGACGGGGATCATAACGGTGCCGCGCCGGCGATCGCAGACTGAAGCCCTGAGGAGAAGACCATGAGGACGAGGACGAAGGCGGTGATCGCAGCAGTTGCCGTTTCGGCGGTGGTCGCGGGAAGCGGGGTAGCACAGGTGAAGCAGCGGTGGCTCGATGCGGACGAGACCCCGCCCGCGCACACGATCAAGGCGACGCTCGTGGAGCCGCCCGGCGTGCCGCCGGCGATCGACCGCAGCAAACCGGCGCGCGTCGTCGTCGAGATGGAGACGACGGAGCAGAAGGGCAGACTCGCGGACGGCGTGGAGTACACGTTCTGGACGTTCGGAGGCAGCGTGCCCGGGCCCATGCTTCGCGTGCGCCAGGGCGATACGGTGGAGATCCGGCTGACGAATCGGAAGGACAGCCACCTCATGCATTCGATCGACCTGCACGCCGTGACCGGGCCCGGCGGCGGCGCGGCCGTGACGCAGGTGATGCCGGGCGAGACGGGGGCCTTCGAGTGGAAGGCGCTGAATCCCGGCCTGTACGTCTATCACTGCGCAACGCCCCACGTGCCGATGCACATCGCCAACGGCATGTACGGGATGATCCTCGTCGAGCCGGAGAGCGGCCTGCCGGCCGTCAGCCGGGAGTACTACGTCATGCAAGGCGAGTTCTACACGGCCGAGCGCACGCTGACGCCGGGTCCGGCCCACTTCGACATGGGCAAGGCGCGGGACGAGCGGCCCGAGTACGTGGTGTTCAACGGCCGCATGGGCGCGCTGCTCGACGAGCGCGCGCTGACCGCGAAGACCGGAGAGACCGTCCGGCTGTACGTGGGCAACGGCGGCCCGAACCTGGTCTCGTCGTTCCACGTGATCGGCGAGGTCTTCGACCGCGTATGGTCGGAGGCCGCGATGCCGGGCGAGCCGCGACGCAACGTGCAGACGACGCTGATTCCGGCCGGCGGCGCCGCCATCGTGGAGTTCCGCGTCGACGTGCCGGGGCGCTTTCTCCTCGTGGACCACAGCATCTCCCGCGCGATGGACAAGGGGGCGCTGGGGGCGCTGGTGGTCACGGGCGAGGGCCGACCCGGTGTGTTCAGGTCGCTCACGCCCGAGATCGCAAAGCGAGCCAGCGGTCACTGAGGTGACGACGGGCGGGCCGAGCCTGGACCCGCCCGTTTACCGCCCGTTCGCGCTGCTGGCCTTCGCGGCCATCGTGCTGCTTGGCGCGCCGCTCGGCATGTGGCTTCTGATGCGGCCGGCCGGCGTGGCTGCCGCGCTGATCTGGCTGCACGCCGCCGTGCAGCTCTTCGGGTTCTTGGCCACCCTCATCGTGGGCGTCGCGCACCATCTGCTGCCGCGCTTCACCGGCCGCGCCGTACGCCGCACGATGCTCACGCCCTGGCTCTTCGCCGGCCTGGCGGCCGCGCTCGTGCTCCGCGTGGCCGGCGCGCTGTCGCCGGCCGCCGGCGGCGCGAGCGTCGCGTCCGTCGGCGGCGCGCTCGTGCACACGATCACCTTCGCCGCGTTCGCGGCCTGGGTATGGCGCACGCTCGACCCGCCGCCGCTGCGACTGGTGCGCGTCCAGTTCGCGCTGTCGAGCGCCTGGCTGGCGGCGGCCGCCGCGCTCGAGACGTGGCTGCGCGTGCGCGGCGGCGGGGTGCCGGACGCGGCCGGCATGCAGGTCGTCTATGCGATGGCGCTGGCGGGTGGCGTCCTGGGGTGGGTGCTCGGTGTGCTGCTCCGGGCGGGGCCCATGTTCGTCCGCGACTGGCGCGTGCCGGCGCCGCTCGCGCGGGCCACGCCGTGGGCGCTCGCGGTGTCCGTCGGTCTCACCGCGGCATCCGCCGGCGGCGCCCCGAGCGCTGTCGCCCGCGCCGCGGACTTGCTGGCGGCGACCACCGTCGCCACGGCTGTGCTCGCCGCCGGGGCGCTGCGGCCCTCACGCCGTGCGCTGCCGATGCTCTCGCGCAGCGTTCCCGAGGCGCGCATCTTCCGCGTCGCGGTGGCCTCGTCGCTCGCCGCGTCGCTGCTGGCGCTGTGGGCGCTCGTCCTGGGCCCGGACGCGTCGCGTGCGCTCACCGACGCCATCCGTCACCTGGTCGCCATCGGCGTGGTCGGCGCCGTCGTCATCGCGATGACGTTCAGACTGATCCCGCCGCTCGAGGGACGGCCGCTCCCGTGGCCCGTGCTGCGCACGGTCGCGCTCTGGACGCTCGCGGGCGCGCTCGTTCTCCGAACGGGCCAGGTGCTGGTCCCGCTCGGCTGGGACGCCGTCACGCCGCTGGTCGCCGCCTCCGGGGTCCTCGCGTGGGCCGCCTTCGCGTGCGCCGGGCTGAGCCTCGTGTCCCGCGCGCGTAGCCGCCAGGCGGCGGATTGAACGGAGCTGGCGTTACCGGCGTATCCGGTCCGGTGTCCACGGAGGGTCGAACGTCAGAACGACCTCGACGTGCTCGACGCCGGCCACGCGGGCCAGGGCCGTGCGGACCCACTCGGTCATGACCTCGTGCAGCGGGCACCCAGGCGTGGTCAGCGTCATGGTGACGCGCACGGCGCCGCGCGTGATCGCCACATCGTAGACGAGACCGAGCGCCGCGACGGACATGCCGAGCTCCGGATCGCACACGCTCTCCAGCGCGGCGTCGATCTCCGCCCGACTCGGCGTGACGGCGGCGACGCCGGGCAGGCTCGAGGCGGCCGGAACCGCGGCATCCGAGCCGCCGGCCATCACCGGCGCCGCCGAGCCCGGCCGCCAGGCGCAGCCGGGATCCTCGTCCAGCGGATCGCCGCTCACGGCGTACGCGCGGGCGCGGCTGCCGCCGCAACCGTCGCGGTATTCGCAGAGGCCGCATCGGCCCGTGAGCATGTCCGGGTCGCGCAGGGCACGGAACAGTGGATCGTTGCGGTAGACCTCGACGAGATCAGCGGAGCGTACGTTGCCCGCGGGCAGCGGCAGAAAGCCACTGGGGCAGATGTTCCCGACGTGATCCACGAAGACGAAGCCGTTGCCGTCGGTGACGGCTCGCGGCGCGCGGCCGACGGCGTCCCGACGCGCGGCCGGCTGCGGGCCCCGTGCGCCGCGGCGGCGAGCCAGGACGCGCTGGAAGTGGGGCGCTTCGGTCGTCTTGATCGCGAACGGCACGCGCTCGGCGAGCCCGGCCGCCCACTCGAGCACCTCCTCGATCGCGCCCGCATCCAGCGCCTGATCGGCACCCGCCCGTCCCACCGGGATGAGAAAGAACAGGGCCCACAGGGCCACGCCGCTGTCCTCCACGTGTCGCACGAGCGCCGGCAGCTCGCCGACCGTTCGGCGGCTCACGGTGGTGTTGATCTGGAGCGGAATGCCCAGCGCCCGGGCTCGCTCGAGGATGCGTAGCGTCTGGCGGTACGACCCGCGGACGCCTCGGAACGCGTCGTGGACGTCGGCGCTCGCCCCGTCGAGGCTCACCGCGAGGCGCGCAAGCCCGGCATCGCGCAGCGCTCGCAGCCGTGCCTCGGTGACCGCTCCGGTGGCGCTCGGCGTGAGCGACGCACTGAGCCCGCGCGCGGTGGCGTAGCGCACCAGCTCGACGAGGTCCGGACGCCGGAGCGGGTCGCCGCCGGTGAAGACGAGCAGCGGCGGTGGATCGCCGAAGCGACCGACGGCGTCGATGAGCGCGCGCCCTTCGTCCGTCGTCAGCTCGCGCGGGTCGCGCTGCGGGATAGCCGCCGCACGGCAGTGCACGCAGGCGAGCGCGCACGCGCGCGTCGTCTCCCAGATGACGATGAACGGCGCCCGCCCGTACGGCGTCATGAGACGGGTGCGGTCGCCCGCAGAGGGCAGGGGACGAGATGGTGGAGCATGGTGGCAATCGTCGCGACGAAGGCGAGCGTCCCGACGGACACGATGGCGGCGGCGGCGCGGATGGCCGCGGCGTGGCCGACTCCGACCGCGATCGCCAGAGCCGCGACACCGCCGGTGAGCGCGATGAAGGCCACCGCCTCGGTGGTGGGCCACCTCATGTCCGCGAGCGCCGGCACCGGCAGCCGGCCGGCGCGCGGCGCGTAGACGCGGTACCACACGAGAAACGGCACGATCTTCAGCATCATTCCGACGATCGTGAGCGAGGCCCAGCCGCCGAGGACGAGCACACCGTACGCGAGCGCCCAGCGCGGGCCGCCCACGGCACCGAGCGCCAGTGCCACGCCGAGCGCGGCGGCGACGGCGAGATAGGCGGCGCCCGCGACCAGGAACCGCAGAGCCCAGTCGAACGCCGGCCGCCGGCTCCCGCGGAGCAGGCTTGCCATCCACGCGACATGCGTCGCGATGCTCGCCGCCACGGCGATGCCGCCGGCGGCTGCCACGGACGGAGCCGCGAGCAATCCGACGACCACGGCCGGCACGCCGAGGGCGAGGCCCCACGCCTGGGTGGCGAGGACGCGAGGGGCGGGACGAGGGGCCAGCAGGAACATGGGATAGACGTGCGCGGAAACGCCGAGGACCATCGGCAGCACCCAGCCGAGCAGCGCGAGATGGACGTGGGCGTGCAGCCGCGCATAGAAGTCGCCCGGGAGGAACGGCCGGATGTGTTCGACGCCGAGCGCGGCGCCGAAGAGCGTCGTGAGCGCGAGGCCGGCGAATCCTGTTGCCAGCATGGTCGCGGTGAAGGACCAGCGCGCGAGCCCGCGAAGTGTCAGGCCGATGTTGAGCAGGTGTGCGGCCACGCCGGCCGCCAGGAGTCCGGCGCCCCAGACGAGCCCCGCCCACGACGCGATCGCGATGTGGGCGACGATGCCGACGACGCCGAGGACGGTGAGCGCCAGCTCCCAGCTTCCGAGCCGTTCGCTCCATACGGGCCGATCGAGCACGACGGGGACCAGCTGGTACGACGCTCCGAGGATCGTGAGCGTGATCCAGCCGAGCGTCACCGTGTGTGTCAGGGCGAGGATGCGCGGATGGTAGTAGTGGCCCGTCAGGTCTTCCGCGAGCCACGGCAGCGCGAGGCCGGCGAGGGCGAACGCGAGGGCGGCCGTCGCCAGGAACCCGAGCGGCAGCATCGGCGACGGGGTGCGTGACGTCCTGGCCATCACCGCGCCGCTCGCTCGATGACGATACGCACGAGGCCCGGCTCCGGCTCGTCCGTGTGGTGCGCGAACCCGCGCTCGTCGAGCTGCGGGTAGAGAAATGTCGGGCGCCGGTCGTGGACGACGGTGAGCGTCTCGCCGGCCGCCAGGCTCTCCAGCCGCTCGAGCACGGCCATCATCGGCTGCGGCGGCTCGAGCCCTCGGACGTCGAGCGTCCCGTCCGCCGCGGCGGCGGCGCGCGGCGCCGCCGCCGACGCGCTCGGCTCGCCGCGGTAGAACCAGACCGACCAGTCGTCGTCGGCGTGGCGCTCCGACCAGTGCGCAAAGCCGCGCGCGCCCAGCACGCGGTAGAGCGGTGTCGGCTCGAACGGTGCTCGCAGCACCAGCGCCTGGTCCGCGGCCAATCCACCGACGACGGTCATGATCTCGCCGAACGGTTCCTGACCCCCGAGGATCGCGGCCCGCACGTCGAGCGTCACGCATCGGGCCGGCGGAATCGCCAGCAGCGCCGGCGGCTTGGCGCCTGCGGCCGGGGGGACGGCCGCCGGTGGCCTCCGGCGGGGAATCACGCTCGTTCTCCCGCGCCGGCCAGCGCCTTCAGCACGTCGTCGACCGGCACGCCGGCGGCCGCCGCCGCCTCGCGCAGTGGCAGGTGGGCGCCGCAGCAGTGGTTGATGCCGAAGCGCGTGAGGACGTCCAGCCCGCCCGGCCGGGTCTTCGCCTCCTCAACCGTGGTGTTCTCCGTGATCCTGGGCACCATCGCTCCTCCTCCTCGGTGCCCAGCGTAGTCCGCGGTGGCGGCGGTCGATATGACCGCCGTCATAGGGCCTGGCGGCGCAGGCCGACTCAGCGGAATGACAGCCCGAGGTAGACGACGACGAGAACGACGGCGAGATTGACGCGGGCGATCCACGATGCGGCCGGCCGCATCGACGGCGGCGCGTCCGGCCGCCCGGCCCGGGGGCCGAGAACGAAATCGTGCAGCGCACTCAGCCCGATCGCCACGAGAACGAGCGTTGCCTTGACCCAGAAGCGTCCGAGGGTGAGGAGCTCGGGCCGAACCCAGATATTGAGCAGACCGGTCGCGACGAGGACGCTGATCGCAGCCCAGCCTACCGCGCGGAAACGCACTCCCGTGTCGTGCATGAGACGGCGGCGCAGCGCAGGGTCATCGAGGCGGCGGGTGACCGGCACCAGCACGAGCGCCACGAACAGCATGCCGCCGGCCCACGTGAGCGCGGCCGCGAGATGGAGGAACCGGAGGGCGAGCGTGACGCTCAGGCGGGTTCGCCCTCGGCCACGGCGCGCAGCGCCTCGAGATCCGTGAGCAGCAGGCGTCCACCTTCGTCGCGCACGAGGCGGTCCTTCTGCCAGCGGCTGACGATGCGGATCGTCGTCTCGACGGTGGTGCCCGTCATGTCGGCGAGGCTCTGGCGCGTGAGGTGGTAGGGCAGCGTGATGCCGCGCGGGCCGCGCTCACCATCGCGCTCGGCCAGACGGAGGAGCGCCGACGCCAGCCGCGCCTCGACGGGATCCGCGGCCAGCGCGCGGACCGACTCGTGGGCGGCACGGAGCCGGCGGCCGATCGTCAGCGCCATCTCGCGGATGACGCCGGGGTATCGTTCGGTCAGCGCGACAATGGGCTCCCGCGGGATCTTGAGCACCACGCTCGTCTCGATGGCCTGCGCCGAGGCGGGATACGGCCGGCGCTCGATGACGGCCACGCCGCCGAACGGCTCACCGGGGCCGAGCAGCTCGAGGACGACTTCCTTGCCACCGCGCGAGGCTCTCAGGATCTTCACGCGGCCCGAACGGACGAAGCAGAACCAGTCGGCCGCGTCACCTTCCGTGAAGATGTAGTCGCGTGCCCGATGGGTCTCCTCGCGCGCCACCGCCGCCAGCGCCGCCAGCTCGCGGGCGGGGACACCGGCAAAGACCGGACAGTCGCGCAGGAACGTCGCGATCGCTTCGTATGCCATGCGGCTTTCGATGATACCCGAGGCGGTTCCGCCAGGTCCGCGGGCTGACGACCGACTGAGGCGCATCCACCCCACCTGTGCGGCGATCCCGCCACACGCGCGGCCAGGCGGACGACAACGTCGTGACTTCTCAGCGGAACGGCCTGGCACCGGCCTTGCGAAGACCCGCGCTCCATGATGGACCGACGACGGTTTCTCCGCCTGGCGGCGATGGCGGGCCTCGGCGCCGCCGCGACGCCCGCCGACCTCTTCGCGCAGCAACGATTTCTGGTGCCGGTGAAGGTCGCGAATCCCTTCGATCAGTACCCCAACCGCGACTGGGAGCGCATCTACCGCGACATCTACCGCCATGACCGCACCTTCACGTTCCTGTGCGCGCCCAACGACACGCACAACTGCCTGCTCAAGGGCTTCGTGAAGAACAACGTGCTCGTCCGCATCGAGCCCACGTACGGCTACGGCAAGGCCACCGACCTCTCCGGCCATCGCGCCTCGCCGCGCTGGGACCCGCGCTGCTGCCAGAAGGGACTCGTCCTCGGCCGGCGGCTCTACGGCGACCGACGCGTGAAGGGCGCGTATGTCCGCAAGGGGTTCAAGACCTGGGTCGAGAGCGGCTTCCCACGCGATCCCGCGACGGGCCGGGCGCCGGCGGCGCTCATGAAGCGCGGCTGGGACGGCTACGTGAAGCTGCCCTTCGAGGAGGCGTACGCGCTGCACGCGCGAGCGCTCGCCGACATCACCCGCACCTACAGCGGTGAGCAGGGCCGCCGGTTCCTGCTGGCGCAGGGCTACGACCCGGCCATGGTCGAGGCGCTGGGCGGCGCCGGCGTGCGCACCTCCAAGGTGCGAGGCGGCATGGCGAAGCTCGGCGCCACGCGGATCTTCGGCACCTTTCGCTTCGGCAACATGCTCGCCCTGCTCGACGCTCATGTGCGCAAGGTGGCGCCGGAGCACGCGCTCGGATCCGGCGCGTGGGATTCCTACTCGTGGCACACCGATCTGCCGCCGGGCCATCCGATGGTCCACGGCGACCAGACCTCCGACTGGGAGCTGTTCGACGCGGAGAACGCGAACCTGGTCCTCGTCTGGGGCATGAACTGGATCACCACGAAGATGCCCGACAGCCACTGGCTCACGGAGGCGCGGCTCAAAGGCACCAGGGTGGTCGTGGTGACGGTCGAGTACAGCGCCACCGCGAACAAGGGCGACGAGGTCGTCGTCATCCGCCCGGGCACGGACCCGGCGTTCGCCCTCGGCCTCGCGCAGGTCATCATCAAGGAGAAGCGCTACGACGAGAGCTTCGTGAAGCGGTTCACCGACCTGCCGCGCCTCGTCCGGATGGACACGCTCGAGCCGCTCATGGCGCGCGACGTGTTCGCCGGCCATCGCGACGCCCCCCTCCGGAACTGGACGACGGTCGTCGGGCGCGGGGAGACGCCCCCGCCCACGCCGGTCCAGAACGGCGTGCAGATCCCGGAGGCGATGCGCGGCGACTTCGCCGACTTCGTGATGTGGGACACGCGGGCGGGCAAGCCGGTGGCGGTGTCGCACGATCAGGTGGGTGATTACTTCACGGCGGCGGGCATCGAGCCCGCACTCACCGGCGCCTTCGACGTCACGCTCACCAGCGGCGCCGTGGTGCGGGCGCGCCCGGTGTTCGATCTCACGGCCGAGTATCTCGACGCGGCCATGACGCCCGAGGACGTCGCGCGGATCACGTGGGCGCCCGCCGCGGCCATCGTCCACCTGGCCCGCGAGGTGGCGCGGCACGGCGGCAAGACGCTCTTTGCCGTCGGCATGGGGCCGAACCAGTTCTTCAACAACGACCTGAAGGACCGCGCCATCTTCCTCGTGGCCGCTCTCACGGGCTCGATCGGCCAGATCGGCGGCAACGTCGGCTCGTACGCCGGGAACTACCGCAACACGCTGTTCTCCGGAATGCCGCTCTACACGTACGAGGATCCCTTCCACACGCAGCTGGCCGCCGCGGGGCCGGTGAAGGTCAAGAGCTATCTGCGGGCGGAGTCGCTGCACTACTACGCGGCCGGCGAGGTGATCCAGCGGGAAGGCGCCAAGCAGTTCACCACTGGCGCCCACGTGCCGACGCCCACGAAGGCGATCTGGCTGACGAACTCGAACTCCCAGATCGCCAACACCAAGTACCACTACAACGTCGTGTTCAACACGTTGCCGCGCCAGGAGCTGGTGGCGATCAACGAGTGGTGGTGGTCGGGCTCGTGCGAGTACGCGGACATCGTCTACGGCGTCGACTCCTGGATGGAGCTGAAGTACCCGGACATGACCGCCTCCAACACCAATCCGTTCGTGCAGGTGTTCCCGCGCACGCCGCTCCGGCGCAACTACGGGACGGTGAGCGACATGGACACCTACGTCGGAGTGGCGGATGCCCTCGCCGACCTGACCGGTGACCGGCGCTTCGGCGACTACTGGAAGTTCGCGCGCGACAACCAGGTGGAGGTCTATCTCCAGCGCATCATCGACGCCAGCGCGCCGCTCAAGGGCTACAACGTCCGCGACCTCGAGGCCCTCGCCAGCCAGGGCATTCCCGCGCTCATGAACACCCGCACGTATCCGCGCACGTTTTCGTGGGAGCAGGTGCACGAGTCCAAGCCCTGGTACACGAGGACCGGGCGGCTGGAGTTCTATCGGCCCGAGCCCGAGTTCATCGAGGCCGGCGAGAACCTCGTCGTCTATCGCGAGCCCGTCGACTCGACCTTCTACGATCCGAACGTCATCGTGGCGCGCCCGCACGCCGCGCTGCGGCCCGTCGGTCCCGAGGGGTACGGCTTCGACCGCGCCAAGCGTGACTGGTCGGCGCGGCAAGGGCGGAACGTCGTGGTGACTCCGGACGAGCTCCTGCGCACGCAGCACCCCTTGATCCCGGCCGGCTACGCCTCCGTGTTCCACACGCCGAAATACCGGCACGGCTCGCACACGACGCCGATCGACACCGACCTCATGGCGAACTTCTTCGGGCCCTTCGGCGACATGTACCGGCGCGACAAGCGCTCGCCGCACGTGGGCGAGGCCTACGTCGACGTGAATCCCGAGGACGCGCGGGCGCTGGGCGTGAACGACGGCGACTACGTGTGGGTCGACGGTGACCCCGAGGACTCGCCGTTCAAGGGCTGGCAGGCGCCCGGGCGGGCGACGGAGTACAAGGTGGCCCGCCTGCTGTGCCGCGCGCGGTACTACCCGGGCACCCCGAAGGGGATCATGCGCATGTGGCACAACGGCTACATGGCCACCCCGGGCTCCGTGCGCGGGCACGAGTCGCGTGCCGACGGGCTCGCCAAGAATCCCGAGACGAACTACCAGGCGTTCTTCCGCTACGGCTCGCACCAGAGCCTGACCCGCTCGTGGCTGAAGCCGACTCATCAGACACAGTCGCTGGTCACGCGCAAGAGCTGGACGCACGAGGTCACGAAGGGGTTCAACGTGGACGTGCACTGCGTCACGGGCGCCCCGCGCGAGGCGATGTGCCGGCTGACCAAGGCGGAGGATGGTGGCATCGGCGGTCGAGGGCTGTGGCGTCCGGTGACGCTCGGTCTGCGGCCCGCCAGCGAGAGCGCGGCGATGAAGAACTATCTGACCGGCGGCTTCGTGGCCGTCCGCAAAGCCTGAGGAGCCCGCCATGGCCAAGGTCTTCAACTGGCAGCTGGGTCGCGAGATGGACTTTCCGTACGAGGCGCGGCGGCCCGAGCGGCAGTTCGCGATGATCTTCGACACCAACAAGTGCATCGCCTGCCAGACCTGTACCGTCGCGTGCAAGACGACGTGGACGAGCGGCCGCGGGCAGGAATACATGTACTGGAACAACGTCGAGACGAAGCCGTACGGTTACTACCCGCTCGGCTGGGACGTCAACATCCTCGACAAGCACGGCGTGCAGCCGATGGAGGGGCCGGTCTATCAGGGCAAGACCCTGTTCGACGCCGCGCCGAGCGGCGAGGTGATTCTCGGCTACCTGCCCGAGGACATCGACTACGCCCATCCGAACATCGGCGAGGACGACTCCACGGGACTCATGCCGCGCGGCGCGCATCTCACGATGCCGCACATGCAGTGGATGTTCTACCTGCCGCGCATCTGCAACCACTGCACGTACGCGGCGTGCCTCAGCGCCTGCCCGCGCCAGTCGATCTACAAGCGGCAGGAGGACGGCATCGTGCTCCTGGACCAGAACCGGTGCCGGGGGTACCGCGAGTGCGTGAAGGCCTGCCCCTACAAGAAGGTGTTCTTCAACACGCAGACGCGCGTCAGCGAGAAGTGCATCGGCTGCTATCCCGCGGTCGAGGGCGGGCGCCAGACGCAGTGCACGGTCAGCTGCATCGGCAAGATCCGGCTGCAGGGCTTCATGCACGCCCCCGCCAAGGCGGATCCGGACAACCCGCTCGATTACCTGGTGCTGATCCGCAAGATCGGGCTGCCGCTCTATCCGCAGTTCGGGCTCGAGCCGAACACCTACTACATCCCGCCGATCCACGTCCCGCCCGCGTATCTGCGGCAGATGTTCGGCTGGGGCGTGGAGGCCGCCATCGAGGCGTACCGGAGCGCGCCCACCGACAAGAAGCTCCTCGGCGCTCTGACGCTCTTCGGAGCGACGCCCGAGATCTCGCATTATTTCCGCGTCGAGGACGACACGGTCATCGGGTACGACGAGAAGCAGGCCGAGATCGTCCGGGTGCCGATCAAGGAGCCGGTCGTGATCCGCGAGGTCTACGACATCAAGCACAAGGCGTTCCGCACGAACATCACGTAGGAGGCATCATGACGCGTCTCGTGTCCGTGCTCGCCATCACTGCCGTCGCCGCGCTGGCCAGTCCGGCGGGCGGGCAGACGCCGCTCGTGGCCGCGCGGGTGGTCGGGAGCGGGCCGATCGTCGACCCGGGCGCCGCGCCGTGGAAGGACGCGCGGCCGGTGAAGGTGGCGATGCTCCCGCAGACGGTGGCGCTGCCGCACAAGCCGGATGCGGCGGTCAAGGAGCTGACCGTGCGCGCGGTGCACAACGGCGGCTGGATCGCGTTCCTGCTGGAGTGGAAGGACCCGACGCGCTCCGACAAGGTCATTCTCGACAACTTCGGCGACCAGGTCGCGATCCAGCTGCCGGTGGACATCAAGGGCGCGACGCCGTCACCGATGATGGGCAATCCCGGCGGGCGCGTGAACATCATGCAGTGGCGCGCCGCCTTCCAGAAAGACATCGACGACGGCCGTCCTCCGTCGATCGGTGACCTCTACCCGTACGCGTGGACGGACGTCTACCCGGACGAGCTGCTCGGAGCCACCGACGCCCGCGCGTACACCGGCGCGCTCGGCGTCGAGAATCCGATCTCGCGTGGCCGCGCGTCGCCCGTGCTCGATCAGATGGCGGAGGGGTGGGGGTCGATGACGGTGAAGCCGGACCAGCACGCCCAGGGAAGGGGGACGTGGAAGAACGGCCAGTGGTCCGTCGTCATCACGCGCCCGATGGTGTCGGACGATACCAACGCGCCCCGTCTCACGGCCGGAGACCGTACGGTCGTCTCGTTCGCGGCGTGGGAAGGCGGCAATCGCGAGGTCGGCGCCCGCAAGTCATGGGCGCCGTGGATTCCGCTGGTCATCGCGGCGCCGGCGCCCCCGCGATCGAAGCCATGAGGGATGCGCTCCGTCGGGCGCTGTCCTGCGCCGCCGTCTACCGCGTCCTGGCCGCCGCGTTCGCCTACCCGCAGCCGGGACACGCGGCCGCCGTCGCGCGCGCGGCCGGCGCCGCCCTGCGCCGCGCGCCGGCCACGATGAGGCCGGCGCTGGCCGAGCTCGCGCGGACGTCGGACGGCCTCGACGACGATGTGCTCGCGGAGCAGTACGTCACGCTCTTCGATGGGCAGGTCGCGTGTTCGCCGTACGAAGGCGCTTACGGCCTCCCCCAGATGAGCGGCAAGGCGATGCAGCTGGCCGACATCGCCGGCTTCTACGCCGCCTTCGGCATGACGGCGTCGGGCCGCCAGCCCGATGCCGACGACCACATCGGCGCCGAGCTCGAGTTCATGAGCGCCCTGTCCTTGAAGGAAGCCTGGGCGCGAGCGCAGCAAGACGCCGAGGGTGCCGCGATCGCTCGCGACGCGCAGCGCGCCTTCTTCGACGAGCACCTGGGCCGGTGGGGCGATGCCTTCGCGGCGCGCGTCCTGAACGCGGCGCCGGCGGGCCTCTATGCGCCGGCGGCGCGCCTGCTGTCGGCCTGGCTGCGTGCCGAGTGCGAGCGGCTGGCGGTCTCGCCGGTCCCGCTGGAGGCGCACGTGGCTTCGGACGAGGGGGCGCTCACGTGTCCGATGGCCGACGAGGAGGGAAGGAAATGAGCGTGAGGACGATCACGACGCTCGCGATCGCGGCGTTTCTTTCGATGCTGACCACGGCGACGGCATTCGCTCAGCCACCGGCGCATCAGCACGATGCGGGCCAGCCGTCGGCGGCGGGGAAACCGCCCATGCCCGGGCCGGGAGGCGAGCCGCACATGGGCCATCACGGGGCCCAACACATGGCCCAGCACATGGCCCAGCACATGGAGATGTGCCGGCAGATGATGCCTGGTGGGATGGGGCGCGACATGATGGGCGGCGGCATGATGGGCATGGGCATGTCCATGATGATGGGCGGCGATCCGAACCAGCGGGCCGAGGCGATGGCGATGCGCGGCGAGATGATGAAGGCCATGGGCGACATCATGTTGAAGTACGCGCAGCGGGCGAGATCCAGCAAGTAGAGGACGATGGCGACTGAAAGCGGTCGTAGCGGCACTCTTGGAGTCACCCGCGACGTCGAGCCATCGACGCTCAACGATTTGCTGGAGCGCCCGCCGCGGGCCACCGTCGCGTTCATCGACCGTGGCCAAGCCGACGTCTTGCCGGTACGGCTTCAATACCGCGCCGATACGTATCGATTCGGCGTCGCATCGGAGGGCGGTGCTGACCTGGACGATCGAGAAGTCGTGCTGGTGATCGACGACGGGCCGTATTTTTTCGAGCTACGCGGCATCTCCGTACGCGGCCGGGTCATGCGGATGGAGCGAGCCGAGGCCGGCGAGCGGGAGGAGCTCACCTGGTACGTGATCGAGCCGCGGCGGATCCTCGCCTGGAACTACGACGCAATGAGAGAGGCATGAGCGCCGGCGCTCCGCTTGATTCCGAGGTACGCGCCTTCCTCCACAACTCGATGGTCGCGCTCGTCGCCACGCGCTCGGCAAACGAGCGCCCCTTCATGACCCCGCTCTGGTTCGTGGCCGACGGTGGGACCCTTTTCATCACAACCGGAGCCGAGAGTTGGACGAGCCGGAACATCGCCCGCCATCCACAGCTGGCGCTCCTGTTCACCGGCGAAAAGGCGGCGAGACCGGATCGCGTGCTTCGTCTGCGAGGTACCGCAACGTTCCGGCGGGGTCTTCCACCGTGGCGTGTATTGTTCCGTATCGCTGCGAAGTACTATGCCTCTCCGCGGGCGCTGCGGGTCGAGCTGCGTAACCGTTCCAAGTGGCGCCTCCGCACGCGCTACTACAAGCACGTGAAGGGAGGAGCAGGACATCTTCGGATCGTTCCCGCGACGGCGGAGTTCCTTTCACCGCCCGGCGGAGTCAACGTCCCAGATTGAGATGTTGCCAACGGTCTGTCCGAGGAGTAGAGTTCCGGCGCACCATGAAACCGTCGCAGTCCGTCGTAGACGGTCAAGCGTCGATTGCCCGCACCGGTGCCACCATTGCTGTGTCCATGGCGCGCATCCGATTCACTGAAGGCCGCATCGAGGTCTGTCGTCGGTTGCTGCGTCCAGTCGTCCGTGGTGGCGCGGACGACCCCAGCGACGCCCGCCTGACGGACCGCGACCGCGTGCTTCGCTTCATCGCGCACCTGCCGCCGAACGAGGTTCCACGTATTTACGCGGGCCCTTCCATGGGAGGGAAGAAGTGCGGGCTGTGCGGCCGGGACATCATGCTCGGCGCGACCGAGTACGAGCTTGAGTTCCATGCCGTGATGTTCCGCCTTGACCGATGCTGTCTCGCGTTGTGGCACAGCCAGGCGGCACGGAATTAACCGCAGGACTTCCGTCACCGTGCGTGAATCGGTGTCCGAGACGAATCGTAGGCTTATCCTCGCATCGCGCGAGTTGATCATTACGTCCCGGCGATGTAACGAGCGATCTCGCCGCGCGATCAATGGTAGTCGGCGGCTGTGCCCGCGACGCTTCGCCGGCGGAAGCGACCAGCCGAGTGCCACTCCGCTCAAGGCGCCGGGTTGTACGCACCAGTACGTCACCATCGAAGTTGGCCGCGATCGCGATTGGGCCGTCCGAGAGGCGGAATCGGTTGCGGGTAGCATGGTCGGGTTTTACGTCTCGGCTCCATATAAGGATGATGGACACCCGTGGAAAATTGCAGTGTGCCTTGACTGTGCTCACGGGCACCGTGCGACGTAGCACGAGGGAGCGCCCGTAAAGCGGCTATCAACGTGCCGCAGATGTGCGCGGGCTGGTGTGGTCTTGTCGCGGGGAGACCACCGCGAACCCGCGATCTGCTCGGTGGTGCTACCGTCGCGTTGAACCGTGCCGGCTCCTGACGACGTCTCGGCGCTGCTTCACCGCGTGGGAGCGCTCGTGACTCGGGCAGCGGTCACATGCGGCCCGGCCACCAGTGGCGCGGATATCGCGCAGCTGATGTCGCGCGAAGGGGTCGGCTCGGTTGTCGTCCTATCCGATGACCGGCCCGTTGGCATCGTCACCGACCGTGACCTCCGCCGCCAGATCGTGGGCCAGGGGCGCGACTCGAGGACGACACCGGCGACCGCCTTGATGTCGTCGCCGGTCCTTTCGGTTCCTCCCGAGGCCTTCGTCGTGGACGCCCTCGTCATCATGACTCGCCGGGGAATCCACCATCTGGCGGTTATGACGGAGGGCCGACTCGTCGGAGTCATCTCGTCTTCGGACGTTCTTCGCCTGGAGCTCCCGCATCCGGTGAGTGTGTCGCGTGACATCGGAGCGGCGAATTCTCTCGACGCATTGAAGCGACTCGGTCCGCACGTGACGCAGATCACGCGCCGGCTGGTCAGCGCCGGGGCCTCCGCTGTCGACGTCGGCGCCCTCGTCGCCGAGCTCAACGATCAACTCGTCCAGCGAGTTCTGGCTCTCACGGCCGAGCAGCTCGCCGCCGACGGCCACCACGTGCCGGTCCCGTACTGCTGGCTGGCCTTCGGATCCGAAGCTCGGCGCGAGCAAACGCTCAAGACCGATCAGGACAACGGCCTGGTGTACGCGGATCCGCCGCCTGGGGAAGCTGCGGCGACGGCCGCGTACTACGCGCGTTTCGCCGACGCGGCCGTGCGCGGTCTGGTGACGATCGGCTTCCCGGCGTGTCCGGGCAACGTGATGGCGTCGAACCCGGCGCTGTGTCGGCCGCTGAGCGGGTGGCTGGAGAACTTCGCCCGCTGGATGGACGATCCGTCGCCGGCCGAAGTTCTGGCCGCCAGTATCCACTTCGATCTCCGCCCGGTCGGCGGGGCGCCGGGGCTCGCTTCCGAGCTGAGTGCCCTCGTCGAGCGCGATGCCCCGAAACGCCGGGTGTTCCTCGCGATGCTGGCCCGCGATGTCGTGTCCCGGCGGCCACGGTTCACGCTGTTCGGGCGCGTGGCGACACGCCGCGGGACAGTGGACATCAAGGGTGCGGCGGCCATGCCGTTCGTGGGCGCCGCGCGCGTTCACGCGCTGGAGCTGGGGCTACACGAAGTCAACACGGTCGAGCGTTTCCGCGGCGCCGGCGCCCGCGGCCTCTACACGCCCGCCGAAACGACCGAAGTCACCGAGGCCTACCAGCACGTCCTGCGGCTGCGACTCGTCCACCAGCTCGCGCAGCTCGCTCGAGGCCTGGCGCCGGACAACCTGATCACGCCTCGAGCTCTGTCGCGCGCCGATGGGCTGTTGCTGCGCGACGCACTCCGGACGGTCAACCTGGTCCAGCACGGCCTGCGTCAACGGTTTCCAACCGCCCTGTCGAGCTGATCGTGGGCTGGCTCGCTTCCCTCTGGCAATCTCCGCGGCGTGGTCCTGACGAGCCACTGGGCGCCTTGCGGCAGCGCGGATTCATTGCCATCGACCTCGAGACGACGGGGCTGGATCCACGGCGCGATGGAATCGTGGCCCTCGCCGCGCTGAAGTTCATGGAAGACGCTTCGGTGCCCGAGCTGGTCACGCTCGTGAACCCGGGACGGAGCATTCCGGCATCATCGACCCGGATCCACGGCATCGATGACGCTATGGTCACCGGCGCTCCGGACGAAGCAAGCGCCGTGGAACGGCTGGACGCCATCACCGCGCAGCAGGTGGTCGTGGGCCACGGCGTCGCATTCGATATCGCGGTCCTCGCGCGCGCGCGCGCTGCCGGCGCGGCACGGCCGCCGCGCGCGGTCCTTTGCACGCAGCGCCTCGCCGCGTCGCTTTATCCGAGCTGGACGGATTGCAGCCTCGAGGCTGTCTGCGAGCGGCTGGGGGTGGCCGTCGACAGGCGCCACACGGCCGACGGCGACGCCCGCATGGCGGGCCGGTTACTCCTCGAGCTCCTGCCTCGACTTCAGCAGCGCGGAATTCGGACGCTCGCCGAGGCGCTCTGGTTCCAGGACGCTGCCGGCCCCCCGGCGCGATGAACGCGGCCGTCCTCCGATCACCGGCGGCCATCGCTCGACGGCCGCTCCAGGTCACTGAAGTTCCCCGGCCGAAGGCGGCCGATGGTCATGTGCTCTTGCGCGTGCGGGCCTGCGGGGTCTGTCGCACCGACTTGCACATCGTCGAGGGAGAACTGCCGCCGCGACGCCCGGCCGTCATTCCCGGCCATCAGATCGTCGGCGAGGTCGTCGAGGGCGCCACGCCGCTGCTGCCGGTCGGCACCCGGGTCGGGGTCTCGTGGATCGGTGGGGTCGACGGCGCCTGCTGGTACTGCACGCACGGCGCCGAGAATCTGTGCGATGCGCCGACCTTCACCGGCTACTCGGTCGACGGAGGCTACGCGGAGTATGCCCTCGCCCGGAGCGACTTCGTCTTTCCGCTGTCGCCGGCGCTCGACGATCTCCATGCGGCGCCGCTCTTGTGCGCGGGGATCATCGGCTTTCGCAGCTTGCGCGTGGCCGGCGTGCAAGCGAAGGAACGGGTCGGGCTGTTCGGGTTCGGTGCCTCGGCGCACCTGGCGCTGCCGGTCTTGCAGGCCTGGGACTGTTCCGTGTACGTCTCGACGCGTGGCGCCGCGCACCGCGCGCTGGCCTCATCGCTCGGCGCAACCTGGGTCGGGACGGAGCGGGACAGGCCGCCCGTGCCGCTGGATCGCGCCATCACGTTCGCACCCAGCGGAGATGTCGTCGTGGCGGCGCTCGCCGGCCTCCGGAAGGGCGGCGTCGTGGCCGTCAATGCCATTCACCTGGATCGGATGCCCGAGTTCGACTACGACACCCTGCTCTGGGGGGAGCGGCAGATCCGGAGCGTCGCCAACATGACGCGCGCCGACGCGCACGATTTCCTGCGGATCGCGGTAGCGATCCACCTGGCGCCCGAGGTCACGGTGTTCCCGCTGGCCGGCGCGAACGAGGCGCTCCTGACCCTCAAGAACGACGCCATCAGCGGCGCCGCGGTCATCGTCCCGTAGCTGCGGATCTCCACCCGGCTAGTGGGTGGGCGGCACCAGCACGATGAGGATGACGCCCGTCGCCGCCAGTGACCACGCCCAGAGGCGGTCGAGGTTGATCCAGCCGCGCCGGAGGAACGCGACGCCGACCCACTCGTAGACGGCGACCGCGATGACGCCGGTGACGGCCAGCATGGCGAGCGTGTGCACGGCGACCGCGGCCAGCGTGATCGCCAGCGAAGGGCCGGCGTGCGCGTGCTGCGTCGCCATCTCGCCGAGCGGCAGCAGCACCGGCACCAGCATCAGCCCGGCCCCGTGCGCGCTCGCCATGGCGAAGGACCAGACCGCGAGACCGACCATCCCGGTGCGCATCCCGATCCGGAGGTGGTGGCGGGCGCCGTAGAGATGGTGGTACACCGCCCAGGCGACGAGCACGATGCCGGCGCCGACGCGGACGACCTGCGCGTCGATCGCCATGCCGAGGGCGACCAGCGCCAGCGCGATGACGGCTACCGCGGCGGCATGGCCGAGCGCGATCGGCAGGAGCGAGGCGAGGACGATCGCGCGACTCCGACGATGGAGGCCGAGGGCCACGGCGAAGAGCCAGCCCATGGCGGGGTTGGCGCCGTGAAAGGCGCCGAGCCCCGCCAGGGCCAGCCAGCCGACAGTACTCACGGATAGCAGAACGAGTCCGACGACGCGTCGCCGCCTTGCAGCCGGACCTGGTGCGGACGGTAGCCATCGGGCCATGCGACGAAGAAGTCGCGCGCCAGCTCGATGCCGCCCTCCGGCCGCGCGTCCACCTTGACCATCCAGCCCTTCAGCCCGTCGGGATAGAACTGCGGGTCCACGGCCCCGTAGAGCGAGTTCGTGAAGTAGATGCGGCGGCCGTCACGACTCACCTCGACCATCTGGGGGCCGCCGTTCAGCGGCCCCGTGCCGCTCGGATGCGGCGTGCGTGAGACGATGCCGCCGATCTTCACCGTCCCCGTCAGCTTCGGCTTGAACGGATCCGAGACGTCGTACTGCTTCAGGTCGCCGGTGCCCCAGCACGAGACGTAGAGGAACCGGTCGTCGACCGACAGGTCGATGTCGGTCACGAGCGGCGGGCAGGCCTTGAAGTCCTTCAGCATCGGCGGCAGCTGCGTGGGATCAGCCGGCTCGGCCGGGATGTCGATGACCTTCGTGACCGCCCACCGATCACCGTCGCGGTGCCACACCCAGATCGACGACGACAGATCTTTCAAGCAGAGCACGCTGTTCACGAAGCCGTACGCCTTGGTCGGATCGTGCGCCGGCCGCAGCTCGAAGACGAGCTGGTAGTCGGGACCGAAGTCGATCGTCTGGAGGTGCTTCCGCTTCTGCAGGTCCCAGAAGTGGAGCCGACGGCCGTAGCGGCTGCCCAAGAGGAGCTCGGGCACCAGCCCGCCCTCGAACATGTCGGGCGTTCCCCACTCGCTGGTCACCATCGTGTCGTGGCCGAGGTGCCACCACATGTCGTAAGCGAATTCCTGCGGGCCGCGGTCGATCTCCCACCGGCCGAGCACGTCGAAGCTCTCGTGGTCGATCACGAAGACTCCGCCAGGACCCTTGCCGTCGGCGTTGCCGAGGGCGCTCACGTAGATGCCATCCGGCCCGCAGTGCACGGTGTGAGGACGGGAGTACCCGCTCCGGTCCGCCAGCTCGGCAGCGCTGATCGTACGAATCAGCTTCGGATTTCTCGGGTCGGGCTTCGTGTCGACGATGTGGACGTTCGACGAGCGAAGGCCTGGCAGCACCAGGTAGCGCCGCTCGGTGTGCGGGTGGGGCGCGTTCGGGCAGAGGCACGAGCTGCAGGCGTTCCACCCGAAGTGGTGGAGCTCGTCGCCCGCATTCGGCATCGCGACGCTGTTGACGATCCGTGCGTAACTGGGCGACCGCGGATTGACGTCGACGATGGCGACACGGTCCGGGCGCCGCCGCTCGGGATCGAAGTCGACCACGTAGGCGTGCGTCTCGGCCGGTGCCTTCGCCGCCATGCGCGGCGAGGGATAGAACGTCGGATCAGGAGTCCAGGTGGAGGCCATGACGTTCTCCTGTCTCGGGTTGGGAAACGGAAGCGCGTGATCGCGAGAAGGCGAAGCAGGACAGGCGGAAGGCGGTCAGAAGACTCCGCGACCGAGCAGGCGGTACGCCGGCGTGCGGTTCGAAGCGATCATGGCCGCCATCGTCGTCCGTCGTCTCAGACCTGTCAAGCGACTATTGGTGCGCGGTGTGCGCGCGCTCGCGGCGCTGCTCGGGTTGCTCGCCGCCGCGCTGTTGACGATCGCGGTCTGCGTGTTTACGCTGACCGCACTCCTGTTGCACGCGTCCGGGGATGAGCCAGTCGACCCTACACGTGGAGGCGCCAATGCACACCAACATCCGTCACGATCTTCACGAGCGCTGGGCCCGGATGCGGCAGGTGTTTGTTCAGGCCCGCCCGGATCCCGGTGACCTCGCCCGGTTCGATGCGATGGTGTCGCGACGCGGGTTCGTGGGCGGTGTCGGTAAGGGGACGGCTATGGCCGCGCTCGCGACGCTGGGGGCCACCGACGGCGTCGCGAAGCATCTGTTCGGGCGCGGTCTGCTTCCGGCCGCCTGGGCACAGGATGACAAGGCGATTCCGGGCAAGCCGGGCATGATCGTGCACAACACGCGGCCGATCAATGGCGAGTTCCCGGCGCACCTGCTGGACGACGACGTCACCCCGGCCGAGCGTCACTTCGTCCGGAACAACGGCCTCGTGCCCGACCGGGCGATGAAGCAGGACGCTCAGGGGTGGAAGATGACCGTGGACGGCGAGGTGCACAAGGCGCTCGAGCTGACGCTCGACGACCTCATGAAGATGCCCGCCGTCACGATACCCGCGCTCATCGAGTGCGGCGGCAACGGCCGGGGCCTCTTCGAGCCCAAAGTGCGGGGCAACCAGTGGGGGCAGGGCGCGGTCGCCTGCAGCGAGTGGACCGGCGTACGCCTCCGGGACATCCTGCAGCGCGCGGGCCTCAAGCCGAGCGCCGTCTACACGGGGCACTACGGCGACGATCCGCCGATCGGCAAGGCCGACCCATTCTCGCGCGGCGTCCCCATCGACAAGGCGATGGAGGAGCACACGCTCGTCGCGTACCGGATGAACGGCAAGCCCCTCGATCCGCTCAACGGCTTCCCCGTACGTCTCGTCGTTCCGGGCTGGATCGGCTCCTGCTCGCAGAAGTGGCTCACGCGCGTGTGGGTGCGCGACAAGATCCACGATGCCGACAAGATGATGGGTTATTCGTACCGCGTGCCCGCGTACCCGGTGGTCCCCGGCAAGATCCCGCCCAAGGAGGACATGGTCATCGCGACGGCGTGGATGATCAAGTCGATGATCACCGCTCCGGCCGCCGACGCGACCGTGCGCGCCGGGGATAGTGTGCCCGTGCGCGGGCACGCCTGGGCCGGCGAGCGACGGGTCGCCCGCGTGCGCGTCTCGACGGACTACGGGGAGACGTGGACCGAGGCCCCGGTGAAAGCCGGCCCATCGAAGTACGCATGGGCCCGTTGGGACACGACGGTGCGTCTGCCCGGCAAGGGCTATCACGAGATCTGGGCGCAGGCCGTCGACGATACCGGCGACGCGCAGCCGCTGCGCCAGCCCTGGAATCCGCGCGGCTACCTCGGCAACGTGGTGCACCGCGTCGGGGTCGTCGCCACGGCGTGATCGCGGCGGCGCTCGTCGCGGTGCTGGTCATCCTCGCGGGGCCCTTCGGGGCCCCGCGGCTTTTCGGCGCGGCGGCGCAGGCGCCGCCGTCGGCGCCGAGCGCCCCGCCGAGCGCGGAGCCGCTGCCGCCCGACGTCGTGCGGGGACACTGCTCCGTGTGCCACGCCTATCGCCTCGTCGAGCAGCAGCGCCTCGACCGCGCGAACTGGGAGTGGGTCATGGACGACATGATCGACAAGTACGGCGCGACGTGGATCGACCCCACGCTGCGCGAGCGTATCGTCGACTACCTGGTCGAGCACTACGGCGCGGAGCGATC
>DATBJF010000088.1:0-35920 GCA_036556545.1 Candidatus Methylomirabilota bacterium
GATCAGCGACGGGCCATCGGCCGCGCCGTCGGCGAGGCCGGCCAGCGGATCGTCGGTCACGCCCGCCGGCGGCTCGACTTCTTCGTCGGCACGAAGCGCCGGTGGACGAGCCGCCCCGGCGTGCGGCGGCCGGCCGCGCTGAGCTCGGTCACCTGCCCGGAGGCGCGCGGGTCGGTCGTATAGAGCGGGCCGCCGGCGGCCCGGATCCGCGCCTTGACGCCCTCGCGATCGGGATCGCTCACCAGGCCGGCGAGGAGGTCGTGCACGGCCTGGCGCGGCACCGAGGCCGGCATGGGCAGCGCGTTGCCGACGCGCTTGAGGGCGAGGACGTCGCCGTACGCCGCCATGACCTCGACCGCCCGCCCGAGCGTGGCCCAGTGCTCGATCTGGGCGGTGGCCGACCGATGCGTGGCCTCCGCCTCCTTCTTCGCGAGCGCGAGCAGCTTGTCGGACACCTTGACCGGGATGGCCATGGCTACCTCCTGGTAGCATTCTACTACCGCGGCGCGATCGCCTCGCTGTCCGCCCGGCCGAGGCGCTAAACTCTCCGCGGTGCCCCGGATCTTCTACGGCTGGTGGATGGTGGCGGCGGGCTTCGGCCTCGAGCTGCTGATCGGCGCCCTGATGTTCCACGCGTACGGGGCGTACGCCGTCCTCCTGCGCGAGGAGTTCGGCTGGAGCAAGACGACGCTGGCGGCCGCCTTCTCGATGGCGCGCGCCGAAAGCGGCATCCTGGGGCCGATCCAGGGCTGGCTCACCGATCGCTTCGGTCCGCGCGCGCTGATCCGCGTCGGCATGGTGATCTTCGCGGCAGGCTTCGTGCTCTTCAGCCGCATCGACGGCGTCGTCGGGTTCTTCGTCACCTTCTTCATGATGGCGGTCGGCACCAGCCTGGGCGGCTACCTGCCGATCAGCGTCGCCATCGTGACCTGGTTCCGCCGCCGGCGCTCGCTCGCCCTCAGCATCAGCGGCATGGGAATGGCCCTCGGCGGGCTGCTCACGCCCCTCGTGGTCGCCGCGCTGGCCCGCTTCGGCTGGCGCTGGACGGCCCTGGTGTCCGGTGCCGTCGTCGTCGTCATCGGTCTGCCGCTCGCGCAGCTCATGCGCCATCCGCCCGAGACCTACGGACTCACGCCGGACGGCGAGCCGCGCGTCGTGGACCCGGCGAAGTCGGCCGGGTCGGCGGACGCGCGGAGCTACACGGCCCGCGAGGCCATGGCCACGCGGGCGTTCTGGTACATCTCGCTCGGCCACGCGGCCGCGCTCCTCGTCGTTTCCGCCGTCATGGTCCACATGGTCATCCACGTCACCGAGCGGCTCGGCTACTCGCTGCCGCAGGCCGGCGCCGTGGTGGCCCTTCTCACAGTGATGCAGCTCACCGGTCAGCTCACGGGCGGCTGGCTCGGCGACCGGGTCAGCAAGCGCTGGATCTGCGCCGGCTGCATGCTCGGCCACGCGACCGCGCTGATGGTGCTCGGGCTGGCCACGGCCTTCTGGATGGTCCTCGCGTTCGCGGTCCTCCATGGCCTGTCGTGGGGCATGCGCGGCCCGCTGATGGCGGCCATCCGCGCCGACTATTTCGGGAGCGGCTCGTTCGGGATGATCAGCGGCGTGTCGTCGATGGTCATCATGTTCGGGATGATGCTGGGACCGCTGGTGGCCGGCATTCTCGCCGACCGGACGGGCAGTTATGTCCCGGGCTTCAGCGTCCTGGCCGGCTTCTCGGCCCTCGGGTCCCTGGCCTTCGTGCTGGCTCGCCGGCCGTTGCGCTAAATTCCCGGCATCCCGGCCGGGAAAGGTATATAAGTAGCGCCCTCGGGAGTCGGAGCCACCACCGTCTCTCTCAGGCCACCCCACGGGCGAGGGGGACATAGCGCTCCGATACAGAGGAGGGGTGCCATGAACACGCAGTCACGCAGACACTTCCTTCGCACGTCCGGAGCCGTCGCGGGACTTGCCCTCGCGCCGTCGATCGTGATTCCCGGTCGCGCGCGCGCCGCCGGGCCGGAGCTCGTCCCGAAGAAGCTGCCGTACCCGCCGAACGACGAGTTCGGAAGCTACGAGCCGACGATCTCGCCCGACGGCAACACGATCTACTTCGCGCGCTTCGCGGGCGGCGGCGACAAGCGCGTGCTCGGGACCACGACCGACATCTTCGTCACCCATCGCATCCGCCAGACCGGGGAGTGGCCCGGCACCAAGGGGGACTGGTCGGTGCCCGAGCGGCTGCCGGACACCGTCAACGGCGACTCGATCGATCAGGAGCCGCGCATCACGCCCGATGGCAAGACGCTCTACTTCATGAGCCGCCGCGCGGGCGGCCGCGGCGCCGCGGACATTTACGCGGCGCACAAGCAGGCCAATGGCGAGTGGGGCAAGGCGCAGAACCTCGGCCCCAACATCAACAGCGAGTACGCCGACCACTGCTTCATGCCGTTCGACGTGCCCGGCTACCGCGACGTCTCCGTGTTCGTGTCGGTCCGGCCGCGCGCGGCGGGCGGCACGCCGTCGGCGGACATCTACACGACGAAGCTCGAGAACGGGGCCTGGCAGCCGGCCCAGCGATACGAGAGCAAGCTGCTCGACTCGATCGGCTTCAAGTGCCGTCTCAACGCCGTCACGCGGGACAACCTCGTGCTGGGCGTCGTGTCGGTGCACGACTTCGGGAAGTTCCACACGATGGTGTTCGTGCACTACGACCCGGCCACGAAGCAGTGGAAGGGCCCGATCGTCGAGGCGCCGTTCAACAACCCCGCCATCGACGGCGCGTGCCCGATGTTCACGGCGAGCGGCGACAGGATGATCTGGTCGGCCGGCTACGACCGCGGGCCCGGCCCCGTCTCGACGGCCGGCGGCACCGGCGGGACGTACGACCTCTACTGGCTCAACACGAGCGACATCGTCGCCTACTACAAGGCGAAGGCAGGGCTCAGCTAAGCTGCGCCTCCCGCTGGCGCTCGCCCTCACCGGCTGCGCGCTGACGGCCGGCCACGTCGGCGCGCACGCCATGCTGCAGCGGGCGGAGCCGCGCGTGGAGAGCAAGCTCAAGCGGGCTCCCGACGAGGTGAAGCTCTACTTCACCGAGCGCCTGGAGCCCGCCTACAGCTCTCTCCGCGTGCTCGACGCGCGTGGTGCGCAGGTGGACCGCCGCGACAGCCGCGTCGACCGGAACAATCCGTTGCTGCTCCGCGCGACGCTGCCCCCGGTGCCGGCCGGCACCTACAAGGTGCGGTGGCGCGTGCTGTCGATCGACGGCGACGTCACCGAGGGCACGTTCACCTTCCGGGTCGAATGAGGCTGCTGCTCCTCGGCGCGGTGTCGGTTCACCTCGCCGCCCTGGTGGCTCTGGTGGGCGCGCTCTTCATGCTGCTGCTCGCCGGCCGCGGTCGCACCGCCACCGCCCAGGCCTGGGATCGCACGCTCGTCGGGTACGCGCGCTGGGGCGTGCTCGTCGCGCTCGCGTCCGGCTTCGCCGCCCTGCTGCTCCGCACGGCGTCGTTCGAGGACCGCGCCGGGGCGGCGCTGGAGCCGCGCGCCGTCTGGCAGGCCGTGCTCGACACGTGGCCCGGGCTCGTGTGGCTCGCGCGTCACGCCGTGCTCGTCCTGCTCGGCGTGTTCATCGCGATTCCCGCCGACGTCGCCGACAGATGGAACTGGCTCGTGGCCCGTGGGCAGGCCCTGATGCTGGCCACGCTCGCCCTGGTGTCGATCAGCGCGGCGAGCCACGCCGCGGCCGTGACGCCCGGCACCACGTGGGCGGTGGCCGTCGACGTCACGCATCTGCTCGGGACCGGCCTCTGGGCGGGCGGCCTGGTGGCGGTCGGGCTCCTCCTGCGCGCGGTGGGACGAGCGACGGGCGCGGATGCCCTGCCCTATGCGGTCGTCGCCGTCCGTCGCTTCTCGACGGTGGCCCTGTTCGTCATGCTCACGCTGATCGGCTCCGGGATCGCCAGCGCGGTGGCGCAGGTCGAGACGATCGCCGCGCTGGCCGGCACCACGCATGGTCGCCTGCTCCTCGCGAAGATCGCCGTGCTCGTGCCGATCCTCGGCATCGCCTCCGTCAACCGCATGCGGATCCTGCCCGCACTCTCGACGCCGCGCGCCATGCGCCGGCTCGTCGTCTTCGTCGCGATCGAAGCGGGCCTCGCCATCGTGCTGCTCGCCCTCGCCGCCGCGATGACGCTGACCACGCCGGCCCGCCATGCCGAGCCCGTGTGGCCGCTTCCGTTCCGGCTCTCGCTCGACGCCTTGCTCGACGTGCCGGTACGCCGCCGCGCGCTCGTCGGAAGCCAGCTCGTGGTCCTCGGCGTCGTCGTCTTGCTCGTGGCCATCGTCGCGCGGCGGCGACGGGTGCTGGTGCTGGTCTCCGCGCTGGCCCTCGTCCTGCTCGGGACCGGCGTCGGCATCCCGCCGCTCGTCGTCGACGCCTATCCGACCGCGTACCGGCGCCCGCCGCTGACGTACCACGTCGGATCGATCGCCTCCGGCATGGCCGTCTACCGCGAGCACTGCGCCGAATGTCACGGCCCGGCGGGCGGAGGCACGACCGCCGGTGGCGATCTGCGCGGGCCGCGCACGGCGCGCCGTCACGCGGGCGAGCTGTTCTGGCTGGTCACCCACGGCGCCGGCGCGCGGGGCATGCCGGGCTTCGCCCGGCTCCCCGAGCCGCAGCGCTGGGAGGTCATCAACTTCATCCGGGCGCTCGCGGCCGCACAGGACAGCAAGCGCCTCGGACCCGAGATCGATGCCGACAACGCGTGGCTGATCCCGCCCGACTTCACGGTCTCCGTCGGGCCACTGGCGCCGGGGGCGCTGCGCGACCATCGCGGACGGCGGATGGTGCTGGTCGTCCTCTACTCGCTGCCGGAGTCGCGCGCGCGTCTGAGCGAGCTGGCGCGCGGCTACGGGCTGCTCTCGGTGCTCGGTGTCGAGATCGTCGCCGTGCCGATGCACGGCCCGACGGACGCGCTCGCCGAGCTGGGCGCGGCGCCGCCGGTGCTGTTTCCCGTGGTGACGGACGGTGCGGCCGACATCGTGGCGACGTACCGGATGTTCGCGCCGGGCCCGCACGCGGAGATCCTCGTCGATCGCCAGGGCTACATCCGTGCGATCTGGCGGGACGGCGGGGGGCGCGGCCTCCAGGCGCAGGTGGAGAAGCTCAACGCGGAGAAGGACGTCCCCCCCTTCCCCGACGACCACGTGCACTGACTTCGGAAGGAGCTGCGCGATGCGCGTGTGGCAGGCGGCGTTACTGCTGAATCTCGCCCTCGTCCTGGGTCTCGGCCTCGGCTACGCGGCCTGGGGCCGCCGCGTGGAGGCGCTCGCCCGGGACGTCGACGAGGTGCGCGCCCAGGTCGAGCGGCTCGAGCGCGAGCGTCAGGCGTGCGCCGCGGGCGGGCGCGCCGGCGAGCAGCAATGGGAAGGGCGCGGCGTCGTGCGCGCCGTCTATCCGCAGATGCTGGTGATCACGCACGAGGAGATCCGCGGCCTGCTGCCGGCGCGGACGACGAGCTTCCGCGCCCCCGTGGCGGCGCCGGGCGAGCCGCTCCGTGTCGGCGATCCCATTCGGTTCTCGCTGCGCGGCACCGTCGCCGACGACGCGGCGGTGGTGGCCGTCGCGCGGTGGTGAGTCAGCGCTCCTTCAGGAAGTCGCCGAGCGTCATCCCGAAGCCGCCCTTCCGCGCGGCATCCTTTATATAAGCCTGGGTCTCGGCCTGCTCCTCGTGCATCAGCGCCTTCTCGCGCGACAACCGGATGCGCCGCCCGCCCTCCTCGATGGCCAGCACCAGGACCTTCAGCTCGCTGCCGGTCGGGAACATGCGGCGATGGTCGGCGCCGCGCGTGGTGCCGAGCTCCGCGTTTGGCACCAGTCCCGTCTGCCCCGGCCCCAGCCGCACGAAGACGCCGAACGGCTCCACGCGCTCCACCGTGCCGGTCAGCACGGCGCCGACGCTCACCGTCGATGCCATCTGCTCGCCGACGGCGGCGCCCTCCGGCGCCAGCGCCAGCGCGATGCGCCGCTTGGCGGGGTCGACGGCGACGATCATCACGACGATCTCCCCGCCGGCGGCGACGAGCTCGCGGACGCCGCCCTGCCGGTGGCGCGGGATCTCGCTCGTGTGCAGGAGACCGTCGACACCGGGCGCGAGCTCGACGAACACGCCGAAGTCCGTGACCCGCACGGCGCGGCCGCGCACGATCTGCCGCTCGCGGAGCCGGCCGGGAACGCTGGCCCAGGGATCGCCTTCGAGGGCCTTCAAGCTCAGCGTGATCCGTCCCTTCTCCGCGTCGACGCGCAGCACCTTGACGGTGACCGGCTCGCCGACCCGCAGGCGGTCGCTCGCGCGCTCCACGCGCGCGTGCGACAGCTCGGACATCGGCACCAGGCCCTGCACGCCGCCGAGGTCCACGAACGCGCCGAAGTCCGTGAGCGAGGCGACGGTGCCGGGCAGGACGGCGTCGGGGACGATCTTCTTGCGCGTCTCCTCCGCGGCCGCCGCCGCCTGCTCCTCGAGCAGCGCGCGGCGCGAGAGCACGACGTTGCGGCCACCCTCGGCGTATCGCGTGACGCGGAACTCGAGCACACGGCCGACGTAATCCTGCTCGGAATCGGCGCGGCGCAGGTCCATCTGGGAGAACGGACAGAACGCGCGCAGTCCGGCGACGGTCACCTCGTACCCGCCCTTGATGACGGCGGCCACCCGGCCTTCGACGGGCACGCCGCTCTGTGCGGCCAGCCCGAGCGCCTCGCGCGCCTGCGCCCCCTGCCGCAGCTTGTGCGACAGGCGGATCTCGTCGCCGGTCGATACCACGGTGGCCTCGACCTCGTCGCCGACCTTCACGCGCAGACGGCCGTCGGCGTCGGTCAGCTCGGCGCGATCGATCCATGCCTCGCCCTTGCCGCCGACGTCCACGAACACGTGCTCGGCGGTGACCTGGATGACGCGGCCCTTGACCACCTGCCCCTTCTCGAGCGCGCGCCGCGCCTCGTGCCGGGCGAAGAGCGTGGCGAAATCCTCGGACTCGTCCATGGCTGACTGCCTCTCTCGCGGGATGCGTCGATTATAGCCGCTGGCCCCAGCGCTCCGGCATCTGCTAGCCTGACGGCCTGGCGTCGCAAGGAGGTCCGACATGTCGGCATCGCGCGAGGTCGATCAGAACAAGGCCGAGAAGTTCGCGGGGCGCCTGCTGAGCGCGCTGAACGACGGCGCCCTCTGTCTCATGCTGTCCATCGGACACCGCACGGGCCTGCTCGACGCGCTGCGGACCCTCCCGCCGTCCACGTCGGCGGAGATCGCCAAGCACGCGGGGCTGAACGAGCGGTACGTCCGCGAGTGGCTGGGGGCGATGGTCACCGCCGGTGTCGTGGAGGTCGATCCGGCGAGCACGCGGTTCGTCCTCCCCCCCGAGCACGCCGCGTTTCTGACGCGGCCGGCCGGCGCCGACAACCTCGCCGTGTTCGCGCAGTACATCCCGCTGCTGGGGTCGGTCGAAGACGACATCGTGGCCTGCTTCAAGAACGGCGGCGGCGTGCCCTACGCGCGCTTCCCGCGCTTCCACGCGGTCATGGCTGAGGACAGCGGACAGTCGGTGCTGTTCTCCCTGCAGTCCCACATTCTTCCACTGGTGCCGGGGCTCGCCGATCGCCTCGCGGCAGGCCTGCGCGTGCTCGACGTCGGCTGCGGCCGCGGCCGGATCCTGCACCGGCTGGCCGAGCTGTTTCCCGCGAGCCGATTCACGGGCATGGATCTGTCGGAGGAGGCGGTCGCGTACGCGCGTGACGAAGCGGGGCGCCAGGGCCTGCGCAACGTCGAGTTCGTGGTGGCCGACCTGAGCGACTTCGACACCACGGCGCCGCCCGCCGCCTTCGACCTCATCACCACGTTCGACGCCGTCCACGACCAGGCGCGGCCGCTCCGCGTGCTCAAGGGCATCCATCGCGCGCTGAAGGCGGACGGCGTCTACCTGATGCAGGACATCAAGGGCTCGAGCCACGTGCACCGGAACATCGGACATCCGATCGGGACGTTCCTCTATACGGTCTCGTGCATGCATTGCATGACCGTATCGCTGGCGCAGGGCGGCGAGGGCCTGGGCGCCATGTGGGGCGAGGAGATGACCCGGGAGTATCTCGAGCGCGCAGGCTTCAAGTCGATCGAGACGCACCAGCCCGCCCATGACATCCAGAACAACTGGTACGTGGTCAGGAAGTGATGCGACGACCCCGTCCGCGCGCCGCCCAGAGGCCGACCAGCAGCGCCTCGAGGACGGCGTCGAGCAGGTAGATCTTGGAGATGCGGCCCCGCAGCGAGTAGACGACGTCGACGCCGCCCAGCGCAGCCGCGCTGCCGACGCCGAGCACCCGGGAGCCGCGCGAGGGATGCCGCGCGTCCGCCAGCAGCGAGGCGCCGATGACGGCCACCAGCACGCCCACCGTCTTCACGAGCCACCGGTCGACCTTCGGTCCGGTCACCGCCTCGAACGTCCGCATCGAGACCAGAGGCCAGAGGCCGGTCAGCAGGAAATAGACGCCCTGCAGCAGCGGCAGCCGCGTCATCCGCCGTGCTCGCCGAGGCTCAGGCCGGTCCCCCAGGCGCCGTTGTCACGCAGCACACGCAACCAGGTAGCAATCGATGTGCCGCGCGCTGCGGCGACCCGCATGCCTGTCGCGCGGTCACCCCTCGATGCTGAAGTGCGCCTCCGTCGTGTGTCCGGTGCGGCCGTTGATCGGCAGGATGTCCTGGGGACACGCCGAGAACGCGACAAGCAGATCCATCTCGGCCCGGAACAGTGCGTAGCTTCCCGGAGCAGAGACCGGTTCGCCCCACGAGAGCCGCCCATCCGCCGTCCACGGAATGTTCATGAAGACGTTGAGCGACGGAGGTGTGGCCGGGACCTTGATTCCCAGCTCCGCCAGGCCGGCGTGCAGGTTGTCGCGACAGTTGTCGTGATAACCCTTCACCCCGAGCAGCCCGTAGCGGTCGGGATCGCACGGCGCCATCAGCGTGTCGTGCGCGCACCCCGAGGTGTCCTCGACCAGCGTCAGGATCGGGCGGCGCCGGTTGGTGACGAAGGAATCGCCGACGGCCGCCGCCAGCCTCATGAACCACGCCCGGCTGGCCTCCATGGCCATCCACTCGGTGGGATCCTGGGCGTTGAACGCCCACGCGTCGACCACCTGGGTGCCGTGCGTGTTGATGATACGGATGCGCTGGCCGGCGGCGACGCGCGCCGCCTTGCCGCGTCGCGCGGGGATCGTCACGCGGCTCATGGGCCGGTGAGCCCGTGGTTGCCGCGATAGTCCGACGGCGCCGGCGATCGCCAGCCCGCGAGGAGCTCGGCCGCCGGCTGCCAGATCTCGATCGCGAGCGGACGGCAGATGTCGGCGCGATCGCCGCCGCTCGATCCCCACACCGGCGCCGACATGTCGCCATGCGGGCAGTTCGACAGCGCGGCCAGCACGTCGAACTCGGCGAAGAACTCGATGTAGTCGCCGGGCCGGGCCGGACTCGGCTTCGTGAAGTACCGGCCCTCGGGCGTGAGCCCGGTGACCTGGAACACGTTCAGAACGTCGTGGACGTCGAGCTCGGTGAGGCGATGCGGCGCCACCGCGCGCACCAGGTTGCTGTGACAGCACACGTCGAGCTCCTCACCGTTGAGCAGCTTGTGCACGTACGGATCGCAGCGCGTCCCGAGCAGATCGTGACAGCCGGCGCCGTCGGCGTCGCGGCCGAACTGGATGGTGTCGGCGACGATGGTGACCATCGGCCTGAGATACGGCAGACACGACCATAGGCGATCGAACGTGCTGACGTGCGCCTGGTGGAGCTGCCGAGATCGCGAGGCCCAGAAGCGCTCGCGGGGGTTGCCGAGGTTCCAGAGGTTGAGGTCGGCCACCTGCGGACCTTCGACGGCGACGACGCGGAAGATCTGTCCGGCGCGTACCGGCCACGCGCGCCCGGAGCGCGGCGGGATGACGAACCGATCGACGAGCTTGCGGCCGCCGCCGTCGGGTCCCAGCCGCGCATAGAAGTCACGGTTCACCTCGAGCGCGGAGCCCGGCTTCGCCTGGTAGATCACGTGAGGTCGTGCCATCGGTCACCTCTGTATCGGAGCGCTGTTTCCGCCTTTTCCGTGGGTGGCCTGAGATAGGTAGTCGTGGCTCCGTTTGCAACGGAGCGCTGTGTCCACCTCGGCCGTCGGTTCTCGGCGCTGTGGTTGACAACGAGCGAGGAGGCATAGTCTCATACCCGCCATCTCGAGCAGGTCCCCGATCATAACGCCGAGCCCGGAGGACCGATCATGAGAGTCGCGCGATTCATCGCCGCCGCCCTCCTCCTCGTGAGCTTCGCCGCCACCGACGCCGTCGCCCAGCAGTGTCCGAAGGGCAAGCTGCGATTCTACACGTCGTGGCCAATGCAGGGCGCGATGGTGCCGGAAGGCACCGGGATGAAGAACGGCGTCGATCTCGCGGTCTCCGAGGTCAACGGAACCGTGGCGGGCTTCTGCATCGAGGTGGTGAATCTCGACGACGCATCGCCGCAGACGGGCAAGTGGGACGGCGCCGTCGAGGCCGAGAACGCCAACAAGGCCGTGGCCGATCCGCTGGCCATCGTCTACATCGGAACCTACAACTCCGGCGCGGCGAAGGTCTCCATCCCGATCACCAATCGCGCCCACATGGCGCAGGTGACGCCCGCGAACACGTATCCCGGCCTCACCAAGAAGCGCGGCGCCGCGCCCGGCGAGCCGGAGATCTATCGGCCGGCCGGCTTCGTGAACTACTTCCGTCCCGTCCCCGCCGACGACATCCAGGGCGCGGTGGCGGCCAAGTGGGCGAAGCGGATGGGCGTGAAGAAGGTCTACATCCTCAACGACCAGGAGCTCTACGGCAAAGGCATCGCCGACGTGTTCGAGGCCACCGCGAAGAAGATCGGCCTCCCCGTCGTCGCCAACGAGGGCATCGACTGGAAACAGCCCGACCAGAGGCCGGTGCTCACGAAGATCCGCGCCTCCGGCGCCGACCTCGTCTACCTCGGCGGCGTCATCGAGACGGGCGCCCAGGTCGTCATCCGGCAGATGAAGGAAGTCGGTCTCACCGCACCGCGCGCGCGCTTCCTCGGCCCCGACGGCCTGCTCGAAGAGGAGCTGCTGAAGGGTGCCACCTGCGATGCCGCGCTCGCCACCGAGATGCGCATCACGTTCGCGGGGCTGCCGTTCGAGAAGATGCGCGGCGTCGGTGCCAAGACGTACGAGGCCTACAAGGCCAAATTCGGCAAGGAGCCGACGTCGTACGCGCTCTACGCCGCGGAGGGCGGGCGCGTGATCATCGACGCTCTCCGCCGTGCCGCGCCCCAGATCGAGCGCGCCAAGGAGGTCACCGCCAAGCGGGAAGCGCTGCGCAAGGCCATCGCGGCCACCAGGAACTTCGAGGGCATCAACGGCAAGTGGAGCTTCGACGAGAACGGCGACGTCGACTACGACACCATGTCCGGCTTCAAGGTTGCGAAGGTCGACACCCCGCTCGGCTGCAAGTTCCAGTTCGAAACCATCCTCGAGTAGCGACTCCGCCAACGGTGGCGCGGAGGCGCCGCGCGTCCTGGGGAATTTGGGGGGCCCGTTCCGGGCCCCCCATGTTCGATAACCGGGCCATTTCGGGGATCGCACTCCGCTCGTTCGTATGACGGCCTGGGAAGTTCTGATCCAGCAGTCCATCAACGGCCTCACCCGGGGCGCCGTCTTCGCGCTGATCGCGCTCGGCTACACGATGGTGTACGGCATCATCGAGCTGATCAATTTTGCCCACGGCGACGTCTTCATGCTCGGCCTGTTCATCTCCCTCGCCTGGTTCACGCTGCTCGGCGTCAGCGGCGCCCTCACGCCCTGGCAGCTGGTCACGCTGCTGCCGCTCGTGCTCGTGCTGACCATGCTCTCGACGGCGCTGCTGAACGTCGCCATCGATCGCATGGCGTACCGGCCGCTGCGCCGGTCGAGCCGGCTGGCGCCGCTCATCACCGCCATCGGCGTCTCGTTCATGCTCGAGAACATCGCGCTCTTGTGGAAGGGCCCCGCCCCCATCGCCTATCCCGACGTCTTTCCCTCCGTCGACATCCTGCGCGAGTGGTTCGGCATCGAGTCCGCGATCTTCGTGACCACGAAAGACCTGCTGGTCGTGGGAGCGACGGTACCGCTGATGATCGGGCTGCACTACTTCGTCACCCGCACGCGCTGGGGCAAGGCGATGCGCGCCACCGCCCAGGACCGGGAGACGGCGCAGGCGATGGGTATCGACGTCGAGCGCACCATCCTGATCACGTTCTTCGTCGGCGGAGCCCTCGCCGGCGCCGCCGGGCTCATCCAGGGGATGTACTACAACATCGGCCAGTGGTGGATGGGCTACCAGGCGGGCCTGCGCGCGTTCACCGCCGCCGTGCTCGGCGGCATCGGCAGCATGAGCGGGGCTGCCCTCGGCGGCCTGCTGATCGGCTTCCTCTCGGCATGGAGCGACCAGTACATCTCCGCGCGCTGGACCAACGCCATCGTCTTCGCCATCCTCATCGTCGTCCTCGTGTTCCGGCCGCACGGCCTCATGGGCGACCGCACTCCCGAGAAGGCGTGAGCGCGGTCGGCCGCCAGCCGTGAAACGCCAGATGAGCCCGGCGGCGCTGGTCGTTCTGCTGCTCGTCTATCCGTTCGTCGACCGGGCGCTCGGACTGCAAACGGTGCACGCCGTCACCGACGGGATGATCTACGTCCTCCTCGCGCTCGGGCTCAACATCGTGGTCGGCTACGCGGGCCTCCTCGATCTGGGCTATGCCGCCTTCTTCGCCATCGGCGCCTACGCGATGGGGCTGCTGAACTCGCCGGTGCTCGGCTCGCCGCTCTACGGCCACGCGTGGAGCTTCTGGCTCTGCATCTGGATCGCGGCCGCCGTCTCGGCGCTGCTCGGCGCCGTGATCGGCGCCCCGACACTTCGCGTCCGCGGCGACTACCTGGCCATCATCACGCTCGGCTTCGGCGAGATCATCCCGGTGGCCATTCGCAACCTCGGCGACGTCACCATCGAGATCGGCGGCTGGCGGCCGATCGAGCGTCTCAACCTCACCGGCGGCGAGAACGGTGTGAACCCGGTCGGCCGCCCGTACCTGCCCGGGGTGCCGTTCGAGACAGATCCGGTGCCGTGGTACTTCCTCATCCTCGTCATCGGCGCCGCCTCGCTGTGGGCGATGAACCGCCTGCGCGATTCGCGTCTCGGCCGGGCCTGGATGGCCATCCGCGAGGACGAGACGGCGGCGGACTGCACCGGCGTCAATCCCGTCTCCACGAAGCTGTTAGCCTTCGCCCTCGGCGCCTCCTTTTCGGGCTTCGCCGGCTCGGTCTACGCGGCCAAGCTGCAGGCCATCACGCCCGGCGCCTTCGAGTTCCAGGTCTCGATCATGCTGCTCTGCATGGTCGTGCTCGGAGGGGCCGGCAGCCTGCGCGGCGTCGTCCTCGGCGCGATGCTGATCACGGTCTTCGATCGTGTCATCCTCGCGCAGGCGACGTTCCTGGTGCGGGGCATCGGTCGCACGCTCGGCGTGCCCGCGCTGGTCGCCGCCGACCTCACGCTCTGGCGCTGGTTCTTCTTCGGCCTCGGCCTCGTGCTCGTCATGCTGCTGCGGCCGCAGGGGCTGGCCGGCCGTCGCCTGCAGCCCATCGCCGACGCCGGCGACGACACCGGCCCGATTCCGGCCGAGCCGGCCACACCGCCCCGCGTGGAGGGGATTCCCGACTGGCTGCGCACGCAGGGGACGCCGCTACACGATCCCGCCCTCCTCGACGTGCGTGGTGTCACCAAGCACTTCGGCGGCGTGGTAGCCCTCAACCAGGTGGACCTGCGCGTTCCCGCGGGCGCCATCATCGGGCTCATCGGGCCGAACGGCGCCGGCAAGACGACGTTCTTCAACGTGGTGACCGGGCTCGTCCGTCCCGACCACGGCCGCCTGGTCTTCGCCGGCCGGAGCCTCGTCGGACTCCGGCCGAACGCCATCGTCACGCGTGGCATCGCTCGGACGTTCCAGTCGATCCGGCTCTTCGCGCACATGAGCGTGCTCGACAACGTACTGGTCGGTGAGCACAGTCGGCTCGACGCCGGTGTCGCGGGAGCGGTGCTGCGTCCGGCACGCGTCGTCGCCGAAGAGCGTCGTGCGCGCGAGCGAGCGCGCGATCTCCTCGCGTTCCTTGGACTCCTCGGCAAGAGCGACGAGCTGGCCCGCAACCTGCCGTACGGCGATCAGCGACGGCTCGAGATCGCGCGCGCGCTGGCCACGGAGCCGCGCCTGCTGCTGCTCGACGAGCCGACGGCCGGCATGAATCCACGCGAGACGGAGGCGCTCGCGGAGCTGATTGGCCTGGTCCGCCGCGATCTCGCGCTGTCCATTCTCCTGATCGAGCACGACATGGAGGTCGTCATGGCGATCTCCGACCGCATCAGCGTGCTGGACTACGGCACGCTCATCGCCGAGGGCACGCCGGCCGAGATCCAGCGCCATCCACGCGTCATCGAGGCGTACCTGGGCACCGGCTACGAGCAGGAGGCGGCGGCCCGGACGGCGCCGAGGTAGCCGTCGTGCTCGAGCTGGCCGATGTGCACACCTATTACGGCAACATCCGGGCCCTGCGTGGCTTGTCGCTCACGGTCGAGCCAGGCGAGATCGTCACCCTGATCGGCGCCAACGGCGCCGGCAAGACGACGACGCTTCGCACCATCCTCGGGATCGTCCGGCCGCGGCGCGGGAGCGTGACCTTCAAGACGCAGCGTCTCGACAGGCTGGCCACCGACCGCATCGTCCGCCTCGGCATCGCCCAGTCGCCGGAAGGCCGCCACATTTTCCCGCGCATGACCGTCCTCGAGAATCTCGAGCTCGGCGCCTTTGCGCGCTCCGACCGCGACGGCATCGCGCCCGACCTCGAGCGCGTGCTGGGGCTCTTCCCCCGCCTGCGCGAGCGGCTGGCGCAGAAGGGCGGCACGCTCTCCGGCGGCGAGCAGCAGATGCTCGCCATCAGCCGCGCTCTCATGGCGCGCCCGGGGCTCTTGCTGCTGGACGAGCCGTCGATGGGACTGTCCCCGATCCTGGTGGAAACGATCTTCCGGATCATCCAGGACATCAACCGTCAGGGCACCACGATCTTGCTCGTGGAGCAGAACGCGCGGATGGCGCTGCGCGTCGCCCACCGCGGCTACGTCATCCAGACGGGCCGCATCGTCCTGCATGACACCGCGGCGGAGCTGCTGCGCTCCGACCTCGTACGCAAGAGCTACCTCGGCGAGAAGTAGGCCGTCGGCGGGTGCGCGGCCCTCACTTCGTCTTCATCGTCTGCTCGTCCCAGAGCCGGATGAGATAGCCGTCGGGATCCCGCAGCTCTGCCCCGTAGCCCCAGTACGTCTTCGCCGGCGCGTGCGCGAAGACCAGGCCGCGCTCGGACCAGGCGCCGAACGTCGCGTCGACGTCGGCGACCTGGAAGTAGAGCGCGAGGTCGTTGGGCACCACGGCGGCCGCCGCCTGCTGGAGGAAGATCGTGAAGCCATCGCTGTCCTGTACCGCCACCGCCTGCCGGTCGGGCACCTCGAACTCGACCGTGAGGCCGAGCATGTCCACGTACCAGCTCCGCGATTGCTTCAGGTCTCGCACCGGAAGCGTCAGGTGGTCGAATTTCAGCGTCGCGCGCGTCTCCGCGATCATCGAGCGCCCGGGCCGATCTCGCCGAACGGCCCCGAAATCCGGATGACGTCGTTCACGGGCCAGCGACCGCGGCTGATCGTGATGACGAACAGGTCACCCGCGATGCGCGCGCGCCGCGTGTCCGGCGTGTCGGGCGCGAAGGCCAGCGCGCGCGGCGCGTCGCCGTCGGTGAACCGCGCGAACTCCGACGCCGCCCCGTCGGCGCCGATGACCATGATCCTGGCGCCCTGTCGGTCGGCCATGAAGATGCGGCCATCCGGGCCCACGCTGAGCCCCGCCGCCAGCGGCCCACGGAACATCGGGACCAGACGGGGCTCGGGACCGGCGCGCCACAGCACGCCCGGCCCACGCTGCCAGGGCGCCGTGTTCTCCTCGTCGCCGCCGATCCACAGGCGGGCGCGGCCGTCCATCACCAGCGCGCGCGGCCGCATCAGCGCGAGGAACCGCGGGTCGAGCACGCGTCCGGAGGCATCGAGCTTGATGACCACGTTCTGGTCGCGATCGGCGACGTACACGTGGCCGGCGGCGTCGAAGGCCACACCCTCCGGCTGGCGCAGCAGCGGCGCCCCGCGCTCCGGCGTGCCGCCGGCGAACAGCTCCGCCCGGCCGTCCACGAGGCGATAGAGCGCTCCGATCTTGCGGTCGCGGTCGTAGGTCGTCACGTAGACGTCGCCCGACGGGGCGACGGCCGCGATCTGAGGGCTCCACAACGGCGGGCCGTGGAAGAACCGCGCCTCGGTCGCGGGCGTCAGCCGGGCACCGCCCACGGGAATCCGGTAGATGGGCCACAGATCGTCGATTTCCCCGCCCATGTACCGCCGTCCGCTGCGCGCGGCGTAGAGCACGCCGGCGCCGTCCACGGCCAGCGTCGTGCTGGACGGGATGCCGCGCACGTCGCGGCCGGCATCGGGCATGTACCCGTGGCCGGTGACGTAGACGTGCGCCGTGAAGCCGGCAGGAAGGCTCATGTCGGCCGCGGCCGGCACGGAACCGAGGACCAGCGCCGCCACCGCCAGCAGGCCGAGTCTCGGCCTCATCGAACGGTCAACCCCTCGAGGTCGAGGTCGGGCATGCGGCCGGTCATGAGGTCGGTCACGATGCGCGCCGTGCCACACGCCATCGTCCAGCCCATGTGGCCATGCCCGCAGTTGAAGAAGAGGTTGCGGTGCCGTCCGAGACCGAGGATCGGCGGCCCGTCCGGCGTCATCGGGCGCAGGCACGCGCGGTACTCGCCGCGCTCGTAGTCGGCGGCGCTCGGGAAGAGGTCCCGCGCAAGACGCACGATGTTGTTGAAGTCGCGCGGCGTCCAGCCCCAGTCGTAGCCGGCGAACTCCGCGGTGGACGTCAGCCGCAGGCGATCCCCCAGCCGCGACCAGCCGACCAGCCACTGCTCGTCGACGCCGGAGATCGTCGGCGCCAGCCCGTCCGCCTTCAGCGGAAAAGTCGACGAGTATCCCTTGGCGGGATAGATGGGCAGGCCAACGCCGGCCGTGCGCGCGATCACCGGCGCCCCCACGCCGAGCGCGAGCACGTAGTTGTCCGCGGTCAGGAGGCCGGCGCTGGTGCTCACGCCCTCGATGCGATCGCTGGCGGCGCGGAGCGCGGTGACGCGGGTGCCGAGCTGCAGCGTGACGCCGTGCTTGTCGCGCGCGATCCGCGCCAGCTCCTCGCTGAACACGCGCGAGTCGCCGCTGGAGTCACCGAGATCCCGGATGGCGCCGGCGATCTTGTCCCTCACCGGCTCGAAGGCGGGCTCGAGACGGGCGAGCGCGGCGGCGTCGAGCACCTCCTGACGCTGGCCGTGCTCGGCCAGCAGCGCCATCTTCTTGACTCCCGCCTCGAGCTCGCGCGGATCGCGATGCAGGTAGAGCGCGCCCTGTCGGATCTCGTGATAGCGAATGCCCTCGTTGCGTACCAGCTCGTCGAGCACGCCCTGGCTGTACTGGCAGAGCCGGAGCTTGATGAGCGTGTTGCGCCGCGCCCGTGCCGAGGTGCACTCGCGCAGGAACCGCAGGCCCCAGGCGTAGAGCCGCGGATCGGCCGTCAGCCGCACGCGGATGGCGGTCTCGGCGCCGCGCAGCGACTGCCAGAGCATCTGGGGCGCGCGCGGCGACGCCCACGCGAACGAATGCCCGGGCGCGATGATGCCGGCGTTCCCGCCCGTCGCTTCGAGCCCGAGCGCGTCCTGCTGCTCGACGAGCGTCACCTCGTGGCCGGCCCGCGCCAGGAAGTAGGCGGTGGTCACGCCGACCACGCCGCCGCCGAGCACGAGCGTCTTCACGCCATGACCTCCTGCGCGACCGTCGTGTCGATGAGGTCCTCGTAGCGGTGGCGGCGGCCGATGAAGCCGCCGTCGAGGAGGATCGTCTGCAGATACTCGTAGCCCGCCCGGCGCACCAGCGGATCGTGCGACCAGGTGTCCTGCCGGAGATAGCGCGCCACCGCGCGCTGGCGGATCTCCGGCGCAATGTCGGGGAATGCCGGCGCGATCACGTCGGCGATCTGCTTGCCGTCGGCGCGCGCGATCCAGCGCTGCGCCCGATGAAGCGCGCGCGTGAAGCGCTGTAAGACGTCCCGCTCGTCGCGCAGGAAGCGCTCGGTGGTCATGTACGACGAGAACGGTACCGGGCCGGTGGCGTCGCCCATCGAGACGGCCAGGTGCGCGCGCCCCTCGGCGAGGAGCTGCTCGGTGAACGGCTGGCCGGTCTCGAAGAAATCGCCGCGGCCGGCCTTGAAGGCGGCGAGGGCGTCCGGCAGCGGCAGCGTCCGCTCGATGGTCACCGTGCGCGGGTCGACGCCGTGGCGGCGCAACACCGTCAGCATGCACTGCCACGGCGTGGGCGCCTCGGCGAACGAGAGCACCGTGGTGCCGACGAGATCGGTCCACGCAAACGCCGGCCGTGGCGTCCGCGAGAGCAGGAAGAAGCCGTTGCGCTGGTTGACCTCGGCGAAGTGGACGAGGAACGGCCCGCCGCGATCGGTTACGTCCAGGCTGCGCATGATGCCGCCGAGCGCGATCTCGGCGCGGCCGTCGATCAGCGCCCCGGTGGTCGTGACGCCGGCGCCCGCGGTCACCACCGCGACGTCGAGGCCTTCGCCGGCGAAGTGTTGCCCGTAGAGGGCCACGAACTGCGGCGTGTAGAAGATCGAGCGAAACGGCTCGTAGATCGTGAGGCGGCGGACGGCAGGCATCGTGGGCGCGAGTATAGCGCCGGCCGGGCCGTCAGCGTGCCGCGCTTACTTCGTCGTCGACTGGCCCTTCTCCTGACTGCGCGAGTACGAGGCGCCCTCCCCGGCGTTGGCGCCGGTCTTCGTCGCCTGGGCCGGATCGACGGCGTTCGGCTTCTCGTCGCCGCCGGTCTGCGCGTCGCCCCCGCGGGGCGGCGCCGCCGGCGACGCCGCCGGGGCCGCTTCGCCGAGCCTGGCCGCCGTGGCGGCATCGAGCTGACCGGTGACGTCCAGGCCGTTCTTCTTCTGATAGGCTTTCAGGGCCGCGCTCGTCTGCGCGCCCATGACCCCGTCGATCGGCCCGGGATCGTGGCCCATCTCCTTCAGAGCTTTCTGGGCCCGCTCGACGTCGGCGGCCGCCTGGGCCGAGACCTGCGTCGCCGTGAGCGCGACCAACAGCATGCCAGCTGCGACGACCACCCGTGTCTTCATGCGCAAATCTCCTTTGCCTCCTGTCGTGAGCAAGAGCGGTGCCGGTCAAACACGGGTGTGACTCGGGGCTCGCGCGAGCCCCGAGCAACGGCTACTTCGAGAACAGGCGGGTCACGAAGCTCTTGACGCTGGCGCCGAACGAGTTCGCGCTCTCCTTCAGGCTTTCCCAGGCGTCCTTGGCCTGCGGCTCGGCGGCCTTCGCCGACTCCTTGACCTTGTCGCCGGTGTACCTGGCGCCCTCGACGACGGTCTTGCCGACGCCCTTGGCGGTCTCCTCGGCCCCGGTGCCGACCTTGCCGTCACCGATGGTTTTGGCTCCCTCCTCCACCTGCCGCGTGGCGGACTTCACCTTCGAATCGTCTGCGGCGAACCCGGTCACGGCGAACGCCGTCGCGATGAACACGGCTACGACGATGACGAGTACACGGCTCATCTCACGTCCCTCCATCTTCATCGTACCAGGGCCTGTGCTATGGTCCGGCGATGGCCGAGCGGCTTCCCTCGCACGCGCGCGTCGTCGTCATCGGCGGCGGCATCGTCGGCTGCAGCGTCGCCTACCACCTCACCAGGCTCGGCTGGCGTGACATTGTCCTGCTCGAGCGGCGCGATCTGTCGTGCGGAACGACGTGGCACGCCGCCGGGCTGGTCGGTCAGCTGCGGTCGAGCCACAACCTCACGCGGCTCGCGCGCTACGGCGCGGTGCTCTACGAGCGGCTCGAAGCCGAGACGGGACAGGCCACGGGCTTCCGCCGCTGCGGCAGCATCAGCGTGGCGCGGACGGCCGAGCGCCTGATCGAGCTGAAGCGCGGCGCCTCGATGGCCCGCTGCTTCGGCGTCGACGTGGAGCCCATCTCGCCCGATGAGGCGGGCAAGCTGTGGCCGCTCATGCGCACCGACGACCTGGCGGGCGCGGTGTGGATCCCCGGCGACGGCCGCACGAATCCAATCGACACCACGCTGGCGCTGGCGCGCGGCGCCCGCCTCGGCGGCGCCACCATCGTGGAGAACGTGACCGTCACCGGCATCCGGCGCGCGGACGGCGCCGCCACCGGCGTGCGTACCGATCACGGCGACATCGCCGCCGAGGTCGTCGTCAACTGCGCGGGCATGTGGGGACGAGAGGTCGGACGCCTGGCCGGCGTCGATGTCCCGCTGCACGCCGCGGAGCACTTCTACATCGTCACCGAGCCGCTGTCGGGCGTCAGCCGCGACCTGCCGGTGCTGCGCGACACCGACGGCTACATCTACGTCCGCGAAGAGGTCGGCGGTCTGCTGATGGGCGGCTTCGAGCCGGCTGCCAAGCCGTGGGGCATGGACGGCATTCCCGCCGATTTCAAGTTCTCCCTGCTCCCCGAGGACTGGGACCACTTCCGCGTGCTGATGGAGCAGGCGTGCGTGCGCATCCCGGCGCTGGAGACGGCGCCCGTCCGGCGCCACGTCAACGGCCCCGAGAGCTTCACGCCGGACAACCGTTACATGCTGGGCGAGGCGCCGGAGCTGCGGAACTTCTTCGTCGCGGCCGGATTCAATTCCGTCGGCATCGCCTCCGCGGCCGGCGCGGGTCAGGCACTGGCCGAGTGGATCGTGGGCGGCGAGCCCGGCATGGATCTCTGGGACGTGGACATCCGCCGCTTCGCGCCGTTCCAGAACAACGCGCGCTACCTGCGCGAGCGCACGCGCGAGGTGGTGGGTCTCCTCTACGCGATGCACTGGCCGTTCCGCCAGCCCGAGACCGCGCGCGGCGTGCGCCGCTCCGTGCTCCACGACCGGCTCGCCGCGCGTGGCGCCGGCTTCGGCGTCGTCGCCGGCTGGGAGCGCCCGAACTGGTTCGCCACCGACGGCGTCGAGCCGCGCTACGTGTACACGTACGGGCGGCAGAACTGGTTTCCCTGCGCGGCGGCCGAGCATCGCGCCGTCCGCGAGGCGGTGGGGCTCTTCGACCAATCCTCGCTGGCGAAGTTCCAGCTGCAGGGGCCGGACGCGGTGTCGGCCCTGCAGCGGCTTTGCGCCAACGACGTCGACGTCGCCGTGGGCCGCATCGTCTACACGCAGATGCTCAACGCGCGCGGGGGCATCGAGTGCGACCTCACCGTCAGCCGCCTCGGCGCCGACCTCTACATGATCGTGACGATCGCCGCCGCCGCCGGCCACGACGCGGACTGGATCCGCCGCGGCCTCGGCGGCGCCCGCGTCACGCTCACGGACGTGACCTCGGCCTCCACCGTGCTCGGCGTGATGGGCCCGCGCTCGCGCCCGCTGCTGGCGCGCCTCACCCCGGCCGAGCTGTCGACCGCGGCGTTCCCGTTCGGGACGACCCGAGAGATCGAGCTGGGCTACGCGACGGTGCGCGCCACGCGCATCACCTACGTCGGCGAGCTGGGCTGGGAGCTGTACGTCCCCGCGGAGTTCGCGGCCGGCGTCTACGACGACGTGGTGGCGGCGGGAGCGGATCTCGGGCTCCGCCACGCCGGCTATCACGCGATGGACTCGCTCCGGCTGGAGAAGGGCTATCGCTCGTGGGGGCACGACATCGGCGCCGACGACACGCCGCTCGAGGCCGGGCTCGGCTTCGCCGTCGCGTTCAAGAAGGACTTCGTCGGCCGCGAGGCGCTGCTGCGCCAGCGCGACCGTCCGCTTCCGCGCCGGCTGGTCATGTTCACGCTGAACGATGCCGAGCCGCTGCTGCTCGGCGACGAGCCGATCTGGCGCGACGGCGTGCTGGTCGGCCGCATCACGTCGGGCGCCTACGGCCACACGCTGGGGCGATCGGTCGGCATGGGCTACGTGAGTCACGCCGCCGGCGTCGATGGGGCCTTCGTCGAGAGTGGGCGCTGGGAGCTGGAGATTGCGACCGAACGGCTCGCGGCGCGCGCGCAGCTCGAGGCGCCGTACGATCCGAAGTCTGTCCGCGTCCGGGTTTAGCCGGAACACCTTCAGGCGGCGATCGTAGAGTTGATTCCCAAACTGGCGCTGTCCGAACTGGTACTGTTGCCAAGCGATGTAGGCGGCGAATACGGCCGTCAGTGCGGTGAGAGGGGTTGCCACACGAGGCTCGCCTGACCGAATGAGGAGAAGGTTGGCGACCATTGCTCAAGCGCGACATCAGAGCATGTCGGCGACTGCGCATGTGGAGATGGAAGTACAAGCCGCCGACGGCGGCGCGTGGCCGCGGTGAGCGTCACAAGAATTGGGCATTGACAGGATTGATTGAGGTGCAGCGTCGCAAACGCGTGATCTCCACGAGGATGACCTCCTGCGCGCCGCAGGAAACCTGCAGTCGATAAGAAACAGTTCGGCTCGAGGAGTTCGCGATCGCGATATGCGATCACGCCGCTGGGGACCATGGCGACGCTCCAAAAATCGAGGTGTAGAGTCGCGCAGAACACTGAAAAGGAGACGCGCCGATGATAAGCCTTCATCCCACGCCACAGCGCGAGTTCGAGCTCCAGCGGCTCGGCGACGAGATCGCCGAGCTCGCCGCGCACCTCGACGCCGCGGGCGCGCGGCTGCTCGACCTCATCCGCGATTTCGATGCCCGCGGCGGCTGGGGCAACGGCTTCCGCTCGTGCGCCGAGTGGCTCGCCTGGCGAATCGGTCTCGCTCCCGGCGCGGCACGGGAGCATGTCCGCGTGGCGCGCGCCCTCGGGACGCTGCCGCGGCTGGCGCAGGCGCTCGCGCGCGGCGAGCTCTCCTATTCGAAGGTGCGGGCGATCACGCGCGTGGCGACGCCGGAGACCGAGGAGCGCCTGCTTGCCGTGGGCCGCGGCGGCACCGCGGCGCACGTCGAGCGGATCGTGCGCGCCTGGCGCGCGGTGGACCGCAAGGCGGAAGTCCGGGAGACAGCCGAACGTCACCGCGCTCGCGCGCTGCACGTGTATCAAGATGATGACGGTATGGTCGTGATCCGCGGGCGGCTGGAGCCAGAGGTGGGCGCCGTGCTAATGCAGGCGTTGGCCGCAGCCAGGGACACGCTGGCGCAACGCCGCCGGAAGGACGTTCCTGCGGGAACGTCTGGTCCTACCGATGCGCCAGCAAGAATGCGCACCGGACTCATCATCGACGAAGACATCCCGACCTGGGGCCAGCAGCAGGCGGACGGCCTCGCCCTGGTCGCGGAGACCGCGCTCCACCACGGAATGGATCCGGGCGCGCCCGGCGAACGGTATCAGGTCGTCGTTCACGTCGACGCGGCGGTGCTGGTCAACGGTGACGCGCTCGGTCAGTCAATCCTCGACGGCGCGCGCGTATCGGCTGAGACGTCGCAGCGCCTCGCCTGTGACGCCAGCCGCGTCGTCATGCGCCACGACGCCGCCGGGAACATCACCGAGGTCGGCGCACGCACGCGAACGATCCCGCCGACCCTACGACGCGCGCTGGAGCACCGCGATCAGGGCTGTCGCTTCCCCGGCTGCGGCTCGCGATTCGGCCAGGGCCATCACATCCGCCACTGGGCTCACGGCGGTCCCACGACGCTCTCGAATCTCGCGACGCTCTGTCGCCCGCACCACCGCGCAGTGCACGAGGAGGGCTATAAGCTCACGCGCGAGGCAAGCGGCGATCTTTGCTTCCGCACGCCGCAAGGCTGGAAGGTCCCCGTCGTCCCGGTGGCCGCCGCGGTGCCCGCCGATCCGGTCGGAGAGTTGCGTGCGCAGAACAACGCTTCCGGGTTCCCCATTGACGCGCGCACGTCGATGCCGAGCTGGCTGGGTGAGCGGCTGGACCTCGGATATGCGATCGACGCTCTACACCCGCTGGCGAACGAAAAACGCCAGCTGGCGACGAGTTCGCGCTAGGAAAGCATCTCCGCAACGCTGATGCGCGCGGCCGGTGCGGCCAGCGGACTCACGTGTTGCTGACGATCGAGGGAGAGGGTCCTGCCGTAGCGCCAGCCGAACGGTGCGGCGCCGTCGGACACGGGATTGCGATAGACCTCCAGGCTTCCACGACGAGGACCGGGCGTGCAGGGTGCTGCTTGTCGCTCACGACCGGCAACGTCGCTCGCCCCTGACACCGGCGTGATAGGCTCCCGGCGGCGTCGCAACGCCACCGGGAGGAGCCATGGCCGTCGTCATCGTCACCGGCACCAGCACCGGCATCGGCCTCGCCACCGCGCTGCACTTCGCGCGCGCGGGGCATGACGTTCACGCCGCCGTTCGCAACCCCGACGGCGCCACCGAGCTGACCGCCGCCATCGCGGCCGAGCGGCTGCCGATCCGCCTGATCACCATCGACGTGGACGACGCCGCCTCGGTGACGCGCGGTGTGCACGAGGTGCTCGATCGGGCCGGGCGCGTCGACATTCTCGTCAACAACGCCGGCATCGGGGGCGGCGGCGCCATCGAGGACGTGCCGGTCGACTGGGCCAAGACGCTGTTCGAGACGAACTACTTCGGCGTGATCCGGATGACGCAGGCCGTCTTGCCCGGCATGCGGGAGCGGCGCAGCGGCGCCATCGTCAACATCTCGTCGATCATGGGCCGGGTGGCCGTCGCCGGCCATGGCCACTACTGCGCGGCCAAGCACGCGCTGGAGGCGGCCAGCGAGGCGCTGGCGCAAGAGGTCCAGCGCTTCGGCATACGCGTCGCCATCGTCGAGCCCGGCGTGGTGACGACACCGATCTTCACCAAGGCCAGGCGGTTCGCCGACCCGCAGTCGCCGTACATCGAGCACGTGCGGCGGCTGATGCTCTTCTACCAGATGCAGTCGAAGCACGCGTCCCAGCCCGCCGACGCGGCCGCCGTGATCTACGAGGCGGCCACCACCGCCGCGCCGCGCCTGCGCTGGCGGGTCGGCGACGACGCGCGGCTGCTCGACGAAGGGCGCCGCCGCATGAGCGACGAGGACTTCATCGCCGTCGCGCGGCCCATGCCGGACGCCGAGTACGTTGCCGAGATCGCTCGCCGTTTCGGCTTCACATGGTAGCTGCACTCCCCTGCCGCCGTTTGCCGGACTCACGGGAACGCTCATTGCTAGGGCAGATCACATGCCTACCGAGGATCTCTGGTACAAGAACGCGGTCCTCTACTGCCTCGACGTCGAGAAGTACATGGACGCCAACGGCGACGGCATCGGCGACCTCGAGGGCCTGAGCCGCCGGCTCGACTACCTGCACGGCCTCGGCGTCACCTGCATCTGGCTGCAGCCCTTCTATCCGTCGCCGAATCGCGACAACGGCTACGACGTCACCGACTTCTACGGCGTCAACACCAAGCACGGCTCCTCGGGCGACTTCGTCGAATGCATGAACCACGCGAGGGCGCTCGGCATGCGAGTGATCGTCGACCTCGTGGTGAGCCACAGCTCGATCGATCATCCCTGGTTCCAGCACGCGCGCGGCAATCCGCAGTCGCCGTTCCGGCCGTGGTACGTGTGGGCCGACGACCGCCCTCGCGATCACGCGAAGGGCGTTGTGTTCCCCGGCGTGCAGCGCAGCACGTGGACGTTCGACGACGCGGCCGGCATGTGGTACTTCCACCGCTTCTACGAGCACCAACCCGATCTCAACACGCATAACCCCGCCGTGCGTGACGAGATCAAGAAGATCATGGGCTACTGGCTGCAGCTCGGGGTCTCCGGCTTCCGCATGGACGCCGTACCGTTCCTGATCGAGAAGAAGGGCGCCGAGGTCGAGCACGTCAAGGACTTCGGCATGCTCCACGAGATGCGGAAGTTCCTGAGCTGGCGCGCCGGCGACGCCATCCTGTTAGCGGAGGCCAATGTCCCGCCCGAGGAGAGCATCGAGTACTTCGGCGACGAGGGCGACCATCTCCAGATGATGCTCAACTTCCCGGTCAACCAGCGATTGTGGTACGCGCTGGCCACCGGGGAGACCGGTCCCCTCGTGTGGGCGCTGCAGCAGACGGCCAAGCGGCCGGCCAATGCGCAATGGGTGCACTTCCTGCGCTCCCACGACGAGTGCGATCTCGGGCGCCTGTCGCCCGAGCAGCGGTCCGAGGTCTTCGCCGCGCTGGCGCCGGAGAAGCACATGCAGCTCTACGATCGCGGCATCCGCCGGCGCCTGGCGCCGATGCTCGGCAACGATCGCCGGCGGCTCGAGCTGGCGCTGAGCCTGCTCTTCTCACTGCCCGGCACGCCGATGATGCAGTACGGCGACGAGATCGGCATGGGTGACGACCTGGTGCTCGACGAGCGCGAGTGCGCCCGGACACCCATGCAGTGGACGAGCGAGCGTCACGGCGGCTTCTCGCGCTCCGAGCGCACCGTCCGGCCCGTCATCGACGACGCGGAGTATGGCTACAAGAAGGTCAACGTCGCCGACCAGCGGCGCGAGCCGCAGTCGCTGCTCAACTGGTGCGAGCGCCGCATCCGGATGCGCAAGGAGTGCCCGGAGCTCGGCTGGGGCGACTTCACCGTGCTGCGCACCGAGACGCCCGAGGTGCTCGTCCTGCGCTATGACTTCCGCGGTGTCGCGATGGTCACCCTCCACAACTTCAGCAACCGCCCCAAGACCGTCGTCCTCGATCCCAAGGTCAAGGACGGCGACGTGCTCACCGACGTCTTCGACGAGAATCACAGTCGGTCCGAGAGCGGCACCCACGAGCTGAAGCTGCCGCCGTACGGCCACCGCTGGATGCGCGTCGGCGCCATCGACAACACGCTGAACCGCGCGCCGTTCTGAGCGATCGCCGACGCCGAGCCGCCGGGCGAGTTGACACCCCCGGCGCTTTCGCGGACGATGGCCGCCCATCATGGAGCGTGAGGCGGACGTCGTCGTCGTGGGCGCCGGCATCGTCGGCTCCTCCGCCGCCTACTTTCTCGCCCGCCGCGGCGCGCGCGTCGTGGTCGTGGAGCGAGGGCGCATGCCCGGCGAGCAATCGCGCAAGAACTGGGGCTTCGTGCGCCAGCAGGGCCGCGACCCGCTCGAGATGCCGCTCGTCGTGGAAGCCAATCGGCTCTGGCAAGGGCTCGAGCGGGAGCTGAACGCGGACGTCGAGTGGGTCCAGGGCGGCAACCTCGCCCTCGCCGCCGACGCCCGGCGCATGGCGCGCTTCGAAGCATGGCTGCCGGTCGCGCGCGAGTTCGGCCTCCCGACGCGTCTGGTCCACGGCGACGAGCTGCAGGCCATCGTGCCCGGCCTGGTCGGTGGCTGGGTCGGCGGCATGCACACGCCCGGCGACGGCCACGCCGATCCGGAGAAGGCCACCGACGCGCTCGCGCACGCCGCCGTCGCCCATGGCGCGAGCCTGCGTCTCGACTGCGCCGTGCAGGCCGTCACCACGCGCGCCGGCGGCGTGAGCGGCGTGGTGACCGAGCACGGCGAGATCCGAGCGCCGGTCGTGGTGTGCGCGGCCGGGGCGTGGTCGTCGCGGCTCGCGCGCACGCTCGGCCTCGCCCTGCCGCAGCGCTGGGTCCGTGGCACCGTCGCGCGCACCACGCCGGCGCCACGCGTGACCGCGTGCGCGGTGTGGGGCCCGGGGGTGGCCTTCCGCCAGCGTCGCGACGGCAGCTTCAACATCGCCGCGGGCGGCGCGCTCGATCACGACGTCACGCTGGACTCGCTCCGCCAGCTCCGCTTCTTCCTGCCGAGCTTCTGGAAGAACAAGGCGCTCTTCCGCTTTCACGTGGGACGTCCGCTGCTCGCGAGCGTGGCGGCGGCGCTGCCGGGCTCGGCAGCGCGTCGGCAACCGCTCGTCTGGGACCGCGCCCTGGAGCCGGTGCCCAATCCGGCCAAGGTGCAGCGGAGCCTTGCCGAGCTGCAGCGCGTGCTGCCCGCGCTGCCGCCGCTCGGCATCGCCCGATCCTGGGCGGGCTACATCGATGCCGCGCCCGACCTGGTGCCCGTGCTCGGCGAGGTGCCGCCGCTCGGCGGCTTCCTGCTGGCGACGGGCTTCAGTGGCCACGGCTTCGCGCTCGGCCCGATCGCCGGCCGATTGATCTCGGAGCTGATCCTCGACGGCAAGCCGTCGCTCGACATCACGGGCTTTCGCTTCTCGCGGTTCGCCGAGGGCGCCATCGGCAAGCCGCGCAACGTGCTGTGAGCCCCAGGCGCGTGGCGCGCGAGAGCGGGTACGCCGTCGCCCTCGACGTCGGCGGCACGTTCACCGACGTGGCGCTGGTGCACGAGGCGAGCGGCCGGCTGTGGGTGACGAAGACGCCGACGACGCCCGGCGACCCCTCGCAGGGCTTCATCGCCGGCATCGAGAAGGCGCTGCGGCTGGCCGGCGTCGAGGCGACCGCCCTGCGCCACGTGCTGCACGGGACGACCACCGCCACCAACGCCATCCTGGAGCGCAAGGGCGCGGCCACCGGGCTGCTCACGACCGCCGGCTTCCGGTACGTGCTCGAGATCGGCCGTCACGACATTCCGCGCCGCGAGAACATGTTCGCCTGGGTGAAGCCGGCGCGGCCGGTGCCGCCCGAGCTGATCTTCGAGATCGGCGGGCGGGTCACCGTCGACGGCCTCGAGCTCGAGGCTCTCGACGAAGGCGCCGTGCGGGCAGCCGGGCGCCGCCTCCGCGAGGCCGGCGTCGACTCGATCGCCGTCTGCTTCCTGCACAGCTACGCGAATCCCTCGCACGAGCGTCGCGCCCGTGAGCTGCTGCTCGACGAGCACCCCGGCTGCGCGGTGTCGCTCTCGAGCGAGGTGCTGCCGGTCTTCCGCGAGTACGAGCGCTCGATGGGCACCGTGCTCAACGCGTACGTCCAGCCGCTCGTCGGCCGCTACGTGGCGCGCCTGCTGGAACAGCTCCGCCCGCGCGGGATCGCGGCGCCGCTGTCGATCATGAAGTCCAACGGCGGCGTGATCGGGGCCGACGTCGTGCGCACGCAGGCCATTCACACCGCGCTCTCGGGCCCGGCCGCCGGCGTGATCGGCGTGCGACGCATCGGTGAGGCGGCCGGCTTCCACGACCTGATCTCCGTCGACGTGGGCGGCACGAGCGCCGACGTGTGCCTGGTGCGCGGCGGCGAGGCCGAGGTGACCGTGGAAGGCCGCGTGGGCGCGTGGCCGCTCCACGTGCCGATGATCGACATCCACACCATCGGCGCCGGCGGCGGCTCCATCGCGCGCGTCACCGAAGACGGCACCCTGACCGTCGGCCCGGAGAGCGCCGGTGCTGCCCCGGGCCCGGTGTGCTACGGCGCCGGCGGCGAGGAGCCGACAGTGACCGACGCCCACCTTGTGCTGGGGCGCATCCCGCCGCATCTGCTCGGCGGCGAGATCACGCTCGACGTCGAGCGCGCGCGGCGGGCCATCGACGAGCGCGTGGCCCGGCCGCTCGGGCTGCCGCTGGCCGCCGCCGCGCAGGGCATCCTCGACATCGTCAACAACAACATGGTCGGCGCGCTCCGGCTGGTGTCGGTGGAGCGCGGCTACGATCCGCGCGACTTCGTGCTGGTGCCGTTCGGCGGCGCCGGTCCCCTCCACGGCGCCGATCTGGCCGCGCTGCTCGCCATGCGGACGATGGTCGTGCCGCGCCACCCCGGCGTGCTGTCGACCTTCGGCCTGCTCGGCACCGAGGTGCGCAACGACTACGCGCGCACGAATCTCCAGAAACCGCCCGACTACGACCTCGGCTCGATCGCCGGCGTCTACGCCGAGCTCGAGGGTCAGGCCCGGGCCTGGCTGGCGGCCGAGGGAGTCGAGCCGGGCGCGCGACGCCTCATGCGCCAGGCCGACCTGCGCTACCGTCACCAGGGATTCGAGCTGACGGTGCCGTGGCCGGAACCCGAGCTCTCCGTGGACGCGCTCATCGAGCGGTTCCACGCCCGTCATCGTCAGCTCTATACGTACGCGCTGACCGACGCGCCGGTGGAGATCGTGACGCTGCGGGTGGCCGCCGCCGGTCGCGTCCGGCGCTTCACCGTTCCGTCCCTCGACCGGCGCCGCCGGCAACGCGCGCGGCCGTCCCGGCGGCGCGTGCACTTCGCCGGCGTCGGATGGACGACCTGCCCGTGCATCGATCGCGAGCAGCTGGGCGTCGGCACCGTCGTCAACGGGCCGGCCATCGTCGAGCAGCTCGACACCACCACCGTGGTGCCGCCCGGCCGGCGCGCCACCGTGGATCGCGTCGGCAATCTCGTGATCCGGACCCGGGAGCGCGCGCGATGAAACGCCGCCGCGTTCCGACCGTCGATCCGGTCACGCGCGAGATCATCCGCGGCGCGCTGCGCGCCGCGCAGACGCACATGGAGGCGGTCATCGAGCGAACGGCGATGTCGCCGTTCATCCGCGAGAAGAACGACTACTTCGCCGGCATCCTCGACGCGCGCGGCCGCGTGGTCTGCGGCACCATGGTCCCGCTCTTCGGCAACCTCACGCAGATCATCTTCGAGCAATACCCGGCCGAGACGATGCGCCCGGGCGACCTGTACTGGTACAACGACTGCCACGGCTCGCGCGGCGGCGTGTCGCACTCGCCCGACATGGTGTTCGCGGCGCCGGTGTTCCATCGCCGGCGGCTGGTGGCATTCTCCCAGACGTGGGGTCACTTCTGGGACATCGGCGGCATGCGCGCGGGCAGCATCTCCCCGGACGCGACCGAGATCTTTCACGAGGGCATCATCGTCCCTGCCGTGCGCATCTATCGCGAGGGCGTCCTGAACGACGAGGCGTTTCGCATCTTCCTGCGCAACTCGCGCTTCCCCGAGATCCTGAAGGGCGACATCCGCGCCGTGCTGGCCGGGTGCCAGCTCGGCGAGCGGCGCGTGCTCGAGCTGTTCGACCGCTTCGGCGCCGAGACGGTGCTGGCCGCGTGGGCGCTCTTCGAGCAGCAGTGCCGCGACACGATCCGCAAGACCCTCGAGTCGCGGATTCCCGACGGCACCTACGAGAGCGAGGACGCGGTGGACGGCGACGGGATGAGCCACCGCTCGTTCGGGGTGCGGATGCGCCTCACCAAGGAGAGCGGGCGCATCACGCTCGACACGCGTGCCAGCGACGACCAGGCGCGCGGGCCGATCAACTTCCTCATGCACCCCAGCGTCCCGAAGCTGATCGTCGGCATCTACCTGCTGTCGGGCCATCCGACGATCCTGTTGAACGACGGCGCCCAGGACGCCATCGACGAGGTGCTCGTGCGACCGGGCAGCATCCTGCAGCCGCACTGGCCGGCCGCGCTCGGCAACCGCGCCCACACGCTGGCGCGCGTCCAGTCCAACGTGCTCGCCCTCCTCGCGCTGGCCACCGGCGGCGACGTGCCGGCGCCGAACTCCGTCTACAACATCTACTTCCTGCGCGGCTTCGATCGGGCCAGCAACGAGTTCTTTCTGTGCAGCGATGGGGTCGCGGTCGGCTACGGCGCCCGGCCCTTTGCCGACGGGCTCGACGCCATCTACTACGTCGCCCAGAAGAACTACCCGGCCGAGTTCATGGAGATGGTGTTTCCGCTGCGGTTGCGCCGGTACGCGCTCCACCAGGACTCCGGCGGACCCGGGCGCTTCCGCGGCGGCGCCGGCGTGGTGCGGGAGATCGAGCTCACCGCGGACGAGGCGGTCGTCGCGCTGCGGCAAGACAACATTCTCTTTCCGCCCGCCGGCGTGAACGGCGGGCACGCGGGGCGGCCCGGGAGCTGCATCGTGAACCCCGGGCGGCCGGACGAGCGGCGGCTGGCGCCGATGTCCGACGGCAACGTGCTGCGCAAGGGCGACGTCATGCGGCTGGCGACGAGCGGCGGCGGCGGCTGGGGCCATCCGTTCGATCGCCCGCTGGAGCGCGTGCGCCGCGACGTCGTCGGCGGCTTCGTGTCCGTGGCCTCGGCCCGGGAGGACTACGGCGTGGTCATCGACGCCGGCGGCGTCGTCGACACGCCGGCCACCGAGAAGATGCGGAAGCGGTCCCGCGGCGACGTGCGCATGTTCCACCGCAAGGACTACTTCGGCCCGTCCGTGGCGCCGCGATGAGCGCGACGGCACGCGTCGCGATCGTCACGGGCGCCGCGCGTGGAATCGGCCGCGCCACCGCGGCGGCGCTCGCGAAGAACGGGTTCGCGGTGGCGCTCGTCGACGTGCGCGCGCCGGAGCTCCGCGAGGCGGCGACGCTGGTGGGCGATCTCGGGACGGCGACGCTGCCGCTCGAAGGCGACGTCACGAGCTTCGCGACGGCGCAGCGCCTGGCCGGTCAGGTGCTGTCCGCGTGGGGCCGCGTGGACGTCCTCGTCAACAACGCCGGCATCTCCCAGCCGAAGGGGCTGCTCGAGATCACCGAGGAGGAGTGGGACCGCACCATCGACACGCACCTGAAGGGCGCCTTCAACTGGTGCAAGGCGGTGGCGCCGTCGATGCTGGCCCAGCGCAGCGGCCGCATCGTCAACATGTCGTCGGTCAGCGCCCACACCGGGGCCGGGACGGCGGCGGTCAGCAAGTCGGCCTATTGCGCCGCCAAGGCCGGCATCCTCGGGCTCACGCGCGGCCTCGCCAAGGAGCTGGCGCCGCACGTCACCGTGAACGCCATCTGTCCGGGGCTCATCGCCACGGACCTGACGGCGGGCATGATCGCGCGCGAGGGCACGGACACCCTGCTGCGCGCCATTCCACTCGCCCGGCTCGGCACGCCGGAGGACATCGCCCAGGTGGTCGTGTTCCTGGCCACCGTCACTCCGTGCTTCATGACGGGTGAAGTGCTCGACGTGGACGGCGGCCAGTGGGTGAACTGAGCGGCCGCGCCGTTCTCGTCACCGGCGCCGCCTCCGGCATCGGGTTCGCACTCGCCGAGTCGCTGGCGCTCCGTCGCACTCCGGTCGTCCTCTGCGATGTCGACGCGGCCGGGGCGGAGGCTGCCGCGCGCAAGATCGACGGCGCCGGGGGCCGAGCGTGGGCGGTCGCTGCCGACGTCACCGAGCCCGCCGACGTCGGCCGGATGGTCGAGCGGGCGCGACGGGAGGCGGGGCCGCTGGGCGGTCTGGTGAACTGCGCCGGCATCTATCCCAACACGCCGTTCCTCGACGTCTCCGTGAAGGAATGGGACGCCGTGCTCGCCGTCAACCTGCGCGCGCCGTTCCTCGTGACCCAGGCGGTCGCGCGCCGGATGATCGCCGACGGCGGCGGCGGCAGCATCGTGAACGTGTCGTCCACGGCGAGCCGGCTCGCGCGGCCGGGCATCGCGCACTACGGCGCCTCGAAGGCCGGCCTGAACCAGCTCACGGCCGTCACCGCCGTGGAGCTGGCGCCGCACGGCATCCGCGTCAATGCCGTGCTGCCCGGCGTGGTAGGCACGGAGCGCGTGTACGCGAACGCCGCCAGCGGCGCCGGCCGCGTGGAGCACGAGACGAAGCTGGCCCGCATCCCGCTCGCGCGGCTCGCCGAGCCGGCCGAGGTCGTCAGCGTCATCGTGTTCCTGCTCTCCCCGGAGGCCGCGTACTGCACGGGCGCGCTGTTCACCGTGGACGGGGGCTTCACGCTCGGCATCCCGGCCTCGCACTGAGCGAAGAGGAAGGAGAAGACGCCATGGGAGCGATTCTGGGCCTCGGCGTGACCCACGTGCCGCTGCTGGCCGGCCGGGACGAGGACATGGCGCGCATCCTGAAGCGCGTGCTGCGGGACCCCGACCTTCCCCCGCAGTACCGTCGCCCCGAGGCGTGGCCCGAGCCGATGCAGCAGGAATGGTCCACCGACGAGGGTGTGGCGGCCGCCCGCCGACACCGCGCGGCGCTCGTGGCGGGCTTTCGCCAGGCGCGAAGGCGCCTGGACGACTTCGCGCCCGACGTCGTGCTGATCTGGGGCGACGATCAGTACGAGAACTTCCGCGAGGAGATCATTCCTCCCTTCTGCGTGCTCGCGTACGAGTCGATCGAGCATCGGCCGTGGGCGGAAGGCTGGTGGCTGAACACCGGGAACGCCTGGGGCGAGCCCAAGGACACGACGTTCGTCTACAAGGGCCACCAGGCGGCGGGCAAGGCGCTCGCCAGCGGCTTGCTGGAGTCGGGATTCGACGTCGCCTACGCGTACCGGCCGCTGCATCATCCTCTCGGCCACGCCTTCATGAACACGCTGCTCTTTCTGGACTACGACCGGCGCGGGTTTCCCTATCCCGTCGTGCCGTTCCAGGTGAACTGCTACGGGCGTCGCGTGATCGCACAGCACGGCAGCCACGGCACCCTGGCCGCGATGGCGGCCGCGTCACGCCTGGACCCGCCGTCGCCGGCGCCGTGGCGGTGCTTCGACCTGGGACGCGCCGTCGCGCGGATCAGCGCGGCAAGCTTGTGGCGCGTGGCGCTCATCGCCTCGTCGAGCTGGTCGCACGCCTTCCTGACGCCCAAGCATCATCTGCTCTACCCCGACGTGGCGGCCGACCGCGCGATGTTCGAGATGCTGCGCGCCGGCGACTACGAGGCGTGGCGCCGCACGCCGCTCGCGCAGATGGAGGACTGTGGCCAGCAGGAGATGCTGAACTGGATGTGCCTGGCCGGCGCCATGGCGGAGCTCGGCCGCCGACCCGAGCACGCCGAGTTCGTCGAGAGCTACATCTTCAACTCGAACAAGGTCTTCGCGTTCTTCTAGGAACATGGGGGGCCACGAAATGGCCCCCCATACCCCCCGGCGTTCGGAGCGCCGCGGCAAAGCCGTGGCGCTCCTCTATATCCCGCTCTATCCCGCCCGAAGGTGGCCAGCGGCAGTTGCCCCGTCCGGATGGCTGCCGTACAATCCCGCCACTCGCTGGCCCCCCGACATTCTAGGGATTTCTGGAGGCTGCTCATGACTCACGGTCGTTCCTGGCTGGTCGTCATCCTCGTCCTCGTGATGTGCGCGGCGATGCCCGTGGCGTCGGCCATGGCGCAGACGCGGTTCGTGTTCGCGAACGAGAGCCCGTACGACACGATGGATCCGCATGCGGCCTTCGACGTCGGCCGCGTGGCGGTGCGGCTCAACCTCTACGACGGCCTCTACCGCTGGCTCGACAACCCGCCGAAGCTCGAGCCGTGGCTGGCCGAGAGCCACACCGTCTCGCCCGACGGGCTGACCTACACGTTCAAGCTGCGCCGCGGGGCCAAGTTCCACGACGGCGCCGAGATCACGGCCGAGGACGTGCGCTACAGCGCCGAGCGCATCCTCGCCCTCAAGAAAGGCGCGGCCTCGCTGCTCGCCACGATGATCGCGCCGAACTCGACGAAGGCCGTCGACCGCCACACCGTCCAGTTCACGCTCACCAAGCCGGCGGCCATCTTCATAGCGGTGGTGCCCGAGGTCCACGTCGTCAACTCGGCGCTCCTGAAGAAGCACGAGAAGGACGGTGACTGGGGCGCCGCCTGGCTCACCAGCAACGACGCCGGCTCCGGCTCCTATCAGCTCAGCCGCTACGACCCCGCGGTCGGCTTCATCGCCAGGCGGTTCCCCGCTCATTTCATGCCCTGGGGACCGAAGTTCATCGACGAGATCGAGTTCCGCACCGTGAAGGAAGACAACACGCGCGTGCTCGGCATGATTCGCGGGGACTACCAGGGCACGGGCGGCTATCTTCCGAACGACCAGGTCAAGCGGCTGCGCGAGGCGTCGAACGTCAAAATCCTCGAGCAGGAATCGATGCGCATCATGATGTTCCAGATCAACAACCAGCGGGCGCCGCTCACCGACGTCAACGTCCG
>DATBJF010000089.1:0-27950 GCA_036556545.1 Candidatus Methylomirabilota bacterium
CGCGACCGGAGCGTGCAGGAGATCGTGGAGATGGAGACGGCGCCCCCCGATCCGCTCGACGCCCTGCACACGCGGGCGCGCGCGGTGACCGAGCAGATCCTGGCCATGCTGCGGGGGCGGACGCTCTACGTCAGCGGCGCCATCAACATGCTCGACCACCCGGAGTTCTGGGAGCTCGAGACGACGCGCGAGCTGCTGCGGACGTTCGAGCAGAAGGAGAAGCTCGCCGAGCTGCTCACGGCGCTGGCCGCGGAGTCGGGCGTTCGGGTCACCATCGGCGACGAGAACCCGGTGACGGCCATGCGGGAGTGCACGCTTGTCACCTCGACCTACATGTACCGCGACCAGGTGCTCGGCATCCTCGGCGTCGTGGGCCCGCGGCGGTTGCCGTATCCCGAGATCATCTCGATCGTCAACGAGACCGCCCAGCACGTCACCGACGCGCTGTCGCGCGTCCGGCAGGACCTCTACCTCCCCTCCTGAGCGCTCCGCGGCACCGGCGAGCGTCAGCCCGTTGCTATAATCGTGACCATGAGTGAATCGCACGAGACCGGTCCCGCGCCCGCCGAGGAGGGGACCACCGCGTCGCCGGCGGCGCAGCTCGACGAGCTGCGCCGGCAGCTCGACGACAAGCAGGATCGCCTGCTCCGCGCCCTCGCGGAGGCCGACAACATCCGCCGGCGCGCCCAGCGCGACCGCGACGATTACGTCAAGTACGCCAACGAGTCGCTCGTGCGCGATCTCATCCCCGTGCTCGACAACCTCGATCGCGCGCTCGAGTCCGCGCGGGCGACGGCCGGCGCCGGGAGCGTGGTGACCGGCGTCGAGCTGATCCAGCGCGAGCTGCTCCGCGTGCTGGAGCGCTCCGGCGTCACGCGCTACTCGGCGGTCGGCCAGCCCTTCGACCCGACTCGTCACGAGGCGATCGCCCGCGTGGTCAGCGCGGAGGCGGCGCCCGACACGGTGGTCAACGAGACGGCGCCCGGCTATCTGCTGAACGGCCGCGTGCTGCGCCCGGCGATGGTGGCCGTCGCCGCCGCGCCCGACGAGGACGCCGCCTAGGTGGCCCGGGACTACTACGAGATTCTCGGCGTCGGCCAGAACGCGGGCGACGCCGAGCTGAAGAAGGCCTACCGGCAGCTGGCGATGCAGTACCACCCGGACAAGAACCCCGGCGACAGGAAGGCCGAGGAGCGGTTCAAGGAAGTCAGCGAGGCCTACGCGGTTCTCTCCGACCCCGACAAGCGCGCCCACTACGATCGCTTCGGCGTCGCGCCGGGCGCGGCCGCCGGCGGCGGCTTCGAGGGCGGATTCGGCTCGCTGTTCGAGGACATCTTCGACAACTTCTTCGCGGGCGCCGGCGGTGGACGGGGCGGGCGGCGGTCGCGCGCCATGCGCGGCGAAGACCTCCAGTACGAGCTGAAGATCACGCTGGAGGAGGCGGCGGCCGGCATCGAGACGAAGGTGCAGATCCCTCGCCTCGAGCGCTGCGAGGCGTGCAGCGGCACCGGCGCCGAGCCCGGCACGCGGAAGACGACGTGCGAGACGTGCCAGGGCCGCGGAGAGGTCCGCATGAGCCACGGCTTTCTCACCGTGGCGCGCCCCTGCCCGCGCTGCGCGGGCGAAGGCCAGATCAACAAGAGCCCGTGCAAGGCGTGCCGCGGCGAGGGACGGCAGCGCGCCGAGCGCATGCTCGCCGTGAAGATTCCGCCCGGCATCGACGACGGCATGCAGCTGCGGCTCTCCGGCGAGGGCTCCGGCGGCGTGAACGGCGGCCCCGCCGGCGACCTCTACGTCCTCGTTCGCATCCGTGAGCACGCCGTCTTCACGCGTCACGGCGCCGACCTGCTCACCGACCTGCCCGTCTCGTTCCCCCAGCTGGCGCTCGGCACCGAGATCGACGTGCCGGTGCTCGGTGGCACCGATCGCCTGAAGATCCCCGCCGGCACGCAGCCCCATCAGGTCCTGCGCCTGCGCGGCCAGGGCATGCCGCGGCTGCGCGAGCGTGGCCACGGCGACGCCTGCTATCGCGTGCTCCTCGAGGTGCCGCCGAAGCTCACCGCCCGGCAGCGCGAGGCGCTCGAGGCCTTCGAGGCCGCCTCGAAGGACCAGCGCGGCCCGCTGGCCAGCGCGTTTCTCGAGCGGATGAAAAAGCTCCTCGGCTGAGACATGACTCGCGCGGCGCGCTCGGGGAGCCCCCGCTACTGGGAGCTCACGGTGGGCATTCCTGACGACGCCTCGGAGGGGCTGACGAACTTCGTCTGGGAGCTCGGCGCCCTGGGCGTCGTCGAGGACGAGGCGCCGGGCGGCGCTCCGCGGCTGCGCGCATTCTTCGCCGAGACGGCCGACACTCCGATCCTCTCCACGCGCGTCGACGCGTACCTCGCGGCCCTCGACGCGCTCGGCTTTCACGGCGGTCGCCCGGCGCGCCTGACGCCGATCGTCGATGAGGACTGGGCCAGCGCCTGGCGCGCGCACTTCGCGCCGTTTCCGCTCGGGCGCCGCTTCGTGATCGCCCCGCCCTGGGACACGCCCGGGAGCGACGGCCGCGCGGTCCTCACCATCGAGCCCGGGCGCGCCTTCGGCACCGGACAGCACGGCAGCACGGTCGCCTGTCTCCTGGTGATGGAAGCGCTGGCGGACCGGACCCTGGCGTCCCGCGCGCTGGACATCGGCACCGGGTCCGGCATTCTCGCCATCGCCGCCGCGCGGCTCGGCGTCGGCGAGATCCACGCGGTGGACAGCGACCCCGACGCGGTCGCCTCCGCCACCGCCAACGTCCAGCGCAACGGGCTCGGAGCCCGCGTCCGCTGCGTGATGGCCGACGCAGCGACGCTCGAGACGCCGCCGTTCGGGCTGGTGATGGCCAATCTGCTGGCAGCGGCGCATCGCGCGCTGGCCGCCCGCTACGCCGCGCTCGTCGCGCCGGGCGGAACCCTCGTCCTCGGCGGCCTGCTCGACGCCGAGAGCGACGACGTTGCGGCCGTGGTGGCCGCCCACGGCTTCGACCGTTTGGACGCCCGCTCGGTCGAGGGCTGGACGAGTCTCGCGTGCCGGTATGCGCCGCTTCGCCATCACGCCTGAGGCGGTCGCCGACGGCCGGGTCGTCTTCGACGCCTCGCAGTCGCGGCATCTCGCCCGCGCGCTGCGGCTCCGACCCGGCGACACCATCGTCGCCAGCGACGGCGCCGGTCGCGACTACACGGTCCGTCTCGACGCTGTCGGCGCGCGGGTGACCGGCACCGTGGTCGGGGAGGCGGCCGGCGCCGCGGAGTCGCCGCTGGCCGTCACGCTGGTGCAGGGCGTGCCCAAGGGCGACAAGATGGAGGCGATCGTGCGCGCGGCCACGGAGCTCGGCGTCGCCGCCGTCCAGCCGGCGCTCACGGCTCGCACGGTCGTGCGGCTCGGTCCCAGCGCTGCGGCCGAGCGCGCCGCGCGCTGGCAGCGGGTCGCGCGAGAGGCGGCCAAGCTGTGCCGCCGGGCCGTCGTCCCCCGTGTGGCCGTGCCCCTGCCGCTGGCCGCGTGCCTCGAAGCCGCGCGTGACAGCGACGTCGCGCTCTGTGTGTGGGAAGGCGATGCACCGCCGCTGGCGACGGCGCTCCGCGAGCGACGGCTGCGCCAGGCGGCCGTGCTCGTCGGGCCCGAAGGCGGGCTCGCCGAGAGCGAGGTCGAGGCGGCGCGGAGCGCCGGCTGGAAGGTGGTGAGCCTCGGGACCCGCGTCCTCCGCACGGAGACGGCCGGGCCTGCCGTCATCGCGATCTTGCAGTCACGCTTCGGGGACCTCGGCGGCGATGGCGGCGGCTGAGCGCGGCTGGGAGCACTTCGAGGTCCAAGCCGACGTCGGCGTGCAGGCGTGGGGCGAGAGTCGCGCGGCGGCGTTCGCGCAGGCGGCGCTCGGCGTCCTGGCGCTGATCGTCGAGCCGGCCTCGGTCAGCTCCCGCGAGAGCCGCGAAGTGCGCGCGCAGGCGGAGACACCGGAGGCGCTCCTGGCGGCGTGGATCGACGAATGCCTCTACGTGCACGAGATCGAGGGCTTCGTGGCGCGCGACGTGGAGGTCGGCGATTGCACCGACACCGTGGCGCATGGTCGCCTGCTCGGCGAGCCGATCGATCCCGCCCGCCACCGGCTGGGGACGGTCGTCAAGGGCGCAACGCTGCACGGCATCTCCGTCGCGACCGACGGCGGGCGCCACCAGGTCCGCATCATCGTCGACGTGTGACGTTGTCTCTAAAATGAGACTTCGTCAGTGATACTCCGTGTCAGCAGCGGGACGGTGCCGGGAGTCGACGCCTTCGGAAACTCATCCAATCGGCTCTATACGACAGCTATTTAACGATTGCGGTCATTGTGGCACCGCGGTTGCTTTTAGCCCACCCGGCATGCGTCAGCACACGATCCGGAAGACCGCCGTGCTGGAGGGAATCGGACTCCACTCCGGCAAGCCCGTGCGCCTGGCCTTCTCGCCGGCGCCGTCGGACTCCGGGATCGTCTTCCGGGTCGGCACCGAGCGCATCACGGCCGCGCCCGAGAGCGTCGTCGACTCGCACTACGCGACCACGATCGGACGCAACGGCACGCGCGTCCAGACGGTCGAGCACCTGATGGCCGCCGCGGCCGGACTGGGCATCGACAACCTGGAGGTGGAGGTCGACGGGGCCGAGATTCCGGCGGTCGACGGCAGCGCCAAGCCGTTCGTCGCGCTGCTCCTGTCGGCGGGCCGCACCCAGCAGGCCGCGCGCAGGCGTCCGATCGACATTCCGCACCCGCTCCGCGTCGGCACCGGCGCGCGCTGGATCCACATCGAGCCGTCGAGCATGTTCCGCATCAGCTACACGCTCGACAACGACCATCCGGCCATCGGCACGCAGGTGCTGTCGTGCGTGCCAACCGAGGAGTCGTTCATCGAGGAGTACGCGCCGGCGCGGACGTACGGCTTTCTCAAGGATCTGGGCGCCATGCGCAAGCACGGGCTGGCGCTGGGGGGCTCGCTCGACAACGCGATCGTCGTCGGCAAGCGTGGCACGCTCAACGGCCTGCGCTATCGCGACGAGTTCGTGCGGCACAAGATCCTCGACCTCATCGGCGACCTCGCGCTGCTCGGGCGGCCCATCCACGGTCACGTCATCGCCCGCAATGCCGGCCACGCGCTCAATTTCGAGCTGGTGGTCGCCATCCAGCGCGCGCTCGGCCTCGAGCGCCGGTCGACGGCCGCAGCCGCGGTGCGCGTCATGCCCGCGCCGATCGAGGCAAAGGATCTCGTCCCCGTCACGGCCCCCGGCCTAGCCGCGATCTAGCCGTTCCCACCCTGCCGGTGAAGCCCGGCGTGGGCGCTATAATGGCCCGTCCGCCGTATGATGGTTTCGAACCGCGTGCACCTGGGCCCCGTGGCGGCGGTGCTGGCGCTGTGGCTCCTGGCGGAGACGGCGCAGGCCCACGCCGAGTTGCGCGTCTACGACCTCGACATCTACCTGAACGACCACGACGTCACCGTCCACGTCGTGCTCCTCGGCACCATCCCGGTGGGCTTCCAGGAAGGGCTGCAGAGCGGCATCCCCGCTCACGTCCGCTACACCGTCGAGCTCTGGCAGTACAACCGCCTCTGGCGTGACGCGCTGATCAAGAGCGTGACCATCGAGCGGCAGCTCGCCTACAACGTGGTGACCAAGGAGTACAAGGTCACCTCGCTGAAGGGCGAGACGCGCCCACCCCACGGCACCCGGGACCTGCGCGACGCGCAGCGCGTCCTCTCCGAGGTCCAGGGGCTCAAGCTCGGCCCGGCCAGCGGCCTCGACGCCGCCGAGATCTTCTACATCCGCGTGCACGCGGAGTCGGCCCTCAACGGCGAGAACACCTTCGTCACGCGGATGTCGGGCACCGCCGAGCAGACGCTGCGGCAGTCGGACTTCCGCACGATCCAGCGGGTGCAGTGATGCCGCTGCTGAGCGAGCAGCACCGCCGCAAGCGCAACCTGCTCATCATCATCGCCGTCCTGCTCCTGCTGGGCGGGCTGCTGACGGTCGACGTCGGCATCATCGCGCCGGACGTCCCGGTCGCCTCCAACATCGTCATCTTCGCGCTGTTCAACCTGAACCTGATCGTCTTCCTCCTGCTGCTCGTGCTCCTCTTCCGCAACCTCGTGAAGCTCGGCTTCGAGCGCCGCCAGAAGGTCATCGGGGCGCGCTTCAAGGCCAAGCTGGTGATGGCGTTCTTGTCGCTGGCGGTGGTGCCGGCCATCTTCATCTTCGTCATCGCCTCGAACTTCATCACGAAGTCCATCGAGGCCTGGTTCAAGCCGCAGGTCGAGGTGCCGCTCAACCAGGCGCTCTCGGTGGCGGAGACCTACTACGCGAACCTCGAGAAGACGACGCTGCGGCACGGCCGGCACATCGCCCGGCTCGTCGACCGCGAGAACCTCCTCGCCGACGACCGGCGCGAGGCACTGAGCGCGTTCTTGACCGACCAGCAAGATCTGCTCTCGCTCAGCACGCTCACCGTCTTCAACGCGCAGGGCCAGGAGCTGATCCACGTCAAGGACCCCATCCTCGGCGACCTGCCCACGCGCGATCTCAGCGAGTCGCATCTGAAGCGCGGCCTGGGCGGCCAGGAGGTCACGACGGTCCGCGAGCTGTCCACCGGCGACCTGATCGAAGGGGTCACGCCCATCTGGTCGGGCCCGGCCGGCGAGCGGCGCATCATCGGCACCATCGTCGTGGGCACCCACGTGTCGGAGCGCCTCGAATCGAAGGTGCGCGGGATCTCGCAGGCGTTCCGCGAGTACAAGCAGCTCAAGCTCCTGAAGAACCCGATCAAGTTCATCTACATCCTGCTGTTCCTGCTGATGACGCTCATCATCGTCTTCTCGTTCACGTGGTTCGGCCTCTACCTGGCCCGCCGCATCACGGGCCCCATCGAGCAGCTGGCGGAGGCGACGCGCGAGGTGTCCGCCGGCAACCTCGGCTACAAGGTCCAGGCCCCGGCCGACGACGAGATCGGCGTCCTCGTGGACTCCTTCAACCACATGACGGACGACCTCTCGCGCTCCAAGCGGCAGCTGGAGGAGGCCTACCTCGACCTGCAGGACAAGCACACGGAGCTCGAAGACCGTCGCCGGTACATCGAGACGGTGCTGGAGGCCATCACCACCGGCGTCGCCTCGTTCGACGCGCTGGGGCGTCTCACGACCATCAACGGCGCCGCCGCCCGGATGTTCGGGTTGAGCGAGACGGCGTCCGTGGGGCGCCTGCTCGAGGAGCTCTTCACCGGTCCCGACGCGCGGGAGGTCGTCGGGCTCGTGCATCGGACGCGCCGGCCCAAGACGGCCACCGCCGCCATCGAGCTGCACGTGCGGCGGCGCGGGACCACGCTGTCGCTGCTCGCCTCGGCCACCGCCCTGCGCGGCGCCGACGGCGGCTATGGGGGGGCCGTGGTCGTCTTCGACGACCTCACCGAGCTGCTGAAAGCGCAGCGCCTGGCCGCCTGGCGCGAGGTCGCGCAGCGGATCGCGCACGAGATCAAGAATCCGCTGACGCCCATCCAGCTCTCCGCCCAGCGGCTGCGGCGGCGGCTCTCGCGCGTCGGCGGCGACGACGCCCAGCTCGTGTCCGAGTGCACGGAGATCATCATCCACGAGGTCGACGGGCTGAAGCGGCTCGTCGACGAATTCTCGCGCTTCGCGCGGATGCCGGTCTTCGTGCCAAAGCCGACGGACCTGCGTCCGCTCATCGACAGCGTGGCCAGCCTCTACCGCGAGTCGCACCCGGCGCTCACCATCGTCACGCAGCACGCCGAGGACCTGCCCCTGCTCGACGTGGACCCCGACCACATCAAGCGTGCGGTGCTGAACCTCGTCGACAACGCGGTGGAGGCGGTGACGGGGACGGGCGTCGTGGTCATCGACACCGAGTACGTGGCCGAGAGCGGCCGCGTCCGCCTCGTCGTGAGCGACAATGGCCCCGGCATTCCCACCGAGGATCGTGACAAGCTGTTCCTGCCGTATTTCTCGACCAAGGTCGCCGGCATGGGGCTCGGATTGCCGATCGTCAGCGAGATCGTGAACGAGCACGGCGGCGTCATCCGCGTCGAGGACAACCACCCGTCCGGGAGCCGCTTCGTCGTCGAGGTGCCGGTGTCGCGCACGCCCGCCCCCGTCGAGGCCTGAGATGGCCGGCGAGCACATCCTGGTCGTCGACGACGAGCCGGCCATTCAGACGGCCCTGCGCGGCGTCCTGGAGGACGAGGGGTATCGGGTCACCACCGTGGGCAGCGGCGCCGACGCCCTGCGGCTGGTGACGGAGGACACCCCGGATGTCGTGTTCCTCGACATCTGGATGCCGAAGAAGGACGGGCTCGACACCCTCGCCGACCTGAAGCGGGTCCGCCCGGAGGCGCCCGTCATCGTCATCTCCGGGCACGGCACCATCGACACGGCGGTGAAAGCCACGCGGCTTGGCGCCTACGACTTCATCGAGAAGCCCCTGTCGCTGGAGAAGATGCTGGTGACGGTCACGCGCGCGCTCGAGCACACGCGGCTCGAGCGGGAGAACGCGACCCTCAAGGCACGCCTGGACCTGCGCTCCGAGATCATCGGCGAAAGCGAGGCCATGCGCGCGCTGCGCGAGCAGATCGCGACCGCCGCCCCCACCAGCGGCCGGGTGCTGATCCACGGCGAGAACGGCAGCGGCAAGGAGCTGGTGGCGCGCGCCATCCACGCGCTGTCGGCGCGGCGGGAGCAGCCGTTCGTGGAGGTCAACTGCGCGGCCATTCCCGAAGAGCTCATCGAGTCCGAGCTGTTCGGCCACGAGAAGGGCGCCTTCACCGGCGCGGTGGCGCGCCGGCGCGGCAAGTTCGAGACGGCCGACGGGGGCACGCTGTTCCTCGACGAGATCGGCGACATGAGCCTGAAGACCCAGGCCAAGGTGCTGCGCGCGCTGGAGGAGCAGGTGGTGGAGCGCGTCGGCGGCCGCGAGCCCCTCAAGGTCGACGTGCGCGTCATCGCCGCCTCCAACCACGACCTCGAGACGCTCATCGCCCAGGGCCGCTTCCGCGAGGACCTCTTCTACCGCCTCGCCGTCATTCCGATCGAGGTGCCGCCGCTCCGTGCGCGGCGGGACGACATCCCGCTCCTGGTGGAGCACTTCCTCGCGCTCTTCTGCGTGGAGAACGGCAAGCGCATCAAGGCCGTCTCGGGCGAGGCGCTCGCCTACTTCCTCGCCTACGACTGGCCCGGCAACATCCGCGAGCTGCGCAACATGGTCGAGCGGCTGGTGATCATGACCGGCGGCGACACGATCGGCCCCGACGATCTCCCGGCACCGCTCCGGCCCAAGGCCGCGGCCGCCCTCGGCGCCGACGGCCAGCGCTCGCTGAAGGAGGCGCGCGACGGCTTCGAGCGTGCCTACATCCTGGCCGAGCTGCGCGCCCACGACTGGAACATGACGCGTACCGCCGAGCGCCTGGGCATCGAGCGCTCGCACCTCTACCGCAAGATCAAGACGTACGGCATCACACCGCCGATCAAGTAAGCCGGGCGGAGCCGCGACCACCTTGAACAGGCCACCCACGCTTCGAGCCTAGCTCGCGCCTTCGCGACAACGGATGCCCACGTTCAACTTCGTGCGGAAGTCGTTCTATCGCGACTCGGTCACGCTCATGCGGCTGTCGCGCGACCTCGAGCAGATGGCCGGCGTGACGGCAGCGGCGGCCATGATGGCGACGCCCGCCAATCGCGCGCTGCTCGCGGAGGCGGGATTGCTCGCGAAGGAGGGCGAGGCGGCGGACGCCGCCGATCTCATCGTGGCCGTGACCGCCGATTGCGTCGAGTCGGCCGACGCCGCCCACGAAGCCGTCGCGCGGGCGCTCCTGACGCGGCCTTCGCCGGCGCCGGGCGGCGGCGGGGCGGTGCCGCGGACGCTCGAGGGCGGGCTGCGCATCCTCCCGGACGCCAACCTCGCGCTCATCTCCGTGCCCGGCCTTTACGCGGGCGCGGAGGCGCTCCGGGCGCTGCGCGCGGGGCTGCACGTGATGCTCTTCAGCGACAACGTCCCGGTGGAGACGGAGATCGAGCTGAAGCGCCTGGCGCTCGAGCGTGGGCTGCTGATGATGGGGCCCGACTGCGGCACCGCCATCCTCGACGGCGTGCCGCTGGGCTTCGCCAACGCGGTGCCGCGCGGACGGATCGGCCTCGCCGCCGCTTCCGGCACAGGACTGCAAGAGGTGACGTCGATCATCGCGCGCGAGGGCGAGGGCGTGTCCCAGGCCCTCGGCGTCGGCGGCCGTGACCTCGCGGACGCGGTCGGCGCGCCGATGATGCTGCGGGCGCTGGAGCTCCTCGCCGCCGACCCGGACACCGAGGTCGTGTGCGTGCTCGGCAAGCCGCCGGGGCCCGACGTGCAGCGCCGGCTGACGGCCGCGGTGGCGCGCCTCGACAAGCCGTGCGTGGTGCACTTTCCCGGCGCGGACGCACCCCTCGGGTGCCGCGCGCACGCGGCGGCGACGCTGGAGGACGCGGGCCGGGCCGCGGTGGCGCTGGCGCGGGGCCGGGAGCCGGCGGCGGTGGAGTTCACGCTCGCGGCGGACGACATCGAGCGGCTGATCGCCGACGGCACGCGCGGTCTCGGCCGCCAGCAGCGCTACGTGCGCGGGGTGTACGCGGGCGGCACGCTCGCCCACGAGGCGGTGGCGCTGCTCGACGCGCGGCTCACCGACGTCTCGACGTCGGTGACGGCCGGTGGGCCCGGCCACCGCGTGACCGATCTCGGCGACGACCGCTTCACGCTCGGGCGGCCGCATCCGATGCTCGACGGTCACGTCCGCCGCGAGTGGCTCGCGCGCGAGGGCCGCGTCACGGATACCGCCGTGGTGTTGCTCGACGTCGTGCTCGGGTCCGGCACGGCGGCCGATCCGGCCGGCGACCTGCTGCCGGCCATTCGCGCCCTTCGGGCGACGCGCGACGTCGCCGTGATCGCCAGCGTGTGCGGCACCGACGCCGATGCGCCGTCGCGCGCCGCCCAGACGGCGGCGCTGCGCGGGGCGGGCGTGCTCGTGATGGACACGAACGCGCAGGCCGCGCGGCTGGCGGCGGCCATCGCCCTCCGCGCGGGCGCCCGGGCGCGCTGAGGCCGATGCTACCGGGCGGCGGGCCGCGCGTGGTGAACGTCGGCCTCGATCTCTTCGGCGGCGAGCTGGCGCGGCGCGGGGTGCCGGTGGCGCGGGTCGACTGGCGGCCTCCGGCCGGCGGCGACGCGCGGCTGGCCGGACTGCTGGCGCGGCTGGACGTGCGGCGCGACGCCATCGAGCGGGCGAATGCCGAGGCGCTGCGCCGTCTCACGGAAGGCCTGCCGGTCCTCGTCGACTGCCGGCCGGCGCGCGAGGCGCTCGAGCTCGCCGACCGCACGGTGCTCCACGCGGGGCCCCCGATCGACTGGAGCCGGATGTGCGCGCCGATGCGGGCCGCCGTCCTCTGCGCCGCGCGCTACGAAGGGTGGGCGGCCAACGACGACGCGGCGGCGGCGCTGGTGGCGGCCGGAGCCGTGCGGCTGGCGCCGTGCCACCATCACGGCGCGGTGGGGCCGATGACGGGGATGATCACGCCCTCGATGCCGGTCTTCGTCGTCGAGAACCGTGCGTTCGGCACCCGCGCGCACGCCACCATCAACGAGGGGCTCGGCAAGGTGCTGCGGTTCGGCGCCAACGATCCGACGGTGATCGCGCGCCTGCGGTGGATGGCGACGGAAGCGGGCCCGCTGCTGGGGGCCGGCCTCCGTGCCGGCGGCGGCATCGACCTCCGCGCGCTGATGGCGCAGGCGCTGCGCATGGGCGACGAGATGCATCAGCGCAACGTCGCCGCCTCCTCCCTCCTCGCGCGCGCGCTCATGCCGGGCGTCGCGCGGGTCGGCGGCCGCCATCACGCGGTGGCGCGGCTGGCGGAGTTCATCGCGGGCAACGATCAGTTCTTCCTGAACCTCGCCATGGCCGCCGGCAAGGCCCTCGCCGATCCCGCCGCCGGCGTGGCCGGCTCCACGCTCGTGACCACCATGGCGCGCAACGGGACCGACTTCGGCATCCGCGTGTCGGGGCTCGGCGACCGCTGGCTCACGGCGCCGGTGAACACACCGCAAGGACTCTACTTTCCCGGCTTCGCCGCCGCCGACGCGAACCCGGACATGGGCGACAGCGCGATCGTGGAGACGATCGGGCTCGGGGGCATGGCGATGGCCGCCGCGCCGGCGGTGGCGCGCTTCGTCGGCGCCGGAGGCATGGCCGCCGCGCTCGCCATCACCGGGGAGATGCGCGAGATCGTGGCGGGCGAGCATCCGCATTTTCGGATCCCGACGCTCGACGATCGCGGGAGCCCGGTGGGGATCGACGTTCGCCGCGTCGTCGACACCGGCGTCCTGCCGCTCATCAACACGGGCATCGCCGGTCGCACGGCCGGCGTCGGCCAGGTCGGCGCGGGCGTGGTGCGCGCGCCGCTCGGCTGCTTCACGGCCGCGCTGGAAGCGCTGGCGGCCTGATCAGGCGTCGCCGATCAACCGGCGGACGCTGGCCAGCAGCGCGACGTCGGTGAACGGCTTGGCGAGCACGTCGCAGTCTTGCTCGACGATCGGCGCCATCTCGTCGGCGGTGAGGCCGGTGGCGACGATGACCGGCAGGCCGCGCCAGACGTCGTCGGCGCGGAGGCGGCGCAGGAACTGGTGTCCGTCCATGCCGGGCATGCTCATGTCCAGCACGATGAGGTCGGGACGCAGGTCGGCGAGGCGCGCGAGCGCCTCGCGGGCGCCCGAGAGCGCGGTGGCCGCGTAGCCGGCTTCGCGCAGCAGCAGGACCTGCACGTCGCGCAGCAGCGGGTGATCGTCCACGACGAGCACGCGCTTGGCCATGACCGCTCCGCGATCGTGCAAGCCGGGTGCCGCGGCCAGGTTCGACCTTACATGCGCATACGCGCGGCCGTGTCGGCGCGCGTGCCAGAACGGTCAGCGGTTGACGTTCTGCCTGTTCGGCTCGGCCAGCGCTGCCGGCGTCACGCCTCGGCCGTCAGGCGACGGCGAGCACCAGGCCGGCGACGACGGCGAGCGCGCCGAAGAGCAGCTTCGCCGCCCGCACCCAGCACTGGCGGACGTCACCGTCGATCTGAAGCGTGCGCAGCTCGAGAAAGGGGGTCGGCGCGCGCCGGTACCAGCCGGTCGCGATGACCTTGCGTCCGACGAGATCGCCGGCGCGTGCCAGACCGAACCAGAGCTCCAGCAGCCGGAACGGCTGGCGATAGTCGAGGAAGATGAAGCCGGTGTCGTCACGCAGGACCAGATCCTCGGAGTAGACGAGGCCCGGAATGCCGCGGCCGATGATCGTCCCCGCGAGGCGCGCCGGGATGCTGCGCACGCCGGACACCTTGACCGAGGAAAGCAGCGTCGCCACCGTGGACGGGGGGAACTCGCCGGCTCGATACGACCACACGGTGCGGATCAGCGCGCCCACACCGTAGCCGACCAGCGCGATGCCGAGCGCGTGCAGACCCCACGCCGGCCCCAGCCCGCCCCAGAGCGCCATGGCGGGCAGCATCAGCCCGAGCGCCGCGAACGGAAGCGCCAGCGGCAGCGCGGTCACCATGACGTCGAAGAAGAAGTCGTCCCAGTAGTTCTCGGGCTGGCGGCTGTCGAAGCGGATCGCCGGCTCCTGCCCCAGCCGCTCGGCGAGCACGCCGAGGGCGAGGATGCGCTTGGCCGGCAGCGGATGCGTCGAGGCGAGCTCGTAGAACCCGGCCCACGGGTTCCAGAGATCCCATTGCATCGCCCCGACGATGTCCTGCTGCGCGACGCCGCTCGGCCGCGCGCTGGCGGCGGCCAGGCTGAGGGCAGCGCGCGGATCGAAGATGCCGAGCGCCGAGATGGCGCGCAGCCCGGAGCTGCTCTTGGCCGCCGCCTCCTCGGGCGTGGCCGCCGCCAGGCCGTAGGCGATCTTCACGAGCGCGCCCGCCAGCGCGTTCGGCTTCCGCGTGGCGGCGCCGGAGAACCGATCGGCGTAGTACTCGCGCGCTCGCGAGATGAGGAGGACCAGGTATTCCGCGACGACGTACATGAGATAGATCGCGACCATCACCTGCACGGGCGCCCGCTTGCGGTCGCCGCCGCCGCCCAGCGTGCGGTAGACCCAGAACAGCACCACCGGCACCAGCGCCGCGAGCGTCATCACCACGAAGTCCCAGTGGGCGATGTGCCCCAGCTCGTGCGCGACAACGGCCTCCAGCTCGTCCTCGTCCAGGATCTCCATGAGGCCACCGGTGAGGACGAGGCGCGCGTTGGCGGGAGCGTGCCCGTAGGTGAACGCGTTCGGATTGCCATCGTCGATGATGCCGACGCGGGGGAACGGGATCTTGCGCGCGCGACAGATCCGGTCCATGAACGCGACCAGGTGCGGCGGCAGCTCATCGCGCGGCACCCACTCCATCGACTGCATCCAGCGGAGGAACAGGTCGAGCAGCATGGGCGAGAGCAAGTACTGGGCGCCGATCACCAGCGTCGCCAGCAGGACGGCCACGTCGAGGCCGAGGCGGACGTAGGCGACGGCCAGGATCATCGCGACGAACGTCATCCCGTAGAGCGCTCCGAGCACGAGCACCGATCGCAGGCCGAGATCCGGCAGTCGGGGCAGCGGCCTCGGCGTACCGGCCGCCGCCGGCCGGGGCGGCGCCGCGAACGCGGGGCGCGTGGACGCCGGGGGCGACGCGGGCGGGACGCGCGGCGGCGGCGCCGGGGCGGTCGACGCGCCCGGATGGGCACTGATCTGATCCAGCCGCGTCCGCACTCCCGACGCCAGCCAGACGCCGCCGCAGGTCGGACAGCGGTCGATGACGGCCTGCAGGGATCCCACGCCGCCGCGCTCCATCGGCGCGTTGCACCGCGGGCACGGCAGCGGCGACGCAGTCGCGGACGAAAGCGGCCGCTCGAGCATGGGCCCGAGCGCGCTCGGACGTTTCACGACGAAGAGCAGCTCGCCACGGTCGAACCAGCTGCCGCGACAGGTACCGCAGAAGTCGATGGTGACGCCTTCGGGAGTCGGAAGCTCGCCCAGGGCGGTGCGGCAGGCCGGACAGTTCATCGCGCCCTCCCCCCGGGCGGTTCGCTGTCGGGAAATGCTCCCGTCGCGATTATAGCTTCGCACTCCGCCGTGACCGTCGTAGAAAGGCGCATGGCCGCCGATCTCGTGCTGCGCGGCGCACGGCTTGCCGACCGTGACGAGCCCGTCGACATCGTCATCGAGGCCGGTGTCATCACCGAGGTCGGACGCGGCGCCGGCGTGGCCGCGCGAGAGACCATCGATCTCGCCGGCCGCGTCGTCACGCCCGGCCTCGTGGAAGCGCACATCCATCTCGACAAGGCCTTGCTCGACGATCGGGTGGCGGCGACCTCGGGCACCCTCGAGGAAGCCATCCGCGTCACCGCCCAGGCCAAGCGCGAGTTCACCGTCGAGGACATCCGCGCCCGGGCGCGCCGCGCCCTCGACCTGGCCGTGCGGGCCGGCACCACGGCCATGCGCACCCATGTCGAGGTCGACCCGATCGTCGGTCTGAACGGCATGGAGGCCGTCCTGCCGCTGCGGGAGGAGTACCGGAACGCGCTCGATCTCCAGGTGTGCGCGTTCGCGCAGGAGGGCATCGTCAAATCGCCGGGCACGGAGGGACTGCTGCGGCGTGCGCTCACGATGGGGGCCGACCTCGTCGGCGGCTGTCCCTACAACGACCCCGAGGGCGCCGAGCACGTGCGCATCGTGTTCGCCCTCGCGGTCGCCTTCGGCGTCGACGCCGACTTCCACGTGGACTTCGCCGACGAGCCCGAGCACCTGCACATCCGGGACGTCGTGGCCGAGACGCTGCGTACCGGCTGGCGCGGCCGGGTCGCCGTCGGCCACCTCACCGAGCTGGCTGCCGTCCCGCCCTACCATCAGAGCGAGCTGGTAGCCCAGATCGCCGACGCGGGCATCGGCGTGATCGTGCTGCCCATGACGGATCTCTACCTCAGCGGGCGGCGCGACGAGCTGAACGTGCGTCGAGGCCTCGCCCCCATCCGCCGGTTGCTGGACGGCGGCGTGCGCGTGGCCCTGGCCTCCAACAATCTGCGCAACCCGTTCACGCCCGTCGGCACGGCGGATCTCGTCGACGTCGCCTCCGTGGCGGCCGTGGCCGCGCACATGGGCGCGCCGGCCGATCTGCGGCGGCTGCTGAACACCATCACCATCCATCCCGCGTCGATCCTGCGGCTGAGCGGCTACGGCCTCGACCCGGGCTGTCGCGCCGACCTCGTCGCCTGGGATTGCGAGCGCGTCGAGGACGTCGTCGCCGGGCGCCCGCCGCGAACGCTGATCGTCAAGCGCGGCCGCGTGAGCGTCGAGCACGAGCGCCGGCTCGTCGAGCGCTGGCGGGAGGTCCGCTGAGGCGCGGCGCGTGTTATCCTTCGGCAGTCTCGCAGGATTGCACGATGAAGGTTGACGCGATGTCGATCTCTGCGGTCATCCTCGACGCGATCGCGGATCCGGTGCTGCTGAGCGATGCCGACGGGCGGCTCGCATTCGCGAACGCCTCGGCCGTGCGGGTCTTCGGCGCCGCCGCCCACGTCGGCCGGCCGCTCGCGCGCCTGCTGGCGCGCTTCCCGGCACGGACGGCCGACCGCATCGCCGTCCCCGCCGCCGTGCATCCCATCGTGCAGGCCGTCGAGCAGCGCCAGCCGCTCATGGGCATGGAGCTGACGCTGACGCTGCCGGACGGCCGGATCACCTATCTCGTCAACACGGCGCCCATGGGCGACGGCGGCGGCAGCGCGGTGGTGTTCCGCGACGTCAGCGTCGCGCAACGAGTGGAGCGCGAGGCGATTGAGCAGGCCGCCCGGCTGCACGCGGTCGCCGATCTGGTCGACCACGCGGTGTACATCGTCGCCGCCGACGGACGCCTGCTGTATGCGAACACGCAAGCGCGCGAACAGCTCGGCGACGACGCCATCGACAAGGCAACCGCTGCCGAGCGTGCGCAGGCCATGCAGCTCACCGAGCTCGACGGACAGCCGGTGACGCCCGACAACCTGCCCTTCGCCCGCGCGCTGCGGGGCGAGACGGTGTCCGGCGTCACCCTCCTGGTCCGGCACGCCACGCGCGGCACCCGCCGCATGCGTGCGAGCGCACGTCCGCTGCACCGGCCGGGCGGCGCCGTGTACGCCACCGTCGTGGCCTGGAAGGACGTGACGGAGGAGCATCGCGCGCTCGCGGAGATCGAGACGGCGCGGAACGCCGCCGAGGACGCCAGCCGGCTGAAGGACGAGTTCATCGCCGCGCTGTCGCACGAGCTGCGCACGCCGCTCCAGCCGATTCTCGGCTGGACGGAAGTGCTGCGGCGTCACACGGGCATCGACGAGGTCACCGCCCGCGCGCTGGAAGCGATCCGCCGCAACGTCCGCCATCAGGTCCGGCTGGTGGACGATCTCCTGGATCTCTCGCGGATCGTCCACGGCAAGCTCGCGCTGCGCTTCGAGGCCTTCGACCTGCGGGAGCAGGTCCGCCTGGCCGCCGAGGCCTTCGAGGAGGCGGCCTCCCTCAAGCGCGTCGGGCTCTCCGTGAAGCTGCCGCCGGCCGGGGTCGCGATGTGGGGTGACGGTGAGCGCGTCCACCAGATCGTCACCAATCTCGTCTCGAATGCGCTCAAGTTCACGCCGGGCGGGGGCGGCATCGACGTGCTGCTCACCATCCACGACGCGCTGGCCGTCATCGAGGTCGCCGACAGCGGCGAGGGCATCGCGGCCGCTGACCTGCCCATCATCTGGGAGCCCTTCCGCCAGGGCCGCCATGCGCGGCGCCGCGGCGGCCTCGGCATCGGCCTCGACCTCGTCCGCCGGCTCACCGAGCTCCACGGCGGCCGGGTGGCCGTGAGCTCCGATGGACCGGGCTGCGGAGCCGCCTTCCGCATCGAGCTTCCGCTGGCGACGCCTCCCGCGCCGATCACGGGTCCGTCCGAGGAGGCGCCGCGCCGGCTGGCCGGGCGCGCCGTGCTCCTCATCGAGGACAACGCCGACACGCGTGACGTCCTCACCCTCATGCTCGCCATCGAAGGCGCCGAGGTGGAGACGGCGGAGACCGGCGAGGAAGGCGTGCGTGCCGCCGAGCGGCGGCGGCCGGACGTCGTGCTCTGCGACATCGGACTGCCCGACATCGACGGCATGCAGGTCGTCCGCCGGCTCCGCGAGACGCATCCGGGAGCGATGCACTGCATCGCGCTCACCGGGTACGGCCAGGCCGAGGACATCCGGCAGGCCATCGAGGCCGGCTTCGACGCCCACCTCACGAAGCCGATCAACCTGGACCAGCTCATGACGCTGCTCGCGAGCGCCGGCTCGATTGACAGGGCGCAAGGGTCACGTGTAGATTGATCGAGGTTCGGTGCTTTCCTTTAAGTGAGCCCAGCGAGGCTCGTAAGGGGAGAAGATGGCCAGCTCGCCCAAGCTGCGCGAAAAAGCTCAGGTTCTCGACGCCACTGCCCTCGATCGCGCCCTCACCCGGATCGCCCACGAGATCATCGAGAAGAACGGCGGGGCCAAGGACATCGCCTTCGTTGGCCTGCGCACCCGGGGGGTGACGCTGGCCCACCGGCTCGCCGCCAAGGTCGCCGCCATCGACGGCGCCTCGGTCGCCGTCGGCACGCTCGACATCACGCTGTATCGCGACGACCTCGATCTGCGCGGCGCGCCCGTCGTGCGCGGCACCGACATTCCGTTTTCGATCAAGAACAAGACGGTGGTGCTGGTCGACGACGTCCTCTTCACCGGCCGCACCATTCGGGCCGCTCTCGACGCTCTCATCGACCTCGGGCGGCCGAAGATGATCCAGCTCGCCATCCTCGTCGATCGTGGCCATCGCGAGCTGCCGATCCGCCCGGATTACATCGGCAAGAACCTGCCCACCTCGCGCCGCGAGGCGGTGGCCGTGCGGCTCACCGAGCACGATGGCGAGGACCGCGTCGTCATCGAGGAACCGGAGGGCGCCTGAGATGGCCTGGACGCGCAAGCACCTGCTCACGATGCGCGAGCTCGAGGCCGGAGAGATCGTCACCGTCATCGACACCGCCGCCTCGCTGCAGGAGATCGCCGGCCGCGAGATCAAGAAGGTGCCGGCCCTGCGCGGCAAGACGGTGGTCAACCTCTTCTACGAGAACTCCACGCGGACGCGCACGTCGTTCGAGATCGCGGGCAAGTGGCTGTCCGCGGACGTCATCAACTTCTCGGCCAGCGGCTCCAGCGCCGCCAAGGGCGAGTCCTTCGTCGACACGGCACGCAACATCGGCGCCATGAGCCCCGACGTCGTGGTCGTGCGGCACTCGTCGTCCGGCGCGGCGGCCCTGCTGGCGCGTGAGATGTCCTGCGCGATCGTGAACGCCGGCGACGGCTCCCACGAGCATCCCACGCAGGCGCTGCTCGATCTGCTCACGATCCGCGAGAAGAAGGGCCACTTCGAGGGGCTCGCGGTGGCCATCGTGGGCGATATCGCCCACAGCCGGGTCGCCCGCTCGAACATCCACGGCATGCGCAAGCTCGGCATGACGGTGACCGTCGGTGGGCCACCGACGCTGATTCCGCCCTACGCTCAGGAGCTCGGCTGCAAGGTCGCCTACCGCCTGGAGGATGCCATCGGTGACGTCGACGTCATCATGATGCTGCGCCTGCAGCAGGAGCGGATGCACGCCGGCCTCATCCCGTCGCTGCGCGAGTACTCGCGCTACTGGGGGCTGTCGCTCGACAAGCTGCGCGCGCACGCGCGGCCGGACGTGCTCATCATGCATCCGGGCCCGGTGAACCGCGGTGTCGAGCTGTCGCCCGAGGTTGCGGACGGACCATACTCGGTGATCCTCGATCAGGTCGCGAAGGGCGTGGCGGTGCGCATGGCGGTGCTCTTGCTGCTGGCCGGCAGCAAGAGCGCGGAGGCCGCATGAGCGTCCTGATCCGCGGTGGTCGCGTCGTCGATCCGGGCAACTCCGTCGACATCCTGCACGACCTTTTGCTGCAGGATGGAAAGATCGCGAAGCTCGGCGCCGGGCTGGCCGCGCCGCCGGGCGCCCGCGTCATCGAGGCCGCCGGGAAGGTCGTCTGTCCTGGCTTCATCGACATGCACGTCCACCTGCGCGAGCCGGGCCACGAGTACAAGGAGACGGTGGCCACCGGCACGCGGGCGGCCGCGGCCGGCGGCTACACCGCCGTGTGCTGCATGGCCAACACGAGCCCCGTCAACGACAACCGCTCCATCACGGATTACATCCTGGCGAAGGCCCGCAGCGAGGGCGTGGTGCGTGTGTACCCGATCGGCGCGGTGACGCGCGGGCTCGACGGCAAGGAGCTGGCGGAGCTGGCGGAGCTGGCCGAGGCGGGCTGCGTGGCGTTCTCCGACGACGGCAAGTGCGTCATGAACGCCGAGCTCTACCGCCGCGCCATGGAGTACACGCTGCCGTTCGCGGCGCCGGTCATCAGCCATGCCGAGGACCAGATGCTTTCCGCCGGCGGCTCCATGCACGAGGGCGTCGTCTCCACCGAGCTCGGGCTGCGCGGCATCCCGGCGGCGGCCGAGGACGTGATGGTCGCGCGCGATATCCTGCTCGCCGAGCTGACCGGCGCCCACGTCCACATCGCGCACCTGTCGACGGCCGGCGCCGTCCGGCTCGTCCGGGACGCCAAGGCGCGCGGCGTGCGCGTGACGGCGGAGGTGACGCCGCACCACCTGCTCCTCACCGACGAGGCGGTGCGGTCGTGGGACGGCAACACGAAGATGGCGCCGCCGCTTCGAACGAAGCGGGATATCGAGGCGCTGGTCGAGGCGCTCGTCGACGGCACCATCGACTGCATCGCCACCGACCATGCCCCCCATGCCGTCGCCGACAAGGAAGGCGAGTTCGACCGGGCCGCCAACGGCATCGTCGGCCTCGAGACGGCGTTCACGCTGCTGCACGATCGGCTGGTGCGGCCCGGCGTCCTGTCGCTGGCAACGCTGGTGGCCCGGCTGTCGCGCGACCCGGCGCGGCTGCTCAACCTGCCCGGCGGCAGCCTCACCGTCGGCGCCGCCGCCGACGTCACGCTGGTCGACCCCGAGGCCGCCGTCAGCATCGAGCCGGCGCGCTTCGCGAGCAAGAGCCGCAACACGCCGTTCGGCGGCTGGACGGCGACGGGCGCGCCGTGGAAGACGATCGTGGCGGGGAAGGTCGTGTGGGAAGCATGAGCGAGAAGGAAGCGCTGCTGGTCCTCCGCGATGGCCGCGTGTTCCGCGGCCGGGCGCTCGGCGCCGAGGGCGAGACGCACGGCGAGGTGATCTTCAACACCGCGATGTCGGGCTATCAGGAGATCCTCACCGATCCGTCGTACAGAGGCCAGATCGTGACCATGACGTACCCGATGATCGGCAACTACGGCATCAACGAGGAAGACGTCGAGTCGCACAAGCCCTGGGCGAACGGCCTGATCGTCAAGGAGGCCTCCGCGTGCCCGTCCTCCTGGCGCGGCCGCGTCTGCCTCGACGACTATCTCAAGGCGCACGGCCTGGTAGGGCTGCAAGGCATCGACACGCGCGCGCTGACGCGGCACCTCCGGGATGCGGGCGCCCAGGACGGCATCATCTCCACCACCGATCTCGACGTCTCTCGCCTGCGCGAACGCGCCCGAGCGCTGCCCGGGCTCGTGGGCCGCGATCTCGTGGCGGAGGTCACGGCGGCGGAGCCCTTCACGTGGCAGGAAGGCGCGTGGAATCCCGAGCGCGGCTACGTGCCGCCGCCGCCCGCGCGGTTCTCCGTGGTGGCCTTCGACGCCGGGATCAAGTTCAACATCCTGCGTCAGCTGCGGGCAGCCGGGTGCGAGGTGACCGTCGTGCCCGCGGCGACGCCGGCGGCGGCGGTGCTCGAACGCAAGCCCGACGGCGTCTTCCTGTCGAACGGTCCCGGCGATCCCGAGGGCGTTCCATACCTGATCGAGGCCGTGCGCGGGCTCGTCGGCCGCGTGCCGGTGTTCGGGATCTGTCTCGGGCACCAGATCCTCGGGCTGGCGGCCGGCGGCCGCACGTACAAGCTGCCGTTCGGCCACCACGGCGCGAATCACCCCGTGAAAGACCTCGCCACCGGAAAGGTCGAGATCACGTCCCAGAATCACGGCTTCGCCGTCGACCCCGCATCGCTGGCCGGGCGGGGCTGGGAGCCGACGCATCGCAACCTCAACGACGACACGTGCGAGGGGCTGCGCCACGTCGAGCTCCCCGTGTTCTCCGTCCAGTACCACCCCGAAGCCTCGCCGGGACCGCACGATGCCAACTATCTCTTCCATCGCTTCACCGCGCTGATGGAACGACGACCGTCTTGAACACGCCACCCACGCGTCGAGCCGAGCCAGCGCCGTCGCTACAAAACGAAGCCACGACCATCTCGAACAGGCCACCCACGCTTCGAGCAAGGCTAGCGCCGTCGCTACAAACAGGAGAGGTGCCATGCCGAAGTACTTGATCTCGTATCGCAAGGTGGAAGGCGCCGGGCAGAAGCCCGAGTGGGCCTCGTTCACATCCCAGAGCGACGCCTCGCTGGAGGCGCACGCGATCAAGGAGCGCGTCGAGAAGCGCATGAGCGTCCTCGGCGAGCAGCTCTGGGGCGACGGCGACGTCGTCTGGGTCGGCGCCGGCCGCATCGACGACGTGCTCTACAAGCGCGAAGAGGCCAAGCCGGAGACCTCGGTGGTCTACGGACTGGTCGAGGAGTAGATGCCGAAGCGGACAGATCTCCGGAAGATCCTGGTGCTGGGCTCGGGTCCGATCGTGATCGGCCAGGCGTGCGAGTTCGACTACTCGGGCACCCAGGGCTGCCGGGCGCTGCGCGAGGAAGGCTACGAGGTCGTCCTCGTCAACAGCAATCCGGCCACGATCATGACCGATCCGGAGATGGCGACGCGGACCTACGTCGAACCGCTCACGCCCGAATTCGTCGCCAAGATCATTGCCCGCGAGCGGCCGCAGGCGCTGCTGCCGACGCTCGGCGGCCAGACGGCGCTGAACCTCGCCGTCGCCCTCGCCGAGGACGGCACGCTCGACCGCTTCGGCGTCGAGTTGATCGGCGCCAAGATTCCTGCCATCAGGAAGGCGGAGGACCGCGAGCTGTTCAAGCAGGCGATCGAGCGCGTCGGATTGACCCTCCCGCGCTCTGGCCTGGCGCGCTCGTTCGAGGAAGCGCGGAACATCGTGCGCACGACCGGCTATCCCGCCATCATCCGGCCGTCGTTCACCCTCGGCGGCACCGGCGGCTCCATCGCCTACAACCCCGAGGAGCTCGAGGAGGCGGTGCGCTGGGGCGTGCAGATGTCCCCGCTCGGCACCGTGCTGATCGAGGAATCGGTGATCGGCTGGAAGGAGTTCGAGCTCGAGGTCATGCGCGACCTCGCCGATAATGTAGTTATCATCTGCTCGATCGAGAATCTCGACCCCATGGGTGTCCACACGGGCGACTCGATCACCGTTGCACCCGCTCAAACGCTCACTGACAAAGAGTATCAACTCATGCGGGATGCTGCGGTTTCCATCATCCGCGAGATCGGCGTCGAGACCGGCGGCTCGAACATCCAGTTCGCCGTGAATCCCGAAGACGGGCGGCTCGTGGTCATCGAGATGAACCCGCGCGTGTCGCGCTCCTCCGCCCTCGCCTCGAAGGCCACCGGCTTCCCGATCGCGAAGATCGCCGCCAAGCTGGCCGTCGGCTATCGGCTGGACGAGGTTCGCAACGACATCACGCGCGAAACGCCGGCCTCGTTCGAGCCGGCCATCGACTACTGTGTCGTGAAGTTCCCGCGCTGGGCCTTCGAGAAGTTCCCCGAGGCCGACCGCACGCTGACCACGCAGATGAAGTCGGTCGGCGAGGCCATGGCCATCGGCCGCACCTTCAAGGAGGCGCTGCAAAAAGCCGTGCGCTCGCTCGAGCAGGATCGCTGGGGCCTCACCCTGGACCGCGAGATCGACGAGGAGACGCTGCGCGGCCTCCTCCGCGTGCCCAATCCGGACCGGCTGTTCGCGCTGGGCGACGCCCTCCGCGGGGGCATGCCGACGGGCGAGATCGAGGCGCTCACGAAGATCGACCCCTGGTTCATCGAGAACATCCGCGAGATCGTGACGTACGAGACCGAGATCCGGCGCGCGGCGCTGATCGAGCCGGCCGTGCTCCGGCGCGCGAAGCAGCTCGGCTTCGCAGACCGGCACATCGGCCGCCTCACCGGCCGCGCCGAGAGCGAGATCCGTGGTCTGCGGCTCTCGCACGGCATCCGCGCCACCTTCAAGACCGTCGACACGTGCGCGGCGGAGTTCGTCGCCCACACGCCGTACCTCTACTCGACATACGAGGAGGAGGACGAGGCGCCGCCGACCGGCCGGCGAAAGGTGATCATCCTGGGGTCCGGGCCGAACCGCATCGGACAAGGGATCGAGTTCGACTACTGCTGCGTGCACGCGGCGTACGCGCTGAAAGAGCACGACGTCGAAGCGATCATGATCAACTGCAACCCCGAAACAGTCTCGACGGACTATGACACGTCCGATCGTCTGTATTTCGAACCCCTCACCCTCGAAGACGTCCTGAACGTCGTCGAGAAGGAGAAGCCGCTCGGCGTCATCGTCCAGTTCGGCGGGCAGACTCCGCTGAAGCTGGCCGTCCCCCTGCAGAACGCCGGCGTGCCGATCCTCGGCACCTCGCCGGATGCCATCGATCGCGCGGAGGATCGCCAGCGCTTCAGCGCGCTCCTCGACGATCTCGCGCTCCACCAGGCCGCGGGCGCCACCGTGCGCACGCTGCCCGAGGCGCGCCAGGTGGCCGGGCGTCTCGGCTACCCGGTGCTGGTGCGGCCCTCGTACGTCCTCGGCGGGCGCGCCATGCGCATCGTCTACGACGACCAGGACCTCGTGCAGTTCGTCGGGGAGGCCGTCGACGCGGCGCCCGAGCATCCCATCCTGATCGACAAGTTTCTCGAGGACTCGATCGAGATCGACGTCGACGCGGTGGCCGACACGGACGGCGTGGTCGTGGGCGGCGTCATGGAGCACATCGAGAAGGCCGGCGTGCACTCCGGCGACGCCGCCTGCGCGCTGCCGCCGTACAGCCTCGACGAGGGCCAGGTGCGCGCGCTGCGCGCCCAGACGAAGGCGCTGGCCAAGGCGCTCGGCGTGGTGGGCCTGATCAACGTCCAGTTCGCCATCCGCAACGAGGCGATCTTCGTGCTGGAGGTCAACCCGCGCGCCTCGCGCACGGTGCCGTTCGTCTCCAAGTCCATCGGCGTGCCGCTCGCGAAGATGGCCACGCGCGCCATGCTGGGGCACCCGGTGGTCGCCGCCATCGCGCATGTCGAGGAACGCGAGCCGCGCCACATCGCGGTGAAGGAGTCGGTGTTCCCCTTCATCAAGTTTCCCGGCGTCGACATCGTGCTCGGTCCCGAGATGAAGTCCACGGGCGAGGTGATGGGGCTCGACCTCGACTTTCGCAAGGCCTATCTCAAATCGCAGATCGCGGCCAGCTCCGCGCTGCCGACGACCGGCAAGGTCTTCGTCTCGGTCAAGAATCGCGACAAGCGGGCGCTGACGCCTCTGGCCCGCCGTCTGGTGGAGATGGGTTTCTCGCTGGTGGGGACGTCGGGGACGGCTCGGGTGCTCGAGCGCCAGGGCATGACCGTGGAGCTGGTGCACAAGGTGCTCGAGGGGCATCGTCCGAACGTGGTGGACCTGATGAAGCGTGGAGAGATCGCGCTGGTGTTCAACACCCCGGAGGACGGGCGCGCGCGCAAGGACTCGGCGGCGATCCGGCGCGCCGCCGTCAGCCTCAACGTTCCCTATTACCTCACCGTCGACGGCGCCCAGGCCGCCATCGGCGCCATCGAGGCGCTGCTCAAGGGCGAACAAGACGTGCGCAGCCTGCAGGAGTACCACGCCGATGCGTGACCGCGTCTTCGTCGCCCTGGACGTCGAATCGCTCGACGAGGCCGCCCGGCTGCTGGACCAGCTCGAGGACGCCGTGCGGGGCGTGAAGATCGGCTCGCAGCTCTTCACGAGCGCCGGGCCCGCCGCCGTGGAGCTCGCCCACAAGCGCGGCCATCGCGTGTTCCTCGATCTGAAGTTCCACGACATCCCGAACACCGTGGCCGGCGCCGTGCGCAGCGCCGCGCGGCTCGGCGTGTTCATGCTGAACGTCCATGCCTCCGGCGGCATGCAGATGATGCGGGCGGCCGCCGACTCCGCGGCGCAGGCGGCGCGCGACGTCGGCGTCACCCGTCCGATGTGCCTCGGCGTGACCGTGCTCACCAGCCTGGACCGCCGTGCGCTCGAAACGGAGATCGGCATCCCGGCCAGCGTCGAGAGCCACGTGCTGCGACTGGCCGAGGCGGCCCGCGAGGCGGGGCTGGACGGCTGTGTGGCCTCACCGCAGGAGATCCGCCGGCTCCGGCTCGGGCTCGGCCCGCGCTTCGCGATCGTCACGCCGGGCATCCGGCCGTCGGCGGCGAGCGGCCCGGACGACCAGAAGCGGGTGGCAACACCGCGGGCGGCGCTCGACGCCGGTGCCGACTATCTGGTGATCGGACGGCCGATCACGGCCGCGCGCGATCCGAAGGCGGCAGCCGCCGCCATCATCGCCGAGCTCGAGGGCTAGCTGGCCGTCCCGTCCGGCGGCGCCCACGCCGCCTGGATCAGCGCGACCGCCTCTTCAGTGGCGCTCCGGATGGCTTCCAGATTGGCGCGCTGCTCGGCGAGCACGACCACGTAGCCGATCGGGGCGGCGGCCAGGAACATCGGGCCATCGGGCCCCGAGAACACCGCCGTCGAGAACGACGTGCGTCCCATCCGCGCCGCGCTCGCCTCCAGCTCGCGCCCGAGCCGGGCGGCCATGGCCGCCAGCGGCTCCACGGCGATCGTGTCCGGCACCTCCGCCACGACCACGAAGCCGTCGGAGCCGACGAGGAGCGCGCCGCGCACGGCCCGCAGCTTCAGCAGCTGCTGCACCACGTCGCGGACGTGGCGGCCGCGCGAGGGGCCATCGTGCTCCATGGCGAGCTTCAGCCGTGGCGTCATGTCCCGTGCCGTGCGGAGCGGCCATGGCGCCCGCCGCTGGAGCGTCCAGGTCCCCGCGCCTCGTCGAGGATGGCCGAGAGCTTCCGGGCGGCCTCGCGCGCGAAGACGCGCACCATCCCCACCGTCGTGCGCTCGTCGAAGACCGCAATCAGGATCGTCGCCTCGTCGACCGCGCTCACGTGGAGGCTCTGGCGCGCGCCCTCGTGGATCACCGCCGAGAACTCGCGCTCGCCGAGGAGCTGAGCCATCGGTGCCGTCGAACCGAAACCGCTGGCGGCGAGGGCGGCCACGGCCGTCGTGTCGAGCGCCTGCGGGGCGCCGGCGGCCGCCAGGGTCTCGCCGCCCCGCGCGATGAGCAGGACGGCGGCACAGCCGGCATCGGCCATCAGCCGCTCCAGCACGCCCTGAATGCGCGCGACGTCCCCGTCCGCGATCGAGTGGCGAAAGGCCATCAGACGTCTTCCAGTATTCTCGCCGCGCGCTCGGCATCGCGGAGGAGCCGCCCGGGCCGCGTGACTGTTCCGCTGGCGGCGAGCACGCCCGCCGTGCCCGCCAGCGGCCGGATCAGCGTCTGCTCGCCGCCGCGGCGGAGCATGACCGCGCGCAGGCGGCCGAGCGCGCCGCTGGCACCGAGTGTCTGGCAGACGTCGAGCGCGAGGGCGGCCACGGCCTTGTCCTCCGCGCCGCCGGCGCGGAGCACATAGACGCGCGCGGCGCCATCGGCGAATGCCGTCCGCTCGACCGCACCGAGGCTGCGCAGCGCCTGCGCTGCCTGCGCGAGGCGGCTGTCGACGGCGAGAGGCTCGAGGGCGCGCCCGGCCGGCGACTGGACTCGGGGGGCGCCGTCGCCGGCGCCGGCGGCCGC
>DATBJF010000090.1:0-100539 GCA_036556545.1 Candidatus Methylomirabilota bacterium
GCGTGCCCCGTGAGACCCGTGCTTCAGGGTACAGCGTCGGATCCGGCTGCTAATCGTTGCCACGCTGACAAGCGCCCAACCATTGTCGATTTGCGTGGTCGAACGGGGCACGCCCCCGCCCGCGCCCGCGCTGCCGTCGGACCGCGGCGTACGGACGTCTGACTAGTGACGGCCGGGGAGCTCGATCGGCTGACCGTGCGGCGTTTCGCGCGCCGCGCGGTCCCACTCGTCTTTGCGCGTCGCCAGCTCGTCGGTCTTGATCAGGCGCTTCTCGGCGACGAGCTTCTCGAGCGTGGCCAGCCAGAAGTAGTAGTAGCGGCTGCCGTCGTCGGCTTCGCCACGGGATTTCGCGGCGGCGATCTCGTCGGCGAGGCGAGCCGCCCATTCTTTCCACGTGAAATGACCGCGCTCGTGGAGCATGACGGCCATGGCGAACGCCTGCGCTTCCCACGGCGCGCGGAAGACCGGGCCGTCAGCATCGCGCGGGATCGCGGGCAGGGCGTCGAGCGGCGAGGTCACGCGGGCTCCAGGTACTCGTCGAAGAGGTCGATGTAGACGGCGTCGCGCGGGCCGGCGTCCGGGCCCCACAGCTCGCGGCCCTCGAAGCGAACCGCGTAGCAGTGCGACGGCACCTTGGTGCCGCTGCCGGCGTGCTCGTCGGGCAGGATGAACACGCCGTGGTCGCGATCGATCACGCCGAGCTTGCCGCGCGCGTAGCGCGGCAGGCGCGTGTGATGGGTGGGATGGAAGTTCCGCGTCCGCACCCGGTCGCCGGCCTTGAACGTCGGGGCTTTCAGATGATCGTCCATGCGCGCGGCGCGCCGGCCTCGGAGCGCCGTCTCCACCTCGGCCGGCGGCAGAGCCCGCACCGCCGGCGGCTGCCCGTTGGGCCGGTAGGAGGTCAGCTCCTGCGGCGTGAGGAGTCCGCGCTCGACGAGCAGCCGCTCCGTGCGGTACAGCCACTTCTCGTAGTACGTCGCTCTGAGGTACTCCGCCGCCGGCATCTGCTCGATGGTGTAGCGGCCCATGTCGATGTTCCAGCGGCGCAGGAATCCGGTGGCGAGCGCGATGGCCAGCACGCGCGCCTCCCAGCCGTGGTGGAAGACGGGCTCGTCGCGCTCGGCGTCGATCGGTCCCATGCCGTGCATCCCGCCCATGTCGTGGATGCCGTTCATCCGCGCGGTCCTTTCACCCGGGCTACGCCGATCATCGCGTCGCGCGTGACCAGCGCCGCCAGCTCGTCCTCGCTCATGCCGTCGGTCCCGGGCGGCCGCTCCGGCAGGACGAGGTAGCGCAGCTCGGCGGTGCTGTCCCAGACGCGCACCTCGACGTCGTCGCCGACCTGCACGCCGAACTCGCGCAGCACTCCGCGCGGGTCGATGACGGCACGCGACCGGTAGGGGGCGGACTTGTACCAGACGGGCGGCAGGCCGAGCACCGGCCACGGGTAGCACGAGCACAGCGTGCACACGACCATGTTGTGGACCTTCGGCGTGTTCTCGAGGACCACCATGTCCTCGCCCTGCCGGCCGATGTAGCCCAGCTCGGCGATCGCCTCCGTCGACTCGGTCAGCAGCCGCTGCCTGAAGGCCGGATCCACCCACGCCTTCGCCACCACCCGCGCGCCGTTGCGCGGCCCCACCTTCGTCTCGTACGTGTCGATCAGCGCGTCGAGCGACTTCGGATCGACGAGGCCCTTGTCGACGAGCAGCGACTCGAGCGCGCGCACGCGCAGCTGCACGTCGGTGAGCGGCCCGCCGTGGACGCCGGGCTCATGGTCGTGGTCGTGATCGTGGTCGTGCGGGTGATCGTGGCCGCTCACGCCATCCTCCTTGCCGCTGGCTCGCAGTCCGCCGCCGACAGTCTAGCCGAGGGCGTCCCAGCTCACCCGCGCCAGCCGGCCGATGAGCTGCGCGGCCGCGGCGAAGCCGGGCGTGCCGTCCGGCAGCGCCGCCGGCACCTGGTCCGTGTACGCGGTCAGGATGAACAGCGGCCGGTCGTCCTTGAACACGATGCCGGCGTCCATGAATCCACGCGCGCCGGTGCCCGTCTTGTGCGCGATCTTCGTCCCCGCCGGCAGCAGCGATGGCAGCCGCGTCTTCAGCTTCTGCCACGTCAGGATGTCGAGGCCGAGCCGGCAGAGGGCCGGCGTGCACTGAAGCCGCGCGGCCACCGCCTCGTCGGTGGTGCCGCGGAGAATGAGCTCCAGCAGCAGTCCCTGGTCGTTCGGCGTGGTGGTGGTGACTTGCTCGAGCGCGTGCTCGGGGCCGAGACGCGGCGGAATGCCGAATCGATGGATGGTGGCCTCGAGGCCGACCGATTCGCAGTAGCGCTGGAGGGGGCCAAGCCCCACCAGATCGACCACGATGCCGGTGCAGGCGTTGTCGCTGACGATGATCATCATGACCAGCGCGTCGCGAAGCGTGATCGAGAAGCCGGGCGTCAGATGCTGGAACGTCCCCGAGTCGTTGTCCTGGTAACGCGCCTCGATCGTCACCTTCTGGTCGAGCGAGAGCTTGCCGGCGTGGACCGCGGCCAGCGCGGCCATCATGATCGAGATCTTCCGGGTGCTCGCCGACGGCACCGGAACGTCGCCTTGTCGGTCGGCGACGGCACCCGTCCGCCAGTCCTTCAGGAACCAGCTCGTCTGGAAGGGAAGCGCATCGCAGAGCTCGTCGAGTCGTCGGCTGAGGTCTCGCATGAGCGGCAGTGTACACTCTGGCGCCATGAGACCGCTCGACACGGACTACAAGGAGTGGAGGATCCGCGTGACCACGCGCCCGACCGGCCGTTTGTGGTCGGCGCTGGTAGAGGTATGGGCGCCGGGCGAATCCGACAAGAAGGAAGGGCAGCTGGTGCCCTACAACGGGACGTCACAGAACGAGAAGGCCGCCCAGGAAACCGGCCGCCAGGCCGCCATCCGCTTCATCGACCGCCAGCCCGCGAAGCGCTAGACCAGCTTCAGGCGCTGCCTGGTGCGCAGCCCGACCACGGCGTCGGCCAGGTAGCGCACCTCGGCGTTGAGCGTCACCTCGTGCTTCGGCCCCATGATGATGTCGACGCGATACGAGCCGCCGATGTCGATGTGCGCCGGCCGGGCGCTGAGCACCACGCAGAGTCCCTGCTCGCTCACGTCGACGGTGCGGCCGGCCACGGTGGCGTCCCCGACCCATAGCCGCACCGGCCAGGACACCGGGACCCGCGGATGGAGGCGCCGCTCGATCGTCACCGTCTCGTGATGATTGTCGCTTGCATCGGTCGTGACCTTGCGCTTCTTGCCTCGCCCGGGCTTGCGGCGTGTCAGGTCGGCCTCCATCCAGGATCGAACGGCAATCCCGGCGTATCGACGTCGATGACGAGCGGCGCGTGATCCGATGGGATCGGCTTGCCCTTGCGCGCTTCGCGGTCGATCTCGGCGGCCACGACGCGCCCGGCGATGGCCGGCGTCACGAGCAGGTGGTCGATCCGCATCCCGAAGTTCTTGTGAAAGTTCCCCGCACGATAGTCCCACCAAGTATAGCGACCGGGCTCGCGATGGCGTAAACGATAAGCGTCGACCAGTCCCCACTGGCAGAGGCGCGAGAACGCCTCCCGCTCCGCGGGCGAGACATGGGTTCCGCCGTGGCAGGCGGTGGGGTCCCATACGTCGGCGTCCTCCGGCGCCACGTTGAAGTCGCCGCCCAGCACGAGCGGCTCCTTGGGGTCCCGGGTGGCGGCGAACCACCGGGCCAGGCGCTCGAACCAGCCGAGCTTGGCGTGATAGAAGGGCGAATCGACCACTCGACCGTTCGGCGCATAGATGGTCACCACGCGGATGCCGTCGCAGACGGCCGACATCATCCGCGCCTCGGCCATCGGCTCGTCGTCCGAGACCTCGGGGGTCGTATCCGTGCGGAGCGGCTCGCCGAAGTTCGTGAGGACGTCTTTGATGCCGACGCGGCTGGCGATGGCCACGCCGTTCCAGCGGCCCTGGCCGTGATGCGCCAGCTCGTAGCCGGCGGCGCGGAAGGCGTCGGCGGGGACGTCCTTGTCGGCGAGCTTCGTCTCCTGCATCAACAAGACATCGGGCTGCGCGCGCCCGAGCCACCACGTGACCTTGTCCAGCCGCGCCTTGAGCGAGTTGACGTTCCAGGTCGCGATGCGCATCTCGGCCGCCGCTACTTCGCGTACTTGCCGCTGAGCTGCGGCGTCGTCCCCTCCTGGCCTTTCTGCTGACGATCGAGACGCGTCTCGCGCGACCAGGTGCGCTTGAGGTCGTCGCGGACGTCGAAGCGCAGCCGGCCAAGCCCCTCCGTCTCGAGCTCGATCACGTCGCCGTTCATGAAGGCGCTGAGGCCGCGGTGGTTGGTGCCGGTGGCCAGGATGTCACCGGGCTCGAGGGTGTGGATCGAGGTGACCCACTCGATGCAGCGCGGGATCTTGTGGGCCATGTCGCTCGTGTTGAAGTTCTGCTTCACCGTCCCGTTCACCGAGAGCGTGACGTGCAGACGATGCGGATCCGGCACCTCGTCGGCGGTGACGAGAGCGGGACCGATCGGCGCGAAGGTATCGCGCGACTTCATCTGATAGAAGGTGTTGCCGGTGGGCAGCAGCCCGCGCGCCGAGCCGTCGACGAAGTTCGTGTAGCCGAACACGTGGCTCATCGCCTCCGCCGCGCTCACGCGTGAGGCGCGGCGACCGATGACCACCGCCACCTCCGCTTCACCCTCGAAGATGGTGGCCGGCACGTCGGGCAGCACCATGGTGTCGCCGGGGCCGATGATGGCGCCGGGCGACTTCATGAAGGCGTTGATAGGCGCCGGCTCGGTGCGCGTGCCGTCCTCCATGTAGTTCACGGCCATGCACACGATGTTCGTCGGCCGCGGCAGCGGCGGGCGAAGCCGGACCCGGGTCACCGGCACACCGGGGCCGCGGGCGGCCGCGGCCTCCAGGCGTCCGCGATACTCGCCGAAGCGCGCGATGACGCCGTTGATGACGTCGTGCGCGCCCGTGTGCGGGATGTCGCGCACCGCCTCCGACACGTCGACCACCGTCTCGCCCTGCAGCACGCCCAGCTTGAAATCGTCGAAGAGCACGAGTCGCATGGCTGATCTCCTGACATGGGGGCCCCGAAATGGCCCCCAATCCCCCAACGTTCGGACCGCCCCGCGAAACCCGGGGCGCTCCTCTATCTCGCGCGTTGGACCGCGAGTATACCGCCTCAGAACACGGCCAGCGGATTGGCCGGCGAGCCGGTCCCGCCAACCACCTTGAGCGGCGCGATGACGAGCATGAACTCGTCGCGGCCTTCCTCGGCACAGGCCTGTGCGAGGGGCTCCAGCAGGGCGTTGTCGAGGAGCGCGACACCGTAGGCGAACAGCGCGGCGTGGACGGCCCAGGGAATGTCGTAGCCGATCGGAAGGTGGTCGAGCATGTCCCAGACGAGCACGCTCACGTCGTGGTCACGGAGGAAGGGCAGACAGGAGACGTGCAGGCCCGGCCTCTCTTGAGGACCGGGACCGAACGGCCGCCCGTACGGCGTGTCCGGACGCTGTGCCTGCCACGCTTCGCGGCCGGCGTAGACGCAGACCGCGTCGCCCGGCTCGAGTCGGATTCCGCGGCGCCGCAGGATGTCTTCCAGCTCCCCGCCATGGATCGGCGTCTCCTGCGTGACGCTGGGGACGCCGCGATGGCGCGGAACGTCGAGCATCACGCCACGCGTGATGATGCCCTCCGACCAGTGCTCGATCGAGCCGAAGCGCGCGCCGTCGAAGGTGATCTCCGCGCGCGGATCGCGGCCGTTCCACATCGCCTCGTTGTCCCACGTATGGCACAGCGCATCGATGTGGGTGGAGGCGACGCCGTGATAGTAGATGCCGTAGAAGTCGGCGGCGAAGCCGCCGTTGCCGCGCGGATGCGTCTTCATCCAGTGCTGGGCGGGAAACGTGTTGTTGATGCCCGGCTCCTTGGGAAACGGCCGGCTCAGCGAGACGCTGCGGCCGCTCTTCACCAGGCGTGTGGCCGCCACCCGCTTGGCCGGCGTGATCAGGTTGATGGCGCCGCGCTGGTCGTCGGCGCCCCAGCGTCCCCAGTTGCGCCGCGCGCGGATGTAGTCCTTGACCTCCTTCTCGGTCGGCAGCGGATGGCTCGGCATGGCTCCTCCGATCAGCGGATTCCGGCGCGCATGAAGGACTGCACGAACTGCCGCTGGAACAGCAGGAAGGCGACGAGCAGCGGGCCGGAGGTGAGCAGCGTGGCGGCGGTGATGATCGACCAGTCGACGCCCTGGTCGGTCGACGAGAAGACTTGCAGGCCGACGGTGAGCGGCCGCGACGTCACCGAGTTGGTGGCGATCAACGGCCAGAGGAAATTGTTCCAGTGGTACGACACGGACACCAGCGCATAGGCCACGTAGACCGGCCGCGCCAGCGGCACGTAGACCCTCCACAGCGTGCCGAGCACGCCCGCACCCTCGACGCGCGCCGCCTCGTCCAGCTCCTTCGGCACCGTCTTGAAGGTCTGCCGCAACAGAAAGATGCCGAAGGCGGAGGCCATGTAGGGAAGCCCGATGGCCACGATGGTGTCGAGCACGCCGAGGCGGCTCATGGTGCGGTAGTTCTCGACGATGAGCACGTCGGGCATGATCATGAGCTGCACGAGCACGAGCATGAAGGCGACGTCGCGCCCGGCGAAGCTGAAGCGTGCGAAGGCGTAGGCGGCCAGGGTGCAGAGCAGCAGCTGGGCGGCGAGGATCAGAGTGACGAGGACCACCGTGTTCACGAGATAGCGGGCGAACGGCGCCGCCTCCCAGGCCTCCACGAAGTTCTGCAGCGTGAGCGGCGCCGTCAGGACGAACCGTGCCGAGTACTCCTTGGGGTGGAAGGCCGTCCACCCGGCGTAGGCGAGCGGCAGGATCCACAGGACGCCCAGCAGCCATGCGGCCAGGGTCTCCGGCGCCCGCTTCATCGGTAGTGAATCCGGCGGTCGAGCAGCAGGAACTGTCCGATGGCCACCGAGGCCAGGATGACCAGCAGCACCATGGTCAGCGCCGCCGCGTAGCCGGTGTCCCAGAACTTGAAGCCCACGTCGTAGATGTAATAGAGGAGCAGCGACGAGGCGTTGTCGGGCCCGCCGCGCGTCATCACCACCACGTGATCGACCAGCCGGAACGAGTTGATCACGGCGTTGACGAGCACGAAGAGCGTGGTCGGCATCAGCAAGGGGAACGTCACGCGGCGGAAGAAGTACCAGCGTCCGGCGCCTTCGATCGCCGCCGCCTCGCTCAGCACGGGCGCGATGGCCTGCAGCGCGGCCAGGTAGAAGATCATGAAAAATCCCGCTTCCTTCCACACGGTGACGACGATGAGGCAGGCGAGCGCCGTGTCACGGCTGCCGAGCCAGTTGTGACTCGGCAGACCGAACAGCCCCGTGACCTGCTCCAGGAGGCCGTAGCCGGGCGTGTAGAAGAACAGCCAGATGTTGGCGACCGCGATCATCGGCAGGATCGTCGGCGTGAAGTAGGACAGGCGCAGCCACGCGCGGCCGCGCACGCTGCCGTTGACGAGCAGCGCCATGGCCAGCGCCAGCGCAATCGAGGTGGGGATGGTGCCGAGCGCGAAGAGCAGGTTGTTGTTGAGCGACTGCCAGAAGACCGGATCGGCCGCCATGGCCTCGTAGTTGTCCCATCCCACCCAGACGGCGGGCCGCCCGGCCTTCGGCGTCGAGAACAGCGAATGGTAGAGCGTGGCGAGCGCCGGATAGTGCGTGAACATCGCCAGCAGCACGGCCGCCGGCAGCAGCAGCAGCCAGCCGATCACGCCACGCTCGGTCATCTGTCGTCGTGGGGGGCCTCGACATCGCCCCCCACACCCCCCGACGCTCGGCCGCGCCCGCGCCTCGAGGTTGACACAGGATGTCTCATCAGCGTCGGTACGGCCTCAGGATCCGCTCGGCCTCCGCCTGCGCGTCCTTGAGCGCTTGCGCCGGCGCCTTGGCACCGGTGAGGGCAGCCTGCAGCCCGTCGTTGAGCGCCTTCGTCACGCGCTGGTTCTCGTGCGTCGAGAGCTCGGCGACCGCGTGCGGAAGCTGGTCGCGGGCGACGGCGGCGGCGGGAAAGCCGTCCACGTACTTCTTCATGGCGGGCGTCTGCCAGGCGTCCGGGCGCACGGCAACGTAGCCGGTGTCGATGCCCCACTGCGCGGCGCGCTCGGGCGTCGTCATCCACTTCGCGAACTTCACGGCCGCCTGCTGCTGGGCGGCCGGCGCCTTCTTGAACACGTAGAAATTGCCGCCGCCGGTGGGCGAGCCCCGGCGCTTGCCGGCCGGCAGCATCGCCACGCCGAAGTCGAACTTGGCGTTGTTGCGGACGTTGGTGAGATTCCCGGTGGTCGTCCACATCATCGCCGTCTTGCGCTCGAAGAAGTCCTTGGGGGTGGTGCCCCACTCGATCACACCCGGGGCCATGACCTTGTGCTTCTGGCTGAGGTCCACCCAGTACGAAAGCGCCTCCACGACGGCCGGCTTGTCGTAGTACGTCTGGTTGCCCGCTTCGTTCATGAGCAGCACGTCGTTCTGCGTGGTGAAGCCCTGGAAGAGCCAGTAGGGGAAGCCGGACGACGGCACCTGGAGGCCCCACTGGGTGACGTTGCCGCCGGCGTCGCGCTTCGTGAGCTTCTTCGCCATCTCCACCTGCTCGCCCCACGTCGTCGGCGGCTTGTTCGGATCGAGGCCGGCCTCCTTGAACGCTTCCTTGTTCCAGTAGAGGACGATGGTCGAGCGCTGGAACGGGATCCCCCACGTCTTGCCGCCCGTCTGGCTGTTCTTCATGAAGGCGGGGAAGAACGACTTCATCCAGGCCTGGTCCTCGGCGCCCTTGGCGAGGTCGTCCCACGGCACGACGGCGTCCTCGTCGATCAGCGTGAACATGTCCGTGGACAGCAATATTGCGGTGGTCGGCGGCTCGTTGCTCTTGTGCGCCGTGAGCGCCTTCACGATGCTCTCCTGATAGGTCCCGGTGTAGACGGGCTTCACCCTGATCGATGGGTTCTCCTTGCTGAACTGCTCGGCGTACCCGTCGACGATCTTCGTGATCGGGCCCCCGACCGCGATCGGGTAGTAGAACGTGATCTCGGTCGCCTGCTGCGCCACCGCGCCCCCCGCCAGCGCCGCGAGCACGATGCCGAGCGCCGCCGCCGTCACTCTCCCCAGTCTCATGCCGTTCCTCCCTGTGCGGCTCAGCCCGCCAGCCGGGCGCCGGTGGCCGCGTCGAAGATGTGCTGGGCCGCGGGCGCCCACGTGAGATTCGTCGCCTTGCCCTCCGCCAGCGCGATCCGTCCCGGGACACGCGCCGCCACGGTGTCGGCGCCGACGGCACACGTCACGACGGTGTCCGGGCCGAGGTACTCGACGGTTGTCACGCGCGCCGGCAGCCCGATGTCGCCGACGCGCACGTCCTCCGGCCGGACACCGATGAGGCGCCCGGGCGCCTCGTCCACGCGCAGCAGGTTCATCGGCGGCGTGCCGACGAAGCGCGCCGCGAAGGTCGTCGCCGGCCGGGCGTACATGTCGGCCGGCGTCGCGTCCTGCTCCACGCGGCCCTCGCGCAGCAGGATGACCTGATCCGCCATCGTCATCGCTTCCGTCTGATCGTGGGTGACGTAGACCATCGTCATGCCGAGCTTCTGCTGCAGGCCGCGGATCTCGCGCCGCATCTCGGCGCGGAGCTGCGCGTCGAGGTTCGATAGCGGCTCGTCCATGAGGCACACGGGTTTCTCGGCGATGATGGCGCGGCCGAGCGCCACGCGCTGCTGCTGTCCGCCCGAGAGCTGCGAGGGCTTGCGCTCGAGCAGCCGCTCGAGGCCCAGCAGCTCGGCCACCCGTCGCAGCCGCGCCGCCCGCTCCGCCGCCGGCACCCTCCGGACCTTGAGGCCGAACACGATGTTCTCGGCGGCCGTGAGGTGCGGGAACAGCGCATACGACTGGAACACCATCGCGATGTTCCGCTGCACCGGAGGTCGCGCGGTGACGTCGTCGCCGGCGATGAAGATCTTTCCCGCCGTCAGCGTCTCCAGCCCGGCGATGAGCCGCAACGTCGTCGACTTGCCGCAGCCGGACGGACCGAGCAGGACGGCCAGCGTGCCGTCGGCCACCTCGAAGGAGACGTCGTCCACCGCGCGGGTCGCGCCCCAGGCCTTGCTCGCGTGCTCGACGACGATCGCAGACACGGGGCGAGGCTAGACGACGCCCGCGGGGGCGTCAAGGCAACTACGGCCGCGGCGCCAGCGCTCTCAGCATCGCGCGGCTCTCGGCGGCGCGCGCGGCGGGCTCCGTCTCGAGGTTCATGAAGTTCAGGATCGGCACCGTGACGCCGTTGGCGACGTAGCGGGCGACCTTGTCGCGGCACTCGTCGGGTGTCCCGAGGACGGCGAGGTCGTCGATGGCGCGCTCGGGCACGGCGGCCAGCGCGCCGCGGCGATCGCCGGCGTCCCAGCGCGCGTTCATCTCGGCGAGCGCGTCGCCGCGGCCGAGCCACTGGTGGAACCGACGATAGACGGGAACGTTCAGATAGGCGGTGACCGCGCGGCGGAACTGCTCGCGCGCACGCGGCTCGCGCGTCGGGTGGACGCTGATGCGGCAGAGGATCGGGAACGACGCCGGATCCTTCCCGACCTTCCGCGCCTCGTCGCGCACCACGCCCGCGACCTGTGGCACGTCCTCCGCCGAGAGCCAGTTGGTGATCACGCCGTCGGCGACGCGCACGGCCTCGCGGATCATGCGCTCCTGCAGCGCCGCCACGTAGATGGGCACCCGATAGGGTGCCGGCCGCCCCAGCTTGAAGCCGGACACCTTTAGTGTTCTCCCGTCGACGCTGACAGGGACACCGTCGAGCGCCTGACGGACGGCCTGGACGACTTCCGTCACCCGTGTCAGCGGCCGGTCGAAGTGTCCGCCATTCCAACGCTCGACGGTGACGTTCGATCCGGAGCCGACACCCAGGACGAATCTCCCTGGTGCGGCTTCACCCATGGCGGCCGCACCCATCGCGATGATGGCCGGACCACGGCTGAACACGCCGACGATCGCCGTGCCCAGCGTGGCTCTGCTCGTCCAGCAGGCAGCGAGCGCCAGGCAGATCCACGGATCGGCATCGGACTCCGCCGACCAGAAATCGGTGTAGCCCAGCGTTTCAGCGTCTCGGTAGACGGTCTCGTGGTCCGACAGGGGGATCCCGCCGAGCGGAACGGTGAGGCCCCAGCGTGGTGGTCGCACCGCGTCAGGATACCGGGAACATCAGGGCCCGGGAAGGCGTTGCACCACTAGAAGAATAGTTGACGGGTTCTCGCGGTCCTGTGCGCTAGAGTTTTTTAAGAGGAGATGGCGACCATGATTTTCGCCATGGATCGATGATGACGGAACCGATCAGAGATACGCCCTCGGTTGCCCGCCCGTACTGTCCCGCCTGCGAGCCGGACACCGACCCGGGCTCGGAGATCCTCGACGTGCGCTGGTGCTCGGCGCACACTCCGGTCTCGGGTGGCCTCGACGACGAGGTCGTCGCGATGGAGAGCTATCCGGCCGGGAGTGGCGAGGCCGGCGGCGAAGACAATCGCCGCTGGTGCGCGCTGTTCCATCGTCAGGCGAGACCGACCACGAAGCGGCGGCTCGAGCCCACGCTCCGGGTCCCTCGCGCGCGTCCGGTCTCGGCGTAAGGGTCGCGCGCGCGAGCGCGCCGCCCGCAGAGACGCGGGTCGGCGTGTACGGGGGGCCTTGCCCCGAAAACCGGACCGTCAGGTCAGCTCGTTCGACGCGAAGCCCCGCCGCAGCGTGTTCTCGCTCACCACCCGCGTTTCCACGAACTGCAGCAGGTAGTCCGGACCGCCTGCCTGGTAGCCGAGCCCCGAGAGCTGTCGTCCGCCGAACGGCTGGCGCCCGACGTGCGCGCCCGTCGTCGGGCGGTTGATGTAGAGGTTGCCGACGCGAAACGCGCCGCGGGCCAGCGCCAGCCGCACCGGGCTGCGCGAGAACACGCCGCCCGTGAGCGCGTAGTCCAGGTCGGTCGCGATCTCCAGCGCCTGCTCGAACGAGTCGGCGGCCATGCACGAGAGCACGGGGCCGAAGATCTCCTCGCGCGCCAGCGCGCAGCCGAGTGGCACATCGGCGAAGATGGCGGGCGCCACGTAGTAGCCGCCGAGTGCGGCCAGCTCGGGATCGACGTCGCGCAGGAGCACCGGCCGCGCCAGGCGCTTGCCGAGATCGACGTACCCGAGGATGCGCTCGCGTGACGCCTCGTCGATGACGGGACCGACGATGGTCCCCGGCGCGTCGGCCGGTCCGATCGGCAGCGTGCGGGCGGCGTCCGCCAGCCGCTCGACGAGCCGCGGGTAGACGCGCCCGACACCGATCACGCGCGAGCAGGCCGAGCACTTCTGACCGGCATAGCCGAAGGCCGAGGTGAGGATGCCCTGCACGGCCTCGTCGAGGTCGGCGTCGTCGTCTACGATGACGGCGTTTTTGCCGCCCATCTCCGCGACGACCCGCTTGAGCAATCGATTGCCCGGTGTCGCCGCCGCCGTCGCATAGATCCTGGTGCCGACCTCCTGCGACCCCGTGAACGCGATCAACCCCACGTCGGGATGGCGCACCAGCGCGTCCCCGGCAACCTCGCCGCGGCCCGGCACATAGTTGACGACGCCCGGCGGAAGGCCGGCGGTCTCGAAGATCTCCATCAGCCTGGCGGCGATGACCGGCGTCTGCTCGGCCGGCTTCATCACGACGGTGTTGCCGGTGGCCAGCGCGGCCGAGGTCATGCCGGTGAGGATCGCGAGCGGGAAGTTCCACGGGGCGATCACCCCCACCACGCCGCGGCCCTCGCGGGTGTAGTGGTTCACCTCGCCCCGCCGGCGGCCGAGCGTCTGCGGGCGCTGCAGCTCGAGCGCCTGCGCGCGGTAGTACTCGACGAAATCGATCGCCTCGGTCACGTCGCCGTCAGCCTCGGCCCACGGCTTGCCCGCCTCGTAGACGATCCACGCCGCGAGCTCCGTCCGGCGCTCGCGCAGCAGCTCGGCGACCCGGCCGAGCGCGTCCGCGCGGGCCTCGACCCCGGCGTCGCGCCAGCGAGGGAAGGCGCGCAGCGCCGCGGCCACCGCACGATCGATCTCCGCCGGCCCGGCGGCGGAGACCCGGCCGACGACCTCGGCGGCGCGCGAGGGATTCACCGAGACGATGGGCTCCGCCGTCTCCACGCGCTCGCCACCGATGACGAGCGGCAGCGCGGCGCCGAGCCTCGCGCGCACGGCGAGCAGCCCGGCCCCGAAGCGGACGCGCGCGCCCGGCCGCGCGAAGTCGGCGTGCGGCTCGTTGACGAAGCCCGGGTCGGGCCGGTGCGGCGGCACGGCCGGCACCGCCTCGGGCGGGGCGAGCAGCGCGTCGGCCGACTCGTGTTCGGCGAAGCCGCGGCGGAGGAACGACTCGTTCGACGTGTTCTCCAGCAGCCGCCGGACCAGGTACGCCATCCCCGGCAGGAGGTCTCCGAACGGCATGTAGATGCGCACGCGCTCGCCCCGGTCGGTGAGCGCGCGGACGAGCGGCTGGGCCATGCCGTAGAGCGCCTGGAACTCGAGCTGCCCCGGCGGCAGCCCGGCCGCCTCGCGGCCGGCGAGCGCATGGGCGATCGACCGGATGTTGTGGCTGCCGACGGCGAGGTCGACGACGTCGGCGTGCGCGAGGAACCGTCGGGTCAGGCGCTCGAAGCTCGCATCGGTGTCCGGCTTCGTCTCGAACACCGGCACCGGCCAGTGCTCCAGCTCGGCGTGCGCGGTCTCGTAGTCCCAGTACGCGCCCTTCACCAGCCGCACGGTGATCGGCGTGCCACGCCGCCGCGCCCACGCGATGAGCCGCTCGGCATCGGCATCCGCGTCCTTGAGATAGGCCTGGAGCACGACGCCGAGATTGCGCTGCCTCCGGAACTCCGCCTCCTCGGCCACCTCCATGAAGATCTTCAGCGTCAGGTCGCGCAGCCGCCGATCCTCCATGTCGATCTGGACGTGCGCATGCCGAGCGGTCGCGACGCGCAGGATGCGGCGCAATCGGCGCTTGACGGCGGCCCCCGAGCCCTCGGGATCGGCAGGGTCGAGCCAGGGATGGAGCGCGGAGATCTTCACGGAGAGGTTCACGCGCGGCAGCGGCCCCCAGGCCGCGCGGTCGATCAGCGGCACCTCGGTCCAGCGCCGCGCCTCCGCCCCGAGGGTCTCGAGCAGTTCGACGTAGCGCCGCTCGTACGCGTCCGCTTCGCTGTCGGCCAGGCACGCCTCGCCGAGGAGATCGAGGGTGAACGCCTGTCCGGCGCGTCGCGCGGCGAGCGCGGCCTTCCGCGCTTCGGCCGGCGTGCTGCCGGCGACGAACCGCCGTGCGAGGCGGCGCACCGTCTCGCGCAGCATGACGGCCACCACCTTCTCGCCGAGCCATCCCACGCGCGCCACGCCGAGCGCGGTCCGCAGCAGCGCGGCGTACGGGGCGTCGCGACCCTCGAAGTACTCGCGGAGATGGCGCACGAGGTCGCGGTCCTCGTCGAGGGCGGGGAGGATGTCGATGAAGCGGAACAGCTGCAGCTTGGCGTCTTCGTTGGCGAGCGACCAGGCGAAGAGGGCGGCCGTCCAGCGGTCGGCCGAGTAGAAGGCCTGGCGATCGCCGGCGACGCGGTCGAACAGCTCGCGGCCGATGGCCTGCACCCGCGCTTCGTCGGGACGAAGGCTCATGCTGCCAGCTTAGCCCCTTACCCCCGCCAAACCCACCAGACGAACAGCCCGACCATCGTCAGCGCGAATGCGAAGTGCGCCACGACACCGCCCAGGACCCCGAGCGCGGTGCCGATTCCCGTGCGCACGCTGCCGGCGGGGTCGCGCCCGGTGAGCAGCTCTCCGGCGATGGCGCCGGCGATCGGGCCGAGCAGCAGGCCAAGGGGTGCGAACGCCAGTCCGACGAGTGCCCCGAGGATCGCGCCCACCACGGCCGCGCGGCTGCCGCCGGCGCGACGTGCGCCCAGCGCGCCGGCGACGTGCTCGAGCACCCAGCCTGCGGCGGCGAGAACGGCCAGGATGGCCAGACGGCCGGCGCCGATGGGCGTGAAGTCGGTGGCGATGGCGTGGACGAGCGCGCCCACGAAGATGAGCGGCGTGCCGGGGATCAACGGCACCACCGAGCCGGCGAGGCCCGCCAGCATCAGCACGGCGACGACGACGCCGACGGCCGTCACGCCGGCTCCCGCTGCACGAGCGGCCGGAGCTGCGGCAGCGTGACCGCCACGACGGTGGCGATGATCGCGAGCGCCAGCCACGGCCAGGCATACGAGCCAGTCGCCCCGAGCAGGAGGCCGAACATCGGCGGGCCGACGAGCACTCCGCTCCACGCGAAGGCCACCGCCACGCCGGTCAGCAGGCCGGCATAGCGGGCGCCGCCGATCTCCGCGACGAGCGCGAAGTAGAGGCCGACCCAGCCGAACGCGCCGGCGCCGGCGACAATCGCGAGCGGCACGACGCCAGTGACGGGCAGCTCGGGACCGAGGGCGAAGAGCGCGTAGGCGCCGGCGCCGAGCAGCGCGCTCACGACCACGCCGGGGCGCCGTCGCCCACCGAAGAAGCGATCGCTCGCGGCCCCCCACGCCAGCCGCCCCCCGGTGCCGCCGAGCTGCGCCAGCGCCAGCACCTGCCCGGCCGCCACCGCCGACACGGCGAACGTCTCCTTCGCGTACAGCGCGAGATAGGCGAGGACGGACGACTGCGCGGTGGAGAGCGCGAGCCCCGACATGAACACGACGATGACGCCTGGCCTCCGCATGAAGATCCCGAGCTCCGTCAGCCGCGGCCATGAGGTCGCCGGCGCCGTCCCCGGCACCGCCGGCGTGCGGTACAGGGCGAGCACGAGCGTGGCCGCCACCAGCGACAGTGCGCCGGCGGCGGCCAGCGCGTGCCGCCACCCGAATGCGAGCGCGATGGGTGGCAGCACCAGCGCGCCGGCGAGCCCGCCGAGCGTCAGGCCCGTCTGCTTGATGCCCATCGCGAGACCGCGGCCGCGCGGCGGAAACCATTCGATGACGGCCTTGCCCGTCGACGGATTCAGCACGCTGAAGCCGAACCCCGCGAGCACGAGCGCACCGAGCAGCACGGGCAGCGTGCGCGCCCACGACGCCGCCAGCACGAGCGCGCCGCTCACGAGCAGCCCGCCGCCCAGCGTGAGGCGTACGCCCAGGCGATCCGTCAACCAGCCGGCGGGCAGGGACATCACCACGCCACCCAGGTAGACGGCCGGGAGCAGCAGCCCCACCTGCGCGCGGGTCAGCGCGAGCGCCTCGAGCAGGAACGGCGAAAGCGGTGCCACCGACAGCACCGATAGCGCGCCCAGGGCATGGGCGACCGTGACCAGCGTGAGAGTCGGCCACCGCGACATGCGATTCGAGCGTACCGCGTCGCGGAGTCGGCGGCATGTCCGTTGCTCAAGGGGCTCTGGAACTCCCGTCAGCAAGGAGGACGTGATGGACTATCGCGAGGAGCACGAGCGCGCTCGTCGATACCGCGACGACGACGACTTTCGGGTGTCGGACCGTCGTGGGCGGGACCGGCGCGACCGGGACCGCCGCGACTACGAGCGCGGGCGAAGCGACGAGCCCGGATTCCTGGAGCGCTTCATCGACGAGCTGCGGTCATGGTTCCACGACGAGGACGCGCGGCGGCGCGGTGACGTCCGCGACGAGCGGCGCGGCTGGGGCGGCGCCGAGCGCGGCTGGGGCGGGCGCGCCGACGAGGAAATCGACCGCGGCTGGGCGAAGCAGTGGGGTTACGTCGATCGCGGCGAGGCGCGCGAACGCGCCCGCTCACCGCGGCGCTCCGAGGGACCGTGGTGGGGACGCGAGCGCGGCTACGTCGACGAAGGCTACGAGCGCGGCCGCGAGCCGGGGGATCGCTACTACGAGCCCCGCTGGGGCTGGGGCGATCCCTCGGCGTGGGGTGCCGAGCCGCCGGGAACGTTCGAGCGCGCGCGCGGCGGCGGGGCCGCCGGCCCGCACGCCGGCCGCGGGCCGCGCGGCTACCAGCGCTCGGACGAGCGCATCCGCGAAGACGTCTGCGACATCCTCTGCCAGCACGGCTACATCGATGCCTCGGACGTCGAGGTTACCGTGCTCAACGGCGAAGTGACCCTCGTCGGCATCGTCCGTGAGCGGCCCGAGAAGCGGATGGCCGAGGATGCCGCCGAGCAGGTGCCCGGCGTGCGCGAAGTCCACAACCAGCTCCGCGTGAGTCCAGGCGGATCCGGTCAGGAGCCCCAGGATCGCCCGAGCGACCCGCGATTCCGTGTCGCGTGAAAAAGGAGAACGGATCATGAAGACAGCGTTCAAGGTGGTGGCCATCGCGGCCGTGTTCAGCGTGACCGCCAGCGGATGCCAGACGCTCACCGGCCGCACGGCCGGCGAGATCTTCGACAACAAGACCACCGTGGGCACGGTGAAGACGAAGCTCGTCCGTGACCGCATGCAGAACCTGACGTGGGTGAACGTCGACGCCAACGACGGCGTCGTCTATCTCACCGGCAACGTCAACACGGCGGCGCAGAAGCAGCGCGCCACCGAGCTGGCGGCGGAGACGCCGGGGGTCACGCGCGTGGTCAACGACATCGTGGTGAACGAGGCCGGGCGGACCGCCAGCGCGCCGGCGGCCTCGCCGGCCACCACGACGGCGTCGACGCGGGTCGCATCCGGCACGATCTCGGGCCAGGTGGTGACGGTCGACCACGGCACGGGCAACGTCACGCTGCGCAGTAATGGAAGCGACCTGCAGCTCCGCCTGCCGCCCGCATCGGTGGTGAACGTGCGGCCCGGCGATCGGCTGTCGGTGTCGGTGAACGCCGGCGCCCGGTAACCGTCAGGCCGATGGCAGCGGAGCGCCCGGGTCGTCCGGGCGCTCCTGCTGCCGCGCCCGCTCCTTCTCGACGATCCGGTCCAGTCCCGTTCCAGGCTAAGGGTCGAACGCCGGCGAGAGGTCCGCGCCCTTCTTCGCGAGCGCCGCGTCGAACAAGGTGTACGGGTTGACGTTGCCGAGCGCGGCGGAGACGGAGTCGGCGACGCCGGGATGCCGGCTCTTGAGCGTGGTGAGGAACGCGCGGATCTCGCGGCGCACGCTGTCCTTCTCACCGCAGACGCAGCCGATCGTCTCGAGACCACGCGCCGTCACGTAGGCGGCCGTCAGGGTCTCGCTCACCAGCGCGAGCGGGCGGATCAGGCGGAGCGTGCCCTTGCGCGAGGTGGCCACGGGCGGCAACGACGCGATGCGACCGTTGAAGAGGATGTTACGGAGCAGCGCCTCCGCGCAGTCGTCGGCCGTGTGTCCGAGCGCCAGCACGTCGCAGCCGACCTCCGCCGCCAGGTGATAGAGAGCGCGCCGGCGATGGCGGCTGCACACGTCACAGCCATGGAGAACGCCGTCGCGCACGAGGGCCAGCGTGGCCGGCTCTTCGCGCACCGCCCATTCGACCCCGAGGCGGCGGATCTGCGGCTCCAGCGCGCCGAGGGCGGCGGTGAACTTTCCCTGCTCGACGGTGACCGCCACGAGATCGTAGACGAACGGCGCGCGCGCGCGGTACGCGACGAGAGCCGCGAGCAGGCAGAGGCTGTCCTTGCCCCCCGACACTCCGACGGCCACGCGATCGCCCCGGCGCAGCATCGAGAAGCGTCCCATCGCGCGCCCGACGAGATCGAGGACGCGCGCTTCGACCGGCGCCTCGGTCGTCATCGTCCCTGGTACTTGTCGAGCCTTTTGAGCGGCGCGAAGAACGCCGGGCGCGCCATCCGGCCCACCGGGACCTCGACCAGGACGGGGCGCTGCAGCGACAGCGCCTTGCGGACGAGGTCGCCGACGTCGGTCGGCTTCTCGGCGCGCAGGCCGACCACGCCGTAGGCGTCGGCGAGCTTCATGAAGTCGGGGTTCTTCAGCTCGGCGGCGAAGCTGCCGCCCCACGCCTCGTCGAGGTCGCGGGCGACGTTGCCGAACGCCTCGTCGTTGAAGACGACCGCCACGACGTTGATGCCGTACTTCACGGCCGTCGACATCTCCTGGGCGTTGTACATGAAGCCGCCGTCGCCGCAGATGGCGATCACCGGCCGGTCGGGGCAGGCGACCTTGGCGCCGAGGGCCGTCGGATACTCGAAGCCGAGGTTGCCGGAATACGACGACGTCAGATAGGTGCGCGGCCGGTAGACCGGCCAGAACGGCCGCGAGTAGTAGCCGATCTGCGTCATGCCGGAGATGACGATGGCGTCCTCGGGCGTGGCCGCCCGCAGGCTCTTCGTGATGGGCGCGTTCGGCTCCTGGACGTCGAGGGCGGCGACCTCGGCGCGCACCGCCTCGCGCTCGGCCTTGCGCGACGGGCGTGGGGCGGCCGCGCGCAGGCGCTCGAGCATCCGCTCGAGCGTGAGCCGGGCGTCGCCCACCACGCCCAGCGTCAGCCCGTGGTTTCGCCCGATCTCGTCGGGATCGACGTCGACCTGGATCACCTGCTGGCTCGGCTGAAGGCCGGCGATCGCGAGCCGCGAGCCGACCACGAGCACGAGGTCGGCCGCGTCGAGGTACCGCCGCAGCGGGTTCTTCGGCCACAGCGCGGCGCCGAGCGACAGATCGCTGCGCTCGTCGACGACGCCCTTGCCCTCGGCGGTGGTGGCGATGCCCGCCTGCAGGTGCTCCGCGATGGCCGACAGCGCTTCGTGGGCCCCGGAGAGCACGGCGCCGCCGCCCGCGTAGATCACCGGCCGCTGTGCCGCCAGCAGCATCTCCACCGCCCTGGCGATCTCCGGCTCCGGCGCCGCCGCGCGGTCGCTCTCGGCCGGCGGGAGCAGCGTGACGTCACCTTCCTCCTCGAGGACGTCGGGCGGGAGCTCGATGTGCACGGGCCGCGGACGCCCGCTCTTGAGCTGCCGCACGGCGGCGCGCACGGCGCCGGCCACGTCGCCGACCTCGAGGACGCGGCGGCGCCACTTGGTGACGCCCGCCATCGCCTCCATCTGGTCGTTCACCTCGTGCAGGACGCCGACGTCGCGGCCGATGTTCCGGCGCGGGACCTGGCCCGCGATCATCAACACCGGCGAGGACGCCGAGTAGGCGGTGCTGAGCCCGGCGGCCGCGTTGAGCAGACCGGGTCCGGGGACGACGAGGGCGGCGCCGATGCCGCCGCCGGCGCGCGCGTAGCCGTCGGCCATGTACGTCGTGGCCTGCTCGTGGCGGGCGGTGATGAAGGTGATCGACGGCTCGTCGCGCAGGCCGGCGATGGCGCCGTAGAGCTGCACGCCAGGGAGACCGAACACCACGCGGACGCCTTCACGCGCCAGCTGCTTGGCCAGAGCTTCGCCGCCGGTCAGTCGTGCCATCGCTATCGCTCCTTCGGCTCGCGCGCAAGCCGGTCGAGGTACTGGCGCGCGTACGTGTTGCGGGGGTTGCGGCCGAGCGCGCGCTGGGCGTAGTAGCGCGCCTCCTCGTGGCGGCCGAGCTCGAAATACGCCTTCGTGAGATACGAGAGCGCCTGGTCTTCGGCGAGCGGCTCCCACGCCAGCCCGCCGACCAGCGCGCGGCTGATCTCGAAGGCGGCGCGCTGCCACTCGCGACGGTCCATGTGCAGGGTGCCGGCCTTCCAGTACGCGTCGACGAACCAGAGATCGACGGTGACGGAGTCCGGGCCGCCCCACCGGGCATCGAGGAGGTCGACGAGCTGTCGATACAGGACGAACGACTGCGCGCGCTCGTTCATCCGGTAGAGGACGCGTGCGTATGTCTCGATGAGGAACGGGTTGTCGCGCTCGTCGAGATACGCGGGCTCGATGGCGGCGAGCGCGCCTGCATAGTCGCGTTGCGCGTAGAGCCGGTTGGCGCTCTCCACGCGCGCCTGGTGCCGGGAGGAGACGACGGCCGGCGGCGGCTCGAAGGCGCCGATCGGGCGGCCGCCGCTGACGACGGCGCCACCGGCCGGTTCGGCGGCGGAGGCGTGAGCGAGCGCGACCGGCTTGTCGTCGAGCGCGAAGAGACGGACCGGACCGGCGGAAGCGGCCGGTGTCCGCGCCGCCGGCGCCGGCCGCGTCACCGCGCACCCCGTGGCCAGCACCGCCAGCGCCAGCGCCCCGACCCGCCCCCGAGACGTCACGCGCCTAGCTGTGCTTGCGCAGCTCGAGGCGGCCGATCTGGCGGCGATGCACCTCGTCCGGGCCGTCGGCGAAGCGCAGCGTCCGCGAGTGGGCCCACATGAAGGCCAGCGGAAACTCCTGGCTCACGCCGCCGCCGCCGTGGACCTGCATGGCCCAGTCGACGACCTGGCCGGTCATGTTCGGTACCGCCACCTTGATCTCCGCGATGGCCTGCTTGGCGGCCTTGTTGCCGACCGTGTCCATCATGTACGCGGCGTGCAGCACCAGCAGCCGCGCCTGATCGATGCGGATGCGCGCCTCGGCCAGCCGCTCGAGCGTCACGTCGTGCTCGGCGATCCGCTTGCCGAAGGCGACGCGGCTCATCGAGCGCTTGCACATCAGCTCGAGGGCGCGCTCGGCCACGCCGATCTGGCGCATGCAGTGATGGATGCGGCCGGGCCCCAGGCGGCCCTGCGCGATCTCGAAGCCGCGGCCCTCGCCGAGGAGCAGGTTCGAGGCGGGCACGCGGACGTTCTCGAAGAGCACCTCGCCGTGGCCGTGCGGCGCGTCGTCGTAGCCGAACACGGTCAGCATCCGCTTCACGGTGATGCCGGGCGCGTCGCGCGGTACCACGATCATCGACTGCTGCTTGTACTTGTCGGGATTCTTCGCGTCCGTCTTGCCCATGAAGATGAGGACCTTGCACCGCGGATCGCCGATGCCCGACGTCCACCACTTGTGGCCGTTGATCACGTAGTGGTCGCCGTCGCGCACGATCGAGGACTCGATGTTGGTGGCGTCCGAGGAGGCCACCTTCGGCTCCGTCATGGCGAAGGCGGAGCGGATCTTGCCGTCGAGCAGCGGCTGCAGCCACTCCTTCTTGTGCTCCTCGGTGCCGTAGCGCTCGAGCACCTCCATGTTGCCGGTGTCGGGCGCCGAGCAGTTGAACACCTCGGGCGCGATGTGCGAGCGGCCCATGACCTCGCAGAGCGGCGCGTACTCGAGGTTGGTCAGGCCGGCGCCGCGGTGGCTTTCCGGCAGGAAGAGGTTCCAGAGGCCGCGCTCGCGCGCCTTCGCCTTCAGCTCCTCCATGATGGGCGGGATCTGCCAGCGGGTGGGACCGGAATCGAGCTGCTCGTGGAAGACGTGCTCGTTCGGATAGATGTGCTTGTTCATGAAATCCGTGAGCTGCTCCATGTACATCTTCGTCTTCTTGGAGTACTCGAAATCCATGACGGCCCCCTCTGGCGTTGTCGAGCACCCGATTGTATCCTCCGCCGCAGTCAAAGTCATGGCGGCGAGGATGCATGGCAAGGTCGTGCTCGTCACCGGCGCCGGCTCCGGCATCGGCTGGGCGACGGCGCGGCGGTTGGCCGCCGAAGGGGCGCGCGTGGCGTGCGTCGATCGCGCGGCCGACCGCGCGCGCGAGATCGCGCGCACGATCACGGCCGCCGGCGGCGAGGCGATGGCGCTGGAGGCGGACGTCACCGATCCGGCCGCCTGCGAGCACATGGTCGAGCAGACGCTCGAGCGCTTCACGCACCTCACCACGCTCGTGAACTCCGCCGGCGTGCGTCCGGAAGCCCGCGATCGCGCGCCCGCGCCCGCGGAGTGGGAGCGCGTGATCGACACGAACCTGAGCGGGACGTATCTCCCCACGCGCGCGGCGCTTTCCGCGCTGAGCGCCAGCGGCCGCGGCGCCGTCGTGAACCTCGCCTCCGTCTACGGCCTCGTCGGCGGCTCGCTGTCGCCGGCCTACGCCGCCTCGAAGGGTGCCATCGTGAATCTGACGCGCCAGATGGCCGTGCAGTGCGCGCCGACCGTCCGCGTCAACTGCGTGTGTCCCGGAATGATCGAGACGCCGATGACGCGCGCGCTCCTGGACGAGCCGGCCTTCCGCGAGGCCATCCTCCTGAAGTATCCGCTGCAGCGCTTCGGTCAGCCGGACGAGGTGGCCTCGGCCATCCTCTACCTGGCCAGCGACGAGGCGGCCTTCGTCACCGGCGTCGCGCTGCCCGTGGACGGCGGCTACACCGCCGGCTGATCCCGGCGCTCCCGGTCAGCGGCCGAGGCGCTGGATGCTCAGCGTGGCGGGGCCCGCGAGGCCCGAGATGGGGCCGCGCATGCTGTTGCCGTCGACCTTCAGCGATGCGCTCACCGATCCGCGCGCCAGCGTGAGCTGGTCGTTGGTGATTGTTCCGTCGATGTAGCCATTCGTCTGCGGCGGCACCACGCCCGTCAGCAGAAGGACGCCCGTGACGAACGTGCCGTCCTGCTTGACGTTGAGGTGACAGGAGCCAGTGAGCCGATGGTCGTCCGTCACCCACGTTCCCACCCAGTTGCCCGTCACGTCGACGGTGGGTGTGGCGGGCGCCTCGCTCGGCGAATGCGCGCACGCGGAGGCGAGCAGGAGCCACAGGACGATCGCCGCGCGCGGCATCTACGGCCGGCCGTAATTGTCGATGATCCAGCGGGAGATGGAGTGGCGCGTCGGCAGGCCGGGGAGCTTGTCGCAGTCGAACCAGCACGCGTCCTCGAGCTCGTCCCGGTCGATGACGACGTCGCCGCCGGCGTAGGTGGCCACGAAGCCGATCATCATCTGGCTCGGGAACGGCCAGTTCTGGCTGCCGACGTAGCGGATGTCCTTCACGTCGACGCCGACCTCTTCCTTGATCTCGCGCGCGACGCAGGCCTCCAGCGACTCGCCGTTGTCGACGAAGCCGGCGACCAGCGCGTAGCGGTTCGGCACCCAGCCCGCCTTGCGCGTGAGCAGCACGCGATGGCTGTCGCGCACGAGCACGATCGTGGCCGGATGCAGGTGGGGATAGTGCTCGTAGCCGCAGCGCGGGCACTTCTTGCCCCACTCGCCCTCGATCCGCGCCGTCGGCGCGCCGCAGCGCGGGCAGTGGCCGCTCGTCGACTCCCACCAGAGCGCCTGCAGGGCCATGCCGCCGAGCGAGAGCAGCGCGTCGGGCAGCCGCGTCCCGCGCATGGGTACCACCGTTTCGCGCGCGAGGCCGGCGGGCAGTGGCACGTCCGGCGCGATCGGGACCACCCAGACCGGCTCGTCACGGTACGTGCCGAGCCAGAAGGGCTCGGCCCCGTTCAGATCGAGCGGGCACTCCCCGTGCGGAAGGCAGAAGCTGTCCGCGTCGGGAGCCACGAGAAGGTTCTGCTCCTGGGCGAGGATCCAGTGGCCCTGCCCCCCGGCGGGCTTGCCGCCGCGCTTGGCGGGCGTGAAGTCGCGGCCGAGGATGTCGCGGTTGAACGGAAGCTGGACGGTCAGCGGCGTCGTCATGTCCACCATGGATAGAAGGGCGGCATATCCTTGCTCGGTCGTCCGGTGAAGCGCGGCGGCCGCTTCTCGAGGAACGCCGCGATGCCTTCGTGGGCGTCGGCCGAGCGGCCGGTGTGCCACATGCCGAGCGAGTCGATCCGGTGCGCGTCGCGGGGATGATCGGCGCCGAGCATGCGCCACAGCATCTGGCGGATGAGCGCGACGGACACGGCGGAGCTGTTCTGCGCGATCTCACGCGCCAGCTCACGGGCGGCGGGCAGCAGCTGCGCGGGCGGCAGGACGCGGCTCACGAGCCCGCCGGCCAGCGCCTCCTCGGCGGAGAACACGCGCCCGGTGTACGCCCACTCCGCCGCCTGCGCCACGCCCACCAGGCGCGGCAGGAACCAGGTGCTGCACGCCTCGGGCACCACGCCGCGCCGGGCGAACACGAAGCCGATGCGGGCCGCCGTCGACGCGAGCCGCACGTCCATGGGCAGCGTGAGCGTGATGCCGAACCCGACGGCGGGGCCGTTGATGGCGGCGATGACCGGCTTCTTCAGCTCGAAGATGCGGAGGGTGACGAGGCCGCCGCCGTCACGATGCTCCTCCGGTCGCTCGCTGCGTCCCTCGCGCGGCCCGAACGTGTCGGCGCCGCCGCCCAGGTCGGCGCCGGCGCAGAACGCGCGGCCGGCGCCGGTCACGATCACGGCCCGCACGTCGTCGTCGGCGTCGGCGCGCTCGAAGGCGGCGATCAGCTCGCGGATCATCATCGTGTTCACGGCGTTCAGCCGCTCGGGACGGCTCAGCGTGATCGTCGCCACGGCGTCGTCGACGGCGTAGAGGAGCGTCTCGAAGGCCATCTCAGAACCCGAGCGCGCGGACGTCCTTGCCGGTCGAGGCGGCGAAGGGCTCGGCGGGAAGCGGCGCCGTCACCCGAAGCTTTTTCAGCGCCGGCATCACCTCGGCGGCGAACAGGCGCATGCTGCGCTCCGCCTCGTCGTACGGCATCCCGGCATACGAGAAGACGCCGACGTAGTGACTGTTGCCGGTGCGCCGATGGATGTCGAGGATGCGCTCGTAGCATTCCTCGGGCGTGCCGGAGACCTGCAGCTTGACGAAGTAGTCGATCACCGTGTCGGTCCCGTACTCCGCGATCTTCTCGGTCATCTTGCCGTAGTACTCGTAGCCCTTTGTCTTGCCGAGATGGTCGGCCTGGAACTGATAGTGGTCGAGCACGGTCTGGTAGTAGCCGCCGATGTAGCGGCGCGCCATCTCGCGCGCGCGCTCGGGATTCGGGTCGCAGAAGGTCCAGCCGGCCGAGATCGGCGGCGGCGCCTCCGCGCCGTTCACCTGCCGGTACACGCTGCGATAGGTGTCGAGCTCCTTGGCCACCTCGTGCCATGGCTTCTGGGGGATGATCAGGATGCCCACGCCGAGCCGGGCCATGATGGGCAGCGATTCCGGCGAGACCGCCGCCGCGTAGGTGCGCCCGCGGAACGACTTGAACGGCGCCGGCCGGATGGCCGCCCGCGGCTGCTTGATGAAGGTGCCGTCGTACTGGCAGTAGCCCGTCTCGAGCCCGGTCAGGATCATCTCCGCGCACTCCACGAAGCGCGAGCGCGATTCGTCCATCGGCAGCCGGAAGCCGTCGAATTCGACCTTGCCCGCGCCGCGGCCCAGGCCCAGGATCAGGCGACCGTCGGAGATGTTGTCGAGCATCGCGATCTCTTCGGCGGCGCGCATGGGGTCGTGCCACGGCAGCACGACGACCATCGAGCCGAGTTGCGCGCGCCGCGTTCGCCCGGCCATGTACGTGAGGAACTGCAGCACGTCGGGGCACATCGTGTAGTCCGTGAAGTGATGCTCGACCCCCCAGATGGACTCGAAGCCCAGCGGCTCGGCCAGGTCGGCCAGCCGCAGCTCCTCGCGATAGACCTCGCGATCGGTGCGCGACTTCTGTGGATTCTGGAAGACGGCGGCCATCCCGACGTGCATGAGCTCTCCTTATGTATCGTCCGCGCCGAGCGTAGCGCCCGGGGCCGGCGACCGTCAATCGCTCACGGCGGCCGCGTCCCGGCGGCGTTACACGCCGCGCTTGCGGGCCACCCAGACCTGTTCGCCGCCTGCCTTGAACGGGCCCCGGCGGAAGTCGCCAAACAGCGTCTCCACGACGAAGCCGGCCCGCGCGAGAAGATGCTCCATCTCGTAACGAAAGACGTAGCGCAGCGTGAGAGGGGCGTGCGTCGTCTTCACAACACGTCCGCCGGCCTCTCGCTCCTCGTACACGAACGCGCCGTCGACGAGCTGACGCTCGAGGTCGTAGCGAAAATCCTCGCGGACCGTCACCCGGTTCCCCGTGCGCGGATGCCGGATCTCTTTGCCCTCGTGGAGTGGTCTCGACAAGCGACCGGCCGCAAGCAACCGTACGCTCGGGTCGAATGCGTTCAGAATCAGCCGACCATCCTCCGTCAGATGGTCGCAAGCTCGTTGGAGCGTCCGGAGCTCATCCTCGAGGCTCAAGTTGTGAAGGAACGCGCGGTAAGGAATCGTCACCAGCGTGAACTGCTCTGACAGCTGGAAACTCCGCATGTCTCCGTGGACGAGCTGCGTCCGGCGCCGGACATCGGGTCCGCAGGCCGTGAGCTTCGCGTGGGCGACGCTCAGCATATCGGCCGAGGCGTCGAGCCCGACGACCCGGATGCCGGCCTCGGCCACCGGGATCAGGATGCGACCCGTCCCGCAGCCGAGCTCGAGCACCGGCGATCCCGAGGCTCTGGCTTCGTCGACGTAATAGGCAACATCCCCGTCGAGACCGGTGGCAACCTGATCATAGAGCACGGCGCGCTCGCCTTGGTACTCGGCCCCGGCGTCCGACATGGCCGGGATCTTACGCCGGTGCGGAGGCCCCGCGCTCAGCGGCGGACGACGAGCTCGGCGTCGCCGTCGCGGGCGAGGAGCTCGACGGCGGCGCTGTCGGTGCCCTGCGTGACGCGCAGGGCCAGCCGCGACTTTCCGATGCGCAGGCCGCGAAGCTCCAGCCAGGTGAGCCAGGGCGGCAGCGTCGGGCGCGCCAGCGTCAGCTGGTTGGCGGCTCCGTCCGGGCGGAAGGCGAGCATGGCCGCGACCAGATGAAAGACCACGCCGGCCGCCCACGCCTGCGGCGAGCAGGCGACGGGATAGCGCGTGGGCCCGTGGCCAGGCACGCGCGTGAAGCCGCAGAAGAGCTCCGGCATCCGGAGATTCTCGAACTGCAGCACCGCCTCGAAGAGCCCGCCGGCCAGCGTGGCGAACGGACTGGTCAAGCCGTGGGCGCGCATGCCGGCGGCGGCGAGCGCGGTGTCGTGCGGCCACACGGAGCCGTTGTGGTAGCTCATGGGGTTGTAGAGCCGCTCGCGGCTGCTGAGCGTGCGCACGCCCCAGCCGGTGAACATGTCGTCCTCCATCAGCCGCCGCGTGACGATCTGCGCGCGGGAGTCGCTGATGATGCCGGTCCACAAGAGGTGTCCGGGATTGGACGAGATGACCCGGCACGCGGCGCCGGTACCGTCGAGCGCGAGCGCGTAGAACGCTTCGTCCGGCATCCAGAAATCCGCCTCGAACCGCTCCTGCAACCGACGCGCGCGCGCGCGCAGTGCCGGCGCGCTCTCGTGACGGCCGAGCGTCTCCGCCATGACGGCGGCGCCGACCAGCGCCGCATACTGGTAGCCCTGCACCTCGGCGAGCGCGATGGGCGGATCCGCGAGCGTCCCGTCGGCGTGCATCACCGCGTCGTGCGAATCCTTCCAGCCCTGGTTGATGAGGCCGACCGGCGAGCGCCGCCGGTACGCCAGGTATCCCGCGCCCTGGGCCGCGCCGGCGGCCTCCATCCACGCCAGCGCCCGCTCCACCGCCGGCCAGCTTTCCCGCGCGAAGTCGACGTCGTTCGTCCACTTCAGGTGCTCGGCGGCCAGCATGACGTAGAGCGGCGTGGCGTCGACGCTGCCGTAATAGGGCAGGAACGGGATCTCGCGGACGGCCGCCATCTCTCCGCGGCGCAGCTCGTGCAGGATCTTGCCCGGCTCCTGGTCGGTGAACGCGTCGTCGATCGACCCCTGGAGACGCGCGAAGTACCGGAGGACACCGCGCGCGATCTCGGGCTCGAAGGGCAGCAGCTGGAAGGCGCTCAGCAGGCCGTCGCGGCCGAACGGCGCCACGTACCACGGAATGCCGGCGTCGGGCACGAAGCCATCGGCAGTTTCCGTCAGGAGCAAGTGCAGATCGGCGCGGGAGCGCGACACCCAGTGATCGAAGCGATCGTGGCTGGTGCGGATGCGGGCCGCCTCGGTGTCGAGGCGCTCCACGGGGGCGCGCCGGCGCCCGGCCGCGTCGTGGAACGCCAGCCGTCGCGGCGCCGCCGCCGGCTCTCGCGCGGCGGTGGCCACCACCGACAGCTCCAGCCGCTCGCGCGGCGCCAGCGTCACGCGATACTGCGCGCTCTCCGCATCGAGCCGCGCCGGCGGTGGCTCGAACGCCAGCGTGGTCGTCCGCACGACGCCGTCGAGCCCGCGATAACCCAGGCGCACCGTCTTGCCGTCCACGCGGGGGGCAAGGAGCTGCCCGCGGCGAGGGCGAGGATGGCCGCGCACCTCGAACACGTCGACGAAATCCGCGGCGAAGGTGAGGGTCAGCTCGAGCTCGTGGCGGTCGGCGACGAAGCCTTCGATGGCCAGCCACTGGTAGAGCTGCCCGCCGAGAATGGTGAGGCGTCGGAGCAGGCGAGTCGAACGGCCCGGCAATACCACCATCGGGTTCACGAAGACGTCGGGATTCGTGAGGTCGATGGCCGCCTCCAGCGCGTCGTCCGAGAGACTGGCGTTGAGCATCAGGCCGCGCTGGCCGTGCAGCCGCAGCTCCAGGAGGCTGAGGTACCGGGTGTCCTCGACGTAGAAGCCGAACTCGCCCGGAATGTTCGGGAAGTCGCCGCGCCGGTCGGCCACGAGGAACGCGGTGTCGTGCTTGAGGACCACTTTCGGGAGATCGGCGGCGACGCTCCCGGCGAGGATGTAGTAGTGCTCGCCGATGATGAGGTCGTCGCGCGGGCGCTCGTCGGTCATGCGGCGCGGGCCTGTCGACACACGCGCCGGTACAGCGCTTCGTAGTCGTCGACCATCCGCGTGACGCCGAAGCGGCGCTCGAAGTCCCGGCGGCACTCGGCGCGGTCGATCGTGTCCACGCGGCTCACCGCGGCCACCAGCTCGGCCGTCGATTCTCCGATGAAGCCGCTGACGCCGGGCCGCACGATCTCGGGCACCGAGCCGCGCGGGCGCGCGATCACCGGCGTGCCGCAGGCCATGGCCTCCAGCATCACGAGCCCGAACGGCTCGGGCCAGTCGATCGGAAAGAGGAGCGCACGCGCGCCGCCGAGGAAGGCCGACTTGTCGGCGTCGCCGATCTCGCCGACGAACTCGATCAGCGGATGGTCGAGGAGCGGGGCCACCACGCGCTCATAATAGTCGCGGTCGGCCGCGTCGACCTTGGCCGCGATGCGCAGCGGCAGCCCCGTTTGCTTGGCCACCTCGATGGCCAGGTCGGGCTGCTTCTCCGGCGACAGCCGGCCGAGGAAGGCGAGATAGTCGCCCGGCGTCGCCGAGAACGTGAACCGATCGGGCGCCAGCCCGTGATGGACGGTGCCGATCCAGGTGACGCCGACGTCCGCGAGCGGGGCGCGCTGCGCCTCGCTGATCGAGACGAGCGGCACGTGCTTGAACTGCCGGTAGATCGGCGTGAGGTGCGGCAAGTCCAGCCGCCCGTGCACCGTGTGCAGCGTCGGCGTGGCCACGAGGCCGGAGAACGGAAAGGCGAGATAGTCGACGTGGCAATGGATGACGTCGAAGTCCCGCGCGTTGCCGAACACGAGATCGAGCTCGCGGATCGTGTCTGCCGCCAGCAGGTCGCGGCTGGCCGCGTCGAGACGAAGCGCCCGCTCGGTGACGGCGGCGAGCCGCGCCGAGGTGACGGAGTCCCCGCTGGCGAACAACGTCACCTCGTGCCCGCGGCGCACGAGCTCTTCCGTCAGCAGCGCGACGACGCGCTCGGTACCGCCGTAGAGCTTCGGAGGGACGGCCTCGTAGAGTGGTGCAACCTGCGCGATCCGCATCGGCGCGAGCAAGGTGTGCAAAGGCGGCGCCAGCGAGCTCGTTCAGGAGCGTTGTGCCGCCCCGCCACCGTCGGTGGCCTGAAAGTGACGGATGAGGCATGATAGCTTCCCAATCCGCGGGGAGGTCCAGGAGACGGCCATGTTGAGCGCGCGCGAGAACGATCTGCTGACGCTCACCGGCCCCGGCACGCCGATGGGCGACCTGCTGCGGCGGTACTGGATCCCGGTCGTCCTGGCCGGCGAGGTCGTCGCGGGCGGCCGCGTCAAGCGCGTGCAGCTGCTGGGCGAGCGGCTGGTGGTGCATCGAACGCCGTCGGGGCGACCGGGCGTCATCGCGGAATTCTGTCCGCATCGGGGGGCCTCGCTCTATTTCGGGCGCAACGAAGAGGGCGGGATGCGCTGCGTCTACCACGGCTGGAAGTTCGCGCTCGACGGCCAGTGCGTCGACATGCCAAGCGAGCCGGCGGACTCCAGCTTCGCGTCCAAGGTGTGTCACACCGCGTATCCGTGCGCGGAGCGCGGCGGCGTCATCTGGGCGTGGATGGGCCCGGGCGCGGCGCCGCCCCTGCCGGACCTCGAATGGACGCTGCTGCCCGCCGATCACGTCTTCGCGTCCAAGCGCGTCCAGGACTGCAACTGGTTTCAGGCGATGGAGGGCGGGATCGACTCCAGTCACATCTCGTTCCTGCACGCGCCGATCGATCATACCGACCGCGGTATCGCGGACGACATGGATCGGGCCAGCTTCGGCGTCGGCGCCGCCGTGCAGACGGGCGATCGCGCGCCGCGGTTCGACGTCGTCGACACCGACTATGGCGCGCTCATCGGCGCCCGCCGCACGCAGCCCGACGGTTGCTGGCACTGGCGCGTGACGCAGTACCTGCTGCCGTTCCATACGATGCCGCCGGTCGGTGTCGGCGAGAAGGTCGTGCAGTCCCACATCTGGGTGCCGATGGACGACACGCACGTCGTCAACTGGATGGTGACCTGGCACGTCGAGCGTCCGCTGACGCGCGAGGAGATCGCGCTGCACATCGAGGGCAAGGGCGCCCACGTGTGCGACTACGCGCCGGCCACCCCGGAGCCCTACGGCGACGTGCGCACGGTGGCCAGCCGCGACAACGATTACTTCATGGACTGGGACGTGCACCGCACGACGATGTTCTGTGGCATTCCCGGGTTCGGCGTTCAGGACCAGGCCATCCAGGAGAGCCAGGGGCCGCGTGTCGACCGCTCGCAGGAGCGGCTCGGCTCCAGCGACACCGCCATCATCCAGGTGCGGCGGCGGCTGATGACGGCGGCGCGGGCCCTTCGCGAGCGCGGCGAGCCGGCGCCCGGCGGTGACCCGCGCTCCTTCTGCGTGCGCTCGGCGTCCGTCGTCCTCCCGGCCGGCGCCGACTGGCTGGCCGCCGCGCGCCCGCTCGTGCTCGTCCGGGACGACCAGACGCTCACCCTCGCCTGACCGCCCATGCCGGGGCGCATGACGGGCCGCGTCGCCCTCGTCACCGGCGGCGGCGGCGGGATCGGGGAGGCGACCGCGCGGCTCTTCGCCGAGGAGGGTGGCGCCGTCGCGCTCGTCGACGCCGATCGGCGCGCCGCCGACGCGGCGGCGGCTTCGATCGCCGCCGACATTCCGGGCGCGTGGGTGGTGCCCGTTGTTGCGGACGTCGGTCTCGAACCCGAAGCGCGCCGCGTGGTGGCCGACACGGTGAGCCGCTTCGGCGCGCTGCACGCCCTCGTGAACGTGGCGGGCATCCGGGTCTATGCGCCGCTCGCGGAGGCGCGGGAGGAGGACTGGCGGCGGATCGTCGACGTCAACGTGCTCGCCACCGCGTTCTGCGCGAAGGCCGCGCTGCCCTCGCTGCGGGCGGCCGGGAACGCGACGATCGTCAACGTGTCGTCCGTGTTCGGCGTCCTCGGGCGCGCCGGCATGGGGCAGTACGACACCACGAAGGCGGCCGTGCTCGGCTTCACGCGCGCGCTGGCCGTGGAGGAAGCGCCGCACGGCATCCGTGTCAATGCCGTCTGTCCCGGCGGCACCATCACCCGGTATCACATCGAGCGCGCCGCGCGCCAGGGCGTGTCCGAGGCCGAGCTGCGCCGCTCGCGCGCGCACGACAACGGTCTCCTCGGCCGGTGGGCCGAGCCGCGCGAGGTCGCCTACCCGATCCTGTTCCTGTCGTGCGCGGAGTCCTCGTTCGTCACCGGCACCGCGCTCATGGTCGACGCCGGAAAGTCGGTCATCTGAGCCAGCCGCGCGCGACGTTCTTCGGGCTCACGCCGGATCGCGTGCTGGACGCGGTCGAGGTGGGCGGCCTGCGCTGCACCGGCCGCTGCCAGCCGCTCCGCGCGTTCGAAAATCGCGTGTATGAAGTGGAGCTCGAGGACGAGCGGCGGCTCGTGGTCAAGTTCCACCGGCCCGGGCGCTGGTCGCGGGAGACGATCCTCGACGAGCACGCGTTCCTCGCCGAGCTCGCCGCCGCCGAGCTCCCGGTGGTGCCGCCGCTCGATCTCGGCACCGGCAGCACGCTCGGTGAGATCGACGGCATCTTCTACAGCGTCTTTCCGCGGGTGCGCGGCCGCATCATGGACGAGCTGGATGCCGAACGCCGCCGCCTCATCGGCCGCACGATCGGCCGCATGCACGCCGTCGGCGCCGCGCGCGAGGCCAAGCACCGCCCGCGGCTCAGCGTGGAGCGCTACGTTCACGAGCCGCTGGAGGCTCTCGCCAGCGGCCCGTTCATGCCGGAGGCGCTGCTGCCGCGCTACCGCGACGTCGCGCTCCGCATCGCCGCCGCCGCGGCGCCGCGGCTGGCGGCCGCGCGGCCGCAGCGCATCCACGGTGACCTGCACTGGGGCAACGTGCTGTGGACGTCCGACGGACCCGTGCTGGTCGACTTCGACGACATGCTGATGGGGCCACCGATCCAGGATCTGTGGCTGCTGGCGCGGGGCTACTCGGAAGAGGCGCAGCGGGAGCGCGAGGACCTGCTCGCCGGCTACGAGCTCTTTCGTCCCTTCGACCGCTCGACGCTGGCGCTCGCGGAGCCGCTGCGCGCGCTGCGCATCGTCTACATGTCCGGCTGGATCGCGCGGCGGTGGGACGATCCCGCATTTCCCACGGCGTTCCCGACGTTCAAGCAGGCGAACTACTGGATGAGCGAGTACGAGGAGCTGATCCGCATCGCCGAATCGCTCTAGCTTCGAAAGAAGGCGCCGCGTTCAGCTCTTCAGCTCGAACTTCTGGAACGTGTGGCAGTCCGCCGGCGCGAGGCCGCGGCTCACCGCGAAGGTCCAGGTGACCTCGCCGACGTAGACGTCGCCCTTGGAGTCCACGGCGAGCCCGTGCGGCGCGGCGAAGCTGCCGGGCTTCGTCGCCTCAGGGGTGCCCCACCGTGCGAGCAGGCGTCCGTCGCGGTCGAAGACGCTCACGCGGCCGTGCTTGGCGGTCTGCGTGGGCCCGTGGCGGCGGGAGACCTGGCCGGGATGCCACCAGAGCTCGGAGACGTAGGCGCGGCCGGCGCCGTCGAAGACCAGATGCGTCGGGCGCTGGGTGTCGGTCCACTCGCTGAGGTATTCGCCGTCGGGGCTGAAGATCTGGATGCGATCGGTTTCACGATCGCAGACGAACACGCGGCCGTCGGCGGCGACGGCGATGCCGTGCGGGATGTAGAACTGGCCCGGCCCCGTGCCCGGCTCGCCCCACGACCGCTTGAGCGTGCCCGTCGACGAGAACTGGTGCACGCGCGAGTTGCCGTAGCCGTCGGACACGTAGAGGTCGCCGTTCGGTCCGATGGCGATGTTCGTCGGCCGGTTGAACGGCCCCGCCGAGCGCTGGATCGTCATGTAGTCGCGCCCGTCGTAGCCCGTGTCCGAGGGACGATCGAGGGTGCCGAGCGTCTTCAGCAGCTTGCCCTGCGGCGTGAACTGCCGCACGGTGTGGTTGCCGTCGTCGGTGCACCACACGGTGCCGTCGGGGCCGATGCTGATGCCGTGCGTCCGGTAGGTGAACTCGCCCTCGCCCCACGAGCGGAGGAAGCTGCCCTTCCGGTCGTAGGCGATGATCGGATGATCGCCGCGGCAGATGAGGAAGACGCGGTCCTCGCCATCGACGGCCACGCCCGCCACGTCGCGATGCTCGTACCCTTTCGGCAGCTGCTCCCAGCCCTCGACGACCTCGTAACGCATGGTGGCGTCCTCCGGGACGCATGATGCGGTCCGGCGCGAGCACCCGTCAAGTGCGGTATGCTCGACCGCCCATGGAAGGCACGGCCGACGTTCGCGACGTTCACCGCTTCGACGTCAGCGCGCTCGAGCGCTATCTGCGCGATCGCATCGAGGGCTTCACCGGCCCGCTCACCGTGCGGCAGTTCCGCGGCGGCCAGTCGAACCCGACCTACTATCTGACGGCGAGCGGCCGCGAGTACGTGCTGCGCCGCAAGCCCCCCGGCAAGCTCCTGCCCTCCGCCCACGCCGTGGATCGCGAGTACCGCGTGCTCGCCGCGCTGGCGATGCACACGACGGTGCCGGTGCCGAAGCCGTACGTGCTGTGCGAGGACGAGACCGTCATCGGCACGATCTTCTACGTGATGGACTGCGTGCACGGCCGGATCTTCCGCGACGCGAACCTGCCGGGCGCCACGCGCGCGGAGCGGACGGCGATCTACGACTCCATGAACGACGTGCTGGCCCGGCTGCACACGGTGGACTGGCAGAAGGTCGGCCTCGCCGACTTCGGACGGCCGGGCAACTACTACGCACGGCAGATCCATCGCTGGAGCCAGCAGTACCGGGCCTCCGAGACGGAGAAGATCGAGGCGATGGAGCGGCTGATGGAGTGGCTCCCGAAGCACATCCCGGCCAGCGACGACACCACGCTCGTTCACGGCGATTATCGTCCGGGCAACATGATCGTCCACCCGACGGAGCCGCGCGTGGCCGCCGTCCTCGACTGGGAGCTGTCGACGCTGGGACATCCGATGGCCGATCTCGCCTACAACTGCATGCCCTACCACCTCGGCAACGAGTGGGAAGGTCTGCGCGACGCGCCGCTGGCGGACCTCGGCATTCCGACCGAGGCCGCGTACCTGGACGCGTACTGCCGACGCACCGGCCGCGAGGGCATCGCGGACTGGGACTTCTACATCGCCTTCGCCGAGTTCCGCCTGGCCGCCATCGCGCAGGGAATCATGGGCCGCGTGATCGCGGGCACCGCGAACGATCCGAATGCCCGCGAGCGCGGCGAGCGGGCGCGGCCGCTCGCCGAGGCCGGCTGGCGTCTCGTCGAATCGCGCGCGCGCTGACCCGCCGGTGGCATCACCGTTGCTCCTTCCTGGTATCGGCAGCTTCCAACCAGGAGGGCAAAATGAAAAAAGTACTCGTCGGCATCGCAGCCCTGGTCGTGGCGACGCCGCTGATGGCGAGCGCGCAGACCTCGACACCCCCGGCGCGTCCGGCGGATCGCCCGGCGTCAGACCGCGACGTCAGCAAGCAGCGGGACACCGCCCGTGACACGCGTCCCGCGTGGAAGAACGAGGCGGGCCTGCACGACTCGGGCGACATCATCGGCACGCGGATCAAGAACACCGAAGGCAAGGACATCGGCGAGATCGATCGCCTCATGATCGATCCGCAGAGCGGCAAGATCTCGCACGTCGTCGTGGGCGTTGGTGGCTTCCTTGGCGTGGGCGAGCGCAAGGTCGTGGTGCCGTGGTCCGAGCTCAAGATGGCCCCCGCCCAGGACGGGCGCAAGGCCGCAATCACGATGGATCAGGCCAAGCTCGAGAGCGCGCCTCGCTACGAGCGCACCGCGGGCGCGGATCGCGCGCCGTCGGCCAGCCCGGCGACGTCCCCGCGCGTGAAGGACAGCGACAAGGACGGCAAGCGCGACAGCGCCGACAAGGCGCCGAGCGACTCGACCAAGAAGTAACTCCGACTTACGTGTAGCGGTAGCAGAGGAACGCCCCGGCCCCGCCGGGGCGTTTCGTCTTACGCGACCTCGAACAGCCCGGCGGCGCCCATTCCGCCGCCGACGCACATCGTGCACACCACGTACTTCGCGCCCCGGCGCTTGCCCTCGATGAGAGCGTGGCCGACCATGCGCGAGCCGCTCATGCCGTACGGATGACCGATGGCGATGGCGCCGCCGTCGACGTTGAGCCGGTCCATCGGGATGCCGAGCTTGTCGCGGCAGTAGACGACCTGTACCGCGAACGCCTCGTTCAGCTCCCAGAGGCCGATGTCGTCCATCTTGAGGCCGAAGCGCTGCAGCAATCGCGGCACCGCGAACACGGGGCCGATCCCCATCTCGTCGGGCTCGCAGGCGGCCACCGCGAGGCCGCGGAACACTCCGAGCGGCTTGAGGCCGCGCCGGGCGGCAAGGGCGGCGTCCATGACCACGCAGGCGGAGGCGCCGTCGGAGAGCTGGCTCGCGTTGCCGGCCGTGATGTGGCCCTTCTCGCCGGTCACCGGCTTGAGCGCGGCCAGGCCTTCAGCGCTGGTGTCCGGCCGGTTGCCTTCGTCCTGCTTCAGCGTGACCTCCTCGATGCGCGTCTCACCGCTCGCCTTGTCGACGACGATCTTCTTCGTCGTCATCGGCACGATCTCGGCGTCGAGGCGTCCGGCCTTCTGGGCCGCCGCGCACCGCTGCTGGCTGATCAGGGCGTACTCGTCCTGCTTCTCGCGCGTGATGTAGTACCGCTTGGCCACGACCTCGGCCGTCTCGATCATCGTCATGTAGATCTCGGGCTTGTGCTCCTCCAACCATTCGTCGCGCAGCCGGTGGAGGTTCATGTGCTCGGTCTGCACGAGGCTGATCGACTCCAGGCCGCCGGCCACCACGATCGGCACCTTGTCGACGATCACACGCTGTGCCGCCAGCGCGATCGCCTGCATCCCGGACGAGCAGAACCGGTTGACGGTCATGCCGGCGGTCGTGACCAACAGGCCGGCGCGCAGCGCCGCCTGGCGCGCGATGTTCTGGCCCGTGGCGCCCTCGGGCAGCGCGCAGCCGAGGATCACGTCTTCCACCTCCGCCGGCTCGACGCCGGCGCGCTTCACGGCGTGACCGATGACGTGTCCCCCCATGTCGGCGCCGTGCGTGTTGTTGAAGGCACCGCGGTACGCCTTGCCGATCGGGGTGCGGGCGGTGGAAACGATGACGGCCTCTGCCATACGTGGTTCTCCTTTGTAGCGCCATTATACTTGCCGTCCCGCCATGACGTTCCTCATGGGCCTGCTGATCGATGGCGCACTCACGGGCGCGATCTACGCGCTGATCGCGCTGTCGTTCGTGGTCGTCTACAAGGCATCGCGCATGATCAACTTCGCCGTGGGGGAATGCATCACGCTGGCCTCACGGCTCGTCGCCGTTGGCGTGCACGGCCTCGGGCTCGGCCTCGGTGGCGGCCTCGTGGTGGGGTGCGCCGGCATGGTCGCCGTCATGGGGGGCTTCAACCAGGCCGTCCTGCGGCATCTCGCCGGTCGGCCGACGAACGCGCTGATCATGATCACGATCGGCCTGGCGATGCTGCTGCGTGGCGGGACGATGCTGCTGCTCGGCCGCATTCCGACCGGCCTCGTGGACGCGGTCCCCGCGCCGATCGTGGTCGGCAGCGTAGCGATCGCCGCGGACAAGGCCGCGGCGGCGGGGATCGCCATCGCCTGCATCGCCATGGTGAGCTGGACGCTCCACCGGAGCCGGGTCGGCGTGGCCCTGCGCGCCGTCGCCGACGACCAGCAGAGCGCGATGGCGGTCGGCATCGACCTGCATCGTTACTTCGGGCTGACGTGGGCGCTGATGGGCGTCATCTCGGTCGTCGCGGGAACGCTGTGGACCGTGGTCGCCGGCGGCGGCTTCGGGATGGCGCTGGTGGGCCTGAAGGTCTTCCCCGTCGTGATCATCGGGGGCCTCGACAGCATCGGTGGCACCATCGTGGGCGCCGTGCTCGTGGGCGTGCTGGAGTCGCTGGCCGCCGGCTACGTCGACCCGATCGTCGGCGGCGGCTTCAGCAACATCGCGTCGTATCTCGTGCTCCTCACGCTACTCTTCATCCGGCCGTACGGGCTGTTCGGCCGGCCCGACGCTCGCCGGGTCTAAGACCATGGGGGCCGCCCGACAGGCGTCTAGCGCGGAGCGAGATCGAACGCGCTCGCGAGCAGCTCGTAGGAGCGCAGCCGCGTGGCCGCGGTCTCGGTGATGGTCACGACCACGATCTCGTCCACGCCGTACTCGCGGGCGATCGCGTCGAGCCGTTCGCGACACTGCGCCGGCGTGCCGGCCACGCGCCGCCGACGGGCGTGCTGCACGATCTGCTGCTCCCAGGCCGTGTACTGATGCGCGGCGGCGTCGGCCACCGTCGGATAGCGGCCGCCGCGGCCGGTGTAGAGCCGCGCGATGAAGAGATCCCGGCTGGTGGCGAGCCGCTCGGCCTCGGCCTCCGTGTCGGCGCAGACGACGAAGACGGCCACGCTCGCCATGGGCTCCGCTCGGAGCGCCGACGGCTTGAACTGGCGCACATAGGCGCGCGTGACCTCGGCGCCGCCGTCGGCGTTGATGAAGTGCGCGAACGAGAACGCGGTGCCGAAGTGGGCGGCCAGCGCTGCCGACTGATCGCTCGACCCGAGCAGCCAGACCTCGGGCACGGTGTCGCCGGTCGGCATCGCGCGCACTCTGGCGAACGGATGCTCGGGCGGTGGCTCACCCCCCAGCCAGGCCAGGAGATCGCCGACCTGCTGCGGGAACAGCTCCGGCGATCCTCCGGCGGGCCCGGCCAGGGCCCGGGCCGTGAGCTGGTCGCTGCCGGGCGCGCGGCCCAGCCCGAGGTCGATCCGGCCGGGGAAGAGCGTCTCGAGCACACGGAACGACTCCGCCACCTTCAGCGGGCTGTAATGCTGCAGCATCACACCACCCGACCCGACGCGAATCCTCGACGTGCGCGCCGCGACCTGCCCGATGAGCACCTCCGGCGCCGTGCCCGCCAGGGCCGCCGTCGAGTGGTGCTCCGCCAGCCAGTAGCGCGTGTAGCCGAGGCGGTCGCAGGCCTCCGCCAGCGCGAGCGTCTCGCGGATCGCGTCGGCGGGTCTGGCATCACTGCGCACGGGGGACTGATCGAGAACGCTCAGGCGGGCCATCGGCTCGCTGCTATGGTATCAAGGGAGCCATGAGCCCGGACCTCGCGCCGTTCTTCGAGCGCCGTCAGCGCTTCGCCGCCGCCCTCGGCGATGCGCTCGCCGTCATCCCCGGCGCCGCCGAGTGGCCGCGCAACGGCGACGTGCACTTCGAGTTCCGCCAGGCGAGCGACTTCTTCTTCCTCACCGGCTTCGACGAGCCCGACGCGGTCGCCCTCGTCAACCCCGCGCACGCCAAGGAGCGCTACGTGCTGTTCGTGCGCCCGCGCGACCGCGAGATGGAGATCTGGAACGGCCGCCGTGCCGGTGTCGAGGGCGCCATCGCCACCTACGGCGCCGACGCCGCCTATCCCATCGACCAGCTCGACGCCAAGCTGCGGGAGTACGCGGTGGACCGGGCCGTCGTCTACTATCGCCTCGGCAACGCGAGCTTCGACGGCCGCGTCACGCGCCTGGTGACCGAGCTGCGGGCGGCGCGCGCGCGGGGCTTCACGACGCCCGTGCGCGTCGAGGATCCTGGTTTGCTGCTCCACGAGCTGCGCCTGCGCAAGACGCCGGCGGAGATCACGCGGCTGCGCCGCGCCTGCGAGATCAGCCGCGACGCCCACGCCGAGGCGATGCGCTACGCGAAGCCGGGCCTTCACGAGTACGAGGTGCAGGCCGCGCTCGAGTTCGTCTTCCGCACGCGCGGCTCGGCCCGCAACGCCTACCCGTCGATCGTCGCCTCCGGCGCCAACGCGTGCATCCTGCACTACGTCGAGAACACGCGGCGGATGGAGGACGGCGAGCTGCTGCTGATCGACGCCGGCTGCGAGTACGGCTACATGGCCTCCGACATCACGCGCACGTTCCCGGTGAACGGCCGCTTCAGCGGCCCCCAGCGCGCGATCTATGACGTCGTGCTCCGCGCCAACCAGGCCGGGATCGCCGCCGCGCGGCCGGGCGTGAGGTACGAGGTGATCCACGACGCCGCCCGCCGGGTGCTGACGGAAGGGCTGGTGGACTTGAAGCTGCTGCCGCGCAACGTCGCCGACTCGCTGGCCATGCACCATTATCGCGAGTTCTACATGCACGGCACCGGCCACTGGCTGGGCATGGACGTGCACGACGTGGGCGATTACCGCACGTCGGGTGCCTCGCGCGCGCTCGAGCCGGGCATGGTCTTCACCGTCGAGCCGGGCCTCTACTTCGATCCCGAGCGCGAGAGCGTGACGTTCACGCTGCGCGAGTACAGCGAGGAGGAGCAGTGGGAGCGGCGCTACCGCATGGGCATGGCCGTTGCCAGGAAGCTCGAGGAGGAAGAGAAGGCGAAAGCCCAGACGGTCACGCACCCGGTGCCGAAGGAGTTCCGCGGCATCGGCATCCGGATCGAGGATGACGTCCTCGTCACCGCCGGCGGCCACGAGAACCTGACCACCGGCACGCCCAAGACCCTCGACGAGGTCGAGCGCACGTGCGCCGAGGCCTCACGACTGCCGAGGCCCTGACCATGAAGACGCTCGACGGGAAGATCGCCATCGTCACCGGCGGTGGCAGCGGGATTGGCCGGTCGGTGGCGCTCATGCTCACCGCTCAGGGCGCGCGCGTCGCGCTGGCCGGGCGACGCAAGGAGCCGCTCGCGCAGGTCGTCTCCGAGATCGAGCGCGAGAAAGGCACGGCCGTCGCCCGCACGTGCGATCTCACGAGGGCGGCCGAGGCGCGCGAGCTCGGCGCGTGGGTGGTCAAGACGTTCGGCGGCGTCGACATCCTGATCAACAACGCGGGGGAGTCCTCGCACGCGCGCAGCATTCGCTGGACGCCCCAGGAGCAGTGGGAGTCCGTCATCAACGTGAACCTCACCGGCGTGTACGCGCTCACGCAATCCGTCCTGCCGTCGATGCTGGAGCGCGGCGCCGGGACGGTGGTGACGGTGGCCTCGCTGGCGGCGCTGCGACCGGGCGGGCTCGGCGGCGTCGCCTACGGCGCGGCCAAGGCGGGGGCCCGCGCCGTGATGCAGGCCACGCACGCCGAGCTGCGCAACAAGGGCATCCGCGCCTGCACGATCTTCCCCGCCGAGGTGGACACACCGATCCTCGACAAGCGCCCGCTCGTGCCCGACGCGAAGGCACGCTCGACGATGATGCTGCCCGAGGACGTCGCCAGCGCGATCCTCCTCGTGTGCACCATGCCGCAGCGCACGGTGATCGAGGAGATCATCATCTCGCCGACGTTCCAGCGCGACGTGTCGAAGGACGTCGCGGCGGGATGGGCGGCCGGCGCGCCGCCCGGCGCGAAATAGATCGGCGCGCCGCGTCCGGCGCGCCGACCATCATCGCTTCGAAGCGTCCGAGTGACGCTTACTTCTTCAGGCAGTCCCGGTACGCCTGGACCGCGCGCTCCAGCTGCTGGTCGTCCGACGTGCTGGCCGAGCCGCTGACCGACCCCGAGCCATGAGTCGTCGAGCCCGAGGACATGGTCCCGCTCGTCGAGCCGGTGCTGCCCGATGCCGATGGCGAGCTGGTGCTGCCCGTTGCCGGCGAGCTGACGGTGTTCCCGGACGGCGAGCTGGTGCTCACGCCGGTCCCGCTCGTCGCGGTGCCGCTGCCGGCCGTGCTCGACGAGCCGGTCCCGCTGCTGATCGAGCCGGATGCCCCACCGCTGCCGATCGAGCCCGACGCCCCGGTGCCCGAGGTGGCCGGCGACGCGGACGGCGACTGACTGCCGGAGACGCCGGCCGCCTGCATCGCGACCTGATTGCAACGATCGAAATCAGCGCGCGTGGGGTTGCCGCCGCCGATGGCGACGGTCGGGATCAGGATCGCGGCGACGGCCGCCGTCGACCCGATGACTTTGACGATACTCGTCATGATCGAACCTCCTTGAGGTATTGCGATTGCCGTTGCGGAGAGTTTCAAGTTCATTGCCATCGGGGGAGGAGATGCCGAGCGTACGATTTGCACGCGCGGACCACGGAGAATCTCCGAGGTCGGGGCGGTGATACTATCGGGCCACACTCCCCGACGAAAGGAACCGCCATGAGGGAAGCCGTCGTCGTCGCCAGCTCCCGCACGCCGCTCGCGAAATCGCAGCGCGGCTCGTTCAACATGACGCTGCCGTCGGACCTCGCCGCCCACTGCATCAAGGACGCGCTCGGCAAGGTGCCGCAGCTCGACCCCAAGGAAGTGGAGGACGTCATCCTCGGCTGCGGCCAGCCGCACGGCGCCCAGGGACACAACATCGCGCGCGTCTCCGCCATGCGGGCGGGGCTGCCCGTCAGCGTGGCCGGCCTCACGATCAACCGCTTCTGCTCGTCGGGGCTGAACGCCATCGCCATCGCCGCCAACCACATCGTCAACGAGGGGGCGGACGTCGTCTTCGGCGGCGGCGTGGAATCGATCACCATGATGCAGCGGGACAACGCGCCGAACCCGTGGGTGAAGGAGCACCTGCCCGGCATCTACATGGTGATGGGCGACACGGCGGAGGTCGTCGCCAAGCGCTACAAGATCACCCGCGAGGCGCAGGATCAGTACTCGCTGCTGAGTCAGCAGCGCACGGCGCGCGCGCAGCAGGAAGGCTTCTTCAAGGAAGAGCTGGCGCCGATGCACGTCACCCGCGCCGTCCTGGACAGGAAGACCGGCGAGAAGACGGGCGAGGAGCCGTACTACGTCGAGAAGGACGAGTGCAATCGCGCCGACACGACGCTGGAGGGGCTGCTCGGGCTGCCGCCGCACTTCGACAAGACCAGCGGGCAGGGCACGGTGACGGCCGGCAACTCGTCACAGCTGTCGGATGGCGCCTCGGCCACGCTGCTCATGTCGATGGACCGCGCGAAGGCGCTCGGCATCAAGCCCAAGCTCGTCTTCCGCGGCTTCGCCATCGCCGGCTGCGCGCCGGACGAGATGGGCGTCGGCCCCGTGTACGCGGTGCCGAAGCTGCTCGAGCGGCACGGGCTCACGGTCAAGGACATCGACGTGTGGGAGCTGAACGAGGCCTTCGCCTCGCAGGTGATCTACTGCCGCGACAAGCTCGGCCTCGATCCCGACAAGCTCAACGTCAACGGCGGCTCGATCTCGATCGGCCACCCGTTCGGGATGACGGGGTCGCGCATGGTCGGCACCATCGCCAACGAGATGCTGCGGCGCAAGGCGCGCTACGGCGTGGTGACGATGTGCGTCGGCGGCGGCCAGGGCGCCGCCGGGCTGTTCGAGGCGTGCGGGTGATGACGGTCCGGGGCGCGCCTCGGGGACCGCACGCGGCTCGATGACGGAGCGGCCGCTCGGGTACGAGCGGCGCTTCGGTTCCGGCTGGATCAGCGGCGTGGGCGCCGTGGCGCTCGGGGCGCTCGGTGCCGGCGCCGTCCTCTGCATCCGCTACCCAGCGTTGCTGACCGTTCCCGACGCGCGCGCGCTCTATCCGCTGGAGGTCGTCCGGCTCCTGATCCATCTCGTGCTCGTCGGCGCCTTCGGTCTCGCCCTCGTGAGCATCGTGCTGAGCCGGCGCGCGCCGCTGGGGCTCACCGCCCTCGCGCTCGTCGTCGCCGCCCTCCTGCTCGGCGGCTCGCAGGTCGACGTGGGTTCGCTCGACGGCGCGCGATATCTCGGCCTCGACTGGTTTCTCCTCAACGTCCTCGTGCTCGCGACGCTCTTCGTGCCGCTCGAGCAGCTCTTCGCGCGGCTGCCGCAGCGCGTGCTGCGCCCGGGCTGGACCACGGACCTCGCCCATTTCGCGGTGAGCCACCTGCTGGTGCAGATCACGGTGCTGCTGACGCTCATGCCGGCCGCGATCTTCTTCCGGTGGGCCGTGCACCCGGCCATCCAGACGGCGGTGGCCGCGCAGCCCTACCTGCTGCAGTTCGTCGAGATCCTGGTCGTGGCCGACCTGTCGGAGTACGCGATCCACCGGCTCTTTCACGCGGTGCCGTTCCTGTGGCGGTTCCACGCCGTGCATCACTCGTCGGAGGTGATGGACTGGCTGGCCGGCTCGCGGATGCATCTCGTCGACGTGGTGGTGACGCGCGCGCTCGCCTTCGTGCCCCTCTACGTGCTCGGCTTCTCGCCGCCCGCGGTCTACGCGTATCTCGTCTTCGTCTCTTTCCACGCCGTGTTCATCCACGCCAACGTGCGCTTTCGCTTCGGACGGATCGCGCACGTGCTGGCCACGCCGCGGTTCCACCACTGGCACCACGCGGCCGAGCGCGCGGCCGTCGACAAGAACTTCGCGGTGCACCTGCCGGTGCTGGACCGGCTGTTCGGGACCTACTACGTGCCGGAAGACCGCTGGCCCGCCGCGTACGGCCTCGAGGGCGCGTCGGTGCCGGCCGACTACGCGCGGCAGCTCGTCTATCCGTTCACCGGGCGCTGAGGCATACTGCGTGCTCCAAGGAGGTGCGCCATGAGCACGACCGAGATCGCCGCCACCAACCGGGCCTTCGAGGAAGCGGTGCGCAAGGGCGACGCCGACCGCCTCGCCTCCCTGTACACCCCGGACGCCATCGCGCTGCCGCCGGGCGCGCCGATGGCGAAGGGCCGCGACGCGATCAAGGCGCTGTGGAGCGGCGCCATCCGCGACATGGCGCTGCGCGACGTGCAGCTCCAGACGCTCGATCTCGAAGTCGGCGGCGACGCGGCCTGCGAGGTCGGCGAAGCGATCCTGACGCTCGAGCCGCCGTCGTCGGGACCAACGAGGGTGACCGTGAAGTACGTCGTGGCGTGGAAGAAGGCCGCCGGCCGCTGGCTGCTCCACCGCGACGTCTGGAACGCGAACGCGTAACTACGCCATCGACCCGCCGTCGACGGTGTAGATGCCGCCGTTGATGTAGGTCGCCTCGGGGCCCAGAAGAAACACCACGAGCGCAGCCACCTCGTCGGGCTCCCCGAAGCGTCGCATCGGGATCGACGCCGCGAACCGCTCGTGCGCCCGGGCGGGGTCGTCCCTGGCGAACCCCTGCTCGAGCTCGCGCGCCATGCGCGTCTCGATGGGCGCCGGGCAGACGGCGTTGACCCGGATGCCGCGGCGCACGAGCTCGATGGCCGCGCTGCGCGTGAGGCCGATGACGGCGTGCTTGCTCGCCGTGTAGGCGATCAGGTTGGGAGAGCCGCGGAGCCCGGCGATCGACGCCGTGTTGACGATGGCGCCGCCGCCGCGCGCCGCCATGGCCGGCGCCACCCCCTTCATGCCGAGCCACACGCCCTTGACGTTCACGGCGAGGACGCGATCGAACTCCGCCTCCGGATACTCGGTGAGCGGGCTCACGGCGCCGAGGATTCCCGCGTTGTTGAAGAAGCCGTCGATGCCGCCGAAGCGCTCGGCCGCCGCTCCCACGTAACGCTCGACGTCCGTCCACCGGGTCACGTCCGCTTCGACCGCGATGGCCGGCGCGCCCAGGCGCTCGACCGCCTGGCGCGTCTCGGTCAGCGTCTCCTTCACGCGGTCGACGAGAACGAGGCTCGCGCCCTCCGCCGCCAGCCGCGCGGCGGTGGCCCGCCCGATACCGCCGCCGGCACCGGTCACCACCACCGCCTTGCCCGTGAAACGGCTCAAATCGCGGCCGTCACCATGATCTCGACCAGGAACTTCTGCTGGGCGAGCTTGGCTTCGACGGTGGCTCGCGCGGGCGTGTTCATCGGGTCGACCCAGGCGTCCCAGGCGGAGTTCATCTCGTCGTACTTCTTCATGTCGGCCAGATAGATCGTCGCCGACAGGAGCTTCGTCTTGTTGCTGCCGGCGGCGGCGAGCAGGGCGTCGATCTTCTTGAGGATGGCCTCGGTCTGGCCCTTCGTCGTCGGCTCGTCGCCGGCGACGATCCCGGCGAGATAGACGGTGTTGCCGTGCACGACCGCCTGGCTCAGGCGGGGTCCAACTTGCAGGCGCTTTACGCTCATGACGCGTCCTTTCCGGGAGGGTCTCTACGGCCCGGAAACGATAGCACGTGAGCGAGCATCGTAGAGCGCGAGGAGGAATTCATGGCGCTGACCGCCACGGAACGCGACACGCTCATCCGTCGATACGGGGAGGGACCCGCCCGGCTGCGCGCCGCGCTGGCGGCGGTACCGGGCGAGGCCCTGCAGTGGCGGCCGAAGGCGGGCGAGTGGTCGGCCCACGAGGTCGTGTGCCACTGCGCGGACTCGGAGACGAACGCCTACGCCCGCATTCGCTATCTCGCCGCCGAGCCGGACCCGGTGGTGCTCGCCTACGACGAGGCGCAGTGGGCGAAGACGTTCGACTACCACGCGCTTCCGCTCGACCTCGCGCTGGCCACCGTCGACGCCGTGCGCGCCAACACGCTCGCCCTCCTGCGTCGCCTGCCGGAACCGGCGTGGACCCGAGTGGGACGCCACACCGCGTCGGGCCCCTACGCCGCCGAGGACTGGCTGCGGATCTATGCCGCCCATCTGGAGGACCACGCGGCGCAGATCGACGCCAACGTCGCCGCGTGGAAGGCGGCGAGACGCTAACCGCGTACGAGGAGCACGACGCCGGAGACGAACAGCACGGCGAAGATGATCCGACGAAAGCCCGCCTGATCGACGCGGTTGAAGAGCGCGACGCCGAGGCCGAGGGTCAGCGCCGCCGGCACGAAGAAGAGGACGGTGGCGCGCCCGACCTCGGCAGTGAGCAGTCCGGCCCACCAGTAGCCGACCAGGATGGCCGCCTGGTTGACGAGGAAGAACGCCTGCAGCGTGCCCTTCACCGCGCGCGGCGACCAGCCCTGCCCGGCCGTGTAGAGGATGACCGGCGGTCCCGGTGTCCCGACGGCGCCGCCGGCGACGCCGGCCGTCACCCCGGCCGCGAGCGCCCACCGGCGCCCGGTCAGACGCTCGGGGTACACGCCCAGCCACTCGAGAGCCACGATGACGATCAGCGTGAGACCGATCAGCCGGGTGAGCACCGTGGCCGGCAAGGCGGCGAGGATCCACACGCCGAGCGGTGTGCCGGCGACAGTGCCGGCACCCAGGTGCACGAGGTCGCGCAGTCGCACCTCGCGGCGCAGCGGTACCAGCATCGCGGTGGAGAAGACGACCGTGTAGATGGTCATCAGCACCACGGCCGTCACGGGCGACATGACGAAGGGCAGGAAGGCCAGCGAGACGAGGCCGATGCCGAAGCCGGCCAGACCGTACACGAACGAGGCGACCGCGACGATCACGGCCCCGGCGATCCATTCGGCGCTCACGACATGACGCCGCCGCCGTCACATTCTCCGTGGCGCTGCGCTTGCACGCCTGAGGATGGCGGAGGTGCCGTCATGGCGACGTGCGAGGTCTGCCACAACGAGTACGACAAGGCGTTCGAGGTCACGCTGGCCGGCGAGCGTCACGTCTTCGACAGCTTCGAGTGCGCGATTCACCGCCTGGCGCCCGCGTGCGCGCACTGCGGCTGCAAGGTGATCGGCCACGGTGTCGAAGCGCAGGGGCAGTTCTTCTGCTGCGCCAACTGTGCGCGCATGGTGGGAGAGACCGGGCTCAAGGATCGCGCCGCCTGAGTTACGAACGGGCCGGCTGGTAGCCCTTGCTGCGCATGCAGCTGTCGAACGCGCTGACCATCTGCCCGTCCTCGATCTTCACGCGCACGACGTCCGCGAGGCCGCCCACGATCAGGTCGGGCGTCCAGTAGGCGCGGCTGGCCGTGCGCGCGCATTCCATCTCGTCGAGCGTGATCTGCTGGACGGGCGAGCCGGGCCTGGTCCACTCGCCGCCGCCGATGTCGAAGTGCGGGGCGCAGCCGGCCAGGACCAGCAGGCCGGCGGTCAGCGCGAACCTCACAGCTCCACCAGGATCTTCATCACGCTCTCGCCTCCCAGCGCCGCCCGCATCCCATCGGCCAGCGCCTCCAGCGGAATCCGCCGGGTGACGAGCGGACCGAGCGGCACCGCCCCAGTGGCGGCGAGGCGAATCGCCTCCTCCCAGTCCTCGCGGCCGTAGAGCCGGCTGCCGTGCATCACCAGTTCGCGCGCGAACATCTGGTAGAGATTGACGGCGACGGGCTCGGCGTGGATCGCCACGATGCTCACGGTGCCCCACACGCGGACGACATCGGTGACGAGGCGGGCGGCGGCCGGGTTGCCGGTGACCTCGAAGGCGACGTCGGCGCCGATCCCGTTGGTCCACTCGGTGGTGAACTTCACCGGATCGCGTCCCGGTCCGAGCGTGTCGAGGCCGAGCCGGCCGAGGAGGCCGAGGCGGAACTCGTTGAGCTCGCCCACGATCACGCGGGCGCCCAGCTGCCGGCAGACGAGGCCGATCAGAGCACCGATGGGGCCACCGCCGAAGACGAACACCGAGTCGCCGGCCTTCACGCCGGCACGCCGCACGTCGTGGACAGCCACCGCCAGGGGCTCGATCACCGCCGCCTCGTCGTCGGACAGCGACGGCGGGACCTTGATCAGTCGATCGACCGGCACGGGATAGAGCTCGCGCATCCCGCCCGGAACGTCGACGCCGAGGATCTTCAGCTCGTAGCAGAGGTAGCGCGCGCCCATGGCGCACGCCCGACAGCGCCCGCACGAGAGGACCGGCTCGACCACCACGCGATCGCCGGCGCCGAACCCCGTGCCGCCCGGCGCGTCGATGACCTCGGCGAACGTCTCGTGACCGATCACGCCGCCACGCGGCACGCGGTGGTCGAGATGCCCCTGGAAGATGTGGAGATCGGTCCCGCAGATGCCGACGCGCCGCACGCGCAGCAGCGCCTCCCCGGGGCCGGGCTTGGGGACGGCGGTGCTGCCGGTGGAGAAGCGGCCCGGCCCTTCGTAGAACGACGCGCGCATGGTGGGAGGTGTCATGGCTGGCGAGGGTACCACGGTCGCTGGCATCCCGTTCGCACTGCCAGGCAAACGCCTCGGGGAGATTGCCTGGAGGGTTGACGATGGAGCTCGATGAGCTGCGGTCGCTCACCCGCGACAAGCTGCAGCGGGGCGAGTTGCCGCGAGACAAGTGTCAGGTGACGTGGTTCGGTCCGGGCGTGGGCGAGCCGTGCACCGTGTGCGGGCGGCAGATCACGCGGCTCGAGATCGAGTGCGAGTGCGAGCAAGGCGGCGGCGCCGTGCGCTTCCATCAGGCGTGCTTCGCCATCTGGGACGACGAGCGCCAGCAGCTCGACTGAGCGTTTACGCCGCCTTGCCGCGCTCGCGCTCGATGATCTCCTGGCAGGCGCGGCACGTGGTGGCCTCGGGCAACGCGGCCAGCCGCGCCGGCTCGATGACGCCGCCGCAGCGCTCGCACAAGCCATAGCGGCCCTCGTGCAGCCGGCGCAACGCCGCGCTGAGCTGGTTGACGCGCTCGGCCATGCGCTCGCGCGTCATGAAGCTCAGGTCCTGCCGCTCGCTGGCCTGGGCGACGTCGCCCTCGTCTCGCACGGTGTCGTGGCCGGCGTGCGGCGCGTCTTCCTCGTCCAGGTGCGGCGAGATGCCGAGCTCGCGCAGCCGTCCGATCGCCTCGTCGCGCGCGCGTTCCAGTCGTTCGCGCATGTGCTCCATGCTGCGTCCTCCTTGGGTCGTGCTGTGTCCCAGCGAGTGGCATGCCAACGCGCGTCGCGCCGTCGCTGGCATCACGCTTGCGACCTGCCGCCGCCGGAGGGTGTCCATGTCCGACGTCGCGCGCATCCTGGACCGACTCGCGGCCTTCGAGCCGACGGGCCTGCCGTTCCTCAGCATCTACGTCGACGCTCGTCCGGACAACACGGGCCGCGAGCACTGGCAGCCCAACGTGCGGAAGGAGCTGGGCGAGCGCGCGAAGACGTACGGCCTGCGCACGGCCGCGCGAGAAGACTTCGACGCCGATGCCGGGCGCGCGCTCGCCTGGCTCGAGCGGGAGCACCGGACGTCGGCCAACGGCGCGGTCGTGTTCACCTGCACGAGCGCCGACGTCTTCGAGACGCTCGAGCTCGACGTGCCGCTCGCGGCGACGGAGGTCTACGCCGCTGCGCGGCCGCACCTCTATCCGCTCGCGCGGGTGCTCGATCGGTACCGGCGCTACGCGGTGGCGGTGACCGACACCAGCCTGGCCCGGATCTTCGTGGTGGCGCTGGGGGTCATCGAGCCGCGGGGCGAGGTGGAGAGCCCCAAGCTGCGGCGCACCGACATGGGCGGCTGGTCGCAGGCCCGCTACCAGCGTCACGTCGACCAGCACCGCGCCGAGCACACGCGGGAGGTGGTGGACGCGCTGGAGCGCATCGTCCGCGAGGAGCGCATCGACCACGTCGCCATCGCCGGCAACGAGGCGGCGATGGCGCTGCTGCGCGCGCAGCTGACGAAGCCGCTGGCGGCGCTCGTCGCCGAGCTGCCGGGGGTCGACGTCGGCGCCTCCGACGCGGAGATCCTGCGCCAGACGCTGGAGATCATGCCGGAGCTGGAGGCGCGCGACGACGCCGAGCGCGTTGCCCGCATGTACGATGCCTACCGGGCGGGAGGCCTGGCGATGATCGGGCTGGCGGGCACGCGGGCGGCGCTCGACAACGGCCAGGTCCACGAGCTGCTCCTGGTCGCGTCTGCCGACCATCTGGAGGGCCCCGACGGCGCCGCCGTCGCCGACGAGCTGGTGGCCAAGGCGCGCCAGACGGACGCGCGCGTGACGTTCATCGAGGAGGCGGCGCTGCTGGCCGAAGCCGGCGGCGTCGGCGCGATTCTCCGGTACCGGCTGCAGCGGAGGGCGGCGTGAGCGGCAAGAACAACGTCAATCCCGATCACTACAAGGTTGCCGGCCGCGACACGCAGGACGACCGCGCGCGAGCCCGGCGCGAGACGCCGCCGACGGGCAAGCCGCGCCGAAAGAAAGGCGACCCCGCGCCCAACTTCATTCCGGGCGCGCCGCCGGCGCACGAGACGCCGGCCGCGGCGGACGACAGCGAAGAGCGGCGCGACCGGCGATAATACGCGGCGTGCGCATCGCCGCCGCCTCCGGTCCCGACCGCATCGTCGTCCTCGACTCCCTCACGCACTGTGACGGGCGCGTGACCCCGCGGGACGTCGTCGTCGCCGGCTCGTTCGCCGGCGCCCTCGCCTTCGGCTTCGCCCTCGAGCGTGGCGTGCGCGGCCTGGTCGCCCACGCCGCCGGCGTTGGCCGCGACGGCGCCGGCATCTCGGGTCTGCCCCTCGCCGACGATCTGGACGTTCCCGCCGCCGCCGTCGACACGACGTCGGCGCGTCTCGGCGACGGGTGGAGCCTCTGGAGCGACGGGGTGATCGCGCACGTGAATCGACGGGCGGCCGCGCTCGGCGTCGCCCCCGGACAGCCCGCCCACGTGGCGGCGGGGGCCATGCTCGCGGCGCCGCCGGGAGCCGCGTCACCGAGGCCGCTGGTCGATCGCTGTCCGCGCGTCGTGGCGGCGGAGGATGGCGGCCGCGTCGTGCTCGTCGAGTCGATGTCGTTCGCCGGACCGGAGCACCGCGGCGACGTGCTGTGCGCCGGCTCGCACGGCGGGCGCGTGAACGTGGAGCAGCTCCTGAGCGTGCGGCCCCGCGGCGCGCTGTTCAACGACGGCGGCGGCGCCCGCGAGGCGTCCGGCGTCAGCGGCCTCGCCGCCCTCGACGAGGTCGGCGTGGCCGCCGCCTGCGTGGACGCGATGTCGGCGCGCATCGGCGATCCGGCGAGCACGTATGCCGATGGCGTGGTGTCTGCGGTGAACCAGACGGCCCGGCGCGTCGGCGTCGCGGTCGGCCAGCGCGCCGCCGAGGCGGCGCGGCGGATGCTGCGGGGAGGGGCCTGAGCCATGGCGATGGTGAGCGTCAACGGAGTACGACTGCACTACATCGAAGCCGGGGAGGGCCGGCCGCTGGTCTTCGTGCACGAGTTCGCGGGCGATGCCGAGAGCTGGCAGCCCCAGATCCGATTTTTCTCCCGGCGGTATCGCACCATCGCCTTCAACGCGCGCGGCTATCCGCCGTCCGACGTGCCGGACGATCCCGCCGCGTACTCCCAGCAGCAAGCCGCCGACGACATCAAGGGGCTGCTCGACGCCCTTCACATCGACACCGCCCACGTCTGCGGACTGTCGATGGGCGGCTACGCGACGCTCCACTTCGGCCTCTCGTATCCGGAGCGCGCGCTGTCGCTGGTGGTGGCGGGCGCCGGCTACGGCAGCGACGACCCCGAGGGCCACAAGCGCGACAGCGAAACCGTGATTCGCCGCTTCGAGACCGAGGGCATGGAGAAGACGGGCGAGTACTACGCCCACGGGCCCTCGCGCGTGCAGTTCCTCGAGAAGGACCCGGTCGGCTGGCAAGAGTTCCGCGATCGGCTGGTCGCCGGCTCCGCCAAGGGGCACGCGCTGACGATGCGCGGCGTGCAGATGAAGCGGCCGACGATCTACTCGCTCGAGGCGCGCATGACGCTGCTCGAGGTCCCGACCCTGATCGTCACCGGCGACGAGGACGAGCCGTGCCTCGAGCCGGGGATCTTCATGAAGCGCAAGATCCCGTCCTCCGGCCTGGTGGTGCTGCCGAAGACGGGCCACGCGGTGAACCTCGAGGAGCCGGACGCCTTCAACCGGGCGGTGCTGGACTTTCTCACGGCCGCCGACGCCGGCCGCTGGCGCCGCCGTCGGGCCGACTCGATCGCGAAGTCCGGGATCTTGCCGGCCGGACGCTGACGGTCGTCCGCCGAGTCGGCGGCATTCGCGATGCACCCCCGGGGCGCGGAGGAGGTGCGTCATGGCGGAAGTCGAACGGATCAGCGCCGAGGCGGCGCGGCGCAAGGTTCAAGCCGGCCAGGCCCTGCTCGCGTGCGCGTACGAGGACGACGCGAAGTGCGCGTCGATGCGACTGGACGGCGCCAGCACGCTGAGCGAGCTTCGCGGCAGGCTCTCGTCGCTGCCCAGCGATCGCGAGATCATCCTCTACTGTGCCTGACCCCATGAGGCCACCTCCGCCGGGCAGGCGGAGCAGCTCCGGGCGCAGGGATTCACCAATGCGAAGGCCCTCGAGGGCGGCGTCGAGGCGTGGACGATGGCGGGCTATCCCGTCTCCCGCGCCGCTTAGCGCGGGGCCGGGGTGCGCGCGGCGCCGGCCACGATGCCGCCGAGGACGAACGCCAGGGCGAAGACCAGCAGGGCGACGGTGTAGCTGCCTGTCGCGTCGTAGAGCCAGCCACCCAGGACGGGGCCGGCGGCGCTGGCGATGAAGCGCGCGGGCGCCGCGAGGCCGCGAATGGTGCCCTGCGCCTCGCGGCCGAAGTAATCGGCCCAGGCGAGGCTCGTGACGAACGACTGCGCGCCGCGCGTCAGGCCGTACACGACGGTGAACGCCAGCACGGCCGCGAGGTGCGGCGACGCCAGCAGGATGAGGATTCCTGCTCCGCCGCCCGCGTAGCAGGCGGCGATGCAATAGCGGACGTGGACGCGCTCGGCGATCACGCCCCACACCGGCTTGGCCGCCGTGTGCAGCACGTACAGCAGCGTCACCACCGCCGCCGCCGTGGCGGGTGGCAGGCCGCGGTCGCCGAGATACGAGTAGAGATGGATGTTGACGCCGAAGAGCGCGAGGCCGCCCAGGTTCGTTCCGGTCAGCAATAGCCAGAACGCCGGAAGCCGCAGCGCTTGTCTCGCCGTGAACGTGGCTTCCCGCGGCGCTTCCACGGCGAGCACGCCGTCGGCGACGAGACCGTGGTCTTCCGGTCGCGCGCGCATGGCCACGGCGGCCACCGTGCCGAGGCCGAGCACGACCACGGCCAGCGCGGCCCACGCGGCGCGCCAGCCCAGCTCCGTGATCGCGTAGGCGAGCGGCAGCGGGATGACGATACCGGCCGTGGACAGCCCCATGGTGGCGATGGCGAGCGCGCGCCCGCGCCGCCGCACGAACCATCGGGTCACCGTCGCGTCCGCCGACAGATCGCCCAGCGCGACGCCGCCGACGGCCATGAGCACGGCGTAGCCGAGCACGACATGCCAGCTCGTGTGCGCGGCGGCGAGGACGAACGCCCCGCCCGCCAGCGTGAGCGTCCCGAGCACGACGAGCAGGCGCGGACCATGACGATCCACGAGGACGCCGAGCGCCGGGGCGACGCCGGCCGAGACGAGCCGCGCGAGGCCGAACGTGCCCGACAGCGCCGCGCGGCTCACGTCCAGGCCCCCGGCCATGGCGGGCAGGAAGAGCCCGAAGGCGATCACCTGCGTGCCGTAGGCGAGGAAGTGCGACACGAAGGCGGCGGCGACGACCACCCAGCCGTAGAAGAAGGCGCGCGGCATTCGCGCCGATTCTACGGTGAACAGCGTACGCCTAGTCGGCGTCAGCCTCCGGCCTTCGTGAGCGCCCGCAGCGCGGCCTCGACCACGGCGGGCGTCGCCGTCTTCGGCGAGCCCGTGAACGGCGGCTGGGGATCGTACTCGATGCCGACCTGGATTCCCTGCGCGATCGTGTCGCCGGCGAGCCTTGCGGCCAGCCGGAGAGCCATGTCGATGCCGGCCGACACGCCGGCGGCGGTGATGATCTTGCCGTCGACGACGACGCGCTCGCTCACCGGCGTCGCGCCGAATTTCTCGAGCCGGTCGAGCGCGGCCCAGTGGGTGGTGGCCCGGCGTCCCTGGAGCAGTCCCGCCGCGCCGAGCACGAGGGCGCCGGTGCAGACGGAGGTCGTCCACTGCGTCGTCGCATGCGCGGCCCGCAGCCAGTCGAGCACCCGCTGATCCGCCATCACCGGCCGCATGTCGACCCCGCCCGGGACCAGCACGATGTCGGCCCCGGCGACCTCGGCGAGAGCATGCGACGCTATCAGGCTGACCCCGGCGTCGGTGCGCTTCGGCCCGGGCTCGGGTGAGGTCCACCGGAGCGAGGCGCCCGGCACGAAGGTCAGCACCTGGGCCGGGCCCACCGCATCCAGCGCGGTCATCCCGTCGAACGCCAGGATCGCGATCTGCATCGAATCACCTCCTGCCGCACGGTAGCCCAGAATGTAGGCCCTTGCCAGTAAAGGCGGTCCCTGTTCTAATACGGCAATCCGATCAAGAAAGGTGTATATGGTCATCGGGATCCTGGACGAGCATCCGGAGTGGTCGAAGCGGCTCGTCGCCGAGCTGGAGGGCCGCGGGCTCACCGTGGACCGCATCGACCACTCGAGCCACGCGTTCGACCCGCGCGAGCGCGGCGCGCGCCATGCCGTGCTGGTCAACCGCTCGAGCCCCTCCTCGCACCGCCGCGGTCACGCCAGCGTCCTCTTCTACACGGAGGCCCTGCTCGATCACTACGCGGCCCTCGGCGTGCCCGTCATCAACCCGGTGACGGCCTACCGTTTCGAGAAGTCGAAGGCGCTCCAGGTGGGGCTGTTCGAGCGACTCGGCGTCCGGTACCCGCGCACGGTCGTGGTCAACCGCGTGGAGCAGCTCCGCAAGGCCGCCGACGGTTTCCGCTTCCCGGTCCTCGTGAAGCCCAACATCGGCGGCTCGGGCGCGCTGATCGAGCGCTTCGACGACCGTGAGGCCCTCGACACCCGTGCGCACGCGCTGGACTTCGGACCGGACGGCGTCGCCCTGCTGCAGGAATACGTCGAGCCGCGCGACGGCGCCATCGTGCGCGTGGAGGTGCTCGACGGGGGCGCGCTCTATGCCATCCGCATCGTGAAGCGCGCCGAGGACTTCAACCTGTGTCCCGCAGACATCTGCGGGCTGCCGGCGCCCTCGGGCGACCTGGCCGCGTGCCCGGTGGACATTCGACCGGGGCTCGAGGTCACGCGGTATGATGCGCCGGACGACGTGGTGATGCAGGCCATCGCGCTCACCCGCGCCGCGTCGATCGATGTCGGAGGTGTGGAGTATCTCGTGAGCGCTCACGACGGTCTGCCGTACTTCTACGACGTCAACGCGACCTCCAACTTCGTCGCCGACGCGCCGCGGGTGCTCGGGTTCGACCCGTTCCCGGCGTTCGGCGACTACATCGTCCGCGTGGCGGGCGGCGCCGCCGCCCGTGCCGCGGCCTGAAAGGGGAGCCATGTCACTGAAACTCGGAGACACCGCACCGGACTTTTCCGCCGAGACCACGGCCGGCTCGATCAAGTTCCACGACTTCATCGGCGACTCGTGGGTCGTTCTCTTCTCGCATCCGCGCGACTTCACGCCGGTCTGCACGACGGAGCTCGGCTACGTGGCGCGATTGAAGCCCGACTTCGAGCGCCGCAACGTGAAGGCGATCGGGCTGTCGATCGACCCCGTCGACGCCCACGAGAAGTGGGCGCAGGACATCAAGGAGACGCAGGGGCACGCCCCCAACTTCCCCATCATCGCCGACCCGCAGAAGAAGGTGGCGGACCTCTACGGCATGATCCATCCCGCCCACGACGAGGTCTTCACCGTCCGGACCGTGTTCGTCATCGATCCCAAGAAGAAGATCCGGCTGATGATCACGTATCCGCAGACGACCGGACGGAACTTCGACGAGATCCTGCGCGTCATCGACTCGCTGCAGCTCACCGACGCCCACCGCGTGGCCACGCCGGTGAACTGGAAGCAGGGCGAGGACGTCATCATCGTGCCCGCCGTCTCCGACGAGGAGGCGAAGGGCAAGTTCCCGAAGGGCTGGCGCGCGCTCAAGCCGTACCTCCGCCTGACGCCCCAGCCGAAGTAACCGTTACTGTATCGGAGCGCGGCCTCCGCCTCGTCCGTGGGTGGCCTGAGATAGGCGGTGGTTGCTTCGTTCCGTCATCGCCCGCGGTATCCTCACCGGGGAACGCGGGCGATGACCTTTCCCTCCGGCCTCCGGGCGCTCAATCACCGCGACTACCGCATCTTCTTCGCCGGCCAGGCCGTCGCCCTCGTGGGGTCGTGGATGCAGCAGGTCGCGCAGGCGTGGCTGGTGCTCTCGCTCACCAACTCGCCGCTGCGGCTCGGCCTCGTGGGCAGCCTCAGCTTCGCGCCCGTCCTGCTCTTCGCCATCGTGGGCGGCGCCGTCGCCGATCGCCTGCCGAAACGTCGGCTGCTCGTCGCGACCCAGTCTCTGCTGGCCACCCAGACGCTCACGCTGGCCACCCTCGTCTGGACGGGACACGTCCAGTACTGGCACGTCTGCGTGCTCGCCATCGTCTATGGCATCGCCAACACCATCGACCTGCCGACGCGCCAGTCCTTCGTGGTCGAGCTGGTCGGTCGCACCGACGTCCCCAACGCGGTGGCGCTGAACTCGGCCGCCTTCAACGCGGCGCGCATCGTGGGGCCCGCCATCGGCGGCCTCCTGATCGCTCGCGCCGGCGTGGCGCCCGCCTACCTGATCAACGGCCTGGCCTTCGTCGTGGTGATCGCCACCCTGCTGCTCGTGCACGCGCGCGGCGCCCCGATGCCGCGCGCCGGCCGCAGCATCGCCGCCGAGATCGGCGAGGGGCTCGCCTTCGCGCGGCGCACGCCCCGCATCATGCTCGTGCTCGCCGTGCTGTTCGTGATCAGCATCACCGTGTTCAACTTCTCGATCTACGTGCCGCTGTTCGCGCGCAACGTGGTGCAGCGCGGGCCCGAAGGTCTCGGCGTGCTCATGGCCTCGGTCGGCGTGGGTGCCGTCGGCGGCGCGCTGACGCTCGGCCTCCTTCGCTCGCCGTCGACGGTCCTGCTCTTCGTGACCGGCTTCCTCTCGTGCGCCGGGCTGCTCGTCATGTCCACCGTGCGCGATTTCGCGGTGGCGGCGGTCACGCTCTTCCTTCTCGGCTGGGTCTCGGTGATCGTCGTCACCGGCTGCAACGTCGCGCTGCAGCTGGCGGCCCCCGATGCCCTCCGCGGTCGCATCATGAGCCTCCACACGTTCATCTACGGCGGCGTGTTTCCGTTCGGAGCCTTCAGCGTGGGCAGCATCTCCGAGCACTGGGGCGTGCCGATGGCCTTCCGGACGGCCGGCATCTTCGCCCTGGTCGGGCTCGGCGCCGTCCTCGCCTGGTGGCGGCTGCGCGCCCCCGACGCCTGAGCGTCGGTGGCGGCGGCCTTGCATTCTCCGAGCGTGGAGGTGCGCCATGGTGGAGCTTGGATACAAGCTGTCGAGCGAGGAGCATCGCCCGAACGATCTGGTTCGCTACGCCGCCATGGCCGAGGACGCCGGCTTCACCTTCTCGCTCATCTCCGATCACTACCATCCCTGGATCGACAAGCAGGGCCAGAGCCCGTTCGTCTGGTGCGTGATCGGCGGCATCGCCCACGCGACGAGACGCCTGCGGCTGGGCACCGGCGTCACGTGTCCCACCGTCCGCGTCCATCCGGCCGTCATGGCGCACGCGGCGGCCACGGCGGCGGCGATGATGGAGGGGCGCTTCTTCTTCGGCGTCGGCACCGGCGAGAACCTGAACGAGCACATCGTCGGTGAGGGCTGGCCGGAGACGGAAGTCCGCCAGGAGCGGTTGCGGGAGGCGATCGACATCATCCGCCTCTTGTGGAAAGGCGGCTACCAGTCGCACCACGGCCGTCACTACACCGTCGAGAACGCGCGCCTCTACACGCTGCCCGAGACGCTGCCGCCGCTGATGATCGCCGCCGGCGGCCCGAAGAGCGCCGAGGTGGCGGCGAGGCTGGGCGACGGCCTCATCGGGACGTCGCCCGACGCCAGGATGCTGGCGAAGTTCGACGAGGCCGGCGGCCGCGGCAAGCCGAAGATCGCCGAGCTCGGCGTCTGCTGGGCGACGGACGAGCGCAGCGCGCGTCGCACCGCGCACGAGTGGTGGCCGACGGCGGCCATGGAGAGCTCACTCGCGTGGGAGCTGCCGCTGCCGAGGCATTTCCAGGACGTCGCCACGCTGGTGACGGAGGACGCGGTGGCGGAGACGGTCGTGTGCGGTCCCGATGTCGACCGCCATCTCGAGGCCATCAAGAAGTACGCGGACGCCGGCTACGGCCAGGTCTGCATCCACCAGATCGGCCCCGACCAGCAAGGCTTCCTGAAGTTCTACGAACGCGAGGTCCTCCCGCGCCTGTCGACGGTGCGGACCGCTGCCTGAGTGGCCCGGCCGCGGCGGGCGGGGGGTCGGATTGCATTTCTTCGCCGGCGGCGTTGAAATCGACCCAGCATATGAGCCGGCTGCGTATCCTGCTCCTCATCGCGCTCGTCGGGTGCACAGGAAACCCCGTCGCGTCATCCGCCCCGCCGAGCGCCGCCGGGACGGCGGCTGATCCCGGGAGGCGCTGCCGCGTCGACTCGGATTGTGTTCCCGGTCTCGTCTGCCACGGGGGAACGTGCACCGCTCCCATCGGCCGGGAATGCCAGGGCCCCGGCGATGCGAGCTGCCCGGCTGGCTTCGAGTGCGTTCGAGGTTGCGGCCCACCGGTCGTGCGTCCCGGCGATCCGCCTCCGCCGTATGTATGCCAGTTGAAGGGCTACATCGCCGACTGTCCGATCTGTCTCGCCGCGAACACGCTGATCGATACTCCGTCCGGGCCGATTCCGATCACGCAGATGAGGGTCGGAGCGCCCGTGTGGACTACCGACACGTCGGGGCGGCGCGTCCCGGCCATCGTCGGACGAACGGGCACAGGTCGCGCCCCTGCCACACATTTGATGGTCCGCCTGGTGCTCGAGGACGGCCGAGAGCTGCTGGCGTCTCCGGGGCATCCGGCCGTCGGCGGAGGCACCGTGGGCGATCTGCAGCCTGGCGACACGTACGCGGGGGCGTCGGTGGTCAGCACGGACCGTGTGCCCTATGGTGACGGCGCGACGTACGACATCCTGCCGTCGGGAGACACCGGACGGTACTGGGCGAACGGCATCCTCGTGGGCAGCTCGCTCCGCGAGACGGTCCCGACCGCTGTCGTCGACGTCGTCCTTCGAGCCCCGCCGACGCTGCGGCGACCGACGGGCCCGACGGCCCCGTCGGCGCTGACGAATCAGGTCAAACCCTGCCACGCCCCGCCCGGCGCGCCAGGGCGTCCGGTGCCCTGGCGGCCAGGCGAGGGACGAACGAGCTGCTAGCCGCAGAAGCCGATGCGGGTGATACGCGAGGTCCAGGTGAATGCGTTGCTGATGAGCTCGTTGGTGGCCCAGGCGCGCCGGTTCGCGACGCAGCCTGCCGCCGCCTGCGGATCCAGTGAAACCGCCGAGTAGTCACCCCAGCGCTGCACGGCGCCGCCGTTCCCGGTCAGCGCCACACCGCTGGTGGCGACGGCCGATCCCGCGCCGATGACGCCGAGCGCGTCGGCCGGCTGACGACCGGAGATCCGCATCCGAGCGTGATGGCGGAGCGCGAGATTCGCGTTCGCCGCGTCAGTCGTGGTCCACGTGACGAACGCCTCGCGCGAGGCGTTGGCCGTGATCGACGCGTTGAAGTCGTCCGACACGCCGGCTTCGAAGAAGAAGCCCTGCTGCTTCACCGTGTTGGCGCCGACTCCTTCCGTGTCGAACTCGTAGAACTTCGGCGTCGGCAGGCCGGCCGACGTGATCGTGTGGACGTTCCACAGCGAGTCGCCGATCTGCGTGCTGGCGTTGACGAACCGACGATCGAGCGTGTCGAGTCGTACCAGCGTTCCCGGCTGCCGCGCGCTCGGCGGGATCGCGTAGTCCGGCACGTCGACGAGCGCCTGAACCACGATCGTGGCCTCGAAGCTGTTGCTCAGATTGTTGCCGCGCAACAGGTGGATATGCGTGTTGTTGTTGGCGGCCACGAAGTACGAGTCCTTGTTGTCGTCGTACACGATCGGCGGCTGCAGCGTCGGCGGCAGGCCGGTGAAGATCGGAACGAAGAACCCGCGGCCGTTGTAGAGCGCGGCCTTAGCGATCCCGAACGCGGCCGTGGTCTTGAAGCCACCGGCAGGGAGGTCGAACACGTTGCCGGTGACCAGGATGGCGTCCTGGTTCATCCCCAGGCCGGGATAGTCCCACCAGTCGCCGGCGTTGAACGGACCGCCGCCGAAGCTGAACGTGTAGCGGAAGTACGACCCGCACGGGTTCCCGGAGGTGGAGATGGCGATGAACAGGCGACGATTCGGGTCCGTGTTGGACGCCGCGCGGCGGGTCGCGACGAAGACCCACCGGTTCCAGGTCTGGTCGTAGACCACGCGCGGGTCGAAGATGAACTCGGCCGCGCCGTGGAGCGCCGCCAGGGTGAAGGTGCAGAGCTGGCCGCCCGCCTTGTTGAAGGCGGCCATGCGAACGTTGACGACCTGGACATAATGCGACGGGCCGGCCGCGCCGTGTGTGTCCGGAGGAAACGCGCCGCCGGAGTTGGACTGATTGAGACCGGCGACGTTGACGCCTCGAACCGTGGCCGGCGCGAGCGAGGCCGCCGCGGCCGCGGAGCCCGACCTGCTCTGCGCGGGAGCCCGCGATGCGTCGGCCGCATTCTTGGCCGCCTGGTAGGCGTCCGGGTCGTCGGTCGGCATGAACGGCTTCGACGTGGTCAGGCTCGCAGCGGCGGCGATGCCGGCATCAGCCTGCGCGAGGTCCTCGGGCGTCACGAGCGTGGCCCGGGCCGCGTTGCCCTGCGCCGACGGACGCAGCACCGTGCCGGGGGCGAGCTCCTGTCCACCGGCCTGAACCCGCACGATGGGCAGTGCGGACGCGATGACCAATGCTCCCAGAACGGTGAATATTGCGAGGCTCTTCCATCCTCTCAGTTGTGCGCGTAACCCCCTCATGACCGCCCTCCCGCTCCATTCAAACTGCGGGTTCACTCCAATCGGCGAAAATCCGGGCGAAATACGGCAACGACGGCTGACCGGGCCACGTGTTCTTGGTCAAGGCCTCCCTTGATGACTTCGGTCCGAGGCATCGCCGGAGACGACGCCGCGTTCGGCGGCGTTGTCCTCCTCGTCCTGGAACGCGCTGATGGAATCGGCGAGGAGCTGTCGAGTCGCCTCGTCCACGCTCCTCTCCATGATTGCGATGATGGCGTCGCGCACTCGGGCGTGGCGTTGCACCAGCGGCCCCAGCGCCTCCAGCGCGCTCTGTCGCACCCAGCTCTGGCGATCCTCGAGCAGCCCCAGCAGGGCCTCGAGGGCCACCGGCGTCGCCTCCTCGCCCAGATGCGCGATCGCGGACCGCTGCACTTTCGGGTCGGGATGCCACCGAGCGGATTGCCAGGCGGCCCACGGATCGCCCTCGAATCCATTCGCGATGTCGTGCTGCGGGCCTGGAGCCTCCTCGCTTGCGGCGGCGGCCGGGGTGGTTTCCGAAGGTCCAGCGTCGGAGTCGTCGTCCGCGATGCGCGGAGCGGCGCCGAACACCCACACCTCGGAGGGCAGACCACCAGGCCGCCCATTCGGATAGACGAACACGACGTTGGCGTCGCGACGGAAGAGCCGGTCGAACGCACGCTCGAAGGAAAGCTGCTCGAATGACGCCGTGACCTTCTGTTCCGGCGGAGCGTGCAGATGGACGATGACGCCGCTCCTGCGGCTGAGCTCCCGGAGAATCGGTTCGAGCGGCTCGTCCGCGGCCTGGATCGTGACGAGCCCATCGCGGAAGCCGACGGTCGCCGCGTGCGCTGGATCGGCACCCGCCGGAAGGCTCATCACGACGGCGACGAGCACGACGAGAAGGCGAGCGATCCTACGGTGCGCACCGACAGCGTGAGACAAGGCACACAGCGCGTACTGGCTCGTTTCCACGGTCCCCCGATACGTCGTCCCAGGTGATGAGGTGTCGGCTTATAGCAGGGGGCGCGCGGCCCCGTCTACGGCACCTTGGTATTAGTCTGGAGGGTAGAGACGGCGAGCTGGAGCCGGCTCGAGACGCCGAGCTTCGAATAGACGTGCGTGAGGTGTCCCTTGACGGTTCGCTCGCTGATGGAGAGGTGCTGGGCGATTTCCTTGTTGCTGACTCCCTGGATCAGGAGCCTGATGATCTCTTGCTCGCGCCGGGTCAGCTCCCTGAACTGCCTTCGCCTGCTCCGGAGTTGCGGACGCGACCGACGGGCCACCGCGACCCGGAGGCCATCGACGTCACTCCGACCGTCCCAGAGCTCGTTGCGGGCGGCACGATGCGCGAGCGGGCCTCGCGCCACGACCGACGACGGGACGGCGAGGGACGGGCGTCGCGACGAGTCCGAGGAGGGCGTGGAGGGAAAGTGGATCAGGCTGGAGGTGGTGAGCCACGACAGGGCAATGAAACCACAGAGAAGCTGCATCACGTCACTCCACCGCGCTACCTGAACTCATTCACATCGTGTACAGCGTTCACTGCGTCGGTCGTCTGTCACCACCGTGTTCTCGTGCGCTCACCTCCTCGAGTCGCCCTCGCGGCCATGGTGCCGTCCGGCGCGCGTGCGCCGATTTGCGAAAGCGAAGGACTTGCAATTACACCGAAAGTGCGTCGAGCGTCAAGAGCCGCTGCCGACCGCCGCGCGAGATTTCGCCGCGGTGTCAAGAACTCCGACATCATGGCGCGCCGCGTGCGCTGTCGGACGGCTCCGAGCGGTGCTAGGCGTGTGACGACGTCAGCGGAACCGCGCTGCAGTCGGCGTGGCGCAGGCGCCGCTTGCCGAGACGCGTGATCCGAATGCGGGCGCCGCAGTTCGGATTAGAGGAGCGCCACGGCTCCGCCGGGGCGCTCCGAACGCGGGGGGGTGTGGGGGGCCATTTCGGGGCCCCCCACCTTCAACAGTTCAAATACTTCGAGCTGACCAGCGGCCGTTCGATGCCGTCGTCGGTCCACTGCTTGCGGCGGAGGTTGACGAGATCCTTGCCGTAGACGTGGATCTCCACCGTGTCGCGATCGGTCGGGTTGTGCATGCGATGCACCTCGTCGCCCGGAACCAGCCGTGACACGGCGCCGCGGCGATGGCGCGTGACCCCCGTGACCTCGAGCTTCGCCGTTCCGCTCGCCGTCTCGGTGACCCGATAGCGCGTCTCCTCGATCTCGTTGTCGATGACGCCGATGACGCCCCACGTCTCGTGGTTGTGGGCGCCGGCCGTGTCGCCCGGCCGCCAGATCACGGACGTCACGTTGAAGCGCGGCGCGCGGTGCAGCATGTAGCGGCCGCGGCTCTGCGGCGTCGACGCGAGATACTCGCGGGGGATCGAGGAGGGATTCTGCACGAGCCGGGCGAGCAGCGGAGCGGCGCGCTCGGTGATCCGCTCGCCGGACGTCTCCTCGCGCGTGATGTGGTCGAGGTCCTCGATGAAGGCCTGGAGCGTATACGTCCCGGTAGTCGCCATGACGGTCTCCTTATTCCACCGGCGTGTCGTCCCGGCCGCCCCATTCTGTCCACGAGCCGTCGTAGACCGCGACGTCGGACCGGCCGATGACGTGCAGCGCCAGCGTGAGCACGGACGCGGTGATGCCGGACCCGCACGTGGTCGTGATCGGCTTGCCGAGATCGACGCCGGCCTGGCTGAACGCCGCGCGCAAGGCCTCGGCCGGCAGCAGCGTGCCGTCCGGGCGGTACAGCGTCTCGTACGGCACGTTGAGGCTGCCCGGGATGTGGCCGCCGCGAAGGCCGGCGCGCGGCTCGGGCTCCGTGCCCTGGAAGCGGCCGCGCGACCGCGCGTCCACGACCTGCTCGCCGCGCGTCCGAAGATTGCGGCGCATCGCCTCGAGGTCGCGCACGAGCTCAAGCCGGAGCGCCGCGTGAAACTTCCGGCGCGGCGGCAACGATTCGCCGGCGGCGATCGGGCGTCCTTCCGCCTTCCAGGCGCGCAGGCCGCCGTCGAGCACGGCCACGCGGTCGTGACCGAACGCGCGGAACGTCCACCAGACCCGCGCGGCGCTCACCACGCCGCGCACGTCGTAGGCGACGACGCGGTCATGGCTCGCGATCCCGAGCGCGCCCACCGCGTCGGCGAACTCCTCGGCCGTCGGCAGCATGTGCGGCAGCGACGTGGCGCCATCGGCGATCCCGTCGATGTCGAAGAACACGGCGCCCGGGATGTGCTCGGCGAGGAACTCGGCGTGCGGGTCGCGCTTCAGGTGCGGCATGTGCCAGGTCCCGTCGACCACGCGCAGGTCGGGCTCACCCAGGCGCTTGGCCAGCCACTCCGTCGACACGACGGTCGGAAGCGAGGGGGTCATCGCGTCGGCGGGTCGCGCAGGAGCGCGTGCGGGCTCACGCCGTCGGGCAGGAGCGCTTCCTCCCACCTGAGATAGGCCTCCATCGCCTCGCGGCCGCGCTCGTACGGTTTCAGGACGACGTCGTCGGTGTCGTCGAGCAGTCGCGTGGGGCCGGCTTCGAGCGGGCGGCCGGCCGCCGCCCAGCCGCGCGTGCCGCCGTCGAGCACGTGCGCGTCGTGGCCGAGCCGGCGCAGAGCGGCGGCGGCCAGCGTCGAGGCGATCCCGTCCGGGCACGTCAGGGCGAGTCGCCGCCCGTGCGCGGGCCCGCCGAGGCGGATCTCGATCCGGCTCGGGCAGATCCACGCGGCGCCGGGGACGTGGCCGCGCGCGTAGGCGTCGCTCGGACCCACGTCGACGACGGACGCATCACCGAGCTCACCCGGCGCCACGCGCGGAACCGCCGCCCGCGCGGCGTCCCAGCCGAACGCCGACGGCGCCGGATGGCCCGTCTCGACCGCTCCGCCGGTCTGCCGCCACCCCGGGAGCCCTCCCCGGAGCACGGCCACGTCGGGGAACCCCATCTTCTGGAACCAGGCGGCGGTCATGATCGCGCGGGCGCCGCCGTCGCACACGAACACGAACGCCGCCGCGCGGACGGCAAAGTAGTCGTCGGTCGCCTGCACGGCCTGTCCGCCCGGCGCCCACACGGCGCCCGCCACGTGGCCGGCCGCGTACTCCTCGGCGGTCCGGACGTCGACGAGGTAGACGTTGCGCTCGCGCCGCGCGGCCCAGAGCCGCGCCACCGCGTCGGGCTCGACGAAGCGCACGCCGTCCTCGGCCGCCACTCGCGCCGCCGTCGTCTCCGCGAGCGCCCGGCTGCTCGGGCCCGGCGCGGGCGCCGAGCGGGTGGCGCCGCGCTCGAGCGTCAGACCGGCCAGCTCCCAGCCCATGGTGCCGTTCTCCAGCGCCACGATCGGGTTCGGCAGCCGCATGCGACGCAGGGACTCGGCGCCGATGTAGGAGCGGGTGCGGCCGCCGCAGTGCACGACGATCGTGGTGTCCGGCCGCCGGACGAGCTCCCCGATGCGCGGAACCAGCTCGGCGCCCGGCACGCTGATCGCGCCCGGAATGCAGCCGCGCGTGTACTCCTCCACCGTGCGCGAGTCCACGATCACCATGTCGTCGCCGCGCTCGATGCGGCGGGCCAGCTCGTGCGGCGGGATCTGCGGCGTCTTCATCGCGTGCAGGGCGTGCTCGCCGAAGACCTTGCTCGGCACGTTGACGCCCTGCACGAGCGGACGCCCGGCCTTGCGCCACGCAACGAGCCCACCCTCGAGCACGCGCACGTCGGAGTACCCCATGGCGGCGAGGGTGGCGGCGGCGAGCGGAGCGAGGGTGCCGTCGGCGTCGAGCACGGCGATGGGCGTGGCCGGGGCGGTGACGAGGCCCGCCACGCGCGTCTCGAGCTGCCGGCGCGGCAGCGAGGTGGTGCGAAAGACGTGACCGCGCTCGTAGGCGCCGCGCTCGCGGACGTCGAGCACGGCGTGCGCGGTCGGGCCCGCCATCAGGTCGGCCAGGGCGGCGGGGGTCAGCATGGCGGGTATGGTACACGCGCTCCGCGGTCGGTGATACCCTCGGCGTCGCGGAGGTGTGGGCATGAGCATCGTGCGCGGGTTCGCAACCGCCTTCAACCGGCAGGACGTCGACGCGCTGCTCGGCTGCTTCACTGAGCGCGCCACCTATCGCGACAACTTCTACGGCGAGCACGCGGGCAAGGACAGCCTGCGCTCGATGTTCCAGCGGATGTTCCGTGAGGGCCATGACTATCACTGGAGCATGGACGTGGTGGTGGAGTCGCCCACGACGGCCACCGCGGAGTGGACGTTCTCCTACGTCGTGAGCGAGGCGGTGCCCCGCAGCGTGGGGCGCAAGATTCGCTTCAACGGCATGAGCGTCTTCGAGCTGGAGGCCGGCCGCATCGCGCGCTACCGCGAATACTTCGACACCGGCGTCGCCCTGCTGCAGCTCGGCTTCGGCCCCGACTCGATGGCCAAGGTACTCGCTCGGCGACTCTGATGCGGCTGGCGTTCTTAGATGTGATGCGCGGGGTGGCGTTGATCGTGATGGTGGTCAACCACACCGCGCGCTGGTGGATCGATCGTCAGATGGGCTGGTCGCGCTACTGGCTCGTGTACGGCACGGTGACGGTGGCGGCGCCGATCTTCCTCTTCCTGGTCGGGTTCGTGCTGCCCGTCTCGCTCCACAAGAACGCGGCCGCCATGCTGAGCCCCGCCCGGCTCGGCGGCTACCTGCGTCGCGGCGCCGAGATCATCATCGCCGGCCTGCTGCTGAACGTCGTCGTCTTCCCCGAAGACTCGATGTGGAGCGGCGGCGTGCTCCAGACCATCGGGCTGTCGATCATCGTGATGACGCTGCTGGCGCCGATCCTCCGCTATCGCGGGGGCGGCTACATCCTGCTCGCCCTCGCCGTCGGTGCCTACCTGCTGTTCCTGGCCCTGCATGAGCATCTGAAAGCGTGGCTGCCCGACCATCCGAACGTCGGGCTCGTGCTGTTCTTCGATTACGCGCCGTGGCCGTGGATGTGCATCGTCGTGGTCGGTCTCGTCCTCGGCTGGTGGTGGCGCGAGGCCGCCGCCCGGGGCCCCGATGCGCCGTTCTTCGCGCGTCTGGCCGTCGTGGGCGCCGTGCTCATGCTGGCGGCGCTGGCCCTGGAGTGGCGCTGGCCCTCGACGCCGCACATCGGGTTCACGCGCGATCCCGGCCTCAACGGCCACTGGATTCCGGGGCCGATCACCATCGTGTGGATCTTCGGCACCGTGCTCGTGCTGCTGGCGCTGTTCTACTGGTTGTGCGAGCTCCGGGGCTGGCGGCCGCGCTGGCTGGTCGTCCTCGGCCAGACGGCGCTGGTGCTCTACTTCCTGCACCAGATCATCGCGTACTCGCTGATGAACAAGTGGCTGCAGGTGAACTTCAAATCGTGGGCGATGTTCTGGATCGCCAACGCGGCCCTGGTCGCTGCGTGCATCGGCCTGGGCTACGCGTGGAAGACGTTGAAGCCTCGGATGCCGACCCTGCGAACGCTGGCCGCGCGCGGCTAGGCGGTGCCGCTCGGCGCACCCCGGCTAAGCCGGGGCACGCCTCGATAACGCGACCATGCGCACGGCCGTGCGCGCGGCCGGCACGGCCACGGCGATCAGCGCCAGCGAGGTCAGCACGGCCGCGATGGGGCGCTGGAAGAGGATCAGCACACCGGCGTCCGAGATGATCAGGGCCTGCCTGAGTGACCGCTCGGCGAGCGGCCCCAGCACGAGCGCCAGCGTCATCGCCGCCGGCGAGTAGTCCAGCTTCTTCATCGCGTACCCGAGCACGCCGAAGACGAGCATCTGGCCGACGTCCCACATCTTGTTGTTCAGCGAGTAGGCGCCGGTGATGCAGAAGACGATGATGAGCGGCATGAGGACGCTGTACGGGATGCGCAGCGCCCGCACGAAGGCGGGGATGAAGCCGATGTTCAGGATCACGAGCAGCACGTTGGCGATGTAGAGCGAGGCGATGAGGCCCCAGACGAAGTCCGGATTCTTCTCGAACAGCAGCGGACCCGGCCGGATGCCCCACATCATGAGCCCGCCGAGCATGACGGCCGTGGTGGCCGAGCCAGGAATGCCGAGCGTCAGCATCGGCACCATGGCGCCGGCGGAGGCCGCGTTGTTCGCCGACTCCGGCGCCGCCACGCCCTCGACGGCGCCTCGCCCGAACTCCTCGGGCCGCGCGGACAGCTTCTTCTCGACGGTGTAGGCGAGGAACGACGCGATGGTCGGGCCGGCGCCCGGGAGCACGCCGATGACGAAGCCGAGCACGGCGCCGCGTACGATCGCCCAGCGCGACCGCACCCAGTCGGCCGCCGTCGGCAGGACGTCGCGCAGGCCGTAGCGCGCCCTCAAGATTTCCGAACGCCCCGCGTTCTCCGCGCCCGCGAGCACTTCGCCCATGCCGAAGAGGCCGATGGCGACGGGCAGGAACTCGAAGCCGTCCAGCATTTCGGTGATGCCGCCCGTGTAGCGCTGATCGCCCGAGATGATGTCGAATCCGGCCATCGCCATCATGAGTCCCAGCACCATCGAGATGTAGCCCTTGACGGCGTTCTCGCCGGTGAGGCCGGTCACCGTCGTGAGCCCCAGCAGCATCAGCGCGAACGTCTCCGGCGGCCCGAACGACAGCGCCCAGCGCGCGAGCAGCGGGGACATGGCCATGAGGAACACGACGCCGACGGTCCCGGCGATGAACGATCCGATGGCCGCCATGCCCAGGGCCGCGCCCGCGCGCCCCTGGAGCGCCATCTGATAGCCGTCGATGCACGTCACCACCGACGCCGATTCGCCCGGCGTGTTGATGAGGACGGAGGTGATCGTCCCGCCGTACATCGAGCCGGTGTAGAGCGCAGCCAGCATGATGATGCCGGACGTCGGATGCATGCCGAACGTGAGCGGCAGGAGCAGGGCCACGCCCGACACCGGCCCGATCCCCGGCAGCGCGCCGATCAGCGTCCCGAGGATCACGCCCAGGAATGCCATCAGCAAATTGAACGGAGTGAAGGCGATGGAGAAGCCGAGGGCGAGGTTGGTGAAGAGGTCCACGCCTCAGAAGCCCAGCACGCCGACGGGAAAGGGAACCTTCAGCCACAGCACGAACAGCGCCCAGTTCGCGATGGCGGCGCCCACCGACAGCGCCAGCGTGGCGCGCCACGAGTGCCCCTCGAGCATCCGGAGCAGCACGGCCAGAAAGACGGCCGTGCCGAGGACCATGCCGAGCAGCGGCATGAGGGTGATGAACACCGCGGTCACGAGGACCACCACGACGAGCCGCGCGGCGCCGTGGCCGGTCGGGAGCCAGGCCGGGCCCGGATCGGGCTGTCGCACCGCGCTCACCAGCAGGAGCGTCGACAGCGCCGCCAGCACGAGCCCGAGCCAGAACGGAAAGAAACCGGAGCCGGGCCCGCTGGCGGCCCAGTACGTATACCGCCACGCGGCCGTCGCCATGTAGGCGACGGCGAGCGCGAGCAGGATGGCCGCGGCGATCCGGTCGGCCCTGCGCACGTCTATTTCTTCAGCGCACCCAGGTCGGTCAACGCCTTCTCGTACTTCGACGTGAGGCCGTCCAGGTAGGTGTTCGCCTCCTCGCCCGTCCACTGCACCGGCGTCAGGAGATTGCGCTTGATGTAGCCCTCCTGCCACTTCTTCGTGTCCGTGACCTTCTTCAGCACGTCCACCCACCACTTCACGGCCTCGGCCGGCATGCCACCGGTCCCGACCACGCCGCGCATCTGCTCCCAGTAAAACTCCATGTTCTTCTCGGCGAAGGTCGGGATGTCCGGCGCGTCGGCGAGCCGCTTCTTTGCGGCCACCGCGAGGTTCTTGGCCTTCTTCGCCTCGATCTGGGCCACGATCTCGTTGGGGTTCATCACGCCGGCGTCCACGTGACCGCCCATGAGGGCGACCGTGCACTCGCCGCCGGAGTTGAACGGCACGTACTTCAGCTTGATGCCGGCCGCTTTCTCGAAGAGATACGTGAAGATGTGGTCCTCGGAGTTGGTGCCGGTGCCGGCGACGGTGAGCTGGCCGGCGCGGTCCTTGGCCGCCTTCACGAACTCCTCGATCGACTGGTACTTCGAGTCGCTCCGCACCGACAACATCAGCTCGTCGATGGCCACGATCATCAGCACCGTCATATCCCGGTGGTTGCCGGGAATCCGGTTCTCGAGCTTGGCCGAGACGATGGTGGGCGCCGCGCCGGCGATGACGTGCGGATCGCCCTTCTTGCCGAGCAGGTAGGTGTAGCCGATGGCGCCGCTGCCGCCCGCGCGGTTGTTGACGTTCAGCGCGACCGGCGACCAGCGGTTCTCGTCGATGATCCCGACGATCGTGCGCATCAGATTGTCGGTGCCGCCGCCGGGCGCGAACGGCACGACGACCTCCACCGTCTTCGACGGGTACTTCACCATGGCGGCGGCGGAACGGGGGCGAGCGGCGGCGGTCAGCAAGCCGGCGCCGGCGGTGGCGATGAAGCGGCGTCTCTCCATGACGTCCTCCTGGGTCAGATGATGCCGTGGGCGCGCAGCCCACGGCGTTCGCGCTCGTCGTAGCCGAGCTCGGCGAGGATCGCGTCGGTGTGCTCGCCGAGCAGCGGCGCCGGCCGGTCGACAGCGCCCGGCGTGTCGGACAGCTTCATCGGCACGCCGAGATTCTTGATCCGCCCCGCGCCGGGATGCACGAGATCGACGACCATCTCGCGCGCGAGCGTGTGCGGATCGGCCAGCGCCTCGGGATACGTGTTGATCGGCCCCGACGGCACCCCCGCGGCCTCCAGGCGCGCGAGCCAGTGCGCGCGAGACTCCTTGACCGTCGTCTTCTCGATCTCGGCCGCCAGGGCGCGGCGGTGGTCGAGGCGGCGCGGGCCGGTCGCGAAGCGCGCGTCGGCCGTCAGCTCCGGCCGCCCGATGGCCTGGCAGAGTCCCGCGAACAGCTTGTCGGTGGTCGCGCCGACCGCGAACCAGCCGTCGGCGGCGCGCAGCGCTTGATACGGCGCGGCGAGCCGGTGGGCGGAGCCGAGCGCCTTCGGCGTCTGGCCGGTCGCCCAGTACTCGGTCGACTCCCACACGGTCAGCGCCATGGCGGCCTCGAGCAGTGAGGTGTCGACGAGCTGGCCCTCGCCGGTGCGCTCGCGGTGCTCGAGCGCGGCCAGGATTCCGTAGGCGCCGAAGAGGCCGGCGGCGAGATCGCTCAGCGGCACCCCGGACTTGGCGGGCCGCCCGTCCTCCTCGCCGGTCACGCTGATGATGCCGCTCATGCCCTGCGCGATCAGGTCGTAGCCGCCGCGCGAGGCGTACGGCCCCGTGGCGCCGAATCCGGAGATCGAGCAGTAGATCAGTCGCGGGTTCAGCGGCTTGAGATCCTCGTAGGCGACGCCGAGCCGCCTGGCCGCGCCGGGCCGGTAGTTCTGGACGAAGACGTCGGCCGTGCGCGCGAGGCGATGGATGATCGCGACGCCTTCGGGCGTCTTCAGATCGACGGTGAGGCTGCGCTTGTTTCGGTTGATCGCGTTGAAGGAGCCGCTGTGGCCGTTCTGCTGCACGGAGCCCCGGCGCGTCTCCTCGCCGCCCGGCGGCTCCACCTTGATGACGTCGGCGCCCATGTCGGCGAGATTCATCGTGCAGTACGGCGCGGCCATCGCCTGCGTGAGGTCGATGACGCGGAGACCCTCCAGCGCTTTCATCTCATTGCCCCCTGAAGACGGGCGGGCGCTTGGCGAAGAACGCCTCCAGCGCCTCCTTGTGATCGCGCGTGCGCTGCAGCCGCGCCCACTCGCCACGCTCGTAGGTGACGGCCTCCACGATCGGCAGCCGCGCGCAGTGACGGAGGCCGACCTTGTTGGCGCGCACGGAAAGCGGCGCCCGCGAGGCGACGACCTCGGCCCACCGACGCGCCTCGGCGCCGAGCGCGTCCGGTGCCACGGCCGCGGAGACGAGCCCGAGCGCGAGCGCCTCGTCGCCGGTGACGGTGCGGCCGGTGAGCAGGAGATCGAGGGCCACCGCTTCACCGGCCAGGCGTGCGAGCCGCGCCGTCGAGACGGCGAGGCCGATCCGCACGCCGACGCCCGCGAGCGCCGCCGTGCGGGAGGCGATGCGGATGTCGCACGCGAGGGCGAGCTCGAAGCCGCCGCCGTAGGCGTAGCCGTTGACGGCGGCGATGGTCGCGCCCGGGAACTCGGCGAGCGCCGTGAACACCGCCTCGTCGGCGTCGAGAAACGCCTGGACGTCGGCGGGCGTGAGCGTCGCTTCGTCACGGAGGTCCGCGCCCGCGCAGAAGGCACGGCCGGCGCCCGTGAGGACCACCGCCCGCACTCCGCGCGCGCGAAAGTCCGCGAGCGCCTCGAGCAGCGCCTTGCGCATCGGGTTGCCGAGCAGGTTCAGCGGCGGCGCGTCCAGCGTGACCGTGGCGATGAAACCGTCGACACCGATGTGAACGCTCATCTGTCTTGCTGGGGGCCCCGAAGTGGCCCCCAGCCTCGATAGTCCCGCTGCCACAGCTCGACGTACTCGATGGCGTTGCGCTTGATGTCGGCGATCTCGTCGGGGCCCATCTCGCGCACCGGCCTGGCGGGGACGCCCATCACGAGCCAGCCGGCCTTGACGACCTTTCCCGGCGCCACGAGCGCGCCGGCTCCGACCTGGGCGCCGTCCTCCACGATGGCGCCGGTCAGCACCACCGCGCCGATGCCGATGCGGACGTCGTTGCCGATGGTGCACGCGTGGACGACGCAGCGGTGGCCGATAGTGACGTTGTCGCCGACGATGCACGGGAAGTCCGGCGTCACGTGCAGGACGGAGTTGTCCTGGACATTGCTGTTGCGCCCGACCTTCACGTAGTTGTCCTGGTCGCCGCGCACGACGGTGAACGGCCAGATCGACGCGCCCTCCTCGATGACGACGTCGCCGATGACCTGGGCGGCGATGTCGACGTAGGCGCCCGGATGGACGCGCGGCGTGCGGCCGGGCACCGAGCGGATCACCGGAGCGCCTCCGGCTCGAGCGCGAGGTTCACCGCGCGCTTGGCGGCGGCGACCGCGTCCACCGGCCGCGCGGCCATCCCGCGCGCCCACGCCGTCGCCTCGTCCCTCAGCTTTTCCGGGGTCACCACCGAGGACAGCAGGCCGAGCCGGTACGCCTCCTCGGCCTCCACCGTGCGGCCGGTCAGCAGCATGTCGCGCGCGCGGCCCTCGGGGAACAGCCGCGAGAGCTGGACGTTCGACGCCATGAGACCGACCTTCACGCCGACGGCGCCGAGCTTGGCGCGCGTCGAGCCGACGCGGACATCGCACCAGAGGGCCAGCACCAGGCCGCCGCCCATCGCCCAGCCGTTGATGGCGCCGATGACGGGCCGCTCGTAATCGCGGATGAGCCGGAACGTCTGCTCTCCGCGCGCGAGGAACGCGCCCACCGACGCGTCGGTCAGGTGCTTCTCCTCGCCGAGGTCGGCCCCCGCACAGAAGGCGCGATCGCCCGCCCCCGTCAGGACGACGGCGCCGACGCCGTCGCGGCGGAACTCGTCGAGCGCCTCCCGGATGCCGCGGCGGTTCTCGTCGGACAGCACGTTCATCGGCGGATTGTCGATGACGACATAGCCGACGCCCGCGTCCGTCCACCACCGCGTCTGCGCGTTGGCGCCCATCACTCGCCCGTGAAGACGGCCGGGCGCCGCTCGAAGAACGCCTCGACGGCGGCCTTGTGGTCGCGCGTCGCGATCAGGCGGCGGAAGTGAGCGTGCTCGAGCGCCAGCGCGGCGTCGGGGGCGAGATCACGGACCGCGCGGACGGCCTCGCGGATGGCGGGCAGGGCGAGCGGCGGCAGCGCACCGAGGCCGTCCGCGAGCGCACGCGCCGCGTTGGCGAGCGATGCGGCCGGCACGACGCGCGTGACGAGACCCAGGCGCAGCGCGGCGGCGGCGTCGAAGGCGCGCATGCCGAGGACGATCTCCTTGGCTGCCGCCTCGCCCAGCAGTCGGGCCAGCCGCCGCCCGCAGGCGGGGACGTCGCTCACGCCGTCGGCGGAAAAGCTCGCCGTGTCGGCGGCGACCCGGATGTCGGCCTCGAGCGCCCGCTCGAGGTCGGCGCCCGCACACGGGCCGTCGATGACGGCGATGACGACGCCCGCCGACTCGAGCCGGCGCAGGCTACACCACCTGCCGGCGACGCAGGCCGGCGATGTCGGCATCGAGGTAGCCGAGCTCGCGGAGGATCGCGTCGGTGTCTGCGCCGAGCGCCGGCGCCGCCGTCCGCAGCCGCGGCGGCGTGGCCGACATCTTCACGGGGTTGCCGAGGGCCTTCACGCGGCCGAGCTGCGGATGCGGCAGCTCCTGCACCATGCCCCGCGCCTGCGCGTGCGGATCGGCGTGCGCCTCGGGCACCGTGTAGATGGGCCCGGCCGGGATGCCCGCTTCCTCGCACCGCGCCAGCCAGTGCGCGCGCGGCTCCTTCGACGTCACCGCCTCCAGCAGCCGCTCGAGCTCGGTGCGGTTGCGCACGCGGTTCGGCACGGAATCGAAGCGCGGATCCTCGATCAGGTGCGCGAGCCCCAGCAGCCTCGCGAAGCGCGGCCAGAGGTTCTCGTTGGCGGCGCCGACGGTGAAGTGACCGTCGCTGGCGCGCAGCGCCTGGTACGGCGCGTTGAGGCGGTGCGCGGTGCCGAGGCCCCGCGGCACTTCCCCCGTGTACCAGTACTGCGTCGCCTCCCACTGGCTCAGCGCGACGGCGGCCTCGAAGAGCGAGGTGTCGACGAGCTGTCCGCGGCCCGTGCGGTGGCGCGCGCGGAGCGCGGACAGGATGCCGACGACGGCGAAGAGGCCGGCGCCCAGATCGGCGATGGGAACGCCGACCTTCACCGGCGCGCCGCCGTCGCTGCCGGTGGCGCTCATGATCCCGCTCATCGCCTGCGCCACCAGATCGAAGCCGCCGCGGCTCGCGTACGGGCCTGTCTGCCCGAACCCGGAGATGGAGCAGTAGATGAGCCGCGGATTGATCGGAGCCAGCGTGTCGTAGTCGACGCCGAGACGCTTCGCCACGCCCGGGCGGTAGTTCTCGACCAGGATGTCCGCGGTCGCCGCCAGGCGCTTCAGCAGCTCGACGCCGGCCGGCTGCTTGAGATCGAGCGTGAGCGAGCGCTTGTTGCGGTTCACGGCCAGGAACGACGCCGACACGCCGGGCCCCTGCTCCCACTGGCGCCGGGTGCTCTCGCCGCCCGGCGGCTCGATCTTGATGACGTCGGCGCCCAGGTCCGCGAGGAGCATCGAGCAGTACGGCCCCGCCATGACCTGCGTCTGGTCGAGCACACGGATGCCGTCGAGCGCCATCATGGCGCGGGAGAGTTTACTAGGAACCGGTCGCGATAACGAGGCGCGCCCCGGCTTCGCCGGGGCGTGCCGAGCGATTGGGGGGTGTGGGGGCCATTTCGCGGCCCTCCACGTTCCTAGACGACGGCGCTGCCGCGAAGCCGCGCGACCTCGGCCGCGCTGTAGCCGGCCTCGCGCAAGATCTCGTCGGTGTGCTCGCCCGGGCCGGGCGGCATCCGCCGGACGCCGGCGCGGCCGGTGGAGAACTCGACCGGCAGCCGGAGCAAGCGCACACGGCCCGCCACCGGATGCTCGACCTCCTCGAAGACCTCGGCGGAGGCGAGGATCGGGTCGGCCAGCGCCTCGTCGAGCGTACGCACGGCGGCCACCCACACGCCGAGCGGCACCAGACGCTCGACCCAGTCCGCCGTCGTGCGCGTGCGCATCACCGGCTCCACGAGTCGCGCGATGATCTCGCGCTGTTCGAAGTTCCAGCCGTTGGCGTGCGCCTTCAGCGCGGGGAGCGGCAGCGCCTCCGCGAGCTGCGCGAGGGGCGACATCGACAGCACCACGTGGCCGTCCCGCGTGGCGTAGACACCGTACGGCGGCGGGTGGAAGGTGCTCGCCAGCGGCGTGTCCGTCTTGGTGAGCCGCGCGCCGTTCATCGCATACGTGGCCGCCTCGATCTGCAGATCCATCGCCGCCCGCAGCATGCTGACCTCGACGTGAAGGCCGGCGCCGGTCCGATGGCGTTCCAGCAGCGCCGCGAGCACGCCGAGCGCGAGCAGCGTCGCGCCGTGCTGATCGATGACGGCGGTGCCGACGGCGGTGGGTGCCTGATCGGCGCGCCCGGAGATCGAGGCCAGGCCGGAGAACGCCTGCATCAAGAGGTCCTGGCCGGGCCGGTCGCGGTACGGACTCTTGTCGCCGTAGCCGGAGGCGGAGACGTAGATCAGGCGCGGATTGAGCGTCTTCGCCGCCTCCCAGCCGAGGCCCAGCCGCTCCATCACGCCGGGCCGGAAGTTCTGGACGAGGACGTCGGCACCCTGCACGAGGCGGCGCGCGACCGCCTGTCCCTCCGGCTTCTTCAGATCGACGGTGATGCTCCTCTGATTGCGGTGCGCCAGCATGAAGAACACGCTGACGCCGTTCTTGAAGACGTTGGCGCCCGACCAGTTGCGTTCCCACAGCGTGCCGCCGCGCGGCTCGATCTTGACGACGTCGGCCCCGAGGTCGGCGAGGAACTGAACGCCCGAGGGGCCGAGGAGGAACTGGGTGAAGGAGAGGACGCGGATGCCGGACAGGATGGCCAGCGGCGGCCGCGCATCCACGTCAGTCGACGAGCTTCAGGATGTGCGTGGCGGCCGCCACCACGCTGCCACGGTCGGTCGTCACCGTCACGCGTGAGAACGCCTTGCGCGCGGCCTCGTCGCGCTCCACCACCTCGTAGGTGACCGTGATCGTGTCGCCGAGGAACAGCGGCGCGGGAAAGCGGATGCGGTCGTAGCCGTACGAGACCCACGTGCCCGCGAGGCCCTCGAGGATCTTCGTGGACGCCTGCGACATGAACCCGACGGCGAGGGCGCCGTGCGCGATGCGCCGGCCGTAGGGTGTCTTGCGCATGTACGCCTCGTCGACGTGGTTCGGCGAGAAGTCCCCGGTGATGCCCGCGAAGAGGTAGACATCGGTCTCGGAGACGGTCTTGCTCACCGTGACCTTGCGGCCGACGGCGAGGGCGGTGAAGTGCGCGCTGGGGTTCGACATGCCGGCATGGTAATCCGGCGGCATGGGGCTTGCTCGACTTTCACGCCGTGAACTACTTCGCCTTCAGCTGGCCCACCATGTTGATCGCCGTCGCCGTCGTCCTCGTCGTCGGCGTCCTCGTCGCGTGGGGCGTCACCCTGCTCGAGCGCCGCAATCGCCGGGAGCAGCGCGGCGAGCGGATCCAGCAGGCGGTCGGCGAGGCGCTCGCCCGCGAGGCGATGCTCGCCGATGCCTCGATCCTGCCGGTGGCCGGCTTCCCGGCCGCTGGCCCGACGCTGGAGCTGACCGGTTACGTGTCGTCCGAGGAGGCGCGCGCTCGCGCCGTGCGCCTCGCCGAGGGCGAGCTGCGGCGCCTGCGGCCGGGCATGCAGGTCGTCGACCGCCTCCAGATCCTGCCCTCGCTCGCCGAGCACCGCCGTCCGGCTTAGATGGGGGGCCCCGAAAAGGCCCCCCAGACCCCCCGACGTTCGGAGTGCCCCGGCGAAGCCGTGGCGCTCCTCTATTTCACGCGGAAGTGGTATTTTCCCGGGCACTCGTTACCCGGGAGGATTGCCATGGCCGACTCGATCCGGATCGCCCAGTACTTCTACGTCGAGACTCCGCACCAGCCCGGTGTCGGCGCGGCGATGCTCGCCACGCTCCGGGACGCCGGCGTGAACCTCCTGGCGTTCTCGGGCTTCCCGAGCGGCCGGAAGGCGCAGATCGATTTCATTCCCGAGAACGCCGAGACGTTCCGTGCCGCCGCCAAGGCCGCCAAGTGGAAGCTGGTCGGCCCCAAGAAGTGTTTCCTCATCGGCGGCGCCGACCGGCCGGGCGCGGTGGCCGAGATCATGACGCGGCTCGCGCAGGCCAAGATCAATGTCACCGCGATCGATGCCGTGTGCGCCACCGGCGGCAGCTTCGGCGCCATCCTCTGGGTCGAGCAGCGCGACGTGGCCAGGGCCGCCAAGGCGCTCGGGGCCGCCGGATGAAGCCACGAGTGTCTCGGACAGGCCACCCACGATCCGAGGCGGGCTCGCCGCCGTCGCTACAATAATGCGGCTGGCGCTGCACACCTGGTCGCTCGACACCACCCCGCTGCCGGAGGCGCTGGCGGCGGCGCGCGCGGCCGGCTGGGGCGGCGTCGAGCTGCGACGTCTCGACTACACGCGCGCCGCCGAGGCAGGCCGTGATGCGGCGTGGGTGGCCGACTCCGTGCGTGCCGCCAACCTGCCCGTGGCGTGCGTCGGCGTGGAGGCGGGCTGGATGTGGGCCGACGGCGCCGAGCGCGCGCGACTGCTCGCCGTCTTCGACGAGCAGTGTGCGCGAGCGGCCGCCCTCGGCAGCGACACCGTCATGAGCCCGGTGGACAAGACACGCGGCGACGCCGGGCGCGCGGCGCAGAGCGTCCGCGAGGTGGGCGACATCGCGGCGCGCCACGGCGTGCGCCTCGCCATCGAGTCCAACTCGCAGGCCGAGCAGATCAACTCCCTCGAGCCGATGCGCGAAATCCTGACCAAGGCCGGCCACGCCAGCTGCGGGCTGCTGCTCGACACCTATCACATCCAGCGAAGCGGGGTGACGCTGCGCGCTCTCGAGGACGTGAGCCCCGACGAGATCGTCTACGTGCAGTACAGCGACGTGCCGCGCATCGGCACCGTGCCCGGTCAGGTCCTCGATCGCCTGCCGCCGGGGCGCGGCAGCGTGCCGTTCAAGGAGTTCTTCGCACTGATGGCGGCCAAGGGCTACGCGGGGTTCCTGAGCTACGAGGCGCCGAACACGGAGGCGTGGAAGCGTCCGCCCGGCGACGTCGCCCGCGAGGCGCTCGAGGCGACGCGCGCGCATCTGTAGCTGCGAGCGAGGGGCGTGGAATGTTTGGGACGCATGATCTCTGGGCCTTCGTGGCCGCGAGTTTCCTTCTCTGGCTCACCCCCGGCCCGGACACGATGTATATTCTCGCCCGCAGCGTCGCCCAGGGCCGCAGGGCAGGCGTGATGTCTGCACTGGGTATCAGCTCCGGAATTCTGGTCCACACGGTGCTTGCCGCGTTCGGTCTCTCTTCGATCCTGGCGACCTCGGCATTCGCATTCACTGTGGTCAAAACAGCCGGGGCCGCGTATCTCATCTATCTCGGATTTCGGATGCTGCGTCGGAGCGCCGGAACAATCCCGACGCCTGACGTGCGGTCGGTCAGCAGCTGGCGCCTGTACTGGCAGGGGGTGGCAACCAACACACTCAATCCAAAGGTCGCCATTTTCTTCCTGGCGTTGCTGCCGCAATTCGTCGATCGCGATGCAGGACTTGGATCGTTGCCGTTCTTGTTCCTCGGCGCGGTTTTCGTGGTCGGCGGTACGCTCTGGTCGCTTGGACAGGTGGTCTGTGCGGCGACCGCCACGCAGGCAATTCGCGGCAACCCGGCGCTGGTCCTGTGGCTGGAGCGGATTTCCGGATGCCTCTACATTGCGCTCGGACTCAACCTCTTGCGCTCGAGACCCCAGCCCGCCTGACGAAGCTTCGAACGGCGCACCCTGACGCCGGCGTTGTCGCTGGGAGGCCACAACGTCCTGATCTTGTGGTCGACCGTGGCGCTGTTCTAGGCCGTTAGACCGAGGTCATGCCACCGCATCCAGCGCCACCGCCGTCTCGCCGAGCGCGGAGGCGACGGCGGGATGGATCACGCGGCCGCGCCAGACGTTGACGCCGCGGGCAAGCGCGGGATCGGCGCGCACGGCCTCGCGCGGGCCGCGCGCGGCGAGCTGCAGCACGTAGGGCAGCGTCGCGTTGGCGAGCGCGAACGTCGACGTGCGCGGCACCAGCGCCGGCATGTTGGCCACGCCGTAGTGGACGACGCCGGAGATGACGTAGGTGGGATCCAGCAGCGTCGTGGGACGGATCGTCTCCACCGAGCCGCCCTGGTCCACGGCGACGTCGACGATGACGGCGCCTTCCTTCATCGTCTCGACCATGGCCGCGGTGACGAGCACGGGTGCCCGGGCGCCCGTGATCAGGACGGCGCCGATCAGCAGATCCGCGCGCCGGACGACCGCCTGGAGGTTGAAGGCGTTCGACATGATCGTGACCACGCGCCCGCGATAGAGGTCGTCGACCGCGCGTAGCCGGTCGGGATTCACATCGAGGATCGAGACGTCGGCGCCGAGCCCCACCGCCATGCGCACGGCGTTGAGGCCGACCGTGCCGGCGCCGATGACCGCCACGTTGCCGGGCGGCACGCCGGGAACGCCGCCGAGCAGGATGCCGCGGCCGCCGTGCGCCCGGCCGAGGTAGAACGCGCCCTCCTGCACGGCCAGCCGGCCGGCCACCTCGCTCATCGGCGTCAGGAGCGGCAGGCTGCCGTCGGGACGCTGCACGGTCTCGTAGGCGACGGCGATGACGTCGCTGTCGCGGAGCGCGCGCGTCAGCTCGGGCGCCGGCGCCAGGTGCAGATAGGTGAAGAGCAGCTGTCCGGCGCGCAAACGCGGGTACTCCTCGGGCATCGGCTCCTTCACCTTCAGGATCATCTCGGCGCGGCGCCAGACGTCGTCCACGCCGGCGATCTCGGCGCCGACGGCGGTGTACTCCTCGTTGCGAATACCGCTGCCGACGCCGGCGTCCTGTTCGAGGATGACGCCATGACCCGCGGCGCGTAGCGCGTGAGCGCCGGCCGGCGTCAGGGCCACGCGCTGCTCGCCCGGCTTGATCTCGCGCGGGACGCCGACGATCATCCGCGCAGCAGGGTCTCCGCCGCTTCCATCCACGTCTCGGAGAGCGTCGGGTGCGTGTGGATGGTCAGCGCCAGGTCCTCGGCGAGGAGGGCGCTCTCGACAGCGAGCGCGGCCTCGGCGATCAGCTCGCCGGCGCCGGCGCCCGCGATGCCGGCGCCGACCACGCGGCCCGACTCGGGATCGACGACGAGCTTCGTCACGCCGTCAGCGCGGCCGAGGGTGGCGGCGCGCCCGGCGGCGGCCCACTGGAACTTCGCCACGCGCACGGCAAGGCCCTGCGCCGCGGCCTGCGTCTCGGTGAGACCGCACCACGCGATCTCGGGATCGGTGAAGACCACCGCCGGCACCACGACGTTGTCGAAGGCGGCCGGTCGACCGGCGATCGCTTCCGCGGCCACCTTCGCCTGGCGCATCGCGCGGTGGGCGAGCATCGGCTCGCCGGTGACGTCGCCGACGGCGAAGATGCGCGGGTCGCTCGTGGCGCCGCGCGCGTCGACCTCGATGAACTTACGGTCCGACAGTCGCGCGCGCGTCGTCTCGAGCCCCAGGCTGTCGCTCTGCGGCCGGCGGCCGACGGCGACGAGCACGCGATCGAAGACGGCGCTCTCGCCGCCCAGCCGCGCCTCGATACCGGCCGGAGTGTCGCGCAGGCCCTCGACGCGCGTGTTGAGCTTCACCGCCTGGAACTGCTTCTCCACGCGCCGCGCCAGCCACTGGACGAGGTCGCGATCGGCGCCGGGCAGGAGGCCATCCGTCATCTCCACCAGCGTCACCGCGCTGCCGAGGGCGGCGTAGACCTGACCGAGCTCGAGGCCGATGTAGCCGCCGCCCACCACGAGCAGGCGCTCGGGGATCTCGGGCACCTCGAGCGCGGCCGTGGAGTCCATGATCCGCTCCGAGACGACGTCGATGCCGGGAATCTGCGCCGGCCGCGAGCCGGTAGCGACGATGGCGTGACGAAAGCGAACCTTCTGCGGCTCGTCGCCCTGCACGAGCAGCGTGCGCGAGTCCTCGAAGACGGCGCGGCCGCCGATGACCTCGACGTGCTTGCCCTTGGCCACCGCCGTGAGCCCGCGGGCGAGCTTGCCGACCACGCGCTCGGCCTTCCACTTCCGCAGCGGGTCGAGCGAGATGCGCGGGGTGCCGAAGTCCACGCCGAACTCCTTGGCGCGCTCCGCCTCGCCGAGCACGGCGGCCACGTGCAGCAGCGCCTTCGACGGAATGCAGCCCTCGAAGAGACAGGCGCCGCCGAGGCGCTTGTCGGCGTCGATCACGACCGTCTCGAGCCCGAGCTCCGCGCAGCGGAAGGCCGCCGTGTACCCGCCCGGGCCGCCGCCGACGACGGCGACGTCCACCTCGGTGACCAGATCCCCCATCACCATCGCCTCACCGCCGTGCCGTCACGAGCCGCGTGGTGCCGGGGACCACGGGCGTGATGCGCGTGTCGTCGAACCCCGAGCGTCGCGCCGCCGCCGACATCCAGGCCGGCGTCAGGGCCGCCACGTCGGCGTCGATCGTCACCGCGTTCAGCAGCCACAGTGCCGCCAGCGGCGGACCCGTCTCGTCGTCGTCCACCATGAAGTCGTGGACGAGCAGGCGGCCGCCGGGCCGGAGCGCCTTGTACGCCTTGCCGAGCAGGTCGTGCGCGGATGCTTCCGAGACCGCCGACAGCAGATACGACATCAGCACGAGGTCGTTGCCGTCCGGCCAGCCGAGGTCCCGGGCGTCGCCTTCGAGGAACGTGATGCGATCCGCCAGCCCAACCTCGCCCACGAGGGCCCGGCCGACCTCGGCCACGGTCGGGAAGTCGATGATCGTCGAGCGCAGGGCGGGCGCGCGCTCGCAGAGCACGATGCTGAAGGCGCCGCTGCCGCCGGCAACGTCGAGCAGCCGCCGGGCGCCGGCGAGATCCACCAGGTTGGCGACCACGTGGGCGGGACCGAGCGAGCCGGAGTGCTGGGCGCGCGTGAAGGCGCGCGCCTCCTCCGGATCGCGCAGCGTCGCATAGAAGTCCACGCGCTCGCCGCGCAGGGCGGCGTCGAGATGCAGCAGCGTCGGATAGATCTGCCGAGAGACCTGGAAGCGGAAGTAGTCGCCGAAGTACGCCGGCGACGTCCGCACGAGATACGTCTGGCTCGCCGGCGCGTTCGCGTAGCGGTCGCCGTCGCGGCTCAGGAGCCCGAGCGCGACGCAGGCCGTGAGCAAGGCCCGCAGCCGGCCGGGCGCGAGCTTCATTTCCTGCGCCAGCGCCTCCAGCGCCTTGGGGCCGCCGGCGAGGTGACCGAAGAGGTCGGCGTCGAGGGCGGCGAAGAGGGCGCGCGAGGCCATGAAGCCATAGCCGATGCGGGAGATGTCGCGAACGTCGGTGATGGCGGACACGGCGGCGGACTCAGAGTCCCAGCAGCAGCTGGTCGGGATGCTCGAGACGGCGGACGATGGCGGCGGCGAAGCGCGCTCCGTCGGCGCCGTCGGCCACGCGGTGATCGAACGTGAGCGAAAGGGGCAGCAGCAGCCTCGGCACGATCTGGCCGTCGCGCACGACCGGCTCCTGACGCGCCCGCGCTACGCCGAGGATGGCCACCTCGGGATAGTTGATGATCGGGATGGCGCCGGTGCCGCCGAGCGCGCCGATGTTGGTGACGGTGAAGGTGCCGCCGCGCAGCTCGTCGAGCGCCGCCTTGCCCTCGCGCACGCGCGCCGCCAGCGCGGCCAGCTCGCGCGCCAGCTCGATCACCGGCTTGGCGTCGACGTCGCGAAGGACGGGGACGATCAGGCCGCGCTCGGCGGCCACGGCCACCCCGAGGTGCACGTAGCGCTTGACGACGAGCTCGCCGGCGGCGGCGTCGAGGCTCGCGTTGAACTGCGGGTGCTCGCGAAGCGCCAGCGCGGCCGCCTTCAGGAGGAAGCTCGTCAGCGTCAGCGTCACGCCCTGCGCGCGGGCCGCGTCGAGATTGCGGAGGATGACCGCGTCGAGATCGGTGATGTCGGCGCGGTCGAAGTGGGTCACGTGCGGGATCACGGTCGCGCTCAGCGTCATCCGTTCCGCGATCGTGCGTCGCAGGTGCGACAGCGGCTGGCGCTCGACCTCGCCCCACTGCTCGAAGCGCGGCAGCGGCGGCTCCGTGATCGTCATCGCGAGCGGCCTGGCCGTTGCCGGCGCCGGTTTCGTCGCGGTCGTCGCCGGCGCTTGCGCGGCGTGGCCCGCCGTCGACCCCGCGGCCGCCGCGCGAACGTCGGCGTCGGTCACCCGCCCGCCCGGGCCGCTCGCGCGCACCGAGTGGAGGTCGACGCCGAGCTCACGGGCCAGCCGGCGCGTGGCCGGCGTGGCCGGCACCGGCCCCGTGCTCGGGGCCGGGCGCGGCGGCGCGGCCGGCCGCTCGGGCGCCGTCTGGCGAGCGCCACCGTTGCCGACGCTGGTGCGCGTCTGCCCGGCGGCGTCGGCGAACGTCACCAGCACCTGACCGACGCGCACCGTCTGGTTGGGAGAGACGTGGATCGTCTCCACGCGGCCGCTCATCGGCGACGGGATCTCGACGGTGGCCTTGTCCGTCTCCACCTCGAGCAGCGGCGCGTCTTCCTGGATGACCTCGCCCTCGCGGACGAGCACCTTCACGATCTCGGCTTCGGTCAGGCCCTCGCCCAGGTCGGGCAGGACGAAGGGACGCGGCATCAGAACGCGAGGGTCTCGCGCGCGGCGGCCACCACGCGCGCGGCGTCGGGGACGTTGCCCTTCTCGCGCGCGAAGCCGGGGAAGGGGACGTCGTGCGCGGCCACGCGCGCGATCGGCGCCTCCAGCGACAGGAACGCGCCGTCCATGATCGAGGCGGCGATCTCCGCGCCAGGCCCGAAGGCGCGCGGCGCCTCGTGCACGATCACGGCGCGGCCCGTCTTGGCCACCGAGCCCACGATGGTCTCGCGGTCGAGCGGCGCGATGGTGAGCACGTCGACGATCTCGGGCGAGATGCCGTCCTCGGCCTCGAGGATCTCGGCGGCCTCGCGCGCCACGCGCAGCATGGCGCCCCAGGCGATCAGCGTCAGCTCGCGGCCCTCGCGCACGACGCTGGCGCGACCGATCTCCATCGTCTCCGTCTCGTCCGGCATGTCCTCCTTGGCCGCGTGGTAGAGCCCCTTGTGCTCGAAGAACACGACGGGATCGGGGTCGCGAATGGCCGCCGTCAGCAGCGCGCGGGCGTTGCGTGGCCCCGAGGGCACGACCATCTTGAGCCCGGGGACGTGCGCGTAGAACTGCTCCTCCGACTCGCTGTGGTGCTCGAGCGCGCGCACGCCGCCGCCGTACGGCATGCGGATCACCATGGGGACGTGGAAGCGCCCCTGCGAGCGGTTGCGGTAGCGCGCGGCGTGGTTCTCGATCTGGTGGAAGCACTGGAAGGCGAAGCCGGAGAACTGGATCTCGCACACGGGCTTGAGCCCGTAGAGCGCCATGCCGATCGAGGTGCCGATGATGGCCGCCTCGGCGAGCGGGCTGTCGATCACGCGCTTGCTGCCGAACGTCCGGTGCAGGTCCTCCGTCACGCGGAAGACACCGCCGTCCACGCCCACGTCCTCGCCGATCACCAGCACGTCCTCGTCGCGCTCCATCTCCTGGTGGAGGGCCAGGTTCAGCGCCTTGACCATGTTGAGCCTGGCCATCAGCGCGTCCCGCTCCGCTGTCCGCGCATGGGCGGCGACGGCTCGTGCGGCGTGCCCGGCCCCGACTCGCCCTTGCGCAGGCGCTCGGCCAGCGCCTCGCGCTGGATCTTGAGATCCGGCGGGAGCTCGGCGTACACGTGGTCGAACATCGTCAGCGGATCGGCGGCGGCCGTCGTCTCGAAGCGCGCGATGGCGGCGGCGATCTCGGCGTCGACCTCCTTCTCGAGGCCGGGGTCGAGCAGCCGCTTGTTCTTGAGGTAGGCGCTGAAGCGGGTGAGGGGGTCCTTGCGCTCCCACTCCGCGACTTCTTCGTTGCTCCGGTACTTCGTCGGGTCGTCCGCCGTGGTGTGCACGCCGAGCCGGTAGGTCACGCACTCGATGAGCGTCGGTCCGTCTCCCGCGCGTGCGCGCGCGACCGCTTCGAGGCTGGCGGCGTAGACGGCCAGGATGTCGTTGCCGTCGACCTGGATGCCGGGGATGCCGTAGGCGAGCGCCTTCTGGGCGATCGTGCGGGAGTGCGTCTGCTTCTTCAGTGGCACGGAGATGGCCCACTGGTTGTTCTGGCAGACGAAGACCGCCGGCACGTGCCAGACGCCGGAGAAGTTCAGCGCCTCGTGGAAGTCACCCTCGGAGGTTGCGCCGTCGCCGAAGTACGCCATCACGACCGAGTCGTCGTTGCGGTACTGCGCGGCGTAGGCGAGGCCGACGGCGTGCGGAAGCTGGGTGCTGACGGGGATGCAGATGGGCAGGTCGCGCTGGTCGGGGGCGGGCTGGCCGCCCTCGAGATAGCCGGCGAAGAAGAGCAGCATCTTCTCGATCGGCCAGCCGCGCCAGATCATGGCCGCCGTCTCGCGGAAGGACGGCACCATCCAGTCCGTCGGCCGGAGCGTGCAGACGCTGCCGAGCTGGGAGGCCTCCTGGCCCTTGATCGGCGCGAAGGTGCCGATGCGTCCCTGCCGCTGCAGGCGCACCATCCGCTCGTCGAGGCGCCGCCCGAGGAGCATCGCGCGGTACAGGCGCTTCAGCTCCGCGGCAGGCAGCTTGGGCTCGAGCGACGTGTCGAGATTGCCCTCGGCGTCGAGGATGGAAAGGTAATCGACCTGGAACCGCGGCTCGAGCGGAGTTCTCGGCATGGAACGCTCCGGGAATCCGGATTTGCCCCCATTGTACCCGGGGAGACAATCAAGTCATGAGAACCATGACGACCTTTCTCGCCGTCGCCGCCCTGCTCACCACCCTCGTCTCGCCCGCAGCGGCCCAGGACCCGGCCCCGGGCGCGGCCATCAAGGACGGTTCACGCGTCCAGATCGAGTACACCCTGACCGACAGCGCCGGGAAGCTGCTCGACTCCAACAAGGGCGCCGAGCCCTTCGCCTACACCCACGGCGAGCGTCAGATCGTGCCGGGACTCGAGTCGGCCCTGGCGGGCAAGCGCGCCGGCGACGTGGCGAAGGTCACCGTGAAGCCCGAGGACGGCTATGGCAAGGTCGACCCCAAGGCGCAGATCGAGGTAGGCCGCGAGCGGGTGCCCCCCGACGTCAAGGTGGGCACCGCGCTGACCGGGCGCGACACGAACGGACAGACGCGGGCGGTGCGGGTGAAGGAGATCAAGGACAAGAGCGTGGTGCTGGACCTGAACCATCCGCTGGCCGGCAAGACGCTCGTCTTCGACGTGCGGATCCTGAAGGTCGACGGGCCCTGAGGCGCGCCGCTACTTCTTGCCCCCGGCCGCCTTCCTGGCGGCGGCCACGGCCCGCGCGGGGACCGGCTCCGCCTTCTTCGTCGCCTTCGTGGGGGGCTTGCGTGCGGCGAGGCTCTCCTTGAGCGCTTCCATCAGGTCGATGACCTGCCGGCGCTTGGCCGGCGCCGGCGCCGCCGTCAGCTCCTGGCCCTCCGCCTTCTTGTTCAGCATCTCCATGACGCGCTCGCGGTAGGCGTCCTTGTAGCGCTCGGGCTCGAAGTCCTCGGCGGCCAGCCCGTCGATGAGCTTGATGGCCAGCTCGAGCTCGCCCTCCTTGATCTTCGCCGACTCGCCCTTCTCGATGTCGGAGAAGGCGCGCACCTCGTCGGCAAAGTACATCGTGTGCAGCATGAGCCCGCCCCGGGCGGCGCGGATCAGCACGAGGCTCTCCTTGCCGCGCATCACGAACGTGGCGAGCGCGACCTGGCCCGCCTTCTCCATGGCGTCGGCGAGCAGGCGGTACGGCTTCTCGCCGCCCTTGTCGGCGCCGAGGTAGTACGTCTTCTCGAAGTAGATCGGATCGACCTTGGCGAGGGGCACGAACTCGGCGATGTCGATCATCTTCGACGCCTCGCCCTCGAGCGCCTTCAGCTCCTCGTCGGTCACGCGGACGTACTGGTCCTTGCTGAACTCGTAGCCGCGCACGAGCGCCGAGCGCTCGACCGTCTCGTTGTCGGTGGGACAGAACGTCTGCTGCTTGATCCGCGAGCCGCACTTGGCGTGCAGCAGGTTGAAGGCGACGTTGCCGGAGCTGGCGGCGGTGTAGAGCTTGATCGGGATCGAGACGAGCCCGAACGAGATCGTTCCCGAGCCCAGCGCGTGCGGCGGCATCGACTCCTCCCCGGCGATTTCTGCGACGCTTGACGATAGCACGCGGGCCCCTATCATGCGCCAAGAGCCGTGCGCCCCAACCGATTGCGGTCGTTGCCGGAGGCGATAACTACAGAGCGATGCGCTCTCGTCATCGCGCTCGTCGTGGCGCTGCTCGGCTGCGCCGAGCGCGGGGATGAGCGCGAGCCCGTCACGCTCGTGTTCAAGCACGCCAAGATTCTCGGGCCGGCCGATCCCGTGCCCGACCTCCTGCGCGAGTTCGAGCAGCGACACCCCGGTGTCAGCGTGAAGGCGGAGTCGCTGTCGTGGAACTCCGACGACCAGCACCAGTTCTTCGTGATCAACCTCGAGGGCCGCGGCGCCGCCTTCGACGTGATGATGCTCGACGTCGTGTGGGTGGCCGAGTTCGCGCGCGCGGGCTGGCTGCTCGATCTGAGCCCGTGGGTCTCGGAGGGCGAGCTGGCCCCGCACTTTCCGTCCACCATCGAGCCCGCCACCTGGAACGGCGGCGTGTGGGCGCTGCCGTGGCTCATGAACGTCGGCGTGCTCTACTACCGCGCCGACCTGCTCGCGCGGCACGGGTTGGCGCCGCCGCGCACGTGGGAGGAGCTGGTGGCGCAGATCGGACGCATCCGCGCTGCCGAGCGCGATCCGCGGCTGGACGGCGTCGTGTGGCAGGGCCGGCAGTACGAAGGGCTCACCGTGAACGCGCTGGAGGCCATCTGGGCGAACGGCGCCCGCGTGCTCGGCGACGATGGGAGCGCCCTGCCCGATCCCGAGCCCACGGCCGGCGCACTCGGCTTCATGCGTCACCTCGTCACCTCCGGCGCCAGTCCCTCGTGGGTCACGGCCGCGGACGAGGAGCTGAGCCGCCGGCACTTCGGTGACGGCCGCGCGATCTTTCTGCGCAACTGGCCGTACGCCATGGATCTCTTCCGGCAGGACGGCTCGCCCGTGCGCGGCAAGGTGGCCATCGCGCCCCTGCCGGGTCGCGCCGGCCGTGCCGAGGGCGTCGGCTCGAGCGGCGGCGCGCACCTCGGCGTCGACCGTCGCACGCGCCATCCCGAGCTGGCGGCGGCGCTGGTGCGCTTTCTCGCCGGCGCCGCCGCCCAGAAGACGATGAGCGAGCGCGGCGCGCTGAACCCCACCCGCATGGCGCTCTATCACGATCCCGACGTCGTGCGCGCGCATCCCGACTTCCCGGTGATCCACGACCTGATGCTGCGCGCGCGGCCGCGGCCGGTGACGCCGTACTACCTCATGCTGTCGACCACGCTGCAGCCCGAGTTCTCGGCGGCGCTGGTCGGCGTGAAGACCCCGCGCGAGGCCGTCCGCCACGCGCGCCGCCGGCTCGCCTATCTGCTCGAAGGCGTGCGGTGACGAGTCGCCGCCGGCTCGACGCGCGCGCGGGCGTGGGCCTGCTGGCGCCGGCGCTGGTGGCGCTGGTGGCGCTGGCGGCGTGGCCAGGCCTCTGGGTGCTGTGGCTGTCGCTGCAGCAGCGCATCCCGATCTTCGGCATCGATCGCTTCGTCGGCCTCTCGCACTACGGTTTCCTGGCCGGCGACGCTCGCTTCTGGAACGCCGCCCGCGTGACCCTGGTGTTCACGGTGGTCTCCGTGCTCCTCGAGCTGCTGCTCGGCCTCGTGGTGGCGCTGGCGCTCCAGCATCAGCAGCGCGGCCGCCGGATCACGATGGCACTGCTGCTGCTGCCGTGGGCGCTGCCGTCGGTGGTGGTGGGCCGGACGTTCGAGTGGCTCTACCATCCGTCGGCCGGCCTCGTGAACTTCGTGTTCGGCGGGCGGGCCATCAACTGGCTCGGCGAGCCCGCGCTCGCCCTGCCCGCGCTGATCGCCGCCGACGTATGGCGTACGATGCCCTTCGTCGCCTTGCTGTGTTACGCGCGGGTCCTCACCATCCCCGTCGCGGTGTACGAAGCCGCCCGCGTCGACGGGGCCGGGCGCCTGGCCACGCTGCGCGACGTGACGCTGCCGCTCCTGCGCCGCGTGCTGCTCATCGCGCTCCTCTTCCGTACGCTCGACGCCCTGCGGGCGTTCGATCTGATGTTCGTCCTCACCGGCGGCGGGCCGGCCAACACCACGGAGACGCTGACGGTCTACGCGTATCGCAGCCTCTTCCAGACGCTGCAGCTCGGGCTCGGCGCCGCCGTCGGCGTGATCGTCTTCGCGCTGGTGATGCTCGTGGCGTGGGGCTACCTGCGCGCCGTCGCCCGCAGCGAGGTCGCCGCGTGAACGCCCGCGGCCGTCTGCGCGACGTCGCGGTCATCGTGCTGCTGGCCCTGTGGGCGCTGCCGTTCTTCTGGCAGGCCCTCACGTCGCTGAAGCCTGACACGGAGCTGATGGCCGTCGAGCGGCTGCTCACAGCGGCGCCGACGCTCGCGCACTACCGCGCCGTCGTCGAGCGCAGCGTGATGCCGGCCGCGCTTCTGAACAGCGCCGGCGTGGCCGTGCTCACCACGCTGCTGGCCCTCGCCCTCGGTGTGCCGGGCGCCTACGCGCTGGCGCGGCTGCCGGTGCCGGGCAAGAACGCGTTGCTCCTCGCCGTCGTCGCGTGCACGGCCTTTCCGCAGATCACCACGGTGGGACCGCTCTTCGTGGCGCTGCGCGCGCTCGGGCTGCGCGACACGTGGCTGGCCCTCGTGCTCGCCGACACGTCGTTCGCGCTGCCGCTGGTGCTCTGGCTCCTGGCCGGCTTCGTGCGCGAGCTGCCCGTCGACGTCGAGGAAGCGGCCGCGCTGGACGGCGCCGGCCGCCTGCGCGTGCTGCTGGGCGTGGTGCTTCCGCTGACCGCCCCGGGCGTCGTCTCCGCCGCGCTCCTCGTCTTCCTGATGTCCTGGAACGAGTTCCTGTTCGCGTTCACCTTCACGGCCACCGAGGCCAGCCGCACGGTGCCGGTGGCCCTGGCGCTCTTCCCGGGGATCTTCGAGGTGCCGTGGGGCGACATCGCGGCCGCGTCCATGCTGGCCAGCCTGCCGCCGATCGTGATCGTCATCGCGCTCCAGCGGTGGCTGGTGCGCGGGCTGACCGCCGGCGCGCTCAGGGAGTGAGCAGCGCCTCGAAGCGCTTGGCCAGCGCGGGGCCGGTGCCGCGCTCCTCGTGCTTGAAGAAGACGAAGGCGTCCTTCCAGCCGCCGCCGATGCGGCGCATGGTCGCGATCCAGTCCGCGAGCTGGGCGTCCGTGTAGTCGACGGCGCGCAGGCGCAGGTAGCCCCAGTCGGCGGTGGGCACGGCCGGAGTGCTGCCGTCCTCGGTGTCGGCGACGCAGAGGGCGGCGTTGCGCGCGCGCAGCCGCTCGTACACGTCGTCGGCGAACCAGGATTCGTGGCGGAACTCGAACGCCGCGCGGTGGTCGGACGGCAGCTGCCCGAGCAGATCGCCGAGCCGGGCGACGTCCTTCTTGAAATTGGGCGGCAGCTGGAAGAACAGCGGCCCCCGCCGCGCGCGCAGCCGGCTCGCCATGTCGCAGAAGAACCGCAGCGCATCGTCCACGTTCTGGAGCCGGGCGAAGTGGGTGATGCGCTGCGGCGCTTTGAGGACGAACGTGAACGCGTCGGGCACCGCCTTGGCCCATCCCTCGATGGTGGTGGCGGTCGGCATCCGGTAGAACGTGGCGTTGATCTCGACGGTGGAGAACCGCTCGGCGTAGTAGGGCAGCATGCGCGCCGGCCGCATGTCTGCGGGATAGAAGCTGCCCTTCCACTCGGGATAGTTGTATCCCGAGGTGCCGACGCGCACGCGCATCATGCGGGCCCCTCCACCCTTTGCGGTGCCGTCATCGACGGCCCGCGGTCGCGTCCATTCCACCACACCAGCAGGGCGAGCACCGCCGCCACGCCGCCGCCGCTGCTGACCACGAGGCTCGCGCGGACGCCGAACGTCTCGGCGATCGAGCCGACCATCAGCGAGCCCAACGGCGTCACGCCCGCGAAGACGAGCGTGTGCAGGCTCATGACGCGGCCCCGCAGGTCGTCCGGCACCGTGAGCTGCAGCGTCGAGTTGGAGCCGGCCATGAAGAGGATGCCGCAGAACCCCATGATCAGCAGGAGCGTGGCGGCGGGGCGCACCGAGCCGACGGCGGCGAGCAGCGCGGTGGCCGCGCCCTGCACGAGGGCGGGAACGGCGAGCGCCCACACCGGCGGCCGTCCCTGCCGCGACACCGCGAGGGTGACGGCACCGGCCACGGCGCCGACGCCCAGCGTCGTCATCAACAGGCCGAAGCCGCGGGCCTCCTGATGGAGGACGTCGCGCGCCAGGAGCGGGACGGTGACGTTGTAGTTGAAGAGGAACGCGCTGACGGCGAGCACCATGGCCAGCGTCAGCAGAATACGCGGGGTGCGCAGCGCGTAGCCGACGCCCTCGCGGATCTCCTCGCCCAGGTGGCGCGCCGAGCGCGGGCGCGGCAAGCCCTCGGTCCGGATGGCCGCCAGCACCCCGAGCACCGGGAGGAAGCTCACCGCGTTGAAGAAGAAGGCGGGAGCCATGCCCCAGTGCGCGATGAGGAGTCCCGCGAGCGCGGGGCCCACGATCCGCGCGGCGTTGAACATGCCGGAGTTGAGCGCGATGGCGTTCATGAGGTCCGCCTTGCCGACCATCTCGACGAGAAACGCCTGCCGCGTCGGCATGTCGATCGTGTTGGCGACACCGTAAACGAGCGCCAGCACCGCCACGTGCCAGTATTCGACGTGGCCGAACTCCACGAGGGTGGCCAGCACGAGCGCCTGGACGAACAGCGCTGCCTGCGCGGCGATGATCAAGCGCCGCTTCGGCAGGCGGTCGGCGAGGGCGCCGGCGACGAAGGACAGCAGCAGCATCGGCGTGAACTGCAGCGTGCCGACGAGACCGAGACGGAACGGGGAGTCGGTCAGCTCGAGGACGAGCCACGCCTGCGCGACCGACTGCATCCACGTGCCCACGAGCGAGACGAGCTGGGCCATCCAGAACAGACGGAACTCCCGGTGCCGGAACGCCCGAAGCCCGCCTGGCAGCCGGGACTCAGGTGAGACGTCCTGCGTCAACTTCGAGGCGCGCCACGGCTCAGCCGGGGCGCGGCCGAGCGTCGGGGGGTGTGGGGGGCCATGTCGAGGCCCCCCACGACAACGGATGAGTTCACTCCGCCAGTCTACGACTGCTTGCGCGCGACCGCCTTCGCGAGCTCCTTCTTCGTCATCGACGACCGGCCGCTCACGCCGAGCCTGCGCGCCCGCGCGTACAGCTCGTCCTTCGAGTGGCCGTAGTAGTCGACGCCGCCGAAGGCCTGGCCGCGCTCCTCGCGGGCGGCGCGGCCGCCACGCCGCGCGCGCGGGTCCGACGGCCCCTTGCGCTTCTTCGGAACCCATCGGCCGTTCACCTTCTCGAACGAGTGCTTGAGGGCGGCAAAGGCCGTCCGGTGCGCGCGCCCGCCCTCGCCGTACTGGCGCACGGCACTGTCGTGCGTCTTCGCCCAGGTGCGCTGCGCCTTGGGTGGCGAGCGCTTGATGGTGCTCGGCATGACGTCTCGTGCAGGCATGCGGACACCTCCTCGCGATTCGTGATACAAGCTTCATGCCGCGACGCTCGGATCGGACAGCCCGTCCGCCATCGGAACGGCCGTCGACTCACATCCGCACGGGGGAGCTCAGATGAAGGCGATCAGAGTGCACAAGTTCGGCGGGCCCGAAGTGCTGCAACTCGACGAAGTTGCCGACCCCAAGCCCGGCGAGGGACAGGCGCTCGTCCGCGTGCACGCGATCGGCGTCAACCCGGTCGAGACCTACGTCCGGGCAGGGGCGTACGCGCAGCTTCCGACGCTTCCTTATATTCCCGGCGGGGACGCCGCCGGCGTCGTGAAGGCGGTCGGGCCGGGGGTGACCCAGCTCAAGGTCGGCGACCGCGTCTATCTCACCGGCACCGCCGGCGAGCGCATGACCGGCGCCTACGCGGAGCTCGCCGTGTGCAACGTCGGCCAGGCCAAGCCGCTCGCGCCGTCCATCTCGTTCGCGCAGGGGGCGGCCGTGAACGTTCCGTACGCCACCGCCTACCGTGGTCTCTTCCACAAGGCGCGCGTCATCGCCGGCGAGACGGTGCTGGTGCACGGCGCCAGCGGTGGAGTCGGCGTGGCCGCTGTGCAGCTTGCCAACGCGGCGGGGCTGACCGTCATCGGAACGGCCGGCACCGAGCGGGGACGCAAGCTCGTGCGCGAGCAGGGGGCTCATCACGTGCTCGACCACACGACGCCCGACTACCTGAGCGCGCTCGCGCGCCTCACCGACGGGCGCGGCCCCAACGTCATCATCGAGAACCTGGCCAACGTCAATCTCCAGAAGGACCTCGACGTCGTCGCCCGCTACGGCCGCATCGTGGTCATCGGCAACCGCGGCACCCTCGAATTCAACGCGCGCGGCGCCATGTCGAAGGACGCCGTGATCTACGGCCTCGCCCTCTGGAATGCCACACCGGAGGAGATGACCTCCATCCACGCCGGGCTCGTGGCCGGGCTCGCCAACGGCACGCTGCGGCCGGTCGTCGGGCGCGAGCTCCCGCTGAAGGACGCGGCCGTTGCGCACGCGGCTGTGATGGAGCCCGGCGCCTACGGCAAGATCGTCCTGATCGCGTAGGAACCCGGGGGGCCTAGAGCAATCGCTGCAGCGTCACCACGTCGAGCCAGCGGGCGAGCTTGAACGCGACCTGGCGCTCGTAGCCGGCGCGCTGGAAGCCGTGCCGGCGATGCAGGCAAAGCGACGGCGCGTTCTCTGACGTGACGCGGGCGACGACCGACCGGTGGCCGCGCTTTCGGGCGCGGGCCACCAGCTCGGCGAGGATGTCGGAGCCCACGCCCTTGCCGCGGTAGCCCTCCTTGACGTAGACGGAATCCTCGACGGTCCACCGGTACGACGGCTTCGGCCGATACGGCGACAGGCTGCCGAAGGCGATGACCTCGTCACCGTCCACGGCCACCAGCACCGGATAGTCCTGGGTGTGCGAGGCCAGCCACGACGCCTGCTCGTCCGGCGTCCGCGCCGCCGTGTCCGTGGTCGCAGTGGTGCCGATCGCCTCGAGATTCCAGATGGCCGCGATGCCCGCGTTGTCCGCCGCGCACGCGAGGCGGATCACGGCGTCGCCCGCTGCGGGACCGACGGCTCCTGCAGGCGGTGACCGACCGCCACCAGCGCGGCCCCCAGCCACGCCCGGAGCGATCGACGCGTCGGCGGTGGCGCCAGCGCGCGGCGGCGCGCGTCCTCGCGCGCACGGTCCAGCCGCTCGCTCACCAGGAACCGCACGAAGTGATCGTTGAGGTCCATGGCCGCCTCCTTGCCGACGCCGTCACGATGACGCGCTGGCGGCGATCAGGGAAATCAATTGTTTTGATTCGAACGATCACCTATTCTTTGCCGCGTCATGAACGTCCAGCTCGCGCATCTGCGCACGCTCGAGGTCATCGCGCGGCACGGCTCGTTCTCGCGCGCGGCGCGCGAGCTCCATCTCACGCAGCCGGCCGTCAGCATGCAGGTGCGGCAGCTCGAGCGCGGGCTCGGCCTGCCGCTGCTCGAGCGCGTGGGCAAGCGCGCGTTCCCCACGCGCGCCGGCGAGGTGCTGCTGGCGCACGCCGCCCGCGCCTTCCGCGAGCTCGAGACGGCAATGGCGCACGTGCAGGAGCTGCGCGGCGTGGTGGCCGGACGCGTGCGGCTCGGCACCAGCGCCTCCATCAGCGTGTACCTCTTGCCGCTGGCGCTGCGGAAGTTCCGCGCGCGGTTTCCGCACATCGACCTCGTCGTGGTGACGGGACTGGCGTCCGAGGTCGCGCGCGGCCTCGTCGCCAACGAGCTGGACGTCGGGCTGGTGAGCCTGCCCGTGCGCGATCGGCAGCTCGTCGTCACCCCGTTCTATCGCGATCGGCTGGTGGCCATCGCACCCCCGGAGCGGCGGTGGCGGCGGCGCGGGCCCGTGCGCGCGGCGGAGCTGGCCGAGACGCCGCTCATCCTGTTCGACCAGGGCAGCACGGTGCGGCGGATGATCGACGGGTGGTTCCAGCGCGCCGGCCTCGTCGCGCATCCGGCCATGGAGCTCGGCAACACGGAGGCCATGAAGCGTTTCGTCGAAGCCGGCATGGGGCTGTCGATCACATCGGAGTTCTCCGTCAAGGCCGACGTCACGGCCGGCCGTCTGGTCGCGCTGCCGCTCGACCCGCCGCTGCTCCGTCAGATCGGCCTCGTCCGGCGCCGGGACAAGCCGCTCGCGCCGCCGCTGGTCGCCGTGCTCGACGCGCTCGAAGACCTGCGGCAGCGTCTCACCCGACGCCAGGAGGCACACGATGAGTGAACCAGCCCGGCGCGTCGCCATTCGCGCTCGTCACGTGCTGGCCTTCGACGGGCGCGGCCACCGCCTGTTGCGCGACGGCGTCGTCGTCGTCGAGGGCGGACGGATCCTCTACGTGGGGCCGCGGTTCGACGGCACCGTGGAGGCGACCGTCGACGGCGGCGCCGGCGTCCTCACGCCGGGGCTCATCAGCACCCACGCGCACATCGCCGGCTCACCGCTCGACCGGTCGTTCATCGAGGACCGCGGCCGCCCCCAGTTCTGGTACTCGGGTCTCTTCGAGATGCTGCCGGTGCGCGCGGGCGCTCAGGACGCCGAGGCTTCGCGCGCGTGCGTCGACTTCTCCATGGCCGAGCTGCTGCGGGGCGGCGTCACGACGGTCATGGAGATCGGCGGCGAGGGCGAGTACGCGGTGGAGCGCGCCGCGCACTTCGGACTGCGCCTTTACATGGGCCTGACGTTCCGCTCCGGGCAGTGGCTCACGCGCGACGGCCGCCGCGTCGTCTGGGAGTGGGACGAGGCGCGGGGCCGCGAGGGGCTGGTGCGCGCGGTGGAGTTCTTTCGCAAGCACGACGGCGCCCACGGCGATCTGGTGCGCTGCTACTGGGCGCCCAGCCAGGTCGACACCTGTACGCCCGAGCTGCTGCGCGAGGCCAAGCGCTGGGCGGACGAGACGCGACGACCGTTCACGCTGCACACCTCGCAGTCGGTCGTGGAGTTCAACGAGATGCTCGCGCGTCACGGCGTCACGCCGATCGCGTGGCTGCGCGATCTCGGCGTGCTCGGCGCCAACACCGTGCTCGGCCACGCGATCGTCGTCGGGGGCTCGTCGTGGACGAACCATCCGGCGGGTGACGTGCGCATCATGGGCGAGGCGGGCTGCTCGGTCGCCCACGCCGTGTGGGTGTTCGCGCGGCGCGGCGTGATCATGGAGTCGTTCGCGCGCTACAAGGCGGCCGGGATCAACATGTCGCTCGGCACCGACACGAATCCGCAGAGCGTGATCGACGCCATGCGCTGGGCGGCCGTGTGCAGCAAGATCGCCGAGCGCAGCACGGAGGCGACCACGGCCGCGGACGTCTTCGACGCGGCCACGCTGGGCGGCGCCCGCGCGCTCGGCCGCGACGATCTCGGCCGCATCGCGGCCGGCGCCGTCGCCGACCTCGTTCTCTGGAAGGGCGCCTCGTGGGGTATGACGCCGCTGCGCGATCCGGTCAAGAACATCGTCTATAACGCCACCGCCGAGGACATCGACCGCGTGTGGGTCGCCGGGCGCCCGGTGGTGGAGGGCGGACGGGTGCTGGCCGCCGACGAGGCGGCGATTCTGGCCGCGCTGCAGGCGGGCGGCGAGCGGATGTGGCCGCGCATGGAGCGCTTCGACTGGGCCGGCCGCGGCGCCGATGTCCTCTCGCCGCCGACCTATCCGGCGTTCTCCGCGGGGACCTCGACGGCCCCCTCCGAGGCCTCGCCCTCGGAGTAGGACTGGCGCGGGCAAAGCCCGCGCTCGAAGCGCGGCAAGGGCAGCGCGTGGTGGGCGCTTTGGTACCACGCTTGCACAGCAGAACGGCGTGATGGAGATACTGCGCCCGTTGTTCGACTGGCTCGTCGATCACACCTACCTGGTGGTGTTCATCGGCACGGTGATCGACGCCACCGGTCTGCCGTTCCCCGGGCGGCTGCTGCTCGCCGGCGCCGGCGCGGTGGCCGCCGCCGGCCACGCGAACGTCGCCGTCGTCATCGCCGTCGGCGCGCTGGGGGCGATCCTCGTCGACCAGGCGTGGTACGTGACGGTCACGCGCGGGTCCAACTGGCTCATCGACATGTACTGCCGGATGCGCGGCCGCGAGCGCAACTGCAGCGACGACGCGATCGACTACTTCCGCCGGTACGGCGGCGTCACCATCATCCTCGGTCGCTTCTTCACGGTCGTCCGCGTGCTCGTCTGGCCGGTGGCGGCGAGTCATGGGCTCGGCTACGGCCGCTTCGTCGTGCTCGACGTGGTCGGCGCTTCGATCTGGGCGTCGATGTGGGTCCTGCTCGGCTGGTTCGTGGGCGAGCAGTGGGAGTGGGCGGCCAAGAGCGTGGGCGGCTGGACGGCCGGCGTCGGGATCGTCATCGCGCTCGCGCTCGCTCTTCCCGTCGCGCTCCGTCTCTGGCGCCGGCGCGGGTATGGACATGGGGGGCCCCGAAATGGCCCCCCATACCCCCCAAAGCTCGGCACGCCCCGGCAAAGCCGGGACGCGCCTCGATGACGGGTCGGCAGGGCTAGCTGCGCGCCGAGGCAAACCGCGGCGCGCGCTTCTCTCGGATCGCCTGCAGTCCCTCGCGAACGTCCTCGTCCATGAACGTCAGCATCTCGAGGGCGATGGACTGGTCGAAGATCGGGCCGGCCATGCGGAGCCAGTTGTTCAGCGAGCGCTTCGTCCAGCGAATGGCCTGCTGGGCGCCGAGAGCCAGCTTGTCGGCCACCTCCAGCGCCTTCGGCATCAGCTGCTCGGCCGGCACGCACAGGCTGACGAGCCCGATGCGCTCGGCCTCGCGGCCGTCGATGAAATCGGAGGTGAGCAGGTAGTACTTCGCCTTGGCCATCCCGCAGAGCAGCGGCCACACGATGGCCGCGTGGTCCCCGGCCACGACGCCGAGCTTGGTGTGGCCGTCGGTGAACCGCGCCGTCTCCGAGATGATCGACACGTCGGCCAGGAGGGCCACGACGAGCCCGGCGCCCACGGCCACGCCGTTGATGGCCGAGACGATCGGCTTGTCCGTGTTGATCATGTTGTAGACGATGTCCGAGGCCTCGCGGACCGTTCGCGCCAGTCGCTTCGGGTCGCGCGCGTTGGCGTCGACCATGTCGAGATCGCCACCGGCCGAGAAGGCACGCCCCGCCCCGGTCACCACCGCGACCCTCGCGCGCGGATCAGCGTCGAACGTCAGCCAGACCTGCGTGAGCTCCCAGTGCAGGCGATCGTTGGTGGCGTTCAGCACTTCGGGGCGGTTGATGGTGATCAGCACCACCCCGTGATCCATGTGCTTGAACGTGAGGTGCTGGTACTCGCCGTAGTCCATTCTGGCCTCCGAGACTGACGTTCCGGGCCGCGCCGGGGTCCCAATCCTACCCCAG
>DATBJF010000091.1:0-23848 GCA_036556545.1 Candidatus Methylomirabilota bacterium
CCGGACGGCGCCGGACAACTCGCGGACGATGGGATTCGCGGGGCCACCGTCGGCCAAGGCGACCGAGGTGTACAGTAAGTACGTCATCGTCGACATGTTCGCCAAGGGTGTGCAGGGCATGAAGGCCGAAGATGCCGTGAAGTGGGCCGCCGCCGAGCTTTCGAAGATCTACGGATAACGCGTGAAGAAAGTCATCGCGGGCGGCTCGACCAACGCCACCGGGCTCCAGGTGGCGTTGCCGCGCGCCGCCCATACGCGGCCGGCACGAACCACGCGCTTCCTCGAGAGCGAAGGGCTCCTGGCCACGCTGCTGCTGGCGCCCACCGTGGTGCTGCTGGGCGTCTTCATCGCCTACCCGTTCGTCATGGGCGTGTGGCTGTCGCTGTCCAGCACGAGCGTGGGCAACGTCGGCGAGTTCGTCGGCCTCCGAAACTTCGTCAAGGCCTGGGACGACTCCATCTTCCAGACGGCCCTCCAAAACACGTTCTACTACACGTTCTGGGCGACCATCCTGAAATTGGTCCTCGGCATGTGGCTGGCGCTGTTGCTGAACCGCCACTTCCGCGGCAAGCGCATCGTGCGGGCGTCCATGCTGCTGCCGTTCATCATTCCCACCGTGCTCTCGACGTTCGCCTGGCGCTGGATGTTCGACCCCACGTTCAGCGTGCTGAACTGGCTCCTGTACCGCACGGGGCTCATCGTCACGAAGGTCCCGTTCCTCTCCGACGGCGACTACGCCATGTGGTGCGCGATCGTGGTCAACACGTGGCGGGGCATGCCGTTCTTCGCCATCACGCTCCTGGCGGGGCTGCAGACGATCAGCCCCGATCTCCACGAGGCGGCGTCGCTCGACGGCGCCAATGGCTGGCAGCGCTTCTGGCGTGTCACCTGGCCGCTGCTGAAGCCGGTCACGCTGGTCGTGGTCGTCTTCTCCATCATCCAGACGTTCTCCGACTTCCAGCTGATCTACGTCCTCACCGGCGGCGGCCCCGCGAACTCCACGCACCTCCTGGCCACCTACGCCTACCAGGTCGGCGTGGCCACCGGCCTCCTCGGCGAGGGCGCCGCCATCTCCCTGTTCATGCTGCCCGTGCTCTTCATCGTGGTGTGGGTGCAGCTGCGCTACCTGCGCCGTCTGGAAGGCGCCTAGTGCAAGCGCGGGTAGTCGAAGAGGTGCACCGCGCCCATCGTCGCGGAGCGGAGCCACGGCCATCTAGAACAGGCCACCCACGCTTCAAGCCGATCTCGAGCCGTCGCTACCAATGATCATCGAGCGGCGCTGGAAGAAGTGGCTGTACTTCTACATCCCGCTGACGCTGTTCGTCATCGGCACGCTGTTTCCGTTCTACTGGATGGTCATCACCGCCATCCGCCCCGACGAGGAGCTGTACCGGTCGTGGCGCGCCGTGAACAACGCGCCGTTCTGGACGCTGGCTCCGACGCTCGAGCACTTCCGCGATCTCCTCGCCAGGACCACGTTCCCGTACTGGCTCTGGAACACCTTCTTCATCGCCGTGGTCTCGACCGGCATCTCGCTCTTCTGCGGGCTGCTGGCCGGCTACGCGCTGGCGCGGCTCAAGTTCCCGATGGCGGGGGCGCTCGGCACGTCGATCTTCGTGACGTACCTGGTGCCGCCGACGCTGCTGTTCATTCCGCTCGCCGACATCATCCGCAACTTCCAGCTCGGCAACACGCCGTGGGCGCTGATCCTCACGTATCCGACGTTCCTGATCCCGTTCTGTACCTGGCTCCTCATGGGGTACTTCAAGACGATCCCGAAGGAGCTCGAGGAGTGCGCCCGGATCGACGGCGCCACCCGGTTCGGCGCCATGATCCGGATCATCTTCCCGATCGCCGTGCCCGGCATCCTCTCGGCCGGGATCTTCGCGTTCACGCTGTCATGGAACGAGTTCATCTACGCCCTGGTGTTCCTGTCCTCGCCCGAGCGCAAGACCGTCCCGGTGGGTGTCGTCTCGGAGATGATCCGCGGCGACATCTACTTCTGGGGACAGCTCATGGCAGGGGCGCTTCTCGGCTCCATTCCGGTTGCCCTCGTGTATTCGTTCTTCGTCGAGTACTACGTCACCGGGCTCACCGGCTCCGTCAAAGGCTGAGCGGCGCCGTCCGCACCTGAGGTACCATGCGGCGGCCGGGCCACGTCCCGGCTGCTTCACAGTGCCCGGAGCTCCCGACTCCGGGGAACCTATTTGAGGGGAGATCACCAGCCATGGCCCAGGTGCTGCTCAAGAGCCTCAACAAGAAGTACGACGAGGTCCACGCTGTCAAGGACGTGAACCTCCACATCCGCGACAAGGAGTTCATGGTGCTCGTCGGCCCGTCCGGCTGCGGCAAGTCGACCACGCTGCGCATGGTGGCGGGACTGGAGGAGATCACCGCCGGGGAGATCGTGATCGGCGATCGCGTGGTCAACGACCTGCCGCCGAAGGACCGTGACATCGCGATGGTCTTCCAGAACTACGCGCTCTACCCGCACATGACGGTGTACGACAACATGGCGTTCGGCCTGAAGATGCGGAAGTTCCCCAAGGCCGAGATCGCCAAGCGCGTGCAGGAGGCCGCCGAGATCCTCGGCATCCAGGAGCTGCTCAAGCGCAAGCCGCGCCAGCTCTCGGGCGGTCAGCGCCAGCGGGTCGCCGTCGGCCGCGCCATCGTCCGCCATCCGCAGGTGTTCCTGTTCGACGAGCCGCTGTCCAACCTGGACGCCAAGCTGCGCGTGCAGATGCGCGTCGAGCTGAAGCGCCTGCACGACCGGCTGGAGACGACGGCCATCTACGTCACCCACGACCAGGTCGAGGCGATGACGCTCGGCGACCGCGTGGTGGTGATGAAGGACGGTTGGATCCAGCAGGTCGGCGAGCCGATGGAGCTCTACGGCAAGCCGGCCAACCGCTTCGTGGCGGGGTTCATCGGCTCGCCCGCGATGAATTTCGCGGACGTCACCGTCAACGAGACCGGCGGCGCCCTCGTCGCCGAGGCCGCCGGCTTTCGCATCCACGTGCCGCCCTCGCAACAGGCCAGCCTCAAGCCGTACAAGGGCCAGCGGGTCACGCTCGGCATGCGGCCGGAGGACCTCCACGTGGCCGCCGGCGGCGACTCGCCGCAGCACACGTTCGATGCCGTCGTGGACGTGGTGGAGCCGCTCGGCGCGGAGATCCTGCTCGACGTGAAGGCCGGCAACAACACGCTGGTCGCGCGGGTCGAGCCGACCGTGCGAGCCAAGATCCACGAGCACGTGCGTCTGGCCGTGAATCCCGAGCGGCTGCACTTCTTCGACTCGAAGACGGAGCAGGCCCTCTAGTCGCGGCCGGCGAGTGCGACGGGCGCTGCTGGCTCTGGCCCTCGCCCTCGGCGGTCTCGGTCTCTTCGCCGGCGGCCTGGCGTGGGTCCTCAACGACCCGAGGCCGCCGGCCGGCGCCTCACGCGGCGAGCGGCTCTACGTGTCGTTCTGTGCGGGCTGCCACGGCCTGGACGGCCGCGGCTCCTGGCGAGCGATGCTCTTCCTGATCGACCCGGGCGACCTGACGGCGACGACCGAGCATCCCGACCAGTACGTCTTCGACATCATCAAGCACGGCGGCGCGTCGATCGGCCGGCCCGGCATGCCGGCATTCGGAGCCCAGCTGAGCGACGACGACATCCGGGAGCTGGTCGGGTATCTCGAGAAGCTCCCCTCTCGTCGCTAGCGCAGCCGCTCGATCCAGACGAGGGTGACGGTGTCGCCGTCTTGCCGGACGGCGAGGCGAACGCGGTCGCCCGGCGAGACCTGGGCGGCGTCGAGTGCCGCCGGCTCGCCGCGGACGGCCATCATCTCCATGGCGCCCATGCCGAGGCCGGAGACCGGCTGATGCCGGACGAGGATGAGGTCGGGTCCGGCGCGCGCGACCAGCTCGCCACGCACCTCGTAGGCGGCCGGCCGGACGACGGTTCCCCAGAGCCCGGCTGCGAAGAGACCGACGAGGACGACGAAGAGGACGACGACGAGCCGGCGCGCCCGGGCGCGCCGGCTCAGCGAACGCGCGTTATCGCTCCCACTCGAAGGCGCGGCTCCCGTCGGGCCTGAGATCGTCACCGGTCACGACCCACTTCCCGCCGCAGCCCTCGTCGAAGGCGCCGGCTGCCGTCTTGTATCCGGAGCCGAAGGTAACCGCAAGGACTGCCACGCCGAGGCCGGCGCCGAGCGCACACGTGATGAGACGACCGGGTATCAGGAAGATGTTGGTGACCACCGCGCCGGCCTCGTACAGGCCCTGCTTGGCGCCGGCGGCGCGGGCCTCCGACTTCAGCGTCTCCTGGAAGAGGTCGGAGTGGCTCGGCTGCGCGGTCGCCGGGGGCGGCGGTTGCACGGGCGCGAGCGGGACGGGCTGCAGTGGCGTCGGCTGCAGGGGCTGCGCACCGGGCGCCACGGGTGCGGGCTGCCCCGGCGCCGGGGCCTGGGCCACTGTGGGATCCGCGGGGGTCGGCATCGTCGGCGCCATCGGCTGCTCGGAGTTCTCGAGCGGGGTCGATTCGCCGGGCAGCACCAGCTGCTGCGCCTGCGCGAGTGGGGCGATCCCCGTGACCACGAGCGAAGTCGCGACGACCGCTGCCACCAATCGCATACCTCTGGTGCACATACGCCGACCCTCCTTGTGGCCTCATTGTCCGTCGGATCGACCGGCCGCCCCAACGAATTTCAGCGCCGCCCCGGACGCCGCTGAAGCGGCTATAATCCCGTCACATTTCGCGTCGGGAGGCATCAGTCATGAAGCTCGTCCGCTTCTCCGTCAACGGCGGCTCTCCACGCCTGGGCATGCTCCAGGGCGATCGTATCGCCGACCTCCAGGCCAGCGTGGCCGGAGCCCTGCAGAAACGCGGCGTCGTCCGTGCCCAGGAGATCGCCGCCGCGCTCGTGCCGCAGTCCACTCGCGGGTTCCTCGAGGGCGGAGCGGCCACGGCGGAGGCGGTGGGTGCCGTCCGCGAGTGGGTCACCGTCCCGGCCTCGAGCGCGCGCCTGCATGCGCCGATCAACGATCCCGGCAAGTTCATCTGCATCGGCCTCAACTACCGGGACCACGCCGAGGAGACGGGCAATCCGATCCCGAAAGAGCCGCCCATCTTTGCGAAGTGGGCGCCGTCGATCGTCGATCCGGGCGAGCCGATCCTGCGCCCGCGCGGCTCCAAGCAGCTCGACTGGGAGGTCGAGCTGGGCGTCGTCATCGGGCGCACGGCGCGGTACGTCGGGAAGGAGCAGGCGCTCGACTACGTCTACGGCTACACGATCGTCAACGACGCCAGCGCGCGCGACTTTCAGTTCCTCACCACGCAGTGGATGGCCGGCAAGATCTTCGAGACGGCGGCGCCCGTCGGACCCTACGTCGCCGATCGCCAGGAGATCCCGGATCCGCACAGCCTCGAGCTGAAGACGTTCGTCAACGGCAAGCAGATGCAGCGCGGCAATACGAAGACCTTCATCTTCGACGTCCGCTATCTCGTCAGCTATCTCTCGGGGCTCATGACCCTCTCGCCGGGCGATCTGATCGCGACCGGCACGCCGCCCGGCGTCGGTCTCGGCATGAAGCCTCCCGTCTTCATGAACCCTGGCGACGTGTGCCGCGTCGAGATCGACGGTCTGGGGTCGATGGAGAACCCGGTCAAGGAGGCATAGTCCCCGGCGCCGGGGCGGGCGCCACATGAGTCCGCCACGTGCTCATGCGTTCTGTCTCCGCGCCTACGTCCCACGCGGGCTGGGCGAGCCGACGTCGCTCCGGTCGGGTACACTCGGGGCATGCTCGAGCTCATCCAGCCGCTCGTGGTGTCGAACGAGACGAAGATCGTGCTGCTATCGCTCGATGGGCTCGGGGGGCTGCCGCGGCCGGACACGGGGAAGTCGGAGCTCGAGACGGCGCGCCTTCCGAATCTGACGGCGCTCGCGCGCGAGGCGGCGTGCGGACTGCTGCGGCACGTGGCGCCCGGCATCACGCCGGGCAGTGGGCCAGGGCATCTCGGCCTGTTCGGCTACGACCCGCTGCAGTACCAGGTCGGCCGCGGCGTGCTGGAGTCGCTCGGAATCGAGTTCGACCTGCGGGGCGGCGACGTGGCGGCCCGGGGGAACTTCTGCACCGTCGACGGCCAGGGACTCATCACCGACCGCCGGGCCGGACGGATCAGCACCGAGACGTGCGTGAAGCTCGTGGACCGGCTTCGCGGCATCCGGCTGCCCGGCGTGGACGTCTTCGTCGAGCCCGTCAAGGAGCATCGCTTCGTGCTGGTGCTGCGCGGGCCGCGGCTGAGCGGCCGCCTGTCCGAGACCGATCCCCAGGCCCTCGGCAAGCCGCCCCTGCCCGTGCGCGCCCTCGCGTCGGAAGCGACGGCGACGGCCGAGCTGGTGAACACGTTCATCGTCGAGGCCCGCCGGCTGCTCCACGACGCGCATCCCGCCAACATGATCCTGCTTCGCGGCTTCGACCAGCTGCCCGATCTGCCGCGCTTCCCCGAGGTCTTCGGGCTGCGCGCGGCGGCCATCGCCGCCTATCCGATGTACCGCGGTCTCGCCAAGCTGGTCGGCATGGACGTGCTCAAGACCGGCGGCACGTACGCCGACGAGATCGCCACGCTGCGCGAGCACTGGGAAGCCTACGACTTCTTCTTCGTGCACTACAAGGACACCGACAAGGCCGGCGAGGATGGCGACTTCGACGCCAAGGTCGCCGCGCTGGAGCGCTTCGACGCCTTCGTCCCCGAGGTGCGCGCGCTGCGCGCCGACGTCCTCGTCGTCAGCGGCGACCACGCCACGCCTTCCGTGCTGGCGGCCCACGGCTGGCAGCCGGTGCCGGTGCTGCTCTGGAGTCGTTACTGTGGCGCCGATCCCGTCACCGCGTTCACCGAGCGGGCCTGCGCGACGGGCACGCTGGGGACGCTGCCCGCCCATCACCTCATGCCTCTCGTCATGGCCAACGCCCTCCGGCTCACGAAGTTCGGAGCGTAATCGATGCGCTTCCTCGTCCGCCTTCTCGCGGGTATCTGGCTGGCGACACTGATCGTGTCCGCCGGCTTCGCGTACCTGGAGGTCCGCGAGGAGCGGGCGCGGCTCGTCGAGGACCTCAAGCGCCGCGCCGCTCTCGTCGGCTACACCGTCGGTCAGGCGGCAGAGGGGCCGGTCGCGCGCGGCGGCAACAACAAGGCAGCGCTGGAGCGCATCCTGACCCGGTTCAGCCGCGCCGATCGACCGATCGCCGTCTACGACGCGTTCGGAAGCGTGCTGGCGGCCACGTCGGAGGTGCGGCCGTTCCTCGGGCCGATCTCGCCGCTCATCACCGAGGCCATCGAGAAGAACGAGCAGGTGGCGAAGTTCCAGCCGGTCGCCGGCCGCCTCACGTGGGTTCACGTGCTGCCGCTGCTTCAGGACGAGCGACCGATCGGCGCCGCCGCCGTGCTCCTGGACGCGCAGTACCTGGACGCCGCCGACTGGAATCTCTGGCGCCGCACCGCCGTCCGCCTCGGCGTGCTCATGCTGCTCGTCACCGGCATCACGTGGGCGGCCGTGCGCTGGTCGGTGACGCGGCCGATGGCGCGCATCGCCGAGTGGACGAAGCAGCTGAAAGCCGGCCAGCCGGTGGCGCCGCCGCCCGAGGCCGACGCGAGCCTCTTCGGCCCGCTCGCCACGGAGGTGACCAGCCTCGCGCGAACGCTGGCGCGTGTCCGCAACGCGGCCGAGCAGGAGGCACGGCTGCGCCTGGCCGGTGAGAGCGTCTGGACGGAGGAGCGGCTCAAGCAGTTCGTGGAGGCCCGCTTCGGGCGCCGGCCCGTGTTCGTCGTCTCCAACCGCGAGCCGGTCAGCCACGTTCGTGAGGGGCGCGGCGTTCGCGAGATCGAGCCGGCCAGCGGTCTCGTCACCGCGCTCCAGCCGATCATGGAAGCCTGCGGTGGCGTGTGGGTGGCGCACGGCAGCGGGAACGCCGACCGTCTGGTCGGCGAGCGCATCGGCCTGCCGTCCGCCGATCCGACGTACACGCTGCGGCGCGTGTGGCTCACCGACGAGGAGGAGGCCGGCTACTACTACGGGCTCGCCAACGAGGGCCTGTGGCCGCTCTGCCACATCGTGCACGAGCGGCCGAGCTTCCGGGCCGCCGACTGGCAGCAGTACAAGGCGGTCAACGAGCGGTTCGCGCGCGTCCTGCTCGAGGAGATGGAGAAGGCGGACGATCCGATCGTCCTCGTGCAGGACTATCACTTCGCGCTGCTGCCGCGGATCGTGAAGGAGGCGCGCCCGGAGGCGCGCATCGCCCTCTTCTGGCACATTCCGTGGCCGAACTTCGAGGCGTTCGGGATCTGCCCCTGGCAGGAGGACATCCTGCTCGGCATGCTCGGCGCCGACCTCGTCGGCTTCCACACGCAGTTCTACTGCAACAACTTCCTCGAGACGGTCGAGCGCACGATCGAGGGGCGCGTGGAGTGGGACCGCTTCACCGTCGTGCGGGGCCAGCGCACCACGCACGTCCGCCCGTTCCCCATCAGCGTGGCGACCGACGTGCTGAACGATCCGGTGCCGATCACGCGCGCGCAGCTGCTCGCCGATCTCGGCGTGACGGCCGAGTTCATCGGCGTGGGCGTGGAGCGCGTGGACTACACCAAGGGACTGCCCGAGCGGTTCCGCGCGATTCGCCGGTTCTTCGAGCGCTGGCCGGAGTTCCGCCGGCGCGTCGTGTTCGTCCAGATCGCCTCGCCGAGCCGGACCCGGATCCCGCGCTACCAGGCGCTGGCCGAGCAGACGCGCGAGATCGTCAACGCCATCAACACCGATCTCGGCGACCGCGGCTGGCAGCCGATCGTGTACCGCGAGCGTCACCACGGGCACCGCGAGATCCAGCGCTTTTACCGGCACGCCGACTTCTGCATGGTGACCTCGCTGCACGACGGCATGAACCTCGTGGCCAAGGAATACGTCGCGGCGCAAGAGAACGACGACGGCGTCCTCATCCTGAGCCGCTTCACCGGCGCCTCGCACGAGCTGCGCGACGCGGTGCTGGTCAACCCCTACGACGTGGAGGACATGGCCGACGCCATCCACCGCGCGGTGACCATGGACGTCGAGGACCGCCGCTCGCGGATGAGCCGGATGCGCGGCCACGTCCGCGAGCACAACATCTTCGGGTGGGCCGGTCTGCTCCTCGCCGAGCTGGCGCGGATCCCGCGCGAGGCCCTGCCCCGATCGACCGCTTGAGACGCCTCGTTTCTGTAAGACTTACTCTCTTGCGAGGCGGCTCCGACGACGGAAGTCATTGAAAAACCGAACGTCCTGTGTGGCATCGCACTTGCCTTCCTCCTGGTCGTTGCTGCGGACACGCCGAACGAGAGAAAGGTGAGACGAGGCCATGGAAGACGAGAAACTGACCGACATCTCGATGAAGGGGGCGCCGGCCTGCGGCCGCTGCCACATGCTGGTCGCACGATACGCCCCGCAAGTGGTCGCATCGACGGGCACCTACCACCGCGAGTGCTTCGAGGCCTGGTACTTCGGTCGTTTCGGTCGCCGTCCGAGCCTGCTGCCGGGCGTCAACGGAGATCGGCATCGCTACCAGGTGCGAGAGACACAGCAGCGCGCTGCCGCCGCCTGAGCCCCGCTAGAAAAGGGCTTGTGCGGTCGGCGGCCAGCGTCATACTTCAGGCGTGACGCGCAGCATTCTCGTTTGCTCCGACGAGTTCCTCTGGCGACTGCTGGCCGAGGCGGGCGCTTCCGACTTCGAGGCCGTCCATCTCGTCGAGCAGCCGCGGGCGCGGACGCAAATCTTACGGGCCGGCGGCGCCGCCCTCGCCGGCGATCTGGAGCGGGACAGCCTCTATCAGCGCGCCTTCCGCACGGGTCACGAGCCCGTGCTGCTGGCCGTCGAACGCACCCGCCAGGCGCGGATCATCGCCGCCATCCGTCGCGCCGCCCCCGATGCGCCCATCGTCACGCTCGGCGAGTCGCTGGACGGCTTCGCCGACCGCGTGCTGGCCCCGGCCCTCGAGCGCGCGCTGACGCGCGTTCGCGTCGAGCGGATCCGGGCGCAGTTCGTCCGCGCCGAGCGCGTGCTCATCCTCATGCAGGACGATCCCGATCCCGACGCGATCGCCTCCGCCCTCGCCTTCAAGGCGCTGCTCGGGCGGAGCCGCACGGGGACGACCCTCGGGACGTTCGGTACGATCACGCGCGCCGAGAACCGGGCGATGACGCGCATCCTCGAGATCGACGTCGAGGCGATCAAGCCGCGCGCGCTGGAGGAATACGACCGCATCGCCATCGTCGACGCGCAGCCGAGCTTCTTCGAGGAGCGCGTCGAGCGCGTCGATTTCGTGGTGGACCACCATCCGGAAGAGATCCCGGTGCGCGCGGCCTTGAAGGACATCCGGCCCTCCTACGGCGCCACCGCGACCATCCTCACCGAGTACCTCCGGGCCGTGGACGCCAAGCTGCCGCAGCGTCTGGCCACCGCGCTGCTGTACGGCATCAAGGCCGACACGCAACACCTCGAGCGCGGCGCCACCCGCGCGGACATGGAGGCCTTCGCCTTCGTCCACGGCCAGGCCAACCATGCGGCGCTTCGTCGCATCGAGCGGCCGGAGCTGCCGGCCGTGGCCCTGGACGTGCTTGCGCGAGGGATCGCCCAGCGCCACGTCGTCGGCGCCGTCGTCTTCACCCACCTCGGCGCCGTCGCCTACCCGGAGCTCGTCGCCCAGTTCGCCGACTTCTTCCTGCAGGTCGAGGGCGCCGAGTGGTCCGTCGTCTCGGGGACGGTGCACGGTGAGCTGCACGTGTCGGTGCGCAACGTCGGCTACGTGCGCGCCGCGGGCGAGGTCGTCCGCCTGGCCTTCGGCGATCTGGGCGGCGCCGGTGGTCATCGCTCGATGGCGAAGGCCGTCATCCGCCTGCGCGACTGGCGCGCCCGTCAGGGCGCGGCCACATCGCGCGCGCTCGCGAGCGGCATCGTGAGCCGATTCACCCGCGCCCTGCGGAACTAGCATGGACGAGGCCGCGCGGCTCACCGAGTCGATCAAGGAGCTGCTCGGCTCGGGACGCGCGGAGCGTCTGGCCGACCTGCTCGAAGTGGCGCACGCCGCCGACGTGGCCACCGCCCTCCGCGAGCTGCCGCTGCCCGACCAGGTACAGGCCTTCCGCCTGCTCTCGCCGCAGCACGCCGGCGACGTCCTCGCCGACCTGGACGACGCCACCCGCACGGAGCTGGTACGGGCTCTCGACGAGGTGGAGGTCTCGCGCATCCTCGATCGGATGCCGTCCGATCAGGTCGTGGACGTGGTCGAGGAGCTGCCGCGTGAGGAAGCCGACAAGCTCCTCGATCTCATGCAGGAGGAGAAGTCCGAGGAGGTCCAGCAGCTCCTCGAGTACGGTGAGAAAACGGCGGGCCGCCTCATGTCGACGCGCTTCATCGGCGTCTACGAGAGCGCCACGGTGGCCGAGGCCATCGACCACATCCGCAAAGCCGCCTCCGGTGACAACGCGTTCTACGTCTACGTGGTCGACGAGCACGACCACCTGGTGGGGGTCGTGCCGCTCCACCGGCTGCTCACGGCCGATCCCGTCACGCCGATTCGCGCCATCCGCAGCAGCAGCGTGGAAAGCGTCGGCGTCGACACCGACCAGGAAGAGGTCGCGCAGCTCGCGCGGCGCTACAAGCTCGTGCAGGTGCCCGTGGTCGACGACGCACGGCGACTGGTAGGCGCCATCAGCGCCGACGACGTCATCGACGTCATCGACGAGGAGGCCACCGAGGACATCCAGCGCTTCGGCGGCGTCGGCGGCGACGAGACCGTGCTCGACCCGCCTCGCCAGGTTTTCCGCTCTCGCATGACCTGGCGCCTCATCAACCTCGGTACGGCGGTGCTCGCCGCCTCCGTCATCGGTCTCTTCGAGTCGTCGATCCACGCGCTGGCCACGCTCGCCGTCTTCATGCCGATCGTGGCGTCCATGGGCGGCATTGGCACCACGCAGACGGCCACGGTGGTGGTACGCGGCCTCGCCGTCGGCGATCTCACGCCCGGCGTGCTGCGTCGCGTCCTCCGGAAGGAGCTCTGGCTGGCGCTCACCACCGGCGCGGCCAACGGCCTGTTGATTGCTGTGATCGCCTACCTGTGGAAGGGGCACTGGCTGCTCTCCGTGATCCTCGGCGTCGCCATGGTCACGAACATGCTGTTGGCCGCCGTCGTCGGCACGCTGGTGCCGGTGGCGCTGAAAACGTTCCGCGTCGATCCCGCCATCGCGTCCAGCGTGATCATCACGACGTTCACGGATGTCTGCGGTTTCTTTTCATTTTTAGGGCTGGCCACGCTCTTCATCCGCTTCTTGCTGTAGCGAGACAAGCGGCTTGGCAATGTCACAGTGCGCCGGGTAAAATACGCCCGAAAATCGACGGCCTCGATCTCAGCACGCTAGGGGGGACCACGTGGACGTAGCGTTGGAGAAGAGGCAGGTCGAGCGCGCCTACGAGTTGTTGGCTCCGGTTTACGACTTCATCTTCGACTGGATCTTCGCGCCGGGTCGCACGGCGGCGGTGAGCCAGCTGGCGCTCACGCCGAGCGATACGGTCGTCGAGGTCGGCATCGGCACCGGACTCAACCTGCCGCTCTACCCGCCTCTCACGCGACTGACCGGCATCGATCTCTCCTCGGAGATGCTCGACAAGGCAGTGGAGCGAGTGCAGAACCTCGCGATGCCGAACGTGACGCTCAAGGTCATGGACGCCACGTCGCTCGACTTCGCCGACAACGAGTTCGACAAGGCGCTCGCGACGTACACGATCTCGGCGGTGCCGGACCCGGTGGCCGTGCTGCGCGAGATGCGGCGCGTGGTGAAACCGGGGGGAACGATCGTCATCCTGAATCACTTCCGCAGCGAGGGCCGCATCACCAGCCGCGCCGAGGACCTGGTGGCGCCGGTCTGCACGCGCCTCGGCTGGAAGTCGAATCTCGCCATGACGCCGCTGCTCGCCGACGTCGGCCTCACGCCCGAGCTGGTCCAGAAGGTGAACATGTTCAACGGGTGGCGCCTCGTGAAGTGCGTCAACCGCAAGTAGCGGCCCGCCTCCTCACTCTCGCCGCCGCCTTCGTCGTCGTCGCGCCGGTCGTCTTCGGCGGCGCGCGCGCGCTCGTGCTGAGCGCGGCGTTCCTGCTGGAGTTCCTCAGCGACGGCGGCGTGCCCGCGCTCACTGCGCTCACGCCGCCGCCGGTGGTCGGCGCCCTCGGCGCCGCCACCGACCGCTATCGCCCCCGCGGGCTCGCCTCCGGCGCTCCGCTCGTCCTCGTCCACGGCCTCACGTCCGGCGGCAAGGACGACCCGCGGCTGCGGCGGGCAGCCGCGCTGCTCGCGCGCGTCGGCTTCGACGTCGCCGTCCCCACGATTCCCGGCCTCACCCGCGGCCGGCTACGTCCCGATGACGCGCGCCCGGTGGTCGAGGCGCTGCGGGCGCGCTCGGCGCCCGCTCGTCTCGTGAGCATCAGCGTGGGGGCGGCTCCGGCCTTCCTGGCCGCCGCCGATCCGGCCGTCGCCGGCCGCGTGCACCTGCTGCTCGCGCTCGGTCCTCACGCCTCGGCGCTGGAGCTGATCCGATTTCACCTCACCGGCGAGTACGGCTGGGGCACGGTGCGCGGCCAGGCGGGGCGGCAGCCGGAGGAGGTGACACGCGCGCTCATCGAGGCCAACGCCGAGCTGGCCGATCCGACGCTGCGCGCGGCGCTGGCAACCGGCGACACCGCCCGCGTCGACGCGGCGATCGCCGCGCTGCCCCCGACCACCCGCGCCCTCATGGCGCAGCTGTCACCCGAGCAGACCGTGACCGCCATCCGGGCGCCCATCGTGCTCGTGCACGGCCGCGCCGATCCCGCCGTGCCCTACTCCGAGAGCCTGCGGCTGGCGGCCGCCCGGCCGGCGCAGACGCGTGTCGTGCTGGTGGGAGCGATCGGTCACGTCGAAGGGGCCGCCGGGCGCAGCGGCGGGGCGGACCTGCTCCGCCTGCTCGGCGTGGTCTACGAGCTCCTCTCGCGCTGAGTCAGCGCGGCGTGAGCAGGCGATCGGCGGCCGTCGGGCGCTTCAGGTCGCTGCGACAGTAGCGGCAGAGGGCCGCATCCGCCTTGATGGCCTCGCCGCAGTAGAAGCACGGAACGTCGTCCTCGCCCGCGAGCCGATGCGTGAGCCGCTCCAGGTTCTCGCGCACGTTCAGGAACGCGAGCATGAGCTGCCCGAGGGCGATGAGCGAGCCGCCGAGGGCGACGCCGGCCGCGAGCACGGTCACGGCGGCCGAGATCTTCTCGACGGTTCCGAGCTGATGACCGGTCCACGGCACCGGCGCCACGCCGACCAGGACCGCGAGCAGGACGCCGATGATGATCAGCGTGATGCCGAGGCCGACGACGACGTGCGCCCACCCCGTCGTGAAGCGATATGTCATCGTGCCTGTCTCCTCCTGCATTCGCGGCCTGGCTCACGGACTCAGGGCGGCGCCCGGCGGCCGGCCGTCGGCGGGCCGCTGGACGTTCCACGCCGAAAGCTTTGCGAGGACCGTGTTGCGATGGACGCCGAGCAGGCGCGCGGCGCGGCTGACGTTCCACTGCACACGCTCCAGCACCCGCAGCACGTATTGCCGCTCGAACCGGTCGCACGCCTCGCGCAGCGGCACCCCGTCGTCTTCGCCCAGCCGCGCGCCCGTCTCCGGCATGGCCACATCCAGCGGCACGTCGGGCAGGTGCAGCACCGGGCCCGCGGCCAGCACGACGGCCCGGTGGATGACGTTCTCGAGCTCGCGCACGTTGCCGGGCCAGTCGTAGCGTGTCAGCACCTCGAGGGCGCCGGCGGAGACGGCGCGCACGTCGCGGTTGCACTCGCGGGCGGCCTTGCGCACGAAGTGCTCGACCAGGTACGGAACATCGTCGCGACGCTCCCGCAGGGGCGGCACGTGAATCGGCACGACGTTGAGGCGATAGTAGAGATCCTCGCGGAAGGTCCGCGCCCGCACGGCGGCCTTGAGGTTCACGTTGGTGGCGGCGAGCACGCGGACGTCGACGGGAACCGTGCGCTGGCCGCCCACCCGCTCGATCTCGCGCTGCTGCAGCACGCGCAGGAGCTTGGCCTGGAGGTCGAGGCGAAGCGAGCCGATCTCGTCGAGGAAGACCGTGCCGCCCTGGGCCAGCTCGAAACGGCCGAGCCGGCGCGCGTGCGCGCCCGTGAACGCGCCCTTCTCGTGGCCGAACAGCTCCGACTCGATCAGCGTCTCCGGAATGGCCGCCACGTTGACGGCCACGAACGGCTGCGCCGCACGCTCGCTCTTGACGTGGATGGCGCGGGCGATCAGCTCCTTGCCGGTTCCGCTCTCGCCGGTGATCAGCACCGTCGTTGGCGTGGGCGCGATCTGGGTGATGAGCTGGTACACCCGCACCATGGCGGGATGGCGGCCCACCATACCCTCGAACCCCACCGAGGCCTCCACCCCGCTCGGCGTCAGCACGGAGCGCAGGCACAGGACCTCGCGCTCGAGCGCGCGCTTCTCGAGCGCACGATCGGCCAGGCCAAGGATGTCGTCGACGTCGAACGGCTTGGTGAGGTAGTCGTAGGCGCCCCGTTTCAGCGCCTCGACGGCCGTGCGCACCTCGAGCACGGCGGTGGCCAGCACGACCACGACCGAGGGATCGAGCGCCTTCACGCGCGGCAGCACGTCGACGCCGGCTTCGCCCGGCATGCGCTGGTCGAGCATGACGAGGTCGACCTCGCGCGCGGCGAGCACCTCGAGCGCCGCCTCGCCGTTCTCCGCCTCGAGGACCTCGCACGTCTCCTCGAGGATCGCCCGGACAGAGGCGCGCACGCCCTCCTCGTCGTCGACGACGAGCACGGTGCCGCGGCGCTGCATCGTCGGGAGCGGCGGCTCGGCGACAACGCCGCGCGTGGTCACGGGCGGCCGGCGCGCTCGAGCACGAGGTACTGGTTGCGGCCCTCGCCGCCCGGCCGGTGGACGTAGAGCAGCGCGGAGTCGCCCGGCGCCAGCGCGCCGAGCGCACGCTGCAGCTCGGCCGGATCGGACACGGGCTGGCGGCCGACTTCCAGGATCACGTCGCCGCGCCGCAGGCCCGCCACGTCGGCGGGGCCGCCCGACGCGATGTCGACGACCACGACGCCACGGGTGAACGGCAGCTTCAGGCGCTCGGCCAGCTCGGCGGACAGCGCATCCGCGCGCAGCCCGAAGCCATCGGCGGCGGGCTCGACGGCGACCGGCGTGACATCCTCCGCCGGCATCTCGCCGACCGTCACCGTCAGCGGCACCGGCTTGCTATCGCGCACCACTGTCATGCGCGTCGCCTTCCCCGGCGCGATGCCGGCCACGCGGCGCTGCAGGTCCGGCACCTCGCGGATGCGGGCGCCGCCAAGCTCAACCACGACATCCCCCGGCCGCACGCCGCCTACCTCGGCCGGCCCCCCCTTCATCACGTCGGCTACCAGCACGCCTTCACGCTCGCGAACGCCGAAGGTGCCGGCCAGCTCGTCGGTCACGTCCTGGATCACGATCCCGAGCCAGCCGCGCACGACGCGCCCGCGCGCGATGAGCTGGCCCATCACCGCCCGCGCCTCGTTGATCGGGATCGAGAAGCCGATGCCCTGGCCGGTGGCCACGATGGCCGTGTTGATGCCGATCACCTTGCCGTCCAGGTTCAGCAGCGGCCCGCCCGAGTTGCCGGGATTGATCGAGGCGTCCGTCTGGATGAAGTTCTCGTACGTGGCCACACCCACGCGCGTGCGGGCGGTGGCCGAGATGATGCCGACGGTGACCGTGCGGTCGAGTCCGAACGGATTGCCGATGGCGATCGCCCACTGCCCGACCCGCAAGCGGTCCGAGTCGGCGAGCTGAGCCACCGGCAGCGGGGTCGGCGCGTCGACCTTGAGCACGGCGAGATCGGTCTTGGGATCGCGTCCCACGAGCGTGGCCGAGAACTTTCGCGAGTCGGACAGTCGCACGGTGATGTCCCGAGCGTTCTCGATCACGTGGTTGTTCGTCAAGATGTATCCCTTTGGATCCACGATGACGCCCGAGCCGCTGGCACGGCCGTCCTCGCGCGGACGACGCCGGAAGTAGCGCTCGTAGAGCTCGTCGCCGAAGAACTCGCGAAACCGCTCGTCGCCCTCGCCGCCGCCGCTGCTGGGCGCGCTGCGGTCGGGGACACCGCTCACGTTCACCACCGCCGGCGTCACGCGATCGGCCACCGCCGTGAACGCATCTTCGAGCGCGCGCAGCACCCCGCGCGGATCGACCTCGGCTCGGGGCTGCGTGCGTCCCGGGTTCGGCCGCGGCTTGCCGGACGTCTGGGCCGCGGCGGGCGCGACGAGCACGAGAACGGCGAGCGCAGCGGCCAGCGCTTTCATCGGAGAGTGCGATTCTACCGCCGCGAGCCGGCGCTACGCCAGCGCGACGACACGCAGCTCCAGCACGCGGCGCGTCGCCGCCGTCACCGGCGCCGCCGCCGCGCGCCTGAGTCCGGCCACCCACACGATCTCGCCGCCCGCGTCGACGACCGGTACGCGATTGCGCTCCCAGCGCGGGATCTTCGCATCGATCAGCAGCGACTTGAGCCGTCGCTCGCCGCCGCCGAAGGCCGCGAGCCGGTCGCCGCGGCGGCGCGCGCGGACGCGCAGCCGCGACGGCAGCCGGTCCGCGTCGAAGGCGGCCCGCGCGGGATCGCGGGAGACGACATAGCCGGTCGCGGGGACGACGATCGACTCCAGGGCGCGCCCGATCTCGGCAAGCTCCACGCGGCCAGGAACGTCGATGTCGCGCGGCACGAGACCGGGCATCGCCGACGCCCCCACACGGATCCGGTCCCCACTGACCTCCACCAGCACGCCGCCCAGGCGGAACGGCCGCCGCGGCGCCGTGGGCGCGAGCGCGCGCCGGAGCCCGCGATGACCCCATGCGCGGAGCGGCGCGCGGCTGCCGAGGCTCGCCGCAGCGCGGCGGAGCACCTCCGCCGCCACCGCCCGCGGCAGCGCGGCGAGCGCCGAGCGTGGCAGCGTCACCGCCCCATCCGTTCGCTCGGCCAGTCGCTCGAGCTCGCGCGCGGCGACCTCGTCGAGGGCGTCGATGCTCCGGCGGGCGGCGCGCGCGACCGCCTCGAGGCGCGCCACGATGTCCGGCTCGTACGCGGCGGCGAGCAGGGGCAGCAGCTCGTGCCGTACGCGGTTGCGGAAGAACTTCGGATCCTGGTTCGAGGCGTCCTCCACCCACGGCACGCCGGCCGCCTCGAGCTCGGCCACCGCCTCACGATGGCGCGCCTCGATGAGCGGACGGATGATGCGGCCCCGCACGGCGGGAATTCCCGCCAGGCCGCGCATCCCGGCGCCCTCGATGAGGCGCATGAGGACCGTCTCGGCCTGGTCGTCGGCGGTGTGCCCGAGCGCGATGCGCCTCGCTCCGACGCGATCGGCGGCCGCCTCCAGCGCCGCGTACCGCGCCGCCCGCGCCGCGGCCTCGACCGAGCCCGCGCCGACATCGACCCGGGTCACGTCGACCGGCACCCCGAGCCGCTCGCCGAGCGTGCGGACGAACTGCGCGTCGGCGGCGGAGTCGGGCCGCAAACGATGGTCGACGTGCAGGACGCGGAGCGCGAGCCGCCAGCTCGGCGCCAGCGCGAGGAGAGTCGTGAGCAGCGCGACCGAGTCTGCGCCGCCGGAGACGCCCACCAGCACGGTCTCGCCGCCGCTCAGCATGGCGTGACGGCGCAGCGTCCCCTCGACGATCGCCGTCAATCCCACCACTACCCGCCCTGCAGTCCTACCCACACCTCGCCGTCCTCGAAGTGCTCCTTCTTCCACACGGGGACGGTGCGCTTGAGCGTGTCGATCGCGTAGCGACAGGCCTCGAAGGCGTCGCCGCGGTGCGCGGCGGACACGGCGATGAGGACCGATGACTCGCCGATCTCGAGACGGCCGATGCGGTGCAGGATCGCCACGCGTCGCACACCGGTCCAACGCGCGCGGATGGCACGGCCGATCTCTCGGAGCTTGGCCTCGGCCATCGGAGCGTGGGCTTCGTACTCGAGGAACTTCACCGGCCGGCCGTCCGTCTGGTTGCGGACGACGCCGGAGAACAGCACGATGCCGCCTGCCCCCGGGTCGTCGACTTCGGCGACGAGCGCGTCGGGCGAGAGCGGATGCTCGACCACGCGAAAGACGTCTTCCCCCGCCGTCCCCCCGCCCCCACTCACGGGCGGGAAGAAGCACAGCTCGTCGTCGGGACGGAGCCGATGATCACCCTCGACGTAATCGTGGCCGACGGCGAAGAGCGTGTACGGGCGGTACGCGGCGAGCTGAGGATGGCGATCCACCATCGCCCTCCACGCCGCCTCGACGGTACCGCCGTCGGGAAGATCGACGTCCACTCGCTCCCGCCCGGTGGCTTCACGGTACCGGGCGAAGAGGAGCACGCGGACGCGCACGGACTAGAAGCGGTGGGACTGACCGCAGCCGCAGCTCGACTTCACGTTCGGGTTCTTGATCGCGAACCCGGCGCCCATCATGTCGTTCTGGACGAAGTCGATCTCGCTGCCCTGCAGATACGGCGCGCTCATCTTGTCGATGTAGACCTTGATGCCCTGCGCGTCGATGACGTTGTCGTCGGCCTGCTGCTGGTCTTCCCAGCCGAGCTCGTACGACATTCCGGAGCACCCGCCGCCCACCACCCGGACGCGCAGACCCCACTCCGGCTTGCCCTCTTCCAGGCGGAGCTCGGACACTTTCTTGGCGGCCGTCTCGCTCATCGTGATCATTCGATCCTCCCGTAAAACAAGGAACTTTCAGGCCCGACGCCTAGCGTCATCGTATCACAGGATGCCACCTGCGGGCAGGAGGGTGAGCTCCTCCAGCGTGGCGTGTGGCGGCAGCGTCACCATCAGCACGGCGGCCCGGGCGACGTCCTCCGGACGCAGCATCTTGTCGCGCGGCGGCGTCGATCCCAGGGAGTCCCAGATGGGCGTGTCGACCGCGCCGGGCGCCAGCACCCCGACCCGCACCCCGTGAGGACGCATCTCTTCGGCGAGCACGCGGCTGAACGCGTCGAGGCCGGCCTTTGACGCGGTATACACGGCCGAGCCCGGGATGGCGCGCTTGGGGGCGATGGACGACAGATTCAGGATCGTGCCCGAACGCTGGCGCATCATCACCGGCACCACCGCGCGGCAGCACACGATGGCGGCCCGGAGGTTGAGCGTCAGCATCGCGTCCCAGTCGGCCGGCTTCGTGTCAGCAAGCGGCCCGAACGAGGCTGCCCCGGCGGAGGTGACGAGGATGTCGACGCGGTTCGTCTCCGACATTGCCTGCTCGACCAGCGCCTCCACCGCCATGTCCTGCGTGACGTCGGTCGGAACGGCGAGCGCGCGGCCGCCCGCCTCACGCACCTCCGCCGCCACCGTGGCGAGGTCGGCGCGGGAGCGGGACGCCAGGACCACCGTCGCCCCTTCGGCCGCGAAGGCGCCGGCGATGGCTCGACCGATGCCACGCCCGGCGCCGGTCACGATGGCTGTCTTTCCTTCGAGCGCCTTGCTCATAGCTGAACTCCCCGACTGCTCTTGATGAGCTCCATGAACTCCGCGCGGGTCTCCGGCCGATCGCGGAAGCCCCCCAGCATGGCCGAGGTCACGGCCTTCGAGTTCTGCTTCTCCACGCCGCGCATCAGCATACAGAGGTGGATCGCCTCGAGAACGACGGCGACCCCGCGCGGCTGGAGCGCGTCGTTGAGCGCATTCGCGATCTGGACGGTGAGCCGCTCCTGAACCTGGAAGCGGCGCGCGAACATCTCGACCAGCCTCGGGATCTTGGACAGGCCGACGATCTTGTTCTTCGGCATGTACGCGATGTGCGCCTTGCCCAGAAATGGCAGGGCATGATGCTCACAGACCGAAAAAAAGTCGATGTCCTTCACGACGACCATCTCGTCGTACTCTTCGACGAAGAGCGCCCCGTTCAGGATGTCTTCGACGTTCTTGCCATACCCGGAGGTCAGGAACTTCAGCGAGGCGGCCACCCGCTCGGGCGTCTTGACGAGGCCCTCGCGCTTGACGTCCTCACCGAGCTCCTTGAGCAGCTGCTCCACGAGCTTCTCGATCATGCTCCCTCGCCTCGATACTCGAACCGGTTCTTCGCCGTCTCAACCACGCAGACGCGCCGGAGGGTCCCGGCCGGCGTCACCGGCGCCAGGACGTTCCAGAACGCGCGCGCCAGGCCTTCGCCGGTCGTGACCACGCCGTCCAGGGCCGGCGCGTCCTCGAGCTTGCGATGATCGACCTCGTCGAGCACGAGGCGCTGCACCTGCTCGTCCAGCGCGGCCAGGTCCACCGCCATCCCGGTCACGCGGTCGGGAACACCGGCGACGCTCACCTCGAGATAGTAATTGTGGCCGTGCGGCCGGTGACAGGCGCCGTACAGCGACGCGTTCGCCTCCGAAGACAGCGCGGGGTTGGCGAGCTCGTGCGCCGCGCTGAAATGGTAGACGCGCGTCAGCGTCACCTCACGCGCCATCGTACTCCACCGACAGCGTCGCATCCTCCCAGACGCGCACGGACGCGAGTCGCTCGCCGCCGAGCTTGGGAGCGAGCAGGTCCCAGACGGCCAGCGCGATGTTCTCGGTGGTCGGCACCCGGTCGCGGAACAGCGGGTCGGCGTTGAGGTCGGCGTGGTCGAAGCGCTCGACGACCGTTTCCCCGACCACGCGCTTCAGCTCACCGAGGTCGATGACCATGCCGGTGCGCGCGTCGATGTCGCCCTGCACGGTGACGTCGAGCACGTAATTGTGGCCGTGGGGGGTGGTCAGCCGGCCGAACACGCGCTCGTTCTCCGCCGCCGACCAGGCGTTGACCCAGTACCGGTGCCCGGCGGAAAACGTGAACCGTCGCGTCGAGCGTGCACGCGCCATCTACGCCAGCACCTCCAGCAGCCGCGCGGCCACGCGCGGCAAGTCGAGCGCCTCCACGCGGCGTCGGCCGTTGTCGCCGAGCTCGCGGCGCAGCGCCTCGCTGGTCAGCACCTTCTCCATCGCCATCGCCAGCTCCTCCGGGCTCCGCGGACTCACGAGCAATCCCGTTCGACCATCCTCGACCACTTCGGGCACGGCCGCCGCGCGGCATGCCACGACCGGCAGCCCGGCGGCCATTGCCTCGGTGAACACGATCCCGAAGCCTTCCTGAACGGTCGGCAGGCAGAAGCAGTCCGCTCCCACGTATTCTACGGCCAACGCCTGACGGGAGATCTCACCCAGGAAGGTCACCGTGTCGGCGAGACCGAGTTCCCCGGCGAGCCGATGGAGCCGCACGGACTGCGGCCCCGCCCCTACGATGCGCACCCGGAGCCCCGGGATTCGGGCTCGCAGGACGTGCGCCGCGTGGAGCAGGTCGTCCAGCCGCTTGCGTGGATACATCCTGGCCACCGCGAGCACGGTCGGGACGGGCGTTGAGCGCGGCGGAACGGCGGCGAATCGGCGGCGCCACTCGCCCAGGTCGATCGGCTCGGGGACCACCGCGATGGCGTCGGCCGACACGTCGTAGACCTGTGCTGCGACCGAGGCCGAGTACCGGCTGGGAACGATGACGCGGTCGGCCGCGTGGACGTTGCGCCGCTCCCAGCGCGCCTGCAGCGCCAGCAGGGCGCGGACCAGGCCCCGCTCGTTGCGAAGCTCGTCGGCGATGATGCCCTTGAGCATCACCGCGTACGGCAGGCGCGGCGAACGGCGCTCCGCCCACAGGAAGCCGTCGAGGTCGACGCCGATCACGACGTCCGCCTCCGGCGGCCTCCGGACGACCTCGCGGTTGTAGCGCCAGCGATCGAGCGTGTGAAAGCCGGAGCGGGCGCGCAGCGGGCGCAGGCGCGCCGCGTGACCGGCGATGGCCAGCCCCCGCAGCACGCCGTCGATGGCGACCCAGGTCCCGCTGCCTTCGGCGGGGCTCGGCGGCGTCGAGCTGAGGAACTCGAGACGCACGCCGGCTCAGCGGCCCTGGAACTTGGGCGGGCGCTTCTCGAGAAACGCCCGCGTGCCCTCCTTGTAGTCCTCGCTCTCGAACGCCTCGCGGGCGAGATCGCGCAGCTGCCGGCGCCGCTCGTCGGTGAAGCCGGCGCGATAGAACTGCACCGCCTGCTTGCTGCCGCGCACCGACTGCGGCGCATTCTCCGCCACCGTCTTCAGGTAATCGTAGGTCGTGCGCTCGAGCGCGTCGGCCGGCACGAGCCGCTGGATCAGACCGATGGCGAGCGCCTCGCGATCGTCCACGGTGCGCGCCGAGAACAGGATGTCCTTCGCGTACGCCGGCCCGACGAGATCGACGAGCTGGCCGATCGCGTCGGGCGGGTACACGATGTTGAGCCGCGCCGCGGGGATCCCGAACTTCGCGCCCTGAGCGGCGAAGCGCAGATCGCAACCCATGGCGATGCCCATGGCGCCGCCCATGCAGAAGCCGTGGATCATCGCGATCGTCGGCTTGGGGCACTCGCGGATCGCCGCGTAGGCGCCGCCGGTGGCCGCGTTGTAGCGCTGCGAGCTCTCGAGATCCTTCCGCTGCTCCTCGAACTCCGAGATATCGGCGCCGGACGCGAACGCCACCGTGCCGGCACCGCGATAGACGACGGCGCGCACGGAGTCGTCCTTCACCAGCCCCTCGGTGATGCGGGCGATGTCGACCCACATGGCATACGTGATGGCGTTCCGCATCCGTGGGCGGTTGAGGACGACCGTGGCGATGGAGCCGGCGTGCTCGACGAGGAGATCCGGGCCGGTGGAATTCACGAGCGTGGAGTGTAGCAGAACGGCGCCGGGGGGGGGGCGGGGGGCGCCCCCCC
>DATBJF010000092.1:0-36745 GCA_036556545.1 Candidatus Methylomirabilota bacterium
AATGTTCGGGGCCTGTCAGCGTACAAACGATTCAGGGCGGGAGCCGAGGCGATACCCTAAAGCACGGTCTCGGGGAGCGCGACCCTGCCCCCCGCGCCCGCACACCACACCACACTGCGCGACGTCAGCGCGCGAGCGTGGCGGCGCCGAGGCCGCGGCCGGCCTGACGATACTCCTCGCGCGGCGGCGCAAAGATATCGAGCACGACGCAGCGCGAGTCGAGCGTGCGGCCGCCGTGAGGAACGTTGGGCGGCGTCTGCCAGAAGTCGCCTTTCTTGACGTGATGCTCGACGCCGTCCTGGATGCGGATCCACTCGCCTTCGAGGCACACGCCCCACTGCTCGTTGGCGTGCGCGTGCACGGGCGAGACCGAGTGCGGCTCCAGCGTCACCACCGACAGCATCGCGTGGACGCCGGGAAACACGCGCGCGGTGACGCCGGACGCCAGCTCGCGCAGGATTCCGCCCTCGTTGAGATTGTGGAAGCACGACGCGTCGCTCATCCGACTCTCCCTTCCAGGAGCGCTGTGTCCGCCTCTGTCGCGGCTGGCCTGAGAGAGACGGTCGCGGCTCCGTTTCCATCTCGGCGTTGCCTGTCTTCAGCCGACCCTTTACACTAGACACCCTGTCCCGTTCGTCGCGATCTTGGAGCTCAGGAGGCGCCGTGCGGTTCTTCATCGGGATGCTGGCGCACGAGACGAACACGTTCAGCTCCATCCCGACTGACCGCCGTCAGTTCGAAGCGTACGCCCTGCGCTACGGCGGCGAGCTCCTCGAAGCCTATCGCGACACGGCCACCTGTCTCGGCGGCATGATGTCCGCCGCTCGGACGCACGGCATCGATCTCGCTCCATCGCTCGCGGCGACCGCCTCGCCGGCCGGGCGGGTCACCAAGGAATTCTACGCCGAGGCGCGCGACCGGCTGCTCGCCGATCTGCGCTCGGCCGGCCCGCTCGACGGGGTGCTGCTCGATCTGCACGGGGCCATGGTCGTCGAAGGCCTCGACGACGGCGAGGGCGATCTGCTGCGCGCGGTGCGTGCCGTCGTCGGCGCTCTGCCCATCGCGGTCACGCTCGACTTCCACGCCAACATCACGCGCGCCATGGTGGAGACGGCCACGCTCCTGCACGGCTACAAGACCTACCCGCACGTCGACATGGATGCCCGCGGGCGGGAGGCCACCGAGCGTCTGCGGGACATCGTCGCCGGCCGGGTGCGGCCCACGGTGGCCTTCCGTCAACCGCCGCTGTTGCCGCCGATCGCCGGCCAGCTCACGGCTCGCGGACCGATGCGCCGCCTCTACGATCTCGCCGACGCCATGGAGCGCCGCCCCGGCGTCATCTCGATCTCCGTCTTCGCCGGCTTTCCGCTGGCGGATATCCGCGACGCCGGCCTCAGCATCTACGTCGCGACCGACCGCGAGCAGGCCCTCGCCGAGGAGCTCGCCGACGAGCTGGCGGAGACGGCGTGGACGCACCGGCGCGAATTCCTCCACTCCGCCGTCCCGGTGGCGAACGCCGTGGCCCGGGCGCTGGCGGCGACGGAGCGGCCCATCGTCCTCGCCGACATCGCCGACAACACGGGCGGCGGTGCCGCCGGCGATACCACCGAGATCCTGCGCGAGCTGCTGCGCGCAGGGGCCACCGAGACGACCGTCGCCTGCATCTGGGATCCCGAGGCGGCCGGCGCCTGCGTGGCGGCCGGCGTCGGTGCCACCCTCACCCTCGCCGTCGGCGGCAAGGTCGATCCTGCGCACGGCGCGCCGCTGTCGCTGACCGGTCGCGTGCGCGCCGTGTCCGACGGGCGCTTCGTCTACAAGGGCCCCATGTCGCGCGGGCTCGCCGGGAACCTGGGCCCCACCGCCGTGCTCGAGGTCGGCGGCGTGAAGATCGTGCTCATCACGCATCGCCGGCAGACTCTCGATCCGGAGATGCTCCGCATCGTCGGCATCGAGCCGGCCACGGAGCGCATCGTCGTGGTGAAGTCGACCGTTCACTACCGGGCCGCCTTCGAGCCGCTCGCGCGGGAGATCATCGAGGTCGACGCGCCCGGTCTCTCGTCCTCCAACCTCACACGGTTCGCGTTCGCGAACGTCCGCCGTCCGATCTTTCCGCTCGACGACCTCTGATTCTTCGCGAGGAGAACGCGGATGCCGTCCACAGCCTTCTACGCCGCCGACTTCAAGGTCTTCGACGAGCCCGGATTCAAGGCGCGGATGAGCGGGATCCGGGCGCGACTGCGCCCGAAGCTGGTGGCGATCGGTCACAGCCTGGGCCAGGGCGTGGGGCGCGCCGCCGGCGGCGAAGTCTTCGCTCACGTCGCCAAGCACGCGCGGCGCACGGTGAACCCGCCCGACGACACGTGGGTGGCCTTCGGCCCCAGCGCGCGCGGCTACAAGAAGCACTGTCACTTCAAGGTTGCCGTGTCGCGTCACGCGGTGCGTTTCCTGTTCGAAGTGGGGCCCGAGCACGAGGACAAGAAGCGCTGGGCGGCCGCCTGGAAGAAGAGCGCTCCACGGCTGGCGCCGGTTCTGCGCCGCGTCAACGGGCTCGCCTGGTTCAAGAACGAGCATGACGAGGAGCCGGCCTCGCCGCTGGCGGATCTCTCGAGCGACCAGCTGGCGGAGCTCGGCGACGAGCTCACGCGCACCCGCGACGGCCAGCTGGTGCTCGGCCGGGTGATCCTGGCCTCGGAGGCCGCGCGGTGGACGGAAGCGCAGTATCGCGACGCGGCCCTGGAGACGTTCCGCGCGCTGGCGCCGCTCTATCGGTTGCGGTGACGCGCGACGCTCGCGCCGTCGTCTTCGACATGGACGGCGTGCTCGTTGACTCGGGGGCGCACCATCGGGATGCGTGGCGGGCGACGTTTCGTGACGTCGGTGTCACGCCGCCCGCGGAGTTCTGGCGCACCACCATCGGCCGCCCGGCCGAGGACGCGGTCGCGTTGCTCGTGGACGGGCTCGACCGCGCCGAGGTGCTCCGTGTGGTCGAGGTAAAGCGCCGCCACTACGCACGGCTGTCCCGGCGCGGCGCCGTGCCGGTCGCCGGCGTTCCGGCCTTCGTCGACGCCCTCGCCCGTGCCGAGGTTCCGCGCGCGGTCGCCACCTCCGCGACGCGTCGCGACCTGGCGCACGTCCTCGACGAGCTGGGACTGCGCGATCGCTTCGACATCGTGGTGACCGCCGACGACGTGCGCTGGGGCAAGCCCCACCCCGAGGTGTATCTCAAGGCGGCGGCCGGGCTCGGTGTCGATCCGAGCGCCTGCGTCGTGTTCGAGGACGCCGTGGTCGGCGTGCAGGCGGCGCGGGCGGCCGGCATGCGCGTGATCGGTGTCGCGACCGCCCATACCGCCGACGAGCTGGTGCGTGCCGGCGCCGAACGGGCGGTGCCGGACTTCGAGGCGGTGCAGTGGCCCGTGTGAGCACACCGCAGTTCTGGGAGGACCAGTACGCCGCCGGCGGCGACGGCTGGGAGCTGGGCGGGCCGGCGCCGCCGCTCACGGATTTCTTCGCCAGCGCGCGTCTGGACGGGTCGCGCGTCGCCGTCCCGGGATGTGGGCGCGGCCACGACGCACGCTTCCTGGCAAGCCTCGGCTACGACACGGTCGGCTTCGACTTCTCCCCGGCCGCGCTGGCGGCCGCCCGCTCGCTGGCGGCGCGCGATGGGTCGGTCGCGCGGTTCGAGCAACGCGACGTCTTCGCGCTCGGCCGGGAGCTCTCCAACAACTTCGACGGCGCCTGGGAGTACACGTGCTACTGCGCCATCGACCCCGCGCGCCGGGCCGAGTACATCACCTCGCTGGCCGGCGCCATCCGGCCGGGCGGCTGGCTGCTCGGCTGCTTCTTCCCTCTGCGGGGCAACGCGGCCGGGCCGCCCTTTCCCGTCTCGATGGAGGGCGTCCGGCGGGTGCTCCGGCCGGCGTTCCGCATCGAGCGCGCGTTCGCGCCGCCACGCTCGGCGCGCGGCCGCCAGGGGCGCGAGTGGATGCTGCTCGCGCGCCGCACGGCCGCGTGATATCTTGGCGGCCATTTAAACGGAGCGCGTGGCTATTTACCGGAGCGCGTGCACGGCTTGAGACGTGGGTGGCCTGAGATAGAAAGGCGCGGCTCCGTACACCCGACTCGGACGAGGAGGATTGTTTCAATGAAAGCGACTCGCGTGCTGCTGGCGATCGCGCTCGCGCTCACGGTGGCCTGGATCGGCCCCGGGAGCGACCGGGCGGACGCGCAGGGCCAGACCATCAAGATCGGCGTGCTCTACGATCACTCGGGGCCGTTCTCGGCCGCCGGCTCCCTCAACTGCTGGCGCGGCGCCAAGATGATCATCGACTACGTCAACGAGCGCGGCGGCGTGCTCGGCAAGTACAAGATCGTGCAGGTCGACGGCGACAGCCAGTCGAAGGCCGAGGTCGCCATCAACGAGGCCGAGCGCCTCCTGAACGTCGAGAAGGTCGACATCCTGGCCGGCATCTACTCGAGCGCGCACGCGGTGCCGCTGGCCGAGAAGGTGGACAAGCAGAAGAAGTTCCTCTGGATCACCACCGCCATCGCCGACGCCGTCCTGAAGGACCGCAACCTCGACTACACGTTCCGGCCGCAGCCCAACGGCGGTTCCTTCGGCGAGAACTCCGTCAAGTACGTCGCGCATTACTCGCAAGAGAAGCTCAAGAAGGCGCCCAAGGACGTGCGTGTGGCCATCATCTACGAGGACGGCCCGTACGGCACCGGCGTCGCCGCCGCCAACGAGTCCGAGGCCAGGAAGCAGGGCATGCAGGTCGTCCTCAAGGAAGGGTTCTCGATCCAGGCGCCGGACCTGAGCTCACTGGTGACGAAGCTTCGCGCCGCCCGGCCGGACGTGCTGTTCCACACCGGCTACGCGCCGGACATCGCGCTCTTCCTGCGGCAGGCGAAGGAGCAGGGACTGCGCGTAAAGATCTACGTCGGCCACGGGGCGGGTCACAGCCAGCTCGCCAAGCTGAAGGAGAGCCTCGGCAACGAGGTCGAGGGCTTCCACACCGTCGACCCGCCGGCGGCGCAGCTCATCGATCCGAAGAGGCTCAAGCCGGGCCTGCCCGAGCTGACACAGGAGATGCTGAAGCGCTACAAGGCGTTCGAGCCGAACATCCCCGCCGGCGAGGTCGCGCCGCACGTGTCGATGGGCTTCAACAACATGTGGGTGCTGCTCAACGACGTGCTGCCGCGCGCGATCCAGAAGCACGGCGGGTTCGGGCCCGACGCCCTCGCCAAGGCCGCGCGCGAGACCGACATCCCCGACGGCGGGACCATGCAGGGCTATGGCGTCAAGTTCCAGCCCGCCGGCCATCCGATGGCGGGTCAGAACATGCGCGCCATCGCCGCCGTCTTCCAGGTGGTCGACGGGCAGTTCAAGCACGTCTATCCGCCGGTCGTCGCGAGCATGGCGCAGCCGCCCGTTCTGCTCCCCTCCTCCTCTCCCTTTTTCGCACGCTAACGCGTGCTCGGAGGGGGCCTCGATGGCCCCCTCCGATGCCTCCCCCAGGACGGGATTGCGCCGGCGAAGCCGGCGCTCGGAGCGGTTGATCAATGGCTGAGTCGCTATGCTGACGGTCGCGGGGTTGACCAAGCGGTTCGGAGGGTTCGCCGCGCTGAACGCGGTGTCGTTCGAGGTGCGCCAGGGCGAGATCCTCGGGCTCATCGGACCGAACGGGTCCGGCAAGACGACGTGCTTCAACTGCGTCTCGGGCGCGCTCGAGCCCACGGCGGGAACGATCAGATTCCTCGACCACGAGATCAGCGGACTCACGCCGGATGCGATCTGCCATCGCGGAGTCGCGCGGACGTTCCAGATTCCGCGGCCGTTCCGGAAGCTCACCATCCTCGAGAACGTGGCGGTGGCAGCGCACTTCGGCGCCGAGCGGCGCTCGACGGAGGCGGAGGCGCGCCGGCGCGCGACCGAGATCCTCACGCTGGTCGGCCTGCCGACCGACACGTACGCCTCGACGGCGTCGCTCGGCGCGGGCGGTCTCAAGAAGCTGGAGCTGGCGCGGGCGCTGGCGACGAGCCCGAAGCTGCTGCTCGCCGACGAGAGCCTCGGCGGGCTCGACCCGGCCGAGATGGCCGGCGCCGCCGACATGCTGCGCCGGATCCGCGGGGAGCTCGGCATCACCATCATCTGGGTGGAGCACATCATGGCCACGCTGATGCGCGTGGTCGACCGCGTGGTCGTCCTCGACCACGGCGAGAAGATCGCCGAAGGGCTTCCCCGTGAGGTCGCCGAGGACCCGCGGGTGGTCGAAGCCTACCTCGGCGAGAGGATGGTGCTCGCCTGATGCTGGAGCTCCGGTCCGTGACCGCCGGCTACGGCGCCTTCACCGCGCTGTGGGACGTGAGCCTGCGTGTGAGCGCCGGCGAAGCGGTGGCCGTGGTCGGTCCGAACGGCGCCGGCAAGACGACGCTCATGCGCGTCATCTCCGGCCTCATCGCGCCGCGGGCGGGCGAGCTCACCTTCGAGGGCGCGCACATCGGCGGCCGCCCGGCCTACGAGATCGTCGGTCACGGCATCGCGCACGTCCCCGAGGGACGGCGCATCTTCCCGGCTCTGACCGTGGCCGACAACTTGAAGATGGGCGCCTTCCTGCCGGCGGCCCGCAAGCGGTTCGCCGAGAGCCTCGCCCGCGTGTTCGCACTCTTCCCGGTCCTCGCCGAGCGCCAGAAGCAGCGGGCCGGTAGCCTGTCGGGTGGCGAGCAGCAGATGCTGGCCGTCGGGCGCGCCCTCATGTCGGGCCCCAAGCTGATCCTCCTCGACGAGCCGTCGATGGGACTGGCGCCCGTGATGGTCCTGCGCCTGTTCGACCTGATCCGGCGGGTGCGCGCGGAGGGCTACACGATCCTCGTGGTCGAGCAGAACGTCCGACAGGTGCTGAAGCTCGTCGACCGCGCCTACCTGCTGGAAGTCGGCCGCATCAAGATGGAAGGGCGCGCCGACGAGCTGTCCGAGCAGGACTTCGTGCGAAAGGCGTACGTGGGGCTGTGATCGACCCGCTCTTCCTCGCCGAGGCCGCCATCAACGGGCTGCTGCTCGGCGGCGTGCTCGCCCTCCTCGCCCTCGGGCTGAACCTCATCTTCGGCGTCATCGACATCGTGTGGATCGCCTACGTCGACCTGGTGATGATCTGCATGTACGCCGTGTACTTCATCGTGCAGGTCTACGGCTACCCGATCTGGCTGGGCGGGCTCGTGAGCGTCGCGCTGGGCGCCGTCCTCGGCATCGGCGTGCACCTGCTGATCATCTCGCCCATCCTGGGCAGCGCGCCCGTGAACCAGCTGCTCGCCACCGGCGGCCTGCTGTTCTTTCTCCAGTCGTTCGCCACCTTTCTGTGGACGACCGACCACCGCTCGGTGCGGCTCAGCCTTCCGCGGCTGGAGATCATGGAGATGCCGATCTCGGTGGCACGCCTCATCGCCTTCGTGCTCGCCGTGCTCGTCATGCTGGGCCTCTACCTGTTCCTGACCCGCACGTACATCGGGACCGCCATCCGCGCGGTGTCGCAGGACCGCGAGGCGATGTCGCTGATGGGCGCCAATCCGCAGCGGGTCTACGTGGTGACCTCCGCGGTCGGCGGCGCCATGGCCGGCGTCGCGGCCGCGCTGCTCATCATCCAGTACGCGGTGCATCCGTTCTTCGGCGCCGCCTTCGGCCCGATCACGTTCATGATCTGCGTCCTCGGCGGGCTCGGAAACATGGTCGGCGCCTTCGTGGCCTCGTTCATCCTGAGCGAGGTCATCGCGATCAGCGGCGTCATCTGGTCGACGGAGATGGGCTACGTCATCGCCTTCGTGGTGTTCGTGGTGATGATCTTCGCCCGCCCCGGCGGCATCCTGGCCAAACGCTCGTGACGACGGCCCCGGTTCTCGGCCTCCTCGTGCTGGCCGTCCTGGTGGCGGCGCCGTTCCTGCCGCTGGGCGTCACGCGGGAGTACACGATCCACGTGCTCGTGCAGATCTTCATCTGGTCCTTCATCGGCGGCGCGTGGTCGCTCATGGGGCGCTTTGGCCTCACGTCGCTCGGCCACGGCGCCTTCCTCGGGATCGGCGCCTACACCACCACGCTGCTGTGGAACTTCTTCGATCTCACGCCGTGGCTCGGCACGCTGGTGGCGGTGGCGCTCACCGCGGTGTTCGCAGTGGTGGTGGCGTATCCCTGCTCGCGCTTCCAGGTCGTCGGCCATTACTTCGCGCTGGTGACGCTGGCCGTCGGCGAGGTGATCCGGCTGCTGATCGTGGCCGAGCGCGACTGGACGGGCGGCTCGCTGGGGGTGACCGTGAAGCCGGCGGGCGGCGACAGCCTGCTGGCCATCCAGTTCGCCGACAAGCGCGTCTTCTACTACGGCGCGCTGGTGCTCTGGCTCGTCGGCCTCTATATATGGTGGCGCCTCGACCGCTCGATGGCGCGCTCGGCCATGGAGGCGATCGGCGAGGACGAGACGGCGGCCGCCTCCGTCGGCATCCACGTGACCCGCTTCAAGATCGGCGTCACCGTGCTGTCCGCGGTGCTGACGGCCATCGGCGGCATCGCCTACGCCCAGTACATCTCGTACGTGAATCCCGACACGCTGGCCGGCATCGGCGTCTCGCTGCGCATCGTCTTCGCGGTGGTGCTGGGCGGGATGTACTCGCTGCTCGGGCCCACCGTCGGCACCGCGCTCACGATCGCGCTCGCGGAATACCTGCGCATTCTCTTCGGGCTGAAATTCATCGGCATGGCGGAGACGATCTACGGCTTCCTGCTGATCGTCTTCATCATCTTCCTGCCCGCCGGCATCTACGGCAGCATCAGCCAGCTGCTCCGGCGCCGCCCCTCGCCGCTGGCGGCGCCGGCGGGCACAACGGCGTAGGATTCGCGGTATGGCCAGCTTCGCCGTGTACCCGGACCAGGAGCCATCGAAGGCGGCCCGTGCGCTGGCGGAGCAGGTGGAGCGCGATGGCGGGCGCGTGCTCGCCGTCTACCAGGAGCCCGTCGGCGACCACTGGCAGGTGTTCTGCCTGCTGCCCCGCGGCAAGGTGGAGGCGAGCCCGTACCAGCGCGACGTGTCCCCCACCCACGTCAAGCGACTCACGGAGGCCGTCAAGCGGCTGGATCGCTTCGTCGATCCCATCGTGGCCGTCTCGCCGCGGCCCGGCGTCTACTGGACGCCGAACGGCAATCACCGGCGCACCGTTCTCGACAAGCTCAAGGCCGAGATGGTGCCGGCGATCCTCGTCGCCGAGCCGGAGGTGGCCTTCCAGGTGCTGCCGCTCAACACCGAGAAGGCGCACAACCTGAAGGAGAAGTCGCTCGAGGTCATCCGGATGTACCGCGGCGCTCTCGCCGAGCAGCCGACCTCGACGGAGGAGGACTGGGCGTTCCAGTTCGAGTCGGCGCACCTCATCACGCTCGGCCTCCTCTACGAGGAGAACAAGCGCTTCGCCGGCGGCGCCTTCGCGCCCATCCTTCGCCGCGTGGACAAGTTCTTGAAGGTCGGGCTGCGCAAGGGGCTCGAGGAGCGGGAAGAGCGCGCCGCCCTCGTGCGCGCCGCCGACGAGACGCTGGCGTCGGTGGTGGCGAAGGTGAAGAAGCGCGGCATCAACCATCCGTACGTGAAGAACTACCTCCTCGCGCGGACGACGCCGCTCACCAAGGCGCGCAAGACGCTGCCTTCGTTCGAGCAGACGTTCAAGAAGCTCCGTGAGAACCTCGAGGCGTTCGACGTCTCCAAGGTGCGCTACGACGAGATCCAGCGATCGGCCATCATGATGGCGCCGGCCGCGGAGTAGCCGATGGCGCGGGTCGTCGTCGTCACCGGCGGCAGCGGCGCTCTCGGCCAGGCCATCGCCCATCGCTTCCTCGGCGAGGGCGCCAGCGTCTGCGTGCCGTGGATCGTGGAGGCCGAGCGCGACCGTCTCGCCGCCTCGGCGCCCCCGGAGGCGCGCGCGCGGCTGATGCTCGAGCGCTGCGACGTCCTCGACGAGCGTGCCGTGGAGCGCCTCGCCGCCAATGTGGCCGAGCGGTTCGGCCGGCTCGACGTGCTGGTCAGCGCGGTCGGTGGGTTCGCGATGGGCGACCTCGTCCAGACGGACCGCGCGCTGTGGGACCGGATGCTGACGCTGAACCTGACGGCCACCTACGTGGCCGCGCGGGCGGCGCTCCCGCACATGCTGACGGCGGGCACCGGCCGCATCGTCGCCGTCGCCTCGCGCGCCGTCGTCCCGCCGGCAGGCGGCTTCATCGCCTACACCGTCGCCAAGGCGGGCGTCATCGCGTTCGTCCAGGCGCTGGCCGTGGAGACCCGCGGCCGCGGCGTGACCGTCAACGCGGTGCTGCCGAGCACGATGGACACGCCGGCCAATCGGGCGGCGATGCCGAAGGTGGATCCGAAGACCTGGGTGCCCGTCGAGTCCGTCGCCGGGGCGATCGCCTGGCTATCGTCGGACGCCGCCGCGCACGTGTCCGGAACGCTGCTCGCCATCTGACCCCGATGTATCCACACCAGACCGAGCGGCTCGACGGCGCGCTGGGGCGCCTCGGGGTCCAGGCCATCGTCGCCGCCGCGGCCGCCAACGTCGCGTACATGACCGGCTTCCGGCGCCTCTCCCGCGAGCGCGCTCCGGCGACCGAAGTCTTCGCCGTCTACACGAGATCGGGGACGGCGCTGGTGATCCCCGCCATCGAGGCGCCCGCCCTCGCCGCCGGTGACGTGGATGCCGACCACGTCATCTGCTACGGCCGGATCGAGGCCGAGCTTCCCGACCACGCCAGCCCGATGGCGCGCCGCGCCGCGGAGCTCATCGGCGCGGCCGCCCGCACCGGCGCCGACGCTCTCGGCGCCGCCCTGCGCGCGCTCGGCGTCACCGATGGCGCGATCGGGCTCGACTCGGCGCCACTGACGGAGTCGACGGCCCGCCCCGTCGCCGAGCGTCTCGCGACCGCGAAGATCCATCCGGCGTCCGCGGCGCTCGCGGAGGCGCGCATGGTGAAGGCGCCGTACGAGATCGAGTGCCTGCAGCAGGCCCTGCGAATCGCCGAAGAATCGATCAACGAGGTCCTCGCCCGGCTCGACGCGGGGACGACGGAGCGCGAGGCGGCCGCCGTCTACGAGCGTGCGCTCGAGCGCCGCGGGGCGCGGGCGTCGGCGACGCTCGTGGCCTTCGGCCCGAACACGGCGCTGCCCGTGGCGGCGCCGACGGAGCGCGCGCTGCGCACGGGCGACCTCGTCCGCTTCGACGTCGGCTGCGTCTTCAAGGGCTATCACGCGGACGTGGCGCGGATGGCGGTTCTCGGTGAGCCGACGGCACGGCAGCAGGCGCGCTACGACGCCGTCGAGGCCGGCGTCGCGACGGCACTGGCCACGATCGGGCCCAGGATACCCGCGCGCCGGGTGCTCGACGCATCGATCGCCGCGGTCCGCGCCGCCGGCATCCCGGCGTTCGCGGCGCACCAGGTCGGACATGGCATCGGACTCGAGGCCGCCGAGTCCCCGTGGCTCGCCGCCGACGACTCGCTCCTCGAGGCCGGCATCGTCCTGACGGTTGACGTCCCCGCCTACGAGCTCGGAATGGCAGGCATCCAGCTGAAGGAAACCGTCCTCGTCCAGAACACCGGCGCCGCCGTGATGAACCGCTCCAACCGCGGCCTCGTCGTCCTCGATTGAGGAGTCATTCGAGCGCCGGCTTTGCCGGCGCAATCCTTGTCGTGGGGGGAGGCTCGGAGGGGGCCGTCGAGGCCCCCTCCGAGCTTCTAGGCGGTCTTGCGCTCGTCGCCGGGCATGTTGCGTTCGAGCCAGGTCATCGCCTGGCGGAGGCCGAAATCGCGGGCATCGGCCTGGCTCGGGAACCGCTTGCTGGAGACGGGTAGGTCGATGGTGCGTGTCGCCCCGTCGAGGAAGTGATGGATCGTCGATACAGCAGCCCACGCCTGCTCGCCGAGCTGCTCGGTGACCACCGTGATCTCACAACCCGCGAAGTCGGTTGGAAACTTCTGGCGCTCTATCATGCCGCACCTCCCCGGCCGTTGCCGGTGCAAGCGGGCGGCCAGTGGCCCGCGGATGCAATCCGTCCATCTCCACCGTCATTTGCAGGACGGGCGCTGTAAACGGCGGGGGCGGGCGGGCCGTCCAACAACGCGAGGAGCCTCCGAAGGCGCATGGGAGAGAGCGGGCTATGGGTTGCGGCGGACAGTAGCGGAGTGGGATGGTGGGCATCAGAGACCGTGGTGAGCCACCCGCGCGGAGAGATCTCCGATGAGGCGCTGTGCGCGAGGGTGGCGGCGCGAGAGGAGGGCGCCTTCGACGAGCTCGTCGACCGCTACCAGGCGCGGGCCTACCGGCTCGCATGGTCGCTGCTGCGTGACCCGGAGGACGCGCGCGACCTCTCCCAGGAGGCGTTCCTGCGCGTCTATCAGTCCGCCGGCCGCTTTCGCGGCGACGCCCGGTTCTCGACGTGGTTCTATCGCATCCTCGTCAACCTCTGCCTCGATCACCGCCGCCGACGCCGCTGGTGGCAGCGTGCCGTGGCGCACGAGCGCGACGACGACCCGGCGGCGCTCGTCGAGCGACAGCCGGCGCGCGAGCCCGATCCCGGCCAGCGCGCCACCGAGCAGCAGACGATGACGCGGCTGTGGGCCGCCGTCGACCGGCTGTCTCCGCAGCAGCGGGCGGCCGTGGTCCTGTCGGTGCAGGAGCAGCTCACGACGCCGGAGATCGCCATTGTTCTCCGGTGCTCCGAGCCCACCGTCCGCGTCCACCTTCACCGCGCCGTGCAGGCGCTGCGCCAGATCCTGAACTCATGAGCGACAGAGACCGCCATCCCGAGACGGCGCTGGTGCCGTACGTCAAGGGCGAGCTGGCGTCCGGCGAGCGCGCGCGCGTGGCGACGCACCTCGACGGCTGCGAGCGTTGCCGCGCCGCGCTGGCCGACGTACGCGCCGTGCTGGCCGCGCTCGCCGCGTCGCCAACCGCGCTGGAGCCCCCCTGGGGCCGCTATCGCGCAGAGCTACGCGAACGACTAACGGCCCGGGCAGTGCGCTGGTGGCAGCGACCGTTGCCCATCGCCGTCTCGGCCGGTCTGGCGGCGGCGCTGCTGCTCTTTGCCCTGCAGCCGGCGCCGGTGCAGCCGCCGACCACGAACCTCGCGCAGATCGAGGAGACCGCGCTCGGTGCACGGCTCGACATGGTCGAGCACTACGACGTCGTCGCGCGGCTCGACATGCTGGATGCGCTCGATGACATCCGGCAGCTCGACGTGGTTCCGGTCCGAGGCCGGTGATGAGGCTGCGCTGGCTCGCGATCGCCGCGACGGCGGCCACGCTGGCCGCGGGGATGCTGCCCGGGGCGGCCGGGGCCCAGCCGGCGCCGAGCGCCGGAATGGAGCACCTTTCGTCGGAGGAGCGCGCGATCGTGCAGCGCAACTTCGAGCACTGGCAGCGGCTGACGGAGCAGGAGCGCCAGCGCGCGCTCGAGCGCTACCGGTACTGGCGGTCCCTGTCGCCCGAGGAGCGCCACGTGGCACGCGAGAATTTCCACCGGTTCCGGCAGCTGCCTCCGCCCGAGCGCCAGCGGCTCCTCGAGGAGCTCCAGCGCTGGGCCGAGCTGCCGCCGGCCCGCCGGCAGGAGCTTCAAGAGGCCTACGATCGCTTCCAGCGGCTGCCCCTCGAGCGTCGCAGCCGCATCCTCCAGCACTGGCAGCAATTCCAGCAGCTGGATCCCGCCGAGCGCGAGCGCATCGTCCGCAACTGGGAGCGGTGGCGGAACATGACACCGGCCGAGCGCGCCGAGGCGCGCGAGCGCATCCGCCAGTATCGCGAGCACCGCCTACGCGACCGCTAGCCCGCGGTCGGCGAACATGGAGGAGCGCCACGGCTCCGCCGGGGCGCTCCGAACGTCGGGGGGTTTGGGGGGCGATTCGGGCCCGCCCATGTCATCAGAGCTCGGGGCGGCAGACGACGCGGAAGTTGCACCAGCGGCAGATGCGAAGCTCCTCCGTCCGTTCGAAGCCGTCGAGGGCCGCGACGTTTCCCGCCGGGTCGGCGAGATAGGCCTTCATCGAGCGGATCGACAGGCGCAGCCGCTCGCGGACGTCGTCCAGGCGCCCCGCGTCCCACTGGTGTCGGGTCACCGTCGGCTCGCGGAGGTTGACCTCGATCAGGTCGACGCGCGCCGGCTCGACGCCGAGCATGTCCTGCGCGTAGAGCGCGTAGCATCCCAGCTGGAAGGCCGCCGCCTCGGGATCGGCGCCGCCGGTCTTCCAGTCGATCAGCGCCAGGCGGCCGGCCTCGGTCCAGAAACCGAAATCCGGCGCGATCCAGATCGGCGTGCCCTCGAAGTCGAGCACTTTCGACCAGTGCTCGATCGACCAGTGCTCGGGGGCCGTCGCGCGGATCTCGGCCAGGAGCGGCAGCCGGAAAAAGTTCCGCAGGCACGCGCTCACGTTGCGGCTCAGCGCCTGCCAGACCTCGGCCTTCAAGGCCACCGTGTACTCGTGCTCGAAGAGCGCCAGCGTCTTGGGGTTGTCGCGATACCGTCCGTCCCGCGAGGAACGCCACTCGCCGCGCATCCGCTCGATGACGTCGGCGATGAACGGCTCGACCGGCAGGTCGCGACCGTGCTGGAAGGTCTGCAGGGCCAGCTCGATCGCGTCGTGGACGACGCGGCCCGCCCACATCTGCCGCGACGCGAGCTGCTTGAGGACGTAGAGGCGGCGGATCTCGGCGGAGACGCCGGCCTCCCAGCCGCCCCAGGAGCCATAGTAATGGTAGTAGTAGCGGCGCTTGCACTCCTGGAAGGTGTTGTCCCGGCTGCGCGACCAGGAGAACTCGTTCGCCAGCTCCGGCATCGACTCGCATTCTATGCTAGCGTGGCGCCATGGCGAAGGGCTCCTTCATCGTCACGTGTCCGTGCTGTCAGGCAAAGCTGACCATCGATCCCGAGGTTCGCGCCGTCATCGCGCACGAGGCGCCACCGCCCAAGCGGGAGGCGAAAGACCTCGGTGCCGCCTTCGACATCCTCCGCACGAAGTCGAGCGAGCGCGAGGAGCGGTTCCGGCAGGCGGCGGAGGCGGAGAGCCAGAAGGGCAAGGTGCTCGATCGCAAGTTCCAGGAAGGCCTGAAGCGAGCCAAGGACTCGCCCGATCCGCCTCGGCGTCCGTTCGACCTGGATTGAGCGGCGACCTCCTCGGTGGCGTCCTGCGGCGCACCAGCCGGACGTTCTACCTGTCGCTGACCATCCTCCCCCGTCCGCTTCGCGAGCCGATCGGCCTCGCCTACTTCCTCGCGCGCGTCACCGACAGCGTCGCGGACACGCGGCTGCTGCCGCGCCTCCACCGCCGCGAACATCTGGAAGTCCTGCGCGCGGCGTACCGCGGCGCCGCCGTCGACGTCGCCGCCATCGGTCGGGAATGCGCGCCGCTCCAGGCGCACTTCGCCGAGCGCGAGCTCGTCGAGCGTGTCGGTGAAGCGCTGGCGCGGGTCGAGCGGCTGCCGCCTCACGATCGGGACGCCGTGCGCGGCGTGCTGGCGACGATCACCGAAGGCCAGCTGTTCGACCTCGACCACTTCGCGGGTGATAGCGCGGCCACGCTCTCCGCGCTCCCGACCTTCGACGATCTCGACCGGTACATCTTCCTCGTGGCCGGCTGCGTCGGCGAGTTCTGGACGGCCATGCACCTGGCGCACCGCCCGCGCCTCGCGCGCTGGGATCGCGCCGACATGACCGCGCGCGGGATCCGCTTCGGCAAGGCCCTGCAACTCACCAACGTGCTGCGCGACGTGCCGGCGGATCTGCGCGATGGCCGCTGCTACATCCCGGCGCACGAGCTGGCCACCGTCGGCCTCGCCCCGCGCGACCTGCTCGAGCCGGCGGCCACGGCGCGCGCGCGTCCGGTGCTGGACCACCTGCTGCGCGTGACGCTCGCGCACTATGACGACGCCTGGCGCTACGCGCTCGCGATTCCCCGCGCGGAATGGCGGATGCGGCTGGCGTGCGTCTGGCCGCTCCTGATCGGTCTCGCCACGCTGGCGGCGATCGCGCAGCATCCCGATCCGCTCGCCGCCCGCCGTCCCATCAAGGTGTCACGCGGCGGCGTGCGCGGCATCCTGGCGCGCTCGATCGCCGTCTTCTGGTCGGATGATGCGCTGCGCGCGGAGGCCGCGCGGCTATCTTCCCCCTTGCGCGCTGTGCGCGAGGGGCGCACCGTATGAGCCAGCAGTGCTCATTGGAGCGACAGCTGGTCGTGCGGCTCGAGCCGTGGGTGGCCTGATCGAGACGGTTGGCGGTTCACTTCGCCCTGGGGAGGACGGGATGGAACGAATGATGGACGGCATGAACGGCGGTATGGAGACGACCGCGCCGATGGCCGACATGGGGACGACCGACGGGGCCGGCGCCGGAAAGCGGCCGCGCCCCAAGCGCGCCAGCCGCCCCAAGGCCGCCAAGAAGGCGCGCAAGAGCGGGGGCAAGAAGCGCGCGAAGAAGACGACGAAGAGCCGCGCCAAGGCCCGCAAGACGACCGGCCGCAAGCGCGCCAAGAAGCGCGCCCGCCGGTAGGGCGCTACTCCCGAACGCTCAGGACGAGGAGCGTCGCGGGGTCGATGCGCGACCCCGCGACGTGCGCACCGAAGTGGAGATGCGGGCCCGTGGCGCGCCCCGTGGCGCCGACGGTGCCGATCGTTTGACCCCGTTCGACCGGGTCGCCCTGGCTCACCGTCACCGAGTCCAGGTGGAAGTAGAGCGTGTAGAGGCCGAGGCCATGATCGATGGCCACCAGCCGACCCGGAAAGAAGAAGTCGGCCACGAGGGCCACATTCCCGGAGTTGACCGCCACCACCGGGGTGCCCTTGGGCGCGGCGTAGTCGGCCCCGCCGTGCGGCATGCGGGGCTTGCCGTTGATGATCCGCCGGGCGCCGAAGCCCGTGCCCGGATCGGTCCCGCCGATGGGCCGCGTGAACTCTCCCCGCCAGAGCCGCTGAGGCGTGATGGTCCGGTAGAGCGTCCGGAGCTGCTCGGCCTCGGCCACCGCCCGCCGCTCCGTCTCGGGGTCGAGGTCCACCATGCCCGTCGGCAGCGACAGCCGCTGGACCGGAAAGTCGCGGGAGAGGACCTGCACCTTCCCCCTGGTCGTACGCGGATCCCGTGACGGCTCGAGGATCGCGAGCTGCCACGGCTTCGGTCCTGGCTTGACCTCCAGATCGAAGCCGACCAGCGCCGCGTGGCCACCGGCGTACGGAAAGAACACGAGCGGCCTGCCGTCCACCATTCCCTCGACGGTGGCGCCGTCGGGGGCCCCGCGGAGATGGAGCAAGGCGGCGTCGCCGACGCGCGGCTTGGCGGGATGCCAGCGGACCGACAGGCGCTCGGCGGCCAGGGCGCCGCACGGGAGCACGACCAGAGCCGCGAAGAGCAGCGCGAGCCCGCCGAGGAGTCGGCGGGGGCGCCTCACTCGGGTCGCTGTTGCCGCAGGAACTGCTCGATCTCGGCCACCAGCTCCGAGGCCGGCGGAAGGTCGCTCTCGGGCGACGCCGGCGCCGGCGACTCCTCCTCCGCGTCGCGCGCCTCGAGCTTCTTGACGTAGCCGGCGATCTTCTCGTTCTGCGACACGATCTCGCTCAGGTTCGCATCGAACTGGCGGACGGCCTCCTCGAGATCCGAGAGGTCGGCGGTGGCGTGCAAAAGCGTGAGGACCCGGCGGACGAGGGCGAGGGTTGCACGCGGATTCTCGATTCCGGAGATATAGTGCGGCACGTTCGCCCATACGCTTGCGGTGGGCATGTCCTGCTCGCGGCAGATCGTGTTCAGCACCCCCACGATGCCGGTGGGACCCTCGTAGCGCGTGGCGCGCAGACCGAGGCGCGCCGCCAGCTCGGGGTCTGACGAGGTACCCGACAGCCGGATCGGACGCGTGTGCGGGACCTCGGCCAGCAACGCGCCGAGCGTCAGCACCAGCGTCGCCTCGCAGCGGCGGGCCACGTCCAGGATCTCCGCGCAGTACGTCTTCCAGCGGAGATGGGGCTCGATCGCGACGCCGATGATGAGGTCGCGCGGCAGCTCCGGCGACTGGGCGATGGAGAACTCGGTCGCGGGCCAGACGATCTCGCGCTCGGTCTCGGAGCCGCTCTTGAAGCGCACGTACGGCCGGGACAGGCCGAAGTGGTAGAAGGTTTCGGGATCGATCTCGGCAAACTTCTCCGCGTGGAAGGTCGTGCCCAGGTACCGGGCAGCGGTCGTCGCCGCCTCCGCGGCGTCGTTCCAGCCGCTGAAGGCGGCGATCAGCACCGGGCGCCGGAGGCGTTGCGGCATGGTGTGGATCGTCAATGCATCCATTGGCACAAGCCCATCGATACAAGCGGGAGTTTATCACGCGGCCGTCGAGCACCGGTTGTACAGCGGCAAAGTCCGGATGTAGTATCAGGAACTTTCAGCAGCCAATTTCGAGTGGCGGAGGGCGGCAGGCATGCGAAGCGCGCGATGGCAGTTCCCATTGCTCTGTGGCGTTCTGATGCTGGTCGCGGGATGCGCGACGAACGAGGAGTGGGCCACCTGGAAGCAGCATCCCACCCACTTCGCGTCCGGCGACCACGGCTTCTTCTCGATCCGCAACCGCGACGAGGCGGCCAAGCGGGTCACGCGGCAGGATATCGCGCTCGCCCGCGATCAGGGCTGGTGGGGGCGTCCCATCACCGTGTCGCAGGAGCAGATCCAGGAGCGCTGATGCCCGAATGGCGGGAAGTCGGTGTCCGGGAGTCACATCCCGGACGCCGACGCGCCACGCACCCTCCAAAACGCCCGCGACAGCGGCCGAGCCAGTTTGGCATCCGGCCTGCATCACGAACGGTACTATGAACACTCACGCGTTTCGCTCAGTCGTGCTGACCGTCTCGTTCGCCCTCGTTCTCGGCGTCCCGGGGCTCTCGACGGCGGCGCCCGCCGACGACCGCGTCCTGTTGGTCGAGAGCTACACCTCGGACAAGGGCCGGGCACTGGCCCGAGCTCACGCCAGCGGGCTGCGTGACCTGAACACGCAGATCTACCACTGCATGCCGTGGGTCGAGGTCCAGAAGCAGTCGATCGGGTTCTTCAAGCCGAAGAACGCCACCCAGGACGACCGTTACCTCTCGATCCGCATCTTCGTCGAGCAGGAGCCGTCGCCCCAGTTCGCCAGCCTGGCCGTCGAGGAGCGTGCCTCCTCGATGTTCTCGCGCTACGTCGGACCGCTGATCCGCCGTATGGCCACGTACGTGCCGCCGGCCAACGACCCCTCGCTGGACGGCTTCACCGTCATCGTCGAGTGGCTGAAGCAGCATGCCAGCAGCGCGAACGAGCGGCCGATCCACGAGACGATCGCCGTCTTCGTCGACCGCGCCACCGCGCTCGAGTATCTCGGCGGCGGCATGACCGCCCGCGACCTCGCCGGCCGCGCGCGCGTGATGGCGTGGGACGGCACCAACGCCCTCGGCGCGCTGTCCGTGTCGGCCTGGGAAGACAACTTCGTGTCGACCTACAAGGTGCACAACTACCAGCTCGAGAAGGGCGTCACCTGTCCCTAGAGACTCGGAGGGGGCCTCGGTGGCCCCCTCCGACAGCCCGCGCTCGAAAGCGGTTGCTCCGACACGCTCCTACCCTTTAGTCTCAGGCCGCGCCGCGGTTAGCGACGCCTGGACGGCGCGCGCGATCTGCTGCAGGGCGCGCGCGCTGTCCCGGGTGGGCGCGGCGGCGACGAAAGCCTCGCCGCGGTCGGCCGCCCTCGCCAGCTCCGGATCGAACGGCACGCTGCCGAGGAACGCCACCCCCGCCTCGCGGGCCAGATCGACCCCGGCCGGTCCCCGGAACATCCCCGTCATGTTCTCCACGAGCCCCAGGATGGGCGCCGTCGCCTGCGCCGCCACCGTGATCGACTTGCGGACGACCAGATGCGAGACGTCGGACGGGATGGTGACGATGACGGTTCCCGCCAGCATGGGGATCAGCGCGGTGACGGTGGCCAGGCGATCGGTGCCCGGCGGCAGGTCGAGCAGCAGGATGTCCAGCGCGCCCCACGCCGTGTCGGCGAGGAACTCGCGCAACGCGTTCGCCTCCATCGTGCCGCGCCAGGTGTGCGCCTCGTCCTGCGTTGGCGCCTCCCACGTCAGCGGCGTCGCGTCCGACGGCAGCAGCAGGTCCATCGACATGACCTTGACGCCGAGCGCGCTTGCCGGCGGCGTGACGCCGGCCGCATCGACCACGAGCGGGCGGCCGCGGACGCCGAGCATCTTCGCCATCGTCGGGCCGTTGAGATCGGCATCGAGCACGCCGACGCGGCGGCCGTCGAGCGCCAGGCAGTTGGCGAGATTCGCCGTGAGCGACGACTTGCCGACTCCCCCCTTTCCGGACACGACCGCCACGATCGCCCCCACGTCCGAGAGCCGCTCGCGCAGTCGCGCTTGCTGGACGTGGACCTGGCCCGCGATGTCCGAGCCGCCGTCCCCCGCGAGATCCTTGTAGCGTTTCATTGGAGCGGGTGGGGCGAGGCCGGCTTGAGCCGCGGGTGGCCTGTTCTAGAAGCGCGTGGCTCCGGTCGCCCGGTCATTCCGTCGTTTTTGGCTCGTGGCTCCGCTCGCCCGGTCATTCCGTCGTTTCTTGATCGGGGCTCCGCTCGCCCGGTCGTTGCGTCGTCGTTTGATCGGGGCTCCGCTCGCCAGGTCATTCCGCTGCCTTTTGATCGGGGCTCCACGCGGCGACCGCCACGAACAGGGCGGCGACCACGGTGACGATGAAGAAGACAGCGGCGCCGGCGCGGAAGGTGATCTCGCCGCCCCACGGCGCCGCCACGCTGGCGGTCTCGGGTCGAAGGGCGACGCGCAGGACCGCCCACGCCCGGATGGCCATGAAGACCGTCAGGATTCGCGCGAAGTCGCGCCGGCCGAGGATCCAACGCTCGAACCAGGGACGCGGCCTTCGCAGCAGATACGGAATGCCGACGACGAAGATCAGGCCGAGGACGAGCCACACCAGGCCGCGGCCGGCCGCGTCACCGCGCACGCCGACGCCCTGGAAGGCCAGCCAGACGCCGCCGATCCAGTAGACGATTCCGTAGACGAGGTAGGCGCGGGCGGCGTCGCGGAACCGGTCGCCCGGGTCGAAGGGGCGGTCCGGCGTCATCCCTGCGGGCGGAACCGACCGCCCCACCGGGCGCGCACGTCCGCGAGGAGCGCGGGCGTGATCACGCTCTCACCTTTCCCACGCGCGTACGCCTCGACGGCCTTCACCACCATGCCGCGCGCGAACGAAGGAATGGCGGCCAGGCGCTCGCGCGCAGCCTCCTCCCACACGAGCTGGTAGTCGACGGGCAGCCCGAACGTCACCGTCGCCGGCAGCTCGATCACCTGCCCTCCATGAGCGCCGGGCTGATACCCGCACGCCGGATCCTCGGCGAGATAGTCCCCGTACGTGGCGTACGCTCGGCAGCGGCAGCCGCCGCACACCTTCGAGAACTCGCACGCCCCGCAGCGGCCACCGAGCTTCGGCTCGCGCAGGTCGCCGAACACCGGCGCGCGGCGCCAGACGTCCGCGAAGCTCGTCTGTCGCAGATCGCCCGCCGCCACCGGCATGTACGGGCACGGCGTCACCTCGCCGAGCGGCGTGATCCGACAGTAGTACTTCCCGGCGGGACACGAGCCGTGGGCGTAGTTCTTCAGCAGCGGCGACGATGGGTTCAGCTGGTAGAGGATGCGCCGGAAGTGGGGCGCGCACTTCGCTCGGATGAGCAGTCCGTCGGCCTGCCCGACCGGCGTCGACCACGGGTCCTCGAACGTCGCCGCCGGCGCGCCGCCCGTCGTGCCGAGCATGCGCCGGACGAAGCCGGGCGGTCCGCCGCCGACGCCCTGGACCTTCGCCAGGTACGTCAGCATCCGCTCGTAGGCGGCGGCGTCGATGTCGGTGAGGTCGCGGCCCCGACCCGTCCGCACGAGGAAGAAGAAGTTGAGGACCTTGGCGCCGAGCATCCTGGCCAGGTCGATCATGGCCGGAACTTCCTCGACGTTCCAGTCCGTGACCGACATGTGGAGCGAGAAATCGAGGCCCTCGTCCGTGAGCACCCGCGTCGCCCGGATGGCGCCATCCCACGCCCCCGGCAGGCGCCGGAAGCCGTCGTGCTTGACGCGGTCCGTGGAGTCGAGGCTGATCGACGCGCCGAGCACGTTGTGCTCGCGCATCGCCCGCGCCTCCTTCTCGCGGAGCAGGACGCCGTTCGTCCCGAACACCGTCGTGAACTTCCGGGCCGACGCGTACCCGGCGATCTCGAAGAGGTCTTTTCGCAAGAACGGCTCGCCGCCGGTCAGGATGAGGAATACGTTGGGATTGACGGCCGCGATCTCGTCGATGACGCGACGGCACTCGGCCGTCGACAGCTCGCCGCGGGTATCGGCGCCCGCGTGCGCCGACATGTAGCAGTGCGCACACTCCAGGTTGCACCGCTGCGTCAGATTCCACGAGACGGAGTACGCCGTGTAGGGAGACGGCGGGGAAGGCGCCGCCGGCGCCACCACGTCTACCTCGGCTTCTTCTGCGAGATGTAGCCCGAGATCACCTCGTTCATCGTCTCGCGGGCGTGCCCGATGCCTTCCTCGCAGACGGCGAGATCGATCACCGTGACGTTCTTCTCGCCGGCCACCCGCTCGATCTCCTCGCGCGTCATGTCGCGCATGAAGCCGGCCGGCACGCGGTCGAGCCGCGCCGTGGCGTCGTCCGTCCACGTGTAGGGGCTCGCGGAGGACGGCGGCGCCGGCTCCGCCGGCTCGAACCTGGTCTTCGCCAGGAGCGTGTCCCAGCCGGCGCCCAGCTTGTCGCGGCCGACCGTCTCCTCGATCATCGGCAGGGCCAGCTGGCACGTGATCACGGGAATCTTCCGCGAGCGTGCGTACTTCTCCACCCGCGCCTTGGCGCGGCGGCGGAGATAGGCGTCGGACACCTCGCGGAGGGCGTCGCGCGCGTCGGCGGACCACTTCACGGCGACGCCGGGCATCGATTCCTCCTCCTCGATGCCGCCCTCCTGCGACGCGATCGCCTCCACGACGTCGCGGGAGATGACCTGGAACTTCTCCGGCTCCGCCTTGCAGACGGGGCAGGTCACCACCGCGTTGGGGCCCTTCACGGTGTAGCCGCAGACCGAGCAGATGGCGGTGGCGGGCAGGTTGTCGACGCGGAGCCGCGCCACGGCGACGTCCTCCGCGAGGATCTGCATCTTCTCCGCCATCCGCGTCGGCATGAAGATCGCCATCGCCTCGTCGATCACCTTGTTGGTGATGACGGTGTGGCCCTGCTCGATGGCGTAGCGCAGCAGCGCCGTGCGGGCGACGCCCTTGACCTGGGGCGGCACGCGCTCCATGCGGGCCTCGGCCTCCTCCGTCCAGGAGATGATCTCCTCGGCCTTGACGTCGAGCGGCGGATAGAACGTGCCGCCGGTGAGAAGCACGTTGCAGGGAGCGAGGCGCATGAGGTTCTCGGTGTTCGAGCCGAGATCCGTCTCGCCCTCCTCGGAGTGGACGCCCACCCGGCCCATGATGAGCAGCCACGGCTGCTCCTTGCGCGCGAAGGTGAGGATCTTCTCGAAGCACTTGCCGTCGAGCAGCGTGATGGCGAGGTCCACACCCTCGTCGGCGGCCAGCTTGCGCCCGATCTCCAGATGGGACTGGTAGATCTTGGCCAATCCAGTATCGATGATCTCCTCGTGCAGCTGCTCCTGCTCCTTGAACCGGAAGATCTTCGACGCCTTCTCGCTCAGGACGCCGACGATGCCGTTGAACATCGCGTAATGCAGGTACGGGTCGTAGACGCCGACCGCCTGCACCGGCCGGTCGAGAACCTTCGAGAGCGCGATGCCGATCTTGAGGCCGTGGAACGACTGCGGCGAGCCGTCGAGGCACACCACGATCGCCCCCTGGGCGTCGCTCACCGCGTCGGGATTGCGGACGATCAGCGTGTCGCGGTCGATCTTTCGGACGAATCGTTCCGTGACCGATCCCAGCTGACTGTCCTTCACCGCGCCCATGCCGAGCGCGCCCATGATGACGAGGTCGTAGTCCGACGCCAGCGTGTCCTCGATGAGCGCCTTGTAGTGCTTGCCGTCCATCATCTTGGCCGTGAACGGACGGCCCGCCTGCTCGGCCCTGGCCTTCATCACGTCCAGGTAGGACTCCGAGATGAGCTGCAGCCCCATGGCGATCAGCGAGTCGTGGATCTTGCGCTGGCGCTCCAGCTCGTTCTCGTCCTTGTACTCCTCGGGCAGCGTGTACTCCATCTGCTTGAACCGGTAGTCGTGCAGCCGGGCGGCGTACACGTGGCTGCCGGTCAGGCGCGCGCCGAGCGCCGTGCCGAGCTCGACCGCGAGATCGATGGCGCGGTTCGAGTAGTCCGAGTTGTCCACCGGCACATAGATGTGCTTGTACATTCGCTCCCCCGTTTACTTGAGTTCGAACTCGATCGTCGCGGCGGACTTCGGCGCGATCGTGATGTTCTTCGAGACGGTGATGGGGTCCTCGTAGAGGGGCCGTCCGTCCTTGTCCACGCCCTTGGCGCGGAAGCCCTCGTGCCACATCGTGACCTTGTAGGTGCCCGGCGGAATGCTGTCGATCTTGAACGCGCCGCGCTCGTCGGTCACGGCCACGTAGGGGCTGTCGTGCACGACCACCCACGCGAACATGTGCGGGTGCGCGTCGCACAGGACGCGGATCACGCCCGGCTTGCCGAGCCGCCGCGTGATGTCGATCATCTGGTCCTTGTTGGGCAAGGCGAGATTGAACACGGTCGGCTTGCCCATGAAGCCATGGGTGTTGTGCAGGATCGGATCGGAGTTCTTCACCCGGGCCTTGTCGCCGACGGCGAGCGCGGTGACGTGGGAGACGAAGAGGCAGCGGTGGTTGTCGAGCACGACGTCGCCGGTGGGCTTCCTCCCGCGCGTCACCCCCTCGACGACCACGACGCTGCCGCGGACGCCGCCGTCGGCGCCCACCACGAGCGCCTCCGACGCCTTCTCCTCGCCGCAAACCTCGCGGTTCTTGTTGACGGGCAGCGGGGCGAGCTTCGGCGGTGTGCCGGCGAAGCGCACGACGCCGGTCAGGCTGCCACCATCCGTGACCTCGATGACCTCGTAGGCCGCCGCGGCCGCCGTCGCCGAGACGAGCACCATCACCAGCCCGATCGTCAGCTTCATCACGTCGCGCCTCATCTCACAGCTCGGGGTTGACACCATGCTCCACCGCCAGCCACATGGCGCGGCTGTAGCGGAAGAACCACAACGGGAAGACCACGCAGAACGGCACCCAGATGGCCAGCTGGGTCGCCGTGGACGCGCCCGTCCACGCCCACAGCGTGAAGAAGCCGGTGAGGGCGATGAGCGTGGTGACGCTGTAGTTGACGTAGATGGCGCCGATCCAGTAGCCCTGCGCGCGCTCGAAGCGCAGATCGCAGACCGGGCACACGGTGTTCATGGTGAACCATCCGCGGAACAGCGGCGCGCGGCCGCAGCGGGGGCACCGGAGCCGCGCCGCGCGGCGGATTCCCTGCGCGACCCGGCCGAGCGCCTCTCCGGCGGACATCGGAACCGTTCACGCGCGCGGCGGCCGTCAGTGCTTCGAGGTCGCGGGGGCGACCTTCTTCGAGTCGTCGGTCTTCTTGGCCACCGCGAAGCCGTCCGGCAGCAGCACGAACACGAGCAGGGTCGCGATGACGAGCGGCGTGATGGCGATCATGCCGAGCGTCTTCGTCTCGAACCGCAGGTGCATGAAGTACATCGCCACCAGCGCGGCCTTGCCGACGGCCAGCGCGCAGAGGAGCGTGCCGTTGACGACCTTGCCGAACGGCAGGAAGACGACGCCGATCTCGATGACGGTGAGGATGGCGAGATACCAGAAGATCGCCATGTAGTTCGGGTGCTTGTGCGCAGCCATGCCCGTCCCCTAGAGGAGATACATGAAGGTGAACACCATGATCCACACCAGGTCGACGAAGTGCCAGTACAGACCCGTGATCTCCACGAAGTTGTAGCTCGCCCGCGGATCGTGGCGCCGTCCGACCACGCTGATGGCCCACAGCAGATAGAAGACGCCGGCCGTCACGTGCAGGCCGTGGAAGCCCGTGATGATGAAGAACGACGTGCCGAAGAGCGTGGCCCCCCACGGGTTGCCGTTGATGTGCAGCCCGGTGTTGATGAGATGCGTCCACTCGTACGCCTGCAGGCCGACGAAGATCGCGCCGCCCAGGGCGGTGTAGCCGAGGAACATCTTGGCCTTCCCGCGGTCGCCCTTGCCGAGCCATTCGAGCGCCTTGACCATGGTCACGCTCGAGCAGATGAGCAGGAAGGTCATGGCCGCCGTCAGGTTGATGCCGAGGACGTCGATCGGGTTCGGCCAGTCCGCGCTGGTCGCGCGCATGGCGCCGTAGCCGGCCAGCAGCGTCCCGAAGCCGACGGCGTCACCGGCGAGGAACATCCACATCCCGAGCTTGCCCCAGCTCTCCGGTGTGAGCGGGGACTCGGCGGGCTCGACGGCCGCCCCGTGTGCGGTGAGGGCCTGACTCATGGCGTCTCCGTGTGAGTGCGAGGTGAAAGTTGGCGCCGGGAGATCCACGCCGGGATGCGATCGGTGAGGTGCTTCAGTCGCCAGCCCGCGTACCAGGCCAGGGTGGCCGCGATGGCCACGGCGACGACGAAGGGCATCAGCAGCAGGCCGAGATAGGCCCACGTGTACGTGCGGTCGCCGAAACCGGTCGAGATGCAGGTCGGGCACGCGGCGGCCAGGCGCGGCAAGCCGGCGAGCGCGGCGCCGAGCATCGCGGCCACGCTCCGCCTCATAGCAGGTACACCGTGACGAACAGCACCGGCCACAGCGCGACCACGAAGTGCCAGTACATCGCGCACGCCTGCACCGGCGTGATCCGGCCGTCGGCGAACCGCCGACGGGTTGCCAGCAGCGTCGTGGCCACGACCCAGACCAGCGCGCCGAGCACGTGCAGGCCGTGCAGTCCGATGAGCGAGTAGAAGGCGGCGCCGTAGACGCTCGACGACAGCGTCAAGCCGAAGCCGATCAGCTGGATCCACTCGTAGCCCTGCACGGCCAGGAACGCCGTCCCCAGCACCGCCGTCGTCGTCAGCCACCTGACGAAGCGCCCGCTGTCGCGCCGACGCAACGCCCGCAGGGCGGCCACCATGCTCACGCTCGAGCCGATCAGCACGAAGGTGTTGACCGTCGTCACCGCCAGCGGCAGCCGCGGCTGGAGCGGCGGCGGCCACACCGCCGTGCCGACGCGGAGCACGAAGAGCGCCGACACGAGCGCGGCGAAGAACATCACCTCGGCGCCCATGAAGAACAGGAGCGCCAGGCGCAGGTTGTCCAGCCGGCGCGGACGGGGCGCGTCGCGGTCGTCGTCGCCGCCCCAGCCGCGCTCGGGCGGCGCCGGCGGCACACGGCCGTTGGTCTTGCGCGAGACGGGCGGCCGCGGCGGCGCCTCGAGAAGGGGACTCACCAGCGGATCCCCGACAGCAACGTCGCCAGCGTGAGCACGGCCACGATGGCGAGCAGGATCCACCGTGTGCGGCGATTGCGCTGGGCGAGGTCGGCTGTTTGTAGCGAAGGCTTGTCTTGCGGCTCGAGCCGCGGATGGCCTGCGCTAGAAGGGTATTGGCTGACGTTCATACTTTGTCGAACGCCAGCAGTGCGAGCAGTGCCGGCAGATAGAGCAACGAGGCGTAGAGCACCCGCCGGGCGCCGCCGAGCGAGGGCACCGCGGCCTGCCAGGCGCCGAGCGTCACGAAACCGAGGCCGAGGGTGAGCGCGCCCGCGAAGTAGACGCCGCCCGCCAATCCGACGAGCGTCGGCAGCAGGCTCACCGCCAGCAGCGCCAGGCAACCCGTCATGATCTGCCGCTCCGTGCTCGAGCCCTGCGCGTCGATGACCGGCAGCAGACGAACGCCGGCACGCGCATAGTCGTCCTGGTAGAGCCGGCCGATGGCCAGCGTGTGCGGGAGCTGCCACAGGAACAGGATGGCGAACAGCACCCACGCGCCGACGCCGAGGTCGTCGCGCGCCGCGACCCAGCCGGTCACGGGCGGGAGCGCGCCGGGGATCGCGCCCACGAGCGTGCAGAGCGGCGTCCGCAGCTTGAGCGGCGTGTACGCGAACAGGTAGAGCGCGAAGGTGGCCGTGGTCACCGCCGCCGACGCGACGTTCACGAAGGCGCCGAGATAGACGAGACCGGCCACCGTCACCGCGGCGCCGAAGAGGAGCGCCTCCAGCGGCGCCAGCCGGCCGTCCGGCAGCGGCCGCAGCCGCGTGCGCTCCATCAGTCCGTCGACGTCACGCTCCCAGTACATGTTGAGCGCGAGGGTCCCGCCCGCCGCCAGCGCCGTCCCGATGAGCAGGTGGAGGAGTCGCGCATAGTCCGGCGCTCCCACCAGCCCGACGTAGTACCCCACCACCGTGGTGACGAGGATCATCAGCACCACCCGCGGCTTGGTCAGGGCGACGAGATCGGCCATGACCCGCCGGCGCGGCCGCACGAGCGGCGCCACGATGACTTCGGTCGGCGGCGTCATGCCCGAACTCCGCTCCGCGCGAGCGTGACGACGTCTCCGCGGCGCGGAAGATCAGCGGCCCGACGCGGCGCCGCCGTCCACAGTCGGAGCGCCACCACGACGCTCGTCGCCAGCAGGAGTCCTCCCACGAGGCGATGAGCCACCGGAACAACGAGCATCGTCAGCTGCTCGCCCGGAATCCAGATGGACGAGAAGCGCGCCAGATAGGCTCCGACCCCGAGCACCAGCTGCGCCGCGAGGAGCGCCAGCAGTGCGCGGGACAGCGGCGACGCGACGACGTCACCGGCGCGGCGGACGCGCGCGGTCACGAGCGGCACCACGGCGAAGACGACCACCGCACCGGCCACGTGAAGCCACAGCCACCCGGCGTGCGTCAGCAGGGCGCCCAAAACGATCTGGCCGTACAGTGCCGCCGCCGCGACCAGCGCCAGCCGGCGCAGCGAGACGTCGGGCGGGGCCGCAGGACGCGCAGCGGCCGGCGCCGTGAGGAACGCGATCGCGGCGATCAGCGCGAAGAAGGCCTGCGCCAGCGGTCCATGCACGATGGCCAGGCCATCGGCGAGCAGCACCACGCGCAGGCCGCCGATCACGCCTTGTACGATCACGACGCCCACGGCCACGACGCCGAGCAGGCGCAGTCGTCCGCCCCGCCGCCACAGCGCAGCCGCCAGGGCGAGCGAGAGGAGGCCGACGAGGGCGCCGAGCAGGCGATGGCTGTGCTCGAAGAAGACGCCGCCGACCATGCCGGACCACGGGAACAGGAACATGTTGTGGCCGAACGTGTTCGGCCAGTCGGGGACGGCGAGGGCCGCCCCCGTGTTGGTGACCAGTCCGCCGAACACGATCAGCACGACGGTCGCGGCCGCCGTCGCTACCGCCAGACGATGAGCCAGCATGGTGCCCCGCCGGGCGTGCCTCAGTGCCGCCGTCGCGTCCCCGCCCCGTGGAGCGGTGGATGCGTCTGCGGCAGGAAGTCGTCCTTGGCGTCCGGGTCGCTGTACTCGTAGGGCCCGCGGTGCACGGTCGGCAGCTTCTCGCCCCAGTTCAGGTGCGGCGGCGGCGACGGCGCCGTCCACTCGAGCGTGTTGGCGTTCCACGGATTCATGGGCGCCTTGCGGCCGGTGAACATCGACATCACGAAGTTGATGGCGAAGGGGATCTGGCTCAGGCCGAGCCCGATGGCGCCGACCGTGATGATGACGTTCCAGTGCTGCTGATCCCTCAAGAATTCGTACTGCATCGGGTTGTAGATGCGACGCATCTGACCGCCCACGCCGATGATGTGCATCGGAAAGAAGGTCAGGTTGAAGAAGACGAACGACAGCCAGAAGTGGATGTGGCCCAGGACCGGGTTCATCATCCGCCCGAACATCTTCGGGAACCAGTAGTAGATGGCGGCGAAGGCGCCGAAGATGGAGCCGCCGAAGACGACGTAGTGGATGTGGGCGACGATGAAGTACGTGTCCTGAATGTAGATGTCGACGGGCGTGCTCGCCATGAAGATGCCGCTGAGCCCGCCGATGACGAACATCGACACGAAGGCGAGCGCGTTCAGCATCGGCACCGGGAAGGTGATGCGGCCCCCCCACAGCGTGCCGAGCCAGTTGAACGTCTTGATGGCCGACGGCACGGCGATGATCATCGTCGTCACCGTGAAGGCCATGCCGAGCGCCGGGCTCATGCCGCTGACGAACATGTGGTGCCCGTAGACGATCCACGACAGGAACGCGATGGCGATCATCGAAAACGCCATGGCGTGGTAGCCGAACACCGGCTTGCGCGAGAACACCGGCAGGATCTCGGAGGCGATGCCCATGGCGGGCAGGATGAGGATGTACACCTCCGGATGCCCGAAGTACCAGAAGAGGTGCTGCCACAGCAGCGGCTCGCCGCCGCCGGACGGGCTGAACCACGAGGTGCCGAGCGTGCGGTCGAAGAGCAGCATGGCCACCGCCGACGTGAGCACCGGCAGCGCGAGCAGCAGCAGGATGGCCGTGATGAAGAGCGACCAGACGACGAGCGGCATCCGGAACAGCGTCATGCCCGGCGCGCGCATGTTGATGATGGTCGTGATGTAGTTGATCGAGCCCATCATCGACGAGATACCGAGCACGAACAGGCTGATGCACCAGAGGTTCTGGCCCCAGTTCACGCCCGTGTAGGCGGTCACCGACGACAGTGGCGCGTACGAGGTCCAGCCGGCCGCGGCGTGACCGCCCTCCACCCAGAAGCCCGCCAGCATGATGACACCGGACACGACGGCCACCCAGAACGAGAGCATGTTGAGCACGGGGAACGCCATGTCGCGGGCACCGATCATGAGCGGGATGAGGTAGTTGCCGAAGCCGCCGGCCAGGATCGGCATGATGACGAAGAACACCATGATCGTCGCGTGCATGGTGAACGCCATGTTGTATTGCCCGGGCTCGAGCACGCCGCCCGTCTCGGGCAGGAACGGGCTCATGCCGGGGATCGGCGTCTCCGGCCACGCCAGCTGCCAGCGCACGGCCAGCGCCAGCAGGCCGCCGAGGATCATCATCACGAGGCCGAGCATCAGGAACTGGCGGCCGATCGTCTTGTGATCGGTCGAGAAGATGTACGTGCGCATGAAGCCCAGATCGTGATGGGCATGCGCACCGTGCGTCGCGTGAGCGGCGGCGTGAGCGGTCATTGCTTGGCTTTCCCTCCCGCGAGATTTTCAGCGGCCCACTTCTGGTATTCCTCGGGCGTGTGGACGTAGATCCAGCCCTTCATCCCGGAGTGCCCGAAGCCGCACAGCTCCGCGCACGGCCACTCGTACTTGCCCGGCTTGGTGGCCTCGAACCACGCCCGGATGGAGCGGCCTGGGACCGCGTCCTGCTTGATGCGGAAGGACGGCACGAAGAAGCTGTGGATGACGTCCTGCGACTTGAGATCGACGTGCACGACCTTGTTGACCGGCACGTGCATCTCGTCGAGGAAGACCTGGTCCGAGTTCGGGTACTTCACCTGCCAGTTGAACTGCTTGGCCGTCACCTCGATCACGAGATCGGTCGGCGGCGTGGACATCTTGATCTTCGACCAGGCCGGCACCGAGAGGAACGTGAGGATCACCAGGATGAGCGCCGGCACCACCGTCCACACGATCTCCAGCGTGCTGTTGCCGTGCGTGTAGCGCGCGCGCCGGCCGGGCCGGTCACGGTACATGATCAGGAACGCGACGAGCGTGACGCTCACGAGGACCAGCGTCACGCCCGTGATCGCGTAGATCAGGTGGAACAGCCAGTCGATATCACGACCGTACGTCGAGACGTTTTCCGGCAGCCACCAGTCGAGCATGGGATCTCCCTACTTGCCCTTCATCTCGAAGCTGACCTTCGTCGTCTGCCCGCCCTTCACGTCGACTTCCTTCTCCTGCTTGCCGAGCGTCTCGTGCCACACTTCCACCTTCTGCTTGCCGGCGGGGACGTTCTCGATCTTGGCCACGCCATTGTTGTCGGTCACCGCGGCCGGGCCCGGCGTCACCGCGATCCAGCCGAGCATCCAGCTGTGCACGTCGCAGGTGACCTTGATCATCTCGGGCTTGTCGAACTTCTCGGTCATCGTCTTCTTGAACTTCGGCTGCGCCTTGTTGATGGCCGCGTTGGCCGTCGAGTACGTGTGAATGTTGTGCAGGATGTCGTCGGAGTTCTTGATCTCGATCTCGCCGGGGGTCATGAGCGCGACGTGCGGGATGAACTTGCAGCCCTTCTGGTCGATCATGCCCTTGACGGCTTTGCCGCCCTTGGCGCCCGGCACCGATGCCACGGCGTTCGCGAGGCCCTTGTTGCCGCCGACCACGACCTTCTCGACGGTGGCCTCGTTGCCGCACTTCTCCACGTCCTTGTTCACCTTGATCTTGTCGACGACGGGCGCGCCGTTGTACTTCACCTCGACCTCGACCGTGCCGCCACCCTGGGCGGTGGCGTGGCGCGTTGCCGACGCGAGCATCACCGCGCTGGCGCCCAGCGCGATCACTCCGGCTACGACGAACGTCTTCCGCATGGCTCGGACCTCCTGAGTCCTCTCATGTATTGGTTGCGCGGCTCCGCGCCGCGCGCACGATCAGCACCATCGCCGCCAACGTGAGGAGAGCTACGACGGGAGGAATGACGAACTTCCGATTGGATTGCGGCTCCTCCAGCCGCAGATAGTACCACGATGTCAGCGACATCCGGGGCCCCGCCTCCCCTGCTCCGCCGTCCCAGGCCTGGATGGCGACGGGCGTGAAGACGGCCGGCCGGAACGTCGGGCGCTCGGCGCCCTGCACGGCGAGCGCGCGCTTGATCACGAGCCGGTAGCGGCCATGATCGTAGACGGCCTTGCCGGCCGCCTCGCCGCCCTTGAGCGCCGCGATCTTCGTCGCCCCGTTGGCGCTCGCCTCCATCGCGCCCTTGTCCGCCTCCCAGCGCAGCAGGTACACCGCCTCCGAGTCGTCCCCCATCAGGAAGTACGGCCGCTCGGTGCTCGCGGTGATCTGCGGCGGGAACTGCAGCGAGATGGCGTCGACGAACGTGGCCTTGCCGTCGCCCTTCGTCGAGTTCGACGGGTCGTCCCACGTGAGATGGAAGGCAATCTCCTTGTCGTTGTACACGGCGCGCACCGAGACGAGATCGATCGAGGGATTGAAGTTGCGCGGATCGATGATCACCTGCCCCATGAGCGGAATGTTGCTCGGGTCGATCGTCTTCCACAGCTCCGCGTTCGGATCGTCGGGAATCGCGTCCTTCACCGCCGTCACCGTGAGCAGCGTCGCGTGGCGCGGCGAGTCCGGCCCCAGCGACACGATGAAGTTGGTCAGGTGCCAGACGTCCTCCGGCTTCTCGACGGCGTCGAGGAACGCCGGCATCGGCGTGCCGAGCAGCCCGTTGGCGATGCGGGTGGCGATCTCCGTGCGCGACTGCCCGCCGCGGAAGTTCCAGCGCTTGGCGAGATTGGCCGGCGGCACCGGATGCCCCCACTCGTCCTTCAGCTCACCGCGCGACGGGCCATCGGCGCGCCCCTCGTTGCCGTGGCACTTGTGGCACTCGATCGCCTCGTACATCTCCCGCCCGCGCTTGATGGACGCCTCCGACGACGCCACGTCCTTCGGCAGCTCCACCTTCTTCGGCGGATCCTTCAGCTTGTCCCCCGCGAATGCCTTGAGGTACGCCACCAGATTCCAGCGGTCCTTCTCCGGTAGAACGTTCCACGCCGGCATCGAGGTTCCAGGCATGCCCTCCGTGATCATCCGAAAAATATCCTGGTCCGTCGGCGTCTTGTTCACCGTCGACCGAACCTTGTAGATGCCCGAGGTGAAATCCCGCGGTCTCGGCAGCAGCAACTCGGCAGCCGGCCCCTTGCCATCGCCTTTCACGCCATGGCACCCCGCACACTTCAGCTCATAGACCGGCTTCCCTGCATTCGCATCCCCCTGCGCGAATGCCGCGGGCGCCGCGAGCGCCAGCGAGGCCGCAAAGCTCACGCAAGCGGCCACGGGAACCACTGACGGTCGGAGTAGGGCGACGAGAAGGGTGCAGATGCGAGGCGCCGAGGAGGCGCCCGACTGAGGCGTGGGCCGCCCACGCCGCAGGGAGGGCCCGACGAGGCAACGAAGCAGATGCGCCCTTATCGTCGCCCGCCGCATAACTAGTGGGACTCCCATCTACGAGGCTGCTGGCCGGTCGCCGCGTAGAGATACATCACCACCTGCCAGATCTGCTCCTCGGTCAGTCGATCCTCCCACGCCGGCATCACCGAATTCCACGGCGTCGACTCCTTCGGCAACCCCGGCCCGCCCTTGGCGATCCGCCAGAACAAGTACGCCTCCTGCAGCATGGCGATCGTGCCCGGATCCTGGAAGTTGGCCGGCGGGGGGTTGAAGCCCGCCGCGAAGTGGCCTTTGCCGTCGAGGTTGTCGCCGTGGCAGTACATGCAATTCCGCATGTAGATGGCGGCGCCGGCGTCGACGTGCTTGGCAAACGCCGCCTGATCCTTCCGCAGCGGGTTGTCGAAGCCGGAGATGTTGATCTCCTTGCCGCGGAACTGGATCGACGCCGGCGGCGCCGGATGCACGGCGCGCAGCTCCGGCGGCGCTTGCGGGCGGGCGGCCGCCTGCGTGTACGCGTAGTACCCGAGCAGCAGCGGCACGATGATGAGCAGGACCATGCGGAGCAGCCGTCGCTCCGGGCGCACGAGGGTGAGCCAGATCGGCCTGACGAAGTCCGCCCACGAGTCTCGGTCCGACGAGACGAAGATCAGCACGCCCATCGCCACGATCGTCATGTAGAGCGTCAGCACGCTCCACGGCGCGGGCGGCTGGATGCCGAATCGCAGCACGACGAAGGCGACGACCAGCACGAGCACCGCCTGGAAGAGTCGCGAGCGGAGGAAGCTCATGCGCGGCTCACTTGAGAGTCAGCAGGAACGCGACGAGGTCGACATACTCCTTCGACGTCAGCCGGGTCCCGAAGTCCTGCGGCATCACGCCGGCCGGGTAGTTCGCCACCGTTCCCATCCCCTTCGGATCGAGGATCTTTCGCATGATGTAGTCGGGCGTCTGGATCTTCGCGATCTGCGACAGGTCGGGACCGACCGGCGTGCCCGGGATGTCGGCCGCCTTGTGGCACGCGAGACACGTCCCCTTGCCCATGTACACGGCCTTGCCGGCCTTCGCGTCGCCCGGGAGCTTCACTTCGGCGGCGGCGGCACCACCCGCGCCGGCGCTGGCGCCCACCGTGGCCGGCACGTCGTTCAGCGTCACGTCCACCGTCCCGCCGAGCGACTCGAGGAACGCGGTCAGCGCCCACACCTCGGAGCGATTCAGCGCGATGGGCGGCTTGTCGACGGCGGGCATGATCGGCGGATAGCCCTCGACGATGTGGGCGCCGGGATTGACGAGCGCCTCGAGCAGGTACGCCTTGGCCGTCATGCCCGGCTTCGTCTTCGCAGCGCGGGCCCCGACGCCGGCCAGGTCCGGTGCGCGCGTTCCCTTCTTGCCGATGCTGTGACAGACCTCGCACGTGCCCTTGGTCTTGTAGATCTCCTCGCCGGCCTTGACGAGCTGGGCCGGCGTGACGTTGCCGCCCTCGAGCGAGAGCTCTTGTGGCGGCTTGGACTCGATCTGCGGGATCGAGTTGGCGAAGTACGTGTAGCCGCCCATCACGGCGACCGAGAACAGCCCCACCTTCACCGCGATGGGGACGCGCATCAGCGGTTCGCGTCGGTGCCGCCCGCCATGACGGGCGCGTGCGCGTGGCCGTGGGCGGTCTTGCCGCGATCGGCCAGCCCGCCGAGCCAGAAGATGAACATCACCAGCGCGAAGAAGGCGATGGTGACGACGGTGATGACGTTCGAGGCGTAGCCGAGGGCCGGCGTGACCGCCTCCGGCGACGTGTCGCGCAGGATGCCGTACACGTGCCAGTGCTGCCGGATGCCAGAGCGCGCGAAGCCCATCAGGCCCATCAGCCAGGTGAACGTCACCGCGAGCAGGATCAGCACGTACTGCGAGCGCGGAGCGATGGTGCCCCAGCGGATCTGGCCGGTGGCGCGGGCGCCCTTGAACATCGGGATGTCGATGGCCATCACGAGCACGATGGCGGCGAGCACGGCCACCACCTGGTAGACGGAGAAGCCGATGCGCACGATCGACTCGACGAAGTAGCCGTAGACCCCGTAGAACACGACGATCACCGCCGCCGCCGCGAAGGCCGCCCACTGCACGGACATGCCCGTCCGCACCCACGGCCGGGTCGACACGCGATTGGCCCGTCGATAGAGGATGAACGACAGGAACGTGGTGAGGATCATCAGGTTGACGACGGTGTTCTTGGCCGACATCACGCCGAAGAAGCCGAGGAACGGATGGTGCGTGCCGCCCATCGCGCGCGCCTCGTCGAGCGTGACCACCATCGAGCGCGGCGTCGCCCACACCATGAAGCCGATCACGAGGACGATCAGCATCCACGGCACGTACTTGCGGTAGCGCTCGGAGCCCGGGATGCGCTCCATGCCGAGCCACAGATAGTAGTTGCTGCCGAGGAACAGGATGCCGATGAGGATGGCCTGGATGATCCAGAGCCACGACATGAACCCGCCCATCATCGTGATGCCCATCGTCTGGTTGAAGGCGTAGATCTCGCGCCCCAGCCAGTACCCTGCAAATGGGAGGACGATGAACGCGGCC
>DATBJF010000093.1:0-104441 GCA_036556545.1 Candidatus Methylomirabilota bacterium
CATCAGCATGACGCCGATCAGGATCAGGAAGGCGAGGGCGAGGATCTTCACGCTCGGATGACGCTCGACGAAGCCGGAGATGGCGCCCATGGAGAACAGCATCACCACCATCGCGATGACCATGGCCGCCACCATGATGGCCACGTTCTCGGCCATGCCGACGGCGGTGATGACGGAGTCCAGCGAGAAGACGATGTCGAGCAGCAGGATCTGGACGAGCACCGAGGCGAAGGCGGCGCGCCCGCGGCCCGCGGCCGTCTCGGTGGGCGCGACCTCGAGCTTGTCGTAGATCTCCCAGGTGGCCTTGGCGATCAGGAAGAGGCCGCCGGCCAGCAGGATCAGATCGCGGCCGGAGATGTCGTTGCCGAGCACCGCGAAGAGCGGCCGGGTGAGGCTCATGATCCACGTGATCGCGAAGAGCAGCCCGATGCGGATGCCCAGCGCCAGCCCGAGGCCAAGCCGGCGGGCGATGGGCTGCTGGCTCGCGGGCAGCCGCCCGGTCAGGATGGCGATGAAGACGACGTTGTCGACGCCGAGCACGATCTCCAGGGCGGAGAGGGTGAGGAGGGCGATCAGTCCGTCGGTGGTCAGGAAGGCGTCCACGTGGACGGTCATACTACCGCACTCCGTATACTGGGTGGCCATGTGCGCCGCCCTCATCGCCCTCGCGCTCACCCTGGGAGGCGTCGGCGTCGCCGTCGCGGCGTCGTCGGCGACGGCTCCCGAGACCGTGGTCGCCGAGGTGCGCCGCGCGACCGCGCGGTATCTCGACATCGCCAGCGCGCGTGCCGACGGGTACGTGCAGGCGAGCGGCATGGAAGCGCGCCACGGCTATCACTTCGTGCATCCGGCCGCGCAGGCGCGCGCGCTGGCGACCGGGACGCTCGATCTGGCCTCGCCGCCGGTGCTGCTCTACGTCGAGCGCGACGGCGTCTGGCAGCTCGCCGGCGTCGAGTACGCGCTGCCCGCGGTGCCCGCCTCGAGCCCGCTGCCGGCCGCGGCATGGCACCGTCACGAGGCATCGTGCCACTATCGCGACTTCCGTGAGATCGCGGCCGCCAGCGCGCGAGACTGTCCCGCGCGCCATCCGCAGAGCGGCGAGATCTTCGTGGCCTGGCATCCCACGCTGGCGACCGCGCACGTCTGGGCGTGGTACCCGAATCCCGACGGGCCGTTCGCCGAGAGCAACCCGTTCCTGGCGCCCTACGGCGGCTTCACCGCGCCCGATCATCACGCCCGCAATCCCGCCGAGATGATCTACTCGGAGTACACGCATCGGGCGGCGGGCGTGATCTTGCTGGTGCTGGCCGCGCTCACGGTGTGGGAGTCGTGGCGTCCGCGGTCGTTTCCGTGGAACGCCGTCTCGGCGCCGTTCTGGGCCGCCTTCGGCGTCTACCTGATCCCGTCGAGCGATCCGGAGTCCTGGCCGTACGGACCGCAGCGCTTCGTCGAGATCTTCGACGACCCGCTCGTGCTGCAGCACAAGCTGCTGGCGCTGCTGCCCATCGTCATCGGCGTGATCATCGTGCTGCGCGGCACCGGGCGGATGCCGTCACGCCCGCTCGTGCGCCTGCTCGGCGGCCTCGCCATCGCCGGCGGCCTCACGCTGTTCTTCCACTTCCACGACGGCCGGATCCACTTCGACATGATCTATTTCCAGCACGCGCTCATGGGCAGCACCGCCGTCGGCGTGGGCGTCGCGCTCCTCGTCGGCGCGCGCGCCGAATCGCCGCGCCGCTGGCTCAAGTGGGCATGGCCCACCTTCCTCGTCATCATGGCGACGGTACTGCTGGTCTATCGGGAGAGCTGATGAGGAGAGCTGAAGGCGGAGACGGTCGTGCGACTTAGAGGAGCGTCACAGCTTCGCCGGGACGTGGGGGCCATTTCGGGGCCCCCATGTCAACAGGCGTAGCTCCGCTCGGGCACCCAGTAGGGATGGTAGTAGCCGGAGGCGTACGCGCGTTGCTCGTACCGGCTCTCGATCCACGTGCCGTCCGGGCCAAAGCCGCCGGGAATGAACGTGCTCTGCGTATAGCTGGTGGGAACCCACTGGTAGGCCCAGTAGCCCGGCGTGGAGCACGAGCGCGGCGCCGAGTACACCACCGTCGGCGGCGCCACGAACACGAAGCCCGGGTGAACGCCGTGCTGATGGAACCGCTTGTGGGGCTGATGGAAGCGCTCTTTCGGCGGGTTCGGCACGATATTGGCGCCGTGCGGGATGATCGGACCTACCCTCGGAATGATCGACCCGCGACGCAGATCCCCCGCCTCGGCCACCGAGGCCGTCAGCGTCAGCCCGACCAGCAGCGCCCCGACCAGGCTCTTCATACGTGTTGGACGCGCCGAGGGGCTCCCTGTATTCATTTCACGAGCCGAGCCGGGTCTGGACGGCTTCCCACATGAGCTCCGCCCAGCGCGCATAGCCCAGATCGGAGGGGTGGTACCCGTCGTCGGCCAGCAGCTCGGGATGCCCGGGGACCTCCTTGCGGCTTGCCGCGTAAAGGTCCACGACCATGGCGCCGTGACGCTTCGCCGTCCGGGCGACGACCTCGTTGAACTGGACGGAGAGCTTGCCCACCAGGGGCGCCGTCTCCCGGTTCCGGAAGCGCGGAGTGACGGCCAGGTCCGGCAGCAGATTGACCACCACCACGGCGTCTGTCTCTCCGGCCAGGCGTCCCAGGATCGCGTCCAGGTTCTCGCCGTAGGCGTCGACGGGGACCCGCGTGGTGATGTCGTTGGGGCCGATGGAGAGCGTGACGAGATGCGGCTTCAGCCCGACGGCCCGCGCGAGCTGCCCCTCGAGCACGTCGTACGACGTCGCGCCCCCGACCCCGAGGTTGACCGTGCGCGTCCTCGGATAGCGGTCGCGGAGGCGAGCATCGAGGCGGCTGACATAGTTCTTCTCCGCTGCCGAGGCGCCGACGCCCTCGACGGTGCTGTCGCCGAGCGCCGCGTAGACGATCTCGGCGCCGCGATCGGCCGGCAGCATGCGCACGGTGGAGGCCCCGGACCCGGAGCACGCGCTGGCCAGCAGCGCTGCCGCGAGCAGCGCGACGCTCACCACTTCGCGGCGTCCTCGAGCGTGCGTCGATACCATGGCGCGTCGGGGAACGTGATCGGACGAATGGCCGGCAGCGTCGTGCCCGCGCGTCGATAGGCCTCGACGTAGTCGCGAGCCGCATCCGGCTTGCCCAGCCCCCCGAGCGCCTCGGCCATCGCAACCGTCACGGTGCCGCTCCGATCGAAGGCCGCCAGCTCCGCGCCGAGGCCCGCGCTCTCCAGCATCGCGCGATAGAACGGCAGCGAGGCGTAGCGCACGAGCTCCGCGCGGAAGGCGGTCAGCGCGGCGCCGCGGTCATCGGTGACGGCGACCGGGACGGCGGCCACGACCTCGAAGCCCTCCAGCCCGCGATTGGCCCGGCGTCGCCCGCGCGTGATCGCGGGCACCGCCACCGTGCGCACGTAGTCGGGCGGACAGAGCCAGAGGATCACGCCGTCGGCGATCTCCCCGGCCAGCTCCAGCATCTTCGCCGACAGCGCCGCGAGATAGATGGGCGGCGCCGGCGGCCGCTTCGGCACGGCCATGGCCCAGCGGGCGCGGTAATGCCGGCCGCTGAAGTCGCTGCCCTCTCCGAGCGCGCCTCGCAGCACGGCCACGTACTCGCGCATGACGGCGAGGGGCTCGACGACGCGCAGGCCGAGCATGTCCTGCATCGACGCTGCGTGACTGACGCCGATCCCGAGCCGGAAACGGCCCGCCGTCAGCTCGTTCAGCGTCAGCGCCGCCTGCGCCATCGTCACGGGATGGCGCGGATAGACGGGCACCACGCCGTTGCCGAGGCCGATGCGCGAGGTGGCGGCGCCGTAGGCGGCGAGCACGAGGAAGGAATCGCGTCCGAGGCCGTGAGTGACCCAGACGCTGTCGTAGCCGAGCCGATCGGCCGATCGCGCGAGGTCGGTGGCGGCGGCGAGATCGGCGCCCGGATTGATGTAGGCGGCGAGAGCCATACGCTCAGTGTACGGAACGGCGGAAGAGGCTCACTTCCATCGCGTCGTCGTCGATCTCGTACTCGCGGCTCTCGTACCGGTTATCGCCGCGCACGTGCTCGAGGTAGGGCGCGACGGCGCGGCGAAAGACGCCCGTATTGTCGGCGACGATGACGGCGCCGGCGGCCAGCTTCGGCTCGAGCTGCCGCAGATAGTCGAGATAGTCCTCCTTCCGCGCGTCGATGAGCACGAAGTCGAAGCGGCCAGGCAGCAGCGGCAGCGCGCGCAGCGCGTCCCCCACCACGACCTTCACCTTGGCGCCGAGCCCGGCTTCGGCGGCATTGGCCTTCACGAGCCGGGCGAGGTAGGGGTTGGCCTCGATGCACGTCAGCCGGCCCCGCGGCGGGAGCGCGGCGGCGATGAGGATGGCCGAGTACCCGAGCAGCGAGCCGATCTCGACGGCCCGGGTGGGGCGATGGCGGTCGATCAAACGCCGGATGATGCGGCCCTTCGCCCGTCCGATGACGGGGATGTGCCAGAGACCGGTGGCGCGGTCCATCAGGCCGAGCATGCGTTTGGCCTTCTTGCTAGCCACGGGCGGCGGGCATTCGTCCGGCGACGCCGTCGGGGACCGGATATCGACGCGTCGACGGCCCCGCCTTGACGATCTGACCGGGCAGCGCGCGGCCGATCACGTCCTGCACGCGGCGGCTGGCGGCGAGCAGCCGGTCGAGGTCGATGCCGGTGCTCACGCCCATCGCGTGCAGGCAGTGCACGAGATCCTCGGTGCACACGTTGCCGGACGCGCCAGGCGCGAACGGACAGCCGCCGAGGCCGCCGATGGAGGCGTCGAGGTTGGTCACGCCGCACTCCATCGCGGCCAGGATGTTTGGAATGGCCATGGCGCGCGTGTCGTGGGTGTGGAGCGTCCACTCGACGCCGCCGAAGCGCGGCATCAGGTGCTCGAGCACGCGCGCGACCTGGCGCGGGTTCGCCATCCCCGTCGTGTCGGCGAGGCCGATCGCCCGCGCGCCCATGTCGACGAGGCGCCCCACGACGCTCTCGAGCTGGGCGAGCGGGACGTCGCCCTCGAAGGGGCAGCCGAACGACGTCGAGATGCCGCAGCCCACGTGCACCTTCGCACGCTCGGCCACCTGCATGACCGCGCGGAGCTTCTCGATCGACTCGCCGATGGTCATGTTGACGTTGGCGAGGTTGTGGGTCTCGCTGGCGGAAACCACGGTGTGGATGGCGTCGACGCCGGCGTCGACGGCGCGCACGGCCCCCTTGTCGTTGGGGACGAGAGCGGCATATCGTGTGCCCGGACGGCGCGTGATGCGCGCCATGACCGTCTCGGCGTCGCGGAGCTGTGGCACCGCCTTCGGGTGAACGAAGGAGGTCACCTCGATGCGCGGCAGCCCGGCCGCCGACAGGAGGTCGACGACCTCGACCTTCACCTCCGTGGGAATGAAGTCGGGTTCGATCTGGAACCCGTCGCGGGTCCCGACCTCGCAGATGGTCACGCGTTCCGGCAGTCGCATCACAGCCCTCCGACGGCTCAGGTGCTGAAAACTTTAGCATGCCGCGCCGGAACCCGGTGGGCGGCGGGAGGCATCACAAGGTCATGACACCCAACATCGACATTCCCGACAAGGATCGCGCGGCGGTCGTGGACATCCTCAATCGCCTGCTGTCCGACGAGTACGTGCTCTACACGAAGACCCGCAACTACCACTGGAACGTGAGCGGCCCGCAGTTCAACGACCTGCACAAGTTCTTCGAGTCGCAGTACGAGGAGCTCAACGAGTTCGTCGACGAGATCGCCGAGCGCGCCCGCCAGCTCGGTGGCCGTGCCTTCGGCACCCTCGCCGAGTTCGCGAAGACGGCCCGCCTCACGGAGCAGCCGGGCGCGGTGCCGGCCGCCAAGGAGATGCTGTCGACGCTGCTGGGCGATCACGAGGCCGTGATCCGCACCCTCCGCAGCGACATCGGGCCCGTGGCCGAGCGCTACAAGGACGTCGGCACCAGCGACTTCCTCACCGGCCTCCTCGAGAAGCACGAAAAGATGGCGTGGATGCTCCGCGCGTTCGTAAGCTAGCGCGTCGTTGGAGGAGCGCCACCGGTTTGCCGGGGCGCTCCGAACGCCGGGGGGCATTGGGGGCCATATCGGGGCCCCCCATGGATCAATCGCCGAACACGAACGTCGACCCCGTCGAGGCGAAGACGACCTCGGCGGGCATCCGCGTCGCGAAGGATACGATGGCCTCGAGCCCCGTGCAGTGCTGGGGCACGATCCAGTCGACGCCGAAACCCCGCAGGCTGTCGACGACCCGGGTGATGCGGGCCTCGTCGAGGCCGCTCAGATGAAAGCCGCCGACGACGGCGTGAATGCGGTCGACGCCCGCCGCGCGCATCGCGTGCCGGCAGATGCCGACGATCCCGCGATGGGAGCACGACGTGACCACCACGAGCCCGCGGCCGCGGACGTTCACGATCAACGTCTGCTCTCCCATGAACGTGTCCTGAGCGAGCTGCCCGTCGCGCTCGATGCGCAGGCTCGACGGAATCGGCTCGAAGGATTCCGTCTCGTGCATCTCGCCGCTCAGCATGGCGCCTTCCGGAAGCAGGGTCGGCTGCCGCACCTCCTCGAGGCGCACGTCCCAGCGCTCGATGGCGAACGCATCGAGCTTGCCGATGTACACGGGCGCGCCCCCCGGCGGCTGATTCCAGCGCGGGTGGTAGTGATCGGCATGGCCGTAGAAGACGAGGTCGCGCTTCATCATGCGGCGATTGGCACGCAGCCAGCCGAGGAGCCCCCCGAAGTGGTCCTGATGACCGTGGCTCAGCACGAGCACATCGACCGAGGCGGGGTCGATGCCGAGCTCGCGCGCGTTGTGGGTGTAGCCGTCGGGAGAGAACCCGAAGTCGAACGCGAGGCGCGCCGTCCGTCCCTCGCGCGTGATCTCCACGAGGTGGCCGAGGCCGTGCTCGGCGCGGAGATCCGGCATCTTGCGGGCCCGGGCGTGCCCGAAGCGGCGCGCCACCTTTTCGTCACGGCGCAGCGAGTCGATGTAATTGTCGATCACCGTGGTCACCACCACGCGGTCGACGGCGGGCAGGCGGGTCACGACGGCGCGCGCGTGTGAGGAGGGCGTCGGCCAAACATGCCCATGCCCTGGTGGGTCATGACGACCTCGCCGTGCTGGTTCAGGATCTCGGTGGACGTCCGCACGATGCCGCGGTCGGGCTTGCTTCGCGACGGCGTGACGTCGACGATGGTGAATCGCGCGCGCAGCGTGTCGCCGGGGCGCACCGGCTTGAGCCAGCGGATTTCGTCGGAGCCCGGCGAGCCGAGCGAGGCCGTGTCCTTCAGGAACGTGTCCCAGAGCAGGCGCATCATGATGGCCACCGTCTGCCAGCCGCTGGCGATGAGTCCGCCGTAGACGGTGTGCTTGGCGGCGGCTTCGTCGGTGTGAAACGGCTGGGGATCGTAGTCGCGCGCGAAGGCGATGATTTCCTCTTTCGTCAGCGTGCGCGGCGGTGACTCACGCACCTGTCCCGGCGCGAAGTCCTCGAGATAGAGCGGCACGCGCGGCGGCCTAGTACGAGCGCGGCATGCCGAGGACGTGCTCCCCGACGTACGCCATGACGAGGTTCTGGTTCACCGGCGCCGTCTTGTAGAGCCGGGCCTCGCGGAACTTCCGCTCGACGTCGTACTCCTCGGCGTAGCCGTAGCCGCCGTGGCAGTCGATGCACGCGTTGCCGGCTTCCCACGCCGCCTCGGCCGCCAGGTACTTGGCCATGTTGGCTTCGGGACCGCAGGGTTCGCCGGCGTCGAAGAGCGCCGCCGCCTTGTCGCGCATCAGCGCGGCCGCCTCCGTGGCCATGTGGCCGCGCGCGATGGGAAACTGCACGCCCTGGTTGGCCCCGATGGGCTTGCCGAAGATCACGCGGCCGCCCGAGTACGCCACCGCCTTCTCGGTGAACCAGCGGCCATCGCCGATGGACTCCGAGGCGACCAGGATGCGCTCGGCGTTCATGCCGGACAGGATGTAGGAGAAGCCCTTGCCCTCGTCGCCGATCAGGCTGCCGGCGGGGATCTCCATGTCGTCGAAGAACAGCGCGTTGGTCGAGTGATTCATCATCATGCGCAGCGGGCGGATCTCCAGCCCCTTGATGCCGCGGATGTCGATCAGGAACACGGACAGGCCGTCCGTGCGCCGCTTCACCTGCTCGACGGGCGTGGTGCGCGCCAGCAGGAGCATCAGATCCGACTGCATCGCGCGCGAGATGAACATCTTGCGGCCGTTGACGACGTAGCGGTCGCCCGTGCGGACGGCCGTCGTCTTCAGCTTCGTCGTGTCGGAGCCGGCGTCGGGCTCGGTGACGCCGAACGCCTGCAGGCGGAGCTCGCCGGTCGCGATCTTCGGCAGGTACTGCTTCTTCTGGGCTTCGCTGCCGTGTCGCAGCACGGTGCCCATGATGTACATCTGCGCGTGACAGGCGGAGGCGCTGCCGCCGTTGGCGTGGATCGTCTCGAGGATGAGCGCGCCGTCGCGGATGGGGAGCCCGGCCCCCCCGTATTCTTGAGGGATCAGCGCCGCCAGATAGCCGGCTTGCGTCAGCTCGTCGACGAACTTCTCGGGATACTCTCGCCGCGAATCCAGATCGCGCCAGTATTCGCCCGGATAGCGTTTGCAGATCTCGGTCACGCCCGCTTTCAGCGCGCGCTGCTCTCCGGTGAGCGTCAGATCGATCGTCGCCATGCTGATCCCCTGTGTCAGCGCCCCTTGAACTGGGGCTTCCGCTTCTCGTTGAACGCGCGCACGCCTTCCAGCCGGTCCTCGGTCACCACGGTGGCGTTGTACGCCTCGATGGCCAGGATCATCGCCGTCTCGAGATCCGTCTCGCTGCCGTAGGCGATGGCCTTCTTCGCCTGACGCACGGCGATGGGGCCGTTGCGCGCGATGGTGGCCGCGATCTCCGTCGCCCTGGTCTTCGCCTGTCCCGCCGGCACCAGGTGATTCACGAGCCCGGCCGCCCTGGCCTCGTCGGCCTTCATCCGCCGTCCCGTGAAGATCAGCTCCTTGGCGAGCGGCGCCCCGACGATCCGCGGGAGCAGCTGGGTGCCGCCGATGCCCGGGAAGATGCCGAGCGTGGTCTCGGGCACGCCGAACACGGCCGTCTCGCCGGCCACCACGAAGTCCGACAGGATCGCCAGCTCGCAGCCGCCCGCCAGGGCGAAGCCTTCGACGGCGGCGATCACGGGCACCGGGCAGCGCAGCACCTTCATCGCGGCCTGCTCGAAGATCACGTGCTGGGCACGCCACGCCTCGTCCGTCATCCCGTTGCGCTCTTTCAGATCGCCGCCCGCGCAGAAGGCCTTGTCGCCGCTGCCGGTGAAGACGACGGCGCGAGCGTCGGCATCGCGCGCGAGCGCGTCGAAGCAGGCGAGCAGGTCTTCGCCCATGCCCGTGTTCATGGCGTTCATCTGCTCGGGACGGTTGAGGGTGACGGTGACCACGTGCCGGTCGTCGGACCGCGTGACGAGGAGGTGTCGATAGGTCATTGGACGACGTTCTGCGATTGGAGGTTGCGGACGTCGTCGAGCGTGTAGCCGAGCCAGGTGAGGACGTCGGCGGTGTCCTCGCCGAGCAGCGGCGGCACCCGGCGCACGCCGGGACGAACGCCGTCCCACTGGATCGGCAGCCCCACCGAGCGGTAATCGGGCAGGCGCGGATGACGCGCGCCGACGAGCATGCCGCTCGCCTCGGTCTGCAGCTCCTGGAGCACGCGGTCCACGGTCTGGATCGGCGCCGCCGGCACCCCCGCCGCACGCAGCCGGTCCAGCACGTCGGCCGTCTTCAGCTCGCGCGTCTTCAGCGCCAGCGCGTCGACGAGCGTCGTGCGGTTGCGCACGCGCGACGGGTTGTCGACGAAGCGCGGGTCGGCGGCCAGCCGATCGGCGCCGAGGGCGTCGCAGAGGCGCCGGAACAGCGCGTCCGAGCCGGCCGCGATCATCACGTAGCCGTCGGCGGTGGGGAACGCCTGGTAGGGAACGATCATCGTCGTGCCCGAGCCCTGCGGCTGTGGCACCTCGCCGGCGCCCAGGTACGCGAGCGCGTGGTACGAGACCCACATCAGCGCCGTCTCGAACAGCGAGGTCGTGACCTCCACCGCGCGCCCCGTGCGATCGCGCTCGCGCAGTGCGGCCACGATGCCGAGGGCGGCCCACATGCCCGTGCCCATGTCGACGATCGACGTGCCGACGCGCGCCGGCTCCTGCCCGGGATGGCCGTTGACCGACATGAGCCCCGCGTAGGCCTGCATCAGCGGATCGTAGCCGGGCAGGTTCGCCAGCGGACCGCGCGTGCCGAACGCGGTGACGGCGCAATAGACCAGGCGGGCGTTGAGGGCGCTCGCGCCCGCGAAGTCGAGGCCGAGGTCGGCCGCGACCCCCGCCCGCAAGCTCTGGACGAACACGTCGGCGCGCTTGACGAGGCGGCGGAGGACGTCGAGGCCGCCCTCGCGCTTGAGGTCGAGCGAGAGACTCTTCTTGTTGCGATTGAAGGCCATGAACGTCGCGCTCTCGCGTCCCCAGAATGGCGGCGCCCACGCCCGCGCGTCGTCACCGCGCCCCGGCCGCTCGACCTTGATGACCTCGGCCCCCATGTCGCCGAGGACCTGGGTACAGAACGGCCCGGCCACGTTCTGGGTGAGGTCCACGACCACGATGCCTTCGAGTGGAAGCGCCACGGACGCGAGTGTAGCGTGTCGCCGCGGCCACGGCGAGCCGTCGCCGGCTCAGGGGGGAACGCAGCCCCCACTTCCTTGAGCCGGCCACCCACGCTTCGAGCCGGCCGCCGCGCCGTCGCTACAAACGCAGCCCCCGACTTCCTTGAGCCGGCCACCCACGCTTCGAGCCGGCCGCCGCGCCGTCGCTACAGTAATATCGCGTCTCGAAGAGCAGCGCGCCGCCGGGACTGGCGTACGGCCCGTGCTTCATGCCCGGCGGCCGGCAGGCGTACATGCCGGCCGTGAACGTCCGGTCGAGGCCCAAATCGACGACGCTGCCTTCGAGGATGTAGACCTCTTCCCAGAAGTCGTGGGCGATGGTGTCGGTGGTCCGAACACCGGGGGCGAACCTCAGCAGTCGCGTGACGTCACCGGTGGCGGGGTCGTGGCTGAGGACCTTCTCGTCGATGCCGGCGCCGCCCGCCCCCGCCGCGGCCGAGCCGCCGACGGGTGTCCACGGCAGCGCGCCGACGTCGGCGAACTCGCGCTCGGCCTTCGGCATGGCTATCTCTTCGCCGGGGCCGCGAGCAGCTCCTCGATCAGTCGCCGCCCTGCCTCGCCGTTCCAGGCGCGCGGGCCGACCACGCGACCGACGAGGTTCCCGGCGCGGTCGATGAGGTACACGGTTGGCGGCCCGAACACGCCGTAGTCGCGGCCGGTGGTGTCCCCGCTCTCGTCGAGCAAGACCGGCGCCGTGTAGCGACGCTCGTCGACAGTGCGGCGCACGAGGTCGGGCGCCTCCCGGAAGGCGATCAGGCGAACCTCGAAGCCCTTCGGCTTGTAGCTCTCATAGAGCGCGTTGACGGAAGGCAACTCCTCCCGGCAGGTCGTTCACCACGTCGCCCAGAAGAAGAGCATCACGACCTTGCCGCGCAGCTCGGCGAGCGTGGCGTTGCGCCCCTTGAGGTCGGGCAGCGAGAATGCCGGCGCCGGCCGCGGCGGGTCGTACTGCTGGACCTGGAGCGAGGCGAAGTCCGGTGCCGCGAGCGCTGGGACCGCGGCCGCCAGGAGCACGGCCGCGGTCAGAGCGGCGACGCGGATCATTTGGCGCCGGAGTCCTTGAACGCCTGGAGGACTTCCTCCGGCTTCAGGAGATCGAGTGCGTTCCCCTGGATCTTCTTGTAGCGCACGACGCCCTCCCGATCGATCACGAAGTACGCGCGCCTGGCGTAACGAAAGATCGGGCTCTTCTCGTTGGTCTCGAGCGCGTCGTACTGCGGCAGCATCGCGCGACGGAAGTCGGCCAGGAGGAGGTGCTTGACGCCTTCCTGCTTGACGTAGGCATCGAGCGTGGCGGCGTGATCGGCGCTGACGCCCACGACCTGGGCGCCCGCGGCCTCGAACTGCGGCAGAGCCGCGTCGAAGCCGCGTATCTCCTGCGTTCAGGGGCCCGTGAAGGCCTGGATGAACGTGTAGAGGACCACCGGCCCCTTCGCCGTGAGATCCGCGAGCTTGACCTGCTTGTTGCCCGGCGCGGGCAGCGTGAAATCGGGTGCCTTCTGTCCGACTTCCAGCGCCTGCGTGGTGCCCGGCCCGAGCAACACGGCCAGCGCACCGAGAACGATGAGCGAGCTTCGTCCTGTCATAGGAGTCCCCCGTCCAAAGGTTGAAGCGATGGTACACCCCACGAACAGCCACCCCGGATCCTGGGTTCCCGGCTATTTCTTTCCGGTCAGCTCGCTGCGCACCAGCGCGGCGCCGGCGGCCAGGCCCCGCAGCTTCTGGTTGCACATGTAGCGCGGCGACCAGCCGAAGCCGCAGTCCGGGTTCAGCGTGAGCTTCTCGACCGGGCACGCCTGCAGCACGCGCCGGATGCGCCGGGCAACCGAGTCCGCCGTTTCCTCCTGGAAGCCCTTGACGTCGACGACCCCCGCGCCGAGCTCGCGGCCCTGACCGTACTTCTGCCACAGATCCACCTCGGACAGCTCGCGGCTGGCGAACTCGAGAACGAACTGGTCGGCGCGTGCCTCGAGGGCGCCCGGGAAGTACGGCTCGTAGGAACGCGGGAACCGCGAGCGCCCGAAGCGGTTGCCGAAGCAGATGTGGAAGCCGAGCCTGGCGCGGACGCCGTCGGTGGCCAGGTTGAAGAGCCGGGCCATCTCCTCGCCGGACACGTTGCCGCGCGCCGGCTCGTCGAGCTGGATGAAATCGGCGCCGGCGGCCACCAGGTCCTTCAGCTCCGCGTTGATGACCTCCGCGAAGCGCTCGGCCACGTCCACCACGCCCTTGTAGGCGCGGCCCGGGTGGATGCGCGAGCCGAACGTCAGGGGGCCGGCGCACGTGGCCTTCAGGGCGCGGCGCGTGTTGGCGCGCAGGAACTCGAAGTCCTTGACGAGCCCGAAGCCGGTCGCCGGCAGCTCGATGCGCCCGGTGGCCTCGTAGCGCTGCTGCTGGTCGTAGCCCCACGGGCCGGCCTTGCGGCGCACCGGCAGCGGGGCGATGTTCTTGATGATGCGATAGTACGTGTCGACGTAGCCGTCGGTGCGGCGCATCTCGCCGTCGGTGATGATATCGATGCCCGCCGATTCCATGTCGCGGATGGCGGTGTGCACCGCGTCGTCAAACATCTCCTCCATGTCGCCCGGGCCCATCTCGTCGGCCTCCCACGCCTTCACGGCGGTGAACCACCAGCCGGGCTTGCCGTGGGAGCCGATGACGGACGTGGGCAGGATCGGCAACGCGCTCATGACGCTTTCCCTCCGATGACGCGCAGGACATCCGGATTGCGGCGGGCCTCGTCGAGGCTCCCCGCGAAGACGATCTCCCCGCGCTCGATGACGTAGAGCCGGCTGGCGAAGGCCGGCACGTGGTGGATGTTGGACTCGGCGAGCAGCACCCCGCGCTGAAGACGTGTGATGGCCGCGATCGATTCCGCGATGGTCGGCACGATGGCGGGCGACAATCCCTCGAACGGCTCGTCGAGCAGCAGCAGCTCGGCGTCGAGGGCGAGCGCGCGCGCGATGGACAGCATCTTGCGCTCGCCCCCGGAGATCTGCGTTCCGCCGCGCGCGGCATAGGCGCGCAGCCGCGGGAAGACCTCGTACGCCAGCGCGACCCGCTCCGCGGCCGGCCGCGCGGTCGGCCGCGTCCACGTGGCGATTTCGATGTTCTCGGCCACCGTGAGGTCGGCGAAGATCTCACTCTCCTCGGGGGCGAAGCCGATCCCGCGCTGCGCGATGACGTGCGTCGGCAGCCCGCCGATCGGCGCCCCCTTGAACGCGATCGTTCCCGCGCTCGGGCGCCGGTAGCCCATGATGGTCCGCAGCGTGGTCGTCTTGCCGGCGCCGTTGCGTCCTACCAGGCACACGACCTCTCGCGGCGCGACGCTCACGCTGACCGATCTCAATATGTGGCTCGACTGGATGTGAACGTCGAGCCGGTCGACCGCGAGCAGGCTCATCGCGGCGCTCCCAGCACCGTGGCGACGACCTCCTCGTCGGCGCGCAGGGCGTCGGGGGCGGCGTCGGCCAGCACCCGGCCCTGGTGGAGCGCCACGATCCGGTCCGAGTACGAGAAGACGATGTCCATGTCGTGCTCGACCTGGATGATCGCCTTCACGCCGAGCCGCTTGGCCGCCTGCACGAGCGTCTCCATGATCGCCGTCTTGTCGCGCGTGCTGACGCCGCTCGTCGGCTCGTCCATCAGGATGACGTCCGGGCGCAGCGCGAAGGCGCTCGCCACGTCGAGGAGCTTCTTGTCGCCCTGCGGCAGCGTCCGCGCCGGGCGTCCGAGCTTATCGGCCAGCCCGAACAGCGCCGCCATCTCCGCCACGCTCTCGGCCACCTCGCGGTCGCCGGCCAGCGAGGCGAAGGGATGGCCGCCGCGGCCGAGCCGAGCCAGCGCCGGCACGCTGAGCGTCTCGGCGACCGTGAGGCCAGGAAACACGTTGACCAGCTGGAACGACCGCGCCATGCCGAGGGCGGCCAGGCGCACGGGTCCCACGCCGGCCACGTCACGGCCCTTGAAGGCGACGGAGCCGCTGGTCGGAGGCAGCAGTCCCGTGAGGACGTTGACCAGCGTGGTCTTGCCGGCGCCGTTGGGGCCGATGATCGAGACGAACTCACCCTCGCGCACGATGAGGCTGACGCCGCTCAGCGCCTGCACGTCGCCGTAACGTTTCACGAGGTCGCGCGCCACCAGTAGCGGCGTCATGCGCCCACGCGGCGGACGACGAGACTCATGAGGCCCTGGGGCAGGAAGATGACCACGGCCGCCAGCACCACGCCGAACACGAAGCGCCAGTACTCGGTCACCGACATGACCTGATCTTGCAGGAAGATGAACACGAAGGCGCCGAGCATGGGCCCGAAGAAGTGGCTGAAGCCGCCGAGCAGGAGCATGAAGACGAGATTGCCCGAGTGCGTCCAGTAGGCCAGCGTCGGGGAGGCGAGGCCGGTCGGCACCACGAGCAGCACGCCGCCGACGGCGCCGAAGACGGCGGCGATGACGAAGGCGTAGAAGCGGTACCGGCGGACCCGGACGCCGACGTACTCCGCCTTGTCGGCGTTCTCACGGATGGCGCGCAGCGAGAGGCCGAGGGGCGAGCGGACGATGCGCCACATCACCAGCCCGGCCGCCACGCACAGGACGAGCGAGTAGTAGTAGTACGGGCCGACCAGGTATCCCGTCTTGTCGAGCTCGCCGAACGCCTGCCCGAGCAGGGTGGGGCGCCCGACCGGGATGCCCTCGTCGCCGCCGGTCAGGCCGTAGAACTTGTAGAGGAACGAGTAGAACAGCATCCCGAAGGCGAGGGTGAGCATCCCGAAATAGATGCGCACGTAGCGGACGCAGAGCCAGCCGACGGGCACGGCGATCAGCGCGGCCGTCAGCATTGCCGCCAGCAGCATCGCCTCCAGCGAGCGCATCCGGAACGCGCTGCCGAGATAAGCGGCGGTGTAGCCGCCCACGGCGACGAAGAGCGCGTGCCCGAACGAGAGCAGCCCGGTGGTACCGAACATGAGGTTCAGACCGAGCAGCGCCACGCTGTAGGCGAAGAACGGCAGCATGAGCGTGGCGTAGTAGGGGCCGGCGATCAGCGGGCCGGCCGCGGCGCCGCCCAGCGCCGCCGCGAGCACGAGGGGAGCGATCACGCCGTGGCTCGCGCGAAGAGGCCGGCCGGTCGCAGCAGCAGCACGGCGATCACGATGACGTAGACGGCCAGCATCTCGGCCTCGGGATAGACGGCAATGGCCACGGCGCGCAGCACGCCGACGATCACGGAGCCGACGAAGGCGCCGCGCATGCTGCCGAGGCCGCCGATCACGACCACCGCGAACGCCTCCACGATCAGCTCGATTCCCATCTCGTTCACGGCGGCGCCGGCGGGGATCACCAGCGCGCCGCCCACGGTGCCCAGCACGAGGCCGAGCGTGAAGACGCGCGACGAGAACCGGTTCATGTCGACGCCCAGCGCCTGCGCCATGCCGCGGTTCTCCGCGGTCGCGCGCACGATGCCGCCGAAGCGGCTTCGCGTGAGCAGGAGCCCCATGCCGGCCGCGATGGCGAGGCCGGCGGCGATCACGACGAAGTTGTAGACCGGAATGCTGACGGCGCCGAGGCGCACCTGGCCGTAGAGGAGGTAGACGCCGCCCACCTGGTAGGGCGCCGCGCCCCACACGAAGCGGATCACGTCCTCGAGCATGAGCACGAGCGCGAACGTGAGCAGCAGCTGGAACGCCTCGTCGCGGTCGTAGATCGTCCGCAGCAGCCGCTCGATCGGCGGCCCCAGCACGCCGAGCGCGAGGCCGGTGGCGAGCAGCACGACGAGAAACAGCGGCGCCGGCACGCCGGCCGCCAGCGCGGCGTTGACGGCGGTGATGCCGGCGTACGCGCCCAGCGCATAGAAGGACCCGCACGCGAGGTTCAGGATCTTCTGCACCCCGAACACGAGCTGCAGGCCGGCGGCCACGAGAAACAGCGCGGCGGCGTGGAAGACGCCGCCGAGCAGGAGATTCAGGACCTGGATCACCGGACGACGGTCAGACGTTCCACGAGTTGATCCAGTCGAAGAGGCCCATGCCGCTCGGCTTCTGGATCTGCTTCGTCGACATCGCCTCCACCGACTCGAGCGTCACGAAGTCGTGCTTGTTCTTGTGGGTCGAGATGCCCTGGAAGTACGTTGCCTCCATGATGTGGTCGGCCCGATAGCCGCGCTTGCCGGACAGCGACTCCACCTCGATGCCCGGGAGCGCCTCGGCAACCTGCTCCACCGTCGGCCACTTGCCGCCGGCGGCCCTGGCCGCCTTCTCCACCGCCGCCTTGTACGCCACCACGGTGAAGTAGCCGTGGTCCGACTCGTAGTTCGGCCACTCCTTGAACTTCTCCTGGTGCCAGCGCGTGAACTCCTTCGACAGCGCGCTCGCCTTGGGATCCTCGAAATAGAGCGAGTTGTAGCCGAGGATCATGCCTTCCGGCGCGAACGCTTTCTTCAGCTGCTCGTGCACGCCGCCGGCCGTGGTCATGACGAGCTTGGTGGACGCCGTCAGTCCCGCCGCGTGGGCCTGCTTCAAGAGAATCGGCGCGTCGCCGGACCAGAACGAGCAGAAGATCAGATCGGGCTTGGCCTGCTGCAGCGTGGCGACGTGAGACGTGAACGTCGTCTCGCCGAGCTTGGGCCACAGCTCGGCCACCGGCGTCACGTTCATGTTGAACTTCTTCATGATGGCGAGGAAGGCGGCCCAGTTGTCGCGGCCGTAGGAGTAGTCGTTGTTGATGCCGGCCACCGTCTTGACCTTGCCCTTGAACTGCCGCGCGGTGAGGATCGACGCCATCACCGCCTCCGCCTCGTTGTCGACGCTGCGGAAGGCGTAGCGCGGCTTCGGCATCGTCTCCTCGACGCCCTTCTGCGTGGTGCCGTCCCACATCAGCAGCAGGCGCTTCTCGTCTTCGGCGGCGGGACCGATGGCGAGGCCGACGCCGGTGGAGACCACGCCGGTGACGACGTCGACCTTCGACTGCAAGACGAGCCTCCGGAAGCGCTCCACCGTGTCCTTCGGGTTCGATTCCTCCTCGACGACGAGCTCAACCTTGCGGCCGAGGATGCCGCCGGCGGCGTTGATCCGCTCGACCGCCCACTGCGTGCCCCGCAGCCCCGACTCGCCGACGGGCGCCGTCACGCCGGCCTTGGCCGCCAGCACCCCGATCTTGACGGGACCGGACTGCGCGAGCGCGGGCGCCGGCCCGAGCCTCACGGTGGCGCCGGCCACCGCGGCCGCGCCCGAAATCTTCATAAATTCTCGGCGTGTCGTCCGCATGAACTCCTCCTCTGTATCGGAGCGCTGTCTCTACCTCGCCCGTGGGTGGCCCGAGAGAGATGGTTCTCCGGCTCCGCTTGGAGTGGTCCGGCCGCGGGGCCGGGGCGCGCCATTCTAGCGCGGCGGCAGAGAAAGGGGGAACGGGCGTCTTGATGCTAAGATCGCAGAATCGTGCACGTCAGGTTCTGGGGTACCCGCGGCTCCATTGCCTCGCCCGGCGACCGCACGACACGTTTCGGCGGCAACACCTCGTGCGTCGAGCTCCGCGCCCCCGACGGGACCATCATCGTCCTCGACTGCGGGACCGGCGCGCGCGAGCTGGGGCTGCACCTCCTGCAGACGCTGCCGCAGCCGCTCCGGCTGCACCTGTTCATCGGCCACACCCACTGGGATCACATCCAGGGCTTTCCCTTCTTCGTTCCCGCCTTCATTCCCGGCGCCGAGCTGAACGTCTACGCGCCCCTCGGGTTCCAGCAGAGCCTCGAGGAGGCGATGGCCGGCCAGATGGAGTACTCGTACTTCCCCGTGAAGCTGCGCGACCTGCGCTCGCGCATTCACTTCACCGAGCTGGAGGAGGGCTTTTTCCGCGTCGGCGGCGTGCTGGTGGAGACGCAGTACCTCAACCACACCGCGCCGACCATCGCCTATCGCCTCTCCGCCGGCGGCGCCACCATCGCGTACGTCACCGACCACGAGCCATTCTGGAAGCCGGAGAAGGGGCAGATCCATCACCCCGGCGACCAGCGTCACGTCGCGTTCATGCACGAGGCCGACCTCGTCATCCACGACGCGCAGTACACCGAGGACGAGTACCGCGGGCGGGTCGGCTGGGGTCACGCCACGCCGGACTACGCGGTCGACGTGTGCCTGGCCGCCGGCGTGAAGCGGCTCGCGCTCTTTCATCACGACCCGACGCACGACGACACCCAGATGGCCGCCATCGAGGCGGCCGCGCGCAAGCGCGCGGCGGACCGGGGCGGCTCGCTCGAGGTGTTCGCGGCACGGGAGGGCATGACGCTCGACGTGACCGGCGTCCACAGCGTGGAGCGCGTGACCGACGGCTCGGCACTCCGGCGCCGCTTGATCGCCGGCGCGCGGGTGCTCGTGGTGATGGCGGACGAGGCGCACGTGACGACGATCGAGGAGACGCTCGGCGAGGACGGGATCGTGGCGCTGCCCGTGTCGGACATGCGGGCGGCGCTGACGCGGGGCTCCGAGCACATGCCGGACCTCGCCATCATCGACGCCGACCTGCCGGCCGCCGTCGGCCTCGAGCTGCTGCCCGCCTTCCGCACGCGGATGGGGCGCGAGCACTTCCCGGTGATCCTGCTCGCCGAGGATCCGCAAGGCCGGCTCGATCGCGCACCCGATGACTGGGCGACCGACTACCTGCCCAAGCCCTACAGCCCTCCGATGCTACGGGCGCGGGTGCGCTCCTGGCTCGCGCGAACGCTCATCGCCGGCGAGACGGTCGCCGACGCCGGCGCCGCCGCGGCGCCCGTGGACACGCGCGAGGAGCGCGCCGCCTCCCACGCCGTGCTGGCCAGCATGCTCGCCAGCGTGCCGCTCTTCTCGAAGTGCACCGACGAGCAGCTCGGCATCCTCGTGAGCCACGCCAGCGAGCAGATCTACCCGGCCGGGTACGTCATCACGCGCCAGGGCGAGCCGCCCGACGACCTCTACGTGCTCTTCTCCGGGCGCGTGCGCGTCGTCGAGGCCACCGTCGACGGCCAGGCGGAGCTGCTGCTCGGCGAGATCGGCAAGGCGGAGGTGCTGGGCGAGGTCGGCATCCTGCGCGATCAGCCGCGCTCGGCCACCGTCATCGCGGTGGACCGCACGCACTGCCTCGTCCTGCGCCGGCGCGATTTCCTCAAAGTGCTGACGGAGTCGCCCGAGCTCTCGAACGGTCTGCTCCGCGTGCTGGCGGCGCGCCTCTACGAGGCTGACCGCAAGCTGGCGCGCTACGCGCCGGATCCCCTCACCGGACTCGCCGGCCGCCGCTCGTTCCACGAGCACTACCGCCGGCTGGCCTCCGGCGCGCGGCGCCGCAGGACGGGCCTGCTCCTGCTCGCCGTCGACGTCGTCAACCTGAAGGCCGTGAACGACACCTACGGCTACGCTCTCGGCGACGAGGTGCTGCGCACGGTCGCCGATGCCCTCGGCGACGCCACGCGCCGCAGCGATATCGTGGCGCGCTACGGCGGCGACGAGTTCGCCGCGCTGCTGCTGGATGCCGAGCCCAAGGACACCGAGAAGGTCGTGACGCGCGTCAACGAGAAGCTGGCCGCCCTCGCCGCCCAGCGGCGCCTGCCCGTGAAGATCGAGTGCTCGACCGGCATCGCATGGAGCGTCTCGCCTCCCGAGAGTCCCGACGACTTCCTCCGCGAGGCCGATCGCGACATGCAGAGTCGCCGGGCGCGCACGATTCCCTCCTAGCGCGCCCGCTTGCGCTCCACGAAGGCCCGGATGCGCTCGCGCGCGGCGGCGCCGGTGCGCAGCGCGGCGCCGTAGGCCTCCGGCTCGCGGGCCGGCCGGGCAGCGCGGATGCCGGCCACGATGTCCTTCGTCGCTGCCAGCCCCTCGCGTGGCGACCGCGCGATGTCGGTCGCCCACGCCCGGGCCATCTCGCCGAGCGTCGGCGCCGCCACCACGCGGTTCACCAGGCCCATGCGCAGCGCTTCCGTCGCGTGGAGCGAGCGGCCGGTCAGGAGCAGATCACGGCCGTGGCTGCCGCCCGCGACGTCCAGGAACCGCGCGATGCCGTAGGCCGGGTTGAAGCCCAGGGTGACCTCCGGCAGGCCGAAGCGCGCGCGGTCGGAGGCGATCCTGAGATCCTGCGCGACGGCGAGCATGAGCCCGCCGCCCAGGGCGTGTCCGTCGATCACGGCCATCGTCACCTGCGGCAGCGCGGCGAACCGATCCATGATCGCCGCCCATCGGCGCGAGAGCGCCTCCGCGTCGGCGGCGGTCAGGTGCTCCATCTCGGCGATGTCGTTGCCCGCGCAGAACGCGCGGCCACGTCCCTCCACGAGGACCACGCGGGCCTCCGCCAGCGTGGCCAGGCGGCCGAGCGCCGCCTCGAAACCCTCGGCCATGGCGCGGTTCAGCGCGTTCAGCGCCGCGGGCCGGTTGAGCGTCAGGCAGGCGACGCCGTCGCCGACCATCTCCAGCAGCACGGCGTCGCTCATGCCGAGGGCGTGCGCCGGCGGCGCCACGTGAGCAGTCCAAAGCCGACGCCGGCGAGGGTGGCCGCGGTGGCGCCGGCGGCCGGCCAGAAGTTCGTGCGAAAGATCGGCACCTGCGAGAAGGGCGAGCGCCGGGCGCCGGGCGCCAGGGTGCCGTCGAGCAAGCCGTTCACGATCGTCATGGCCTCGGCCATCAGCACGTCGAGCGTGGCCCGGGCGAACTTCGGATCGGCGAGGGCGGGGTGGCCGACGTAGCCCTGACCGCCGTTCCTCACGGCGTAGTTCGGCATCATCCGGCGCGGCCACGTATAACGCGCCGGCGGCAGGGTCCGATACGTCTCGTCGACGAGGTCGGGACGGAGGAGCAGCATCAGCGACGTCTCCCACCAGCCACCGTGGGCGTCCTCGGCAAAGGCGCGGCGCTCGTCGACGGTCAGCGTGCGGCCGAGCGCCGCCTCGATCTTGGCGAGGTAGCGCCCGCGCATGAACTCCCACGCGAGGTGGCCGGTGAAGGAGGTCATCGACACCCGGTGGCGGCGCGAGACCATGGCCGCCGCCTCCTCGAGCGCCGCCAGGTGGCCGGGCCCGCCATGGCCGTTGGCCACGAGGATGTAGCGGAAGCCGGCGCGCGCGAACGCGTCGCCGTAGTCGACGAGGGCGTCGCGCACCACCCGCTGTCGCACCGATACCGTGCCGACCTTGTCGAAGGTGAACGAGCCAAGGTGCAGGGTGGGCGCGAGCACCGCCGACCACAGCGGACGCGCGCTCACCAGGCGCGCGGCGATCGCCTCGGCGAAGTGCCGGGCCGTGAACGCGTCGACGCCGACGGGCAGATGTGGGCCGTGCGTCTCGAGCGGGCTGAGGGTCAGGATGATGACGGAGCGCGAGCGGTCGAGGGCGTCGAGCACCGGCGTGGACATCTCTTCGAGCAGATGAACGCTCAAAAGCTGCTTCCTTTCGTGGCGGCCAGCCATTCGTTCTTGGCGCGCTCGAGCTCCCCGAGGATCTCGGCGCGCTCGACCACCAGCCGGCGCGCGGCCGCCGCCTGGGTGAGCATGAGGACGTTGAAGCGCAGGCGGCGCCGGAAGCGACCGGCTCCGGTCAGGTAACGATACGCGATCAGGCCCGAGAGCGGCAGCGACAACGCGAAGAGCGCCGCCACCGTCGGCCCCGCCAGTCGCAGCACCAGCCAGGTCTCGAGACCGTAGAAGAGCGGATAGGCCACGATCGAGGCCAGCAGGCGGGTGGTCGCGTAGTCCGTCTCCTTGCGCGCGGTGCGGTGGGCCAGCATGCGCGGGAGCAGGTATGGCAGCGCATTGACGGCCGCGCCGTACAGGAAGAACGGGAAGCCCGCCACCGCGTCCCACGAGTACACGAGCCGCTTGCGTGCCGGCACCGGTGCTTGCCGCGCGCGGACCGTCTCGTCCCGCACGCGATGCCGGGCGAGCAGCGCGCGGTAGGCCTGGATGCGCTGCCACAGCGATTCCACGCGGGCCGGCTCGCGCGCCTTGAACCAGGCGATGGCCGCCACGATCGACTGCGAGAGGCGCACCGGGTCGACGTCGCGCGGCGCCAGTCCGCGCGCCTCCATGACCGCCCGCGCCAGGACGTCGCGGTAGAGCTCCTCCACCGCGCGCAGGAGACGGGCGTCGTCGATGCGGGCCACGTTCACCACCTGCGCCTCCATCGCTTCTTGAAGATGCGTGGTGAGCGCGTCCACGGCCTTCACGGCATCGTCGCGGTAGGCGCCGACGTACGCTCCGACCGGAAGCGGCGCGCCCACCGAGACGAGCACGCGCGCGCGGAACGACTTGCGCGCCTCGAACGTGAGCCCGACCGGCACCATGGCCAGCGTGCCCGGGTGCGCGACCTCCCAGGCGAGCGCGATGCGTGCCGCTCCCGTCTTGATCCGCTGGACTCGCGCCTCGGCGTGCGTGGTGCCCTCGGGATAGATCGCGACCAGGGCACCGCGCTCGAACGCCGCCGCGCACGCGGCGAACGTGTCCGCGTTCCGGTCGGTGGGGGCCGTGGCTATGGGCGCTCGGTCTCCCTTGCGCCAGACGGGAATCGCGCCAGCGGCGAGCAGGAAACGCGCGAGCAGCGGATTGCGGAAGAGCGACGCGGTGGCCAGGTAGTGAACCTTGCGGTCGAGGACGGCGCCGACGACGAGGGAGTCGATGAGGTTGTTGGGATGATTGATGCAGAGCAGGACGGGGCCGCCGGACGGGATGCGCTCGCCGTGGCGCGTGTCGACCGCCTTGAAGAAGAACCACAGCCAGAATCGCGCGACGGCGCGGACGCCCCGGTAGAACCCGTCGATGGGCGCCGCGTCGCTCATGGAGTATGATCGCGCCCGTGCTGGAGCAGCTTGCCGAGCTCGTGAACGGCGACGCCGGTCTCGTGCGCCGCGGCCGCTATCTCTCCACCACGTTCCTCGTGGAGACGGGCGCCACGGCGTGGCTGGTCACCGTGCACGAGGGCCGCGTGACCCGCATGGAGCGCGGTCCGTTCCTCATGCGCGACTGGTCGTTCGCGGTGCGCGCCTCCGATGACGCGTGGCGCCGCTTCTGGGAGCCGGTCCCCGCCGCGGGCTGGCACGACCTGTTCGCGATGACCAAGGGCGGCCACGCCACCGTCGAGGGCGACTTGCGGCCGCTGATGGCCAACCTTCGCTACGTGAAGGACGTGCTCGCGAAGCCGCGAAGGCAGGCCTGAGTGCCGGACCTCGAGCCGATCGTGGGCCGCTACGTGCGCCTGACGCTCCACGGTCGTCCGCACCGTGTCTATTTCGAGGAGGCGGGGCACGGCGTGCCGCTCGTCTGTCTGCACACGGCGGGCGCCGACGGCCGCCAGTTCCGCCACCTGCTGAACGATGGGGAGATCACGCGGCACTTCCGCGTCATCGCGTTCGACATGCCGTGGCACGGCAAGTCGCTGCCGCCGGTCGGCTGGCAGGACGAGGAGTACCGGCTGACGACGGGCGGCTACCTCGATCTCATCCGCGCCTTCTGCGCAGCGCTCGACCTCGAGCGGCCGGTCGTGCTGGGCTGCTCCATCGGCGGCAAGATCGTCCTCGAGCTGGCGCGGCGCCACGGGCCGGAGTTCCGCGCGCTCATCGGTCTCGAGTCCGCCGATTACCAGGCGCCGTGGTACGACGACACGGGGTGGCTCCACCGCCCGGACGTGCACGGCGGCGAGATCGCCGGTGCGCTCATGTCCGGCCTGATCGCGCCCCAGAGCCCGAGCGAGACGCGCTGGGACACGCTCTGGATGTACATGCAGGGCGGCCCCGGCGTCTTCAAGGGCGATCTCTTCTTCTATCGCGCCGACGGCGACTTCCGCGACCGCGTGGCCGAGATCGACACGACGCGGTGCCCGCTCTATCTCCTCACCGGCGAGTACGATTTCTCGTGCACGCCCGAGGACACCGCGCGCACCGCGCAGAAGATCAAGGGCGCGCGGGTCACCATCATGAAGGAGATCGGCCACTTTCCGATGAGCGAGCACCCCGCGCAGTTCCGCCGCTACATCCTGCCCGTGCTCGACGACATCCGCGCCCGCGGCTGAGCTCACGCGCTCCGCTCGGCATAGCGCTTGAGGAGCGACTCGAAATCCTCCACCGCCAGCGTCTCCGCCCATTCGGCGGCTTCCGATTCGGCGCCGTAGACCTCGCGCATGAAGGCGACGGCGTCGGCCTTCGTCTCGAACCGCCGCCACACGTGGCCGGCGCCGCCGCCCGGCCGCCGGAGGTGGAAGATCGGATCGGCAGGTCCCTGCGGCTGATAGGTGACGCGCTCGCCGAAGCGGTCGAGGGTGATCCACGCCACGGCGATGGCGTGGACGGACAGCACGCGGGCGCGCAGCGACTCCTCGCGCGGAAGCGATTCGATGTCGCAGAGCTGCGGGCCGTAGAAGATCGGGACGGCCTCCGCGGGCAGCGAGAGCTGCGGCGTCATGGTTTCGTCGCCGGCGGCGTCGAGCAGCCGCTTGGACTCCTCGCCGACCCAGAAGGTGCCGCCGCCGACGAGGTCGGCCCACGCCTCCACCACGGAGCCACGTGGAACGAGCGAGCGACGCCGGACCATCTCGTCGCCGCCGGCCATGAAGTAGAGCCGGCTCATCCGCTCAGGGGACCCTGACCCAGCCTTCCATCAAGCGGCGCGCCGTGCGATAGACCGTCACGCGCTCCGCCCACGGCACGCCTCCGCGCAGCGACACGGCCGCGTCGAGCGGCAGCACGCCTGATGGGTGGCCGAGCCTGACGCTGGAGCGGGCGGCGCTTGCCCGGCTCGTCGCGTGGGCGCTCACCGCTTCGTGCACGAGCGTTCCTTCGATGCGCGCGGCCACGGCGAGGCACATCGCCGCCGTCAGCGGGAAGGCGCGATGGCAGTTGCCCATCGACATGGCGCGGGCGAGCACGTCGTGGTCGCGGGGGCTATACCGTGCGCCATCGAGCGCGGTGTAGTCGCCGGGCTCGGCGACGAACGCGATCTTCGGGACGGCGGCGCTCTCGGCCATCCCCATCCGCGCCGCCGCTTCCACACGGAGCTTCTCCAGCCGGGCCGTCAGATCGTGATCGGCGTCGACCGCGGCCGGCGGCTCGTTGCCGGTGAGGCCGAGATCGCGCGCGCGCACGAACACGACGGGATTGGTGGCATCGACGCAGGACACCTCGAGCCCGGTCACCACGTCGCGCGGCCGTCCGGTTGGCAGCAACCGCCCGGTGCCGGCGCCGCCGGGCTCGACGAAGTCGAGCGCGATGCGCGCGCCGCGGCCGGCCACGCCGGCCAGCTCGAAGTCTCCGCGCGTGGCCGCCTCGCCGTCCTCGACCGGCACGTGGGCGACGATGAGCTTCTTCGTGTTGGTGTTGTGGATCCGCACGAGCGTCTCGCCGTCGCGCGCGGCCACGAGGCCCTCGTCGATGGCGAACGGCCCCACCGACGACGAGCAGTTGCCGCAGTTGCCCGCGTAGTCGACGAAGGCCTTCTTCACCTCGACCTGCGCGAACGTGTAGTCGACGTCGGCGGCGGGCAGCGTCGGAGGGCCGATGATGCACGCCTTCGACAGCGACGAGATCCCGCCGCCCAGACCGTCGAGCTGCCGGCCATACGGATCGGGGCTTCCGAGCGCGGCCAGCAGCACGGCGTCGCGCTCGGCGCCCGGCGGTGGCAGATCGCGGGCGTGAAACACCAGGCAGCGGCTCGTGCCGCCCCGCATGTACACCGCGCGAATCTTCTTTTGCTTCATTCTAGCGACCGGTTGCTGTCCGGCTCGATCCGTGGGTGGCCTGGTCGAGATGGTTGGTGGCTGCGCTCGCTGTCTCCGCTCGTCCGCAGTTTCGTATGGCGCAGAAGGCCGCCATCCAGCAGGATCTCGCGCTCGCGCGGCGTGAGGGCGCACGAGACGGTGAACGTTCCGCCGGTGCGTGGGTTGGCGACGGGGATCTTCGTGCCCGCCGCCAGCGCCGTGCGGAGGCCCTCGAGCCGCAGGCGGTCGTCGCGCTCGATGCCGCTCCAGGCGCCCGGGTCGTCGAAGACGAGCGGGACCACGCCCCAGTTGATGAGGTTCGCGCGGTGGATGCGGGCGAAGGACTTCGCGATGACGGCGCGCACGCCGAGCAGCATCGGGCCGACGGCGGCCGACTCGCGCGAGGAGCCCTGGCCCCAGACCTCGCCGCCGACCAGGATGCCGCGCCCGGCGGCCCTGGCGCGCGCCGCGAACTCGGCGTCGACGTTCCTGAACGTGAACTCGGCGATGGCCGGCATGTTCGACCGGAAGACGAGGACGGCCGAGCCCGACGGCGAGATGTCGTCGGTGGAGACCTTGTCGCCGAGCTTCAGCAGCACCGGGGCCTCAAGGGTCTCGGGCACCGCCTCGCCGAGCGGGACCGGCTTGATGTTCGGGCCCCGCACGACGTCACCGCCGCCGTCCGGCATCACCAGCCCCACGTCGGACGTCGCGAACTTCGGCGGCAGCTGCACGGCCGGCTCCGCGCCGAGCGTGCGCGGATCGGTGATGGCGCCGGTCAGCGCGGAGGCGGCGGCGACGGTGGACGAGCAGAGGTAGACCTCGTCGCCCTTCACCCCGCTGCGCCCCGGGAAGTTGCGGTTGAAGGCGCGGAGGCTCCGGGTGCCGGCCGCGGGCACGTGACCGATTCCCGCGCATGACCCGCACGTCGACTCCGACACGGTCGCCCCCGCCGAGATCAGGTCGGTCAGCAAGCCCTCGCGCGCCATCGTCTCGAGAATCCGATGACTGCCCGGGAAGAGCACGAACGAGACGGACGGGTGGACGCGCTTGCCCCGCACCACGCTCGTCACCGACGCCATGTCGTGCCAGGAGCCGTTGGTGCAGGAGCCGACCATGACCTGCTCGACCGTGGTGCCGGCCACCTCCTCGATCGGCACCACGCGGTCGGGCGACCCCGGCAGCGCGACCAGCGGCCCGATCGCCGACAGATCGAGCTCGATCTGGTCGTCGTAGGTCGCGTCGGGATCGGCGGCGGCCGGCCGCCAGTCGTCCGCGCGTCCGAGCCGCGTCATGTAGGAGCGCGTCACCTCGTCGCTCGGGAACACGCTGGTGGTGAGCGTCAGCTCCGCGCCCATGTTGGCGATCGTCATCCGCTGCGCCGCCAGCAGGCTGGCCAGGCCGGGACCCGCGTACTCGAAGACCTTCCCGGCGCCGCCGCGCACGGAGAGGCGCCGCAGCAGCTCGAGGATCACATCCTTGGCGGTGACCCAGGGCCGCAGCGCGCCGGTCAGCCAGACCCGGACGACGGCCGGCATGGTGAAGTAGTAGGGCCCGCCGCCCATGGCCACCGCCACGTCCTGACCGCCGGCGCCGATCGCGAGCATGCCGGCCGCGCCGCAGAGGACGGTATGGCTGTCGGTGCCGAGCAGAACCTGCCCGGGCACGGCGAAGGACTCGACGTGGACTTGATGACAGATGCCGTTGCCCGGCTTGGAGAAGACGGCGCCGTACTTGCGCGCGGCCGTCTGGAGGTAGCGATGATCGTCCGAGTTCCGCGAGTCGACCTGGTAGACGTTGTGGTCGATGTAGGCGACGGCCCGCTGCGGCACGATCCGCGGGAACCCCAGCGCCTCGAACTGCAAGAACGCCATCGTCCCGTTGGTGTCGGTGAGCAGGATTTGATCGATGGCGATCGCGATCTCCTCGCCGACGACGGGCTTGCCGGCGACGAGGTGGTCCTCGATGAGCTTGCGCGTGAGGCTGCGGGGTGAAGTCACCGCTTTGCGATCGGCACGAACGCGCGACGCTTGGGACCGATGTAATCGGCGCGCGGGCGAATCAAGCGGTTGTCGTCGTGCTGCTCGATGATGTTGGCGCTCCAGCCGGCGATGCGGCCGGCGGCGATGACCGGCGTGAAGAGGTCGACCGGGATGCCGAGCGAGTAGAAGAGCGGCGCGGAGTAGAAGTCGACGTTCGGGATGAGCCCCTTGGCGCCGCCGATGCGCTCGTGGAGCTTCACCGCCATCTCGTACCACTTGAACTGCCCGGACTGGCGGCACGCCTCCTCCGCCATCCCGCGGAGGATGGCGGCGCGTGGATCGCCGGCCTTGTACACGCGGTGACCGAAGCCCATCAGCCGCCGCTTCTCGGCGAGCGCCTTCCGCGTGAAGGCGTCGACGTTCGCCACCTCGCCGATCTCCATCAGCGTCCGCATGACGGCCTCGCCGGCGCCGCCGTGCAGCGGCCCCTTCAGCGCGCCGACGCCGCCGGCCACCGCCGAGTGCATGTCCGATTGCGTGGAGACGATGGCCCGCGTGGTGAACGTGGACGCGTTCAGCTCGTGCTCGGCGTAGAGCGTGAGGCTCGCGTCGAAGGCCTTGACGGCGGCCGCGCCCGGCCGCTGGCCGGTGAGCATGTACAGGAAGTTCGCGGCGTGTCCGAGGCCGGCCCCCGGCGGCACCGGCTCCTGGCCGCTGCGAATGCGGTGGTGCGCGCAGATCACGGTGGCGAACTGCGCCGTCAGCCGCACCGCCTTGCGGACGTTCGCGGCGTGCGAATTGTCGGTGGCGTCGGGGTCGTGCATGCCGAGCAGCGCCACCGCCGCCTGCAGGGCGCGCATCGGGTCGGTGGACCTGGGCATCAGGCGGAAGGCCTGCACGACGTCGCGGGGCACGTCGCGGGCGGCCGTGAGCTGCACGGTGAGGCCATCGAGCTGCGCGGCCTTCGGCAGCTCCCCGTGCCACAGAAGATAGGCGACTTCCTCGAACGTCGCGAGCCGCGCCAGCTCGTCGATGTCGTAGCCGACGTAGGCGAGGCGGCCGTGGGCGCCGTCGAGGTCACACAGCCGGGTCTCGGCGGCGACCACGCCCTCGAGCCCGCGAATCAATCCGCTGTCTTCCTTGGTCATGGCCCGGCGCCTCCCGCAGTGTGGAGCCCAGGGCTCGACGGTATAACGCGCGGCGGGGCGCCCGCAAGCGCGCGCCCCCCCCACTACTTCTTCTTGCCTCGCTCCGAGCGGTCGGCGGGCGCATCGGCGGGCGCGCCGTAACAGGTGCCCGAGGTCGGCATGCGGCTGCAGTCGCGCTTGGCGGCCTCCGCCGCCGCGCCCTTCAGGCCGGCCGCGCGCGCGAGGCACTCCTTCTGCGGGTTGCAGGCGTAGGGCTTGCGGTCGCCGTCGCGCCCGCCGGCCCGAGCGGCCGGCGCGATCACGAGCAGCGCCGCGAGGGCGACGACGGAGAGCAGTCCTTGCATCGAGATTGTCCTTACCGGTCTGACGCCTGCCGCTGGCGCGCTATTCAAGCCCGGCTACCGCGGCCGGATGCCGAAGGCCGGAAAGACGACGTCGGCGAAGGCCTGCAGCGCGTCCCAGTCGTAGGGGCCTTCGCGGAACGCGATGTTGACGCGGGCGCACCCGGCGTCGCGGAACGCGCCGAGCATGTCGAGCGTCTGCTTCGGCGTGCCCCGCAGCCAGCCCGTGCGCTGCTCGCCCTGTCCGCCCCAGTGGGCCTGGAAGAGCTGCTCGCCGCGGGTCGCGCCGGCGGCGTCGGCGCCCAGATAGAAGCCCAGGTTCACTGTGCGCAGAATGGTTCTCGGGTCGCGGCCCTCGGTCTCGCACCAGCGGTCGAGGACCTTCCCCTTGGCGATCCACTCCTCGGGCCCGATGTACGGCGCGTTCCAGCCGTCGGCGTGGCGCGCCGCCGCGCGGAGCGTGCGTTTCTCGCCGCGGCCGCCGATCCAGATCGGCAGCCGCGGCTGCAGCGGCTTCGGATTGTTCGGCGCGTTCTCGAGCCGGAAGTGCTTCCCCTGGAAACTCGACCGGCGCGCCTCGGGGTCGAAGAGCATTCGCATGACCTGCGCGTACTCCTCGAGCATGTCCTCGCGGACGCCGATGCGGGGAAAGTCATAGCCGTACGCCCTGGCCTCGATTTCGTGCCAGCCCGCGCCCAGGCCGCAGTCGACGCGCCCGTTCGAGAGGTGATCGATGGTCGTGAGCGACTTGGCGTGAAGCCCGGGGTTCCGGTACGCGACGCAGTACACGAGGGCGCCGAGCCGGACGTGCCGCGTCTCCATGGCGGCCGCGGTCAGGGTGGAGATCGCCTCGAAGCAGTCGAAATCGCCGCCGCGCGGCGGCGACTCCTGGAAGTGGTCGGACACCGAGAACCAGTCGAAGCCCTGGGCGTCGGCGAACCGCCACAGCTTGCGCATCTCGTCGAGCGGGCCGCCCATGTGGCCGATGTGGATGCCGAAGCTCATCGACATGCGCCGGCTCCTACGTGAACGAGGGATCGATGCGGACGTCGATGAGGGCGGGGCCGCCGCTCGCGAGCGCGCGCCCGACGGCGGCGCCGACGTCGGCCGCCTTCTCGACGCGCTCGCCGGGCACTCCGAGCGAGCGCGCCAGCCCGATGTAGTCGATGAGCGGCTTGTCGAGATCCATGGCCACGTACGTGTCGTCCTCGGCCGAGAAGCCCTTGAGCGCCTTCGTGCGCTCCTTCAGGATCCGGTACGACGCGTTGTTGAAGATGACGTAGACGACCGCGATCGAGTCGTGGGCGGCGGTCCAAAGCGCCTGCGCCGTGTACATCGCGCTGCCGTCGCCGACGAGCGCGACCACCGGCCGGTGCGGCAGCGCGAGCTTCACGCCGAGCGCCGCCGGCAGTCCCCAGCCGATGCCGCCGCCGCGCAGCCCGAAGAACGACTTCGGATCGGCGCAGCGGAAGAAGTTGCGGATGCCGGGCGCCGACGAGATCGCTTCGTCGATCACCACGACATCGTCGGGCACGGCCTGCGACACCGCGTGGACGAGCGCCAGCGGTCCCATCGGGTTCTTCTTGCCCTCGTCGTCGGCGCGCTTGGCCAGATCGTCGCGGTCGCGCGCGTGCGTGGCGGCCAGCGTCTCGCGGCGCCGCGCCGCCTCCTTGTGGCCCGTCTTGCCGGCGTGTCTTCGGATCGCCTCCGCCAGCTCCGGCAGCGTGGCCTTCGGATCGCCCTGGATGGCGATGGAGGCCGGGTAGTTCTTGCCGAGCTCCCATGGGTCGACGTCGAGATGGATCACGTCGAGGCCGGCCGGCATCGGATCGATGTCGGAGGGCAGCGAGAGCGTGAAGAGGTCGCCGCCGACGGAGAAGAGCAGGTCGTGCCGCATCAACAGGCCTTTGATGGGCGCGCCCAGACGCGGCATCGAGCCGGCATAGAGCGGATGCGTGAACGGGAAATTGCAGGTGGAGCCGACGCCCTCCAGCATCACGGGCGCGCCGAGCAGCTCGGCGAGCTCCACCAGCTCGGCGAGCGCGTCGCCGTGGGCGACCGCGTCGCCGGCCACGATCAGTGGCGCGCCGGCGGCCACGAGCTTCCTCGCCGCCGCGTCCACCGCCGCCCGATCGCCGACGATCCTGGGGGCCACGCGGGTGGGCGCCAGGAGGTCGAGGCTGTCGCGCTCCGCGTTGAGCACATCGACGGGCAGCGAGAGGAAGACGGGGCCGCTCGGCTGCGCCAGCGCCGACTTGACGGCCCGACGGACGATGCGCGGCAAGTCCTCCAGGCGATGCGCCTCCGTGGACCACTTCACGTAAGGCGCGGCCACCGGCGGCAGCTCGGACCAGAGGATCGGCTCCGTCACCGTGAAGCACTGGTCGTGCTGGCCGGCCGTGAGCAGCAGGGGGGAGTGCGCCTTGTAGGCGTCGTACAGCATCCCCATGGCGTTGCCGAGCCCCGGCGACACGTGGACGTTGACGGCAGCCAGTCCGCCGCTCGCCTGCGCGTAGCCGTCCGCCATGGCGATGGCGACGGCCTCTTGCAGCGCCAGCACGTAGCGGAGGCCGGGCTCGCGCGCGAGCCCGTCCATCAACGGGAGCTCGGTGGTGCCCGGGTTGCCGAACATCACGGAGACGCCTTCGGTCTTCAGGATCTCGAGGAAGGCCTGCTTGCCCGATATGTATGCCATGGCGCCGGATCATAAACCCCGGCCGCGGTTGATTCCAGCCCGGGCGCCTGCGATGCTGTCGGCCGTGCCGCCCGTCGAGCCGCCGCTGCTCCTCGCCGCGCGCCGCCAGCCCACGCCGTTCACGCCCGTGTGGCTCATGCGCCAGGCGGGGCGCTACATGCCGGAGTACCGCGCGGTTCGCGCGCGCCACTCGTTCCTCGATCTGTGCAAGACGCCGCCCGTCGCCGCCGAGGTGACGTTGCAGCCGGTGGAGCGCCTCGGCGTCGACGCGGCGATCCTCTTCGCCGACATATTGTTGATCGTGGAGCCGCTCGGGGTGGGGCTCGAGTTCGCGAAAGGCGAGGGGCCGGTCATCCACCGGCCCGTGCGCGGCGCCGACGCCGTGGCGCGGCTCGCGCCGATCGACGTGCCGAGCGCGCTCGGCTTCGTGTTCGAGACCGTCCGGCTCGTCCGGCGCGCGCTGCCGCCGAGCGTGCCGCTCATCGGCTTCGCCGGCGCGCCGTTCACCGTCGCCTCGTACGTGGTCGAGGGCGGGCCGTCGCGCGACTTTGCGGCGACGAAGCGATTGATGCACGAGGAGCCCGAGGCGTGGAGCCGTCTGCTGGGACTGCTGGCCCGCGCGACGGCCGCCTACCTGAATGGGCAGATCGCGGCCGGTGCGGCGGCCGTGCAGCTGTTCGACTCGTGGGTGGGCGCGCTGTCGCCCGACGACTATCGCGAGCACGTGCTGCCGCACACGCGGGCGGTGATCCAGGACCTCACTGCCGGCGCGCCGGTCATTCATTTCGGCACCGGCACCGCCGGGCTGTTGCCGGCGCTGCGCGAGGCGGGCGGCGACGTGATCGGGCTCGACTGGCGCATCGATCTCGACGCCGGCTGGCGCGCCGTCGGCGACGAGGTGGCCGTGCAGGGCAACCTGGATCCTGCCGCGCTCTTGTCGCCGCCGGGGCGGTTCGAGAGGTCGGTGCGGACGATTCTGGGGCGTGCCGGCGGCCGACCGGGGCACATCTTCAATCTCGGTCACGGCATCCTCCCGTCGACGCCGGTGGAGCACGTGAAGGCGCTGGTCGACATGGTGCACGACCTCAGCGCGCGCCGATGACACATCGAGCGCCGAGCGCCGTCGACGCCGTGCTCCTGATCGCGTTCGGCGGGCCTACTACGCCCGACGAGATCCGGCCCTTTCTGCAGATCGTCGCGCGCGGCCGCCGGATCTCCCCGGAGCGACTGGAGGACGTCGCCCATCACTACGAGCGCATGCCCGGTGGCCGCTCGCCGTTGAAGGAGCTGACCGACCGCCAGGCCGCCGGGCTGCGACAGGCGCTCGCGCGCGTGGGAGTGCACCTGCCGGTCTTCGTCGGCATGCGGAACTGGCATCCATTCTTGAAGGAGACATTGGCGGCGATGGCGACGGCGGGCCACCGGCAGAGCGTCGGCATCATCCTCTCGCCCTTCCGCAGCGAGGCGTCGTGGGAGCGCTATATGAAGGATGTGGCCGACGCGCGGCTTCAGGTCTCCGGCGCGCCGGCAGTCGCGTTCGCACCGCCATGGGGCCTGCACGCACGCTTCGTGGCGGCCGCCGGCGACTGCGTGCGGCAGGCCCTCGAGGCCGTGCCGGCCGTCGACCGGGCGGAGACCGCCGTCGTCTTCACCGCGCACAGCATCCCGCGCACGATGGCAGAAGCCGCGCCGTACGCCGGCGACTTCACCGCGTCGGCACGCGCCGTGGCGAGCGCCGTCGGCGTCGAGCGATGGTCGATCGCGTACCAGAGTCGGAGCGGCAGCCCGGGCGATCCGTGGCTCGAGCCCGACATCGGCCATGTGGTCCAGCATCTGGCCGGCACCGGCACGCGGCACGTCGTGGTCATGCCGCTCGGCTTCGTGTGCGACCACGTCGAGGTGCTCTACGACCTCGACATCGAGGCGCGCGCGCTGGCCGCCGCCCATGGCCTCGCGTTCCACCGCGCCTCGGCCGTGAATGACCATCCCGAGTTCATCGCCATGCTCGCCGACCTCGTGCAGCGCGCGTGCGCCTGAGCGTCGCCGTCGTCGGCGGCGGCATCACCGGGCTGGCGGCCGCCCATCGCACGACGGAGCTGGCTCGCGAGCGCGGAATCGACATCGATCTCACGGTGATCGAGGCCGGCCGGCGCCTCGGGGGCACCATCGCCACCGAGCGCGTCGATGGCTTCCTGGTGGAGGCAGGGCCCGACTCGTTCCTGTCCGAGAAGCCGTGGGCGCTGGCGCTGTGCCGGCGGCTCGGGATGGAACCGCGGCTGATCCGCACGGACGATCGCTTCCGCAAGGTCTTCGTGTGGTTCCGCGGGCGCCTCCATCCGTTGCCCGACGGTTTCCAGCTGCTCGCGCCCACGAGGCTGCGGCCCTTCGCGACATCGTCGCTCTTCTCGTGGCCGGGCAAGCTCCGCATGGCGATGGACGTCGTTCTCCCGCGAGGCGGTGGGGACGACGAGAGCCTGGGCGCGTTCGTGCGTCGGCGCCTGGGCCGCGAGGCGCTCGAGCGCGTCGCCCAGCCGCTGGTGGCCGGTATCTACACCGCGGATCCCGAGGACCTCAGCCTGGCGGCGACGATGCCGCGCTTCCTCGAGACCGAGCGACGCCATCGCTCGATCATCCTCGGGCTGCGACGCGCGCTGGAGCACGTGCCCGCGCCCGGCACCAGCGGCGCGCGCTGGAGCCTCTTCGTCACGCCGGCCGACGGGATGGAGGCGCTCGTGCGCGCGCTGGCGGAGCGCCTGCCCGACAGCAGCGTGGCGCTGCGGCAGCGCGTCGTCGCCATCGAGCGCACGGGGCCGCGCTGGCGGCTGGCGACGGCCGAGGGCGCACGCTTCGACGCCGATCGCGTGATCCTGGCCGGGGAGTCGCACGGCGCGGCGCGGCTCCTCCGCTCCGTGGATCCGACGCTCGCCACGCTGCTCGAGGGGATCGAGTACGCGGGCGCCGCCACCGTCTCGCTCGGCTACCGGCGCGCCGATGTGCCGCATCCGCTCGACGGCTTCGGCTTCGTGGTCCCGCGCACGGAGGGCAAGTCGATCCTCGCCGGAACGTTCTCGAGCGTGAAGTACCCGGGACGCGCGCCCGACGGCCACGCGCTGCTGCGCTGCTTCCTCGGCGGAGCGCTCGACGCCCGCGTGCTGACCGAGGACGACGGGGCGCTGCTGCGCCGTGCCCGCGCGGAGCTGCGCGATGCCCTCGGCATCACCGCCGAGCCGGTTCTGACTCGCGTCGCACGCTGGCCGGCCTCGATGCCGCAGTACTGCGTCGGCCACCTCGCGCGTGTCGAGACGCTGGAGCGCCGCGCGCTGACGCTACCGGGGCTGTACCTCGCGGGCGGCGCCTACCGCGGCGTCGGCATCGCGGACTGCGTGCGATCGGGCGAGGCCGCCGCCGAAGCGGCGCTCACGACCTAGGCCATTTCGATGACACCGGCCTTGCGGAGGCTCTCGACGCGGGTGTCGTCGTAGCCCAGCACGTCGGTGAGGACGCTGCGCGTGTCCTCGCCCACGCGATACGGCGCCCCCGCGGCCGGTCGCGGCCGCGCGCCGTCCACGCGGAAGGGAACCGCGGTCACGCCGACACGTCCGCGGGTGCGATGCGCGACGTCGACGAAGAACTCGCGCTCGGCGAGGTGGGGGTGTGCCGTCACCTCGCGCGGCGAGAGCACGGGCGCCGCCGGCAGCCGCGCCGCCGCCAGACCCGAGATCGCGGCGTCCGCGGACGGGAATGTGTCGAGCCAGGCGACGATGATCTCGCGCAGCTCCCGCCAGTGCTCCCGCCGCGCCAGCGGGGTGGCGAAGCGCGGGTCCTGGGCGAGCTCCGGACGCTTCATGGTCTCCAGCAGGCGCGGCCAGAGCTGCGGCGCCCCGACGGTCTGCATGGCGAAGGAGCGGCCGTCGATGGCGTGGATGACCATCCCCGGCCGCGGCCCGAGATAGTCGGGGCCGCCGTTCAGCACGCTGCCGAAGGTGACGTCCTCGGAGGCGACGAGGCACTCGAGCATCGCCACGTCGAGATAGGCGCCTCGGCCCGTGCGCGCGCGACGCCACAGCGCGGCCATGATCGCTCCGAAGGCCTGCGTGCCCGCCAGCACGTCGGCCGTCTGCAAGTAGTTCACGCGTGGAGCCGGGTCTCCCTGCCGCTCGAGGTGCATGACGCCGGAGATCGCCTGGATGATGTGGGCGAACGCCTGCATCGAGCGCAGGGGACCGGTCTGGCCGAAGCCGGAGATGGAGCAGTAGACCAGGTCGGGCTTGATGGCCGACAGCGCGGCATAGTCGCAGCCGAGGCGCCCCACCACGCCGGGCACGAAATTTTCCACGACGACGTCGCTGAGCCGGGTCAGGTCCCGGACGATCTCGCGGGCCAGCGGATGCCCGAGGTCCACCGCCACGCTGCGCTTGCCGGCGTTGATCCGGATGAAGTACGTCGCCTGGTCGGTGCGACCTTCCTCGAGCTGCAGGAAGCCGCGGCGCATCTCGTCGCCCTCGCCGGGCCGCTCGATCTTGAGCACGCGCGCGCCGAGATCGGCGAACAGCCGCGTGCAGTACGGACCGGCGAGCACGCGGGTGAAGTCGAGCACGGTCAGGCCGTCGAGGAGCCGCGTCACGGAGCCATACCATACCACCGCGGGACCTTTCCTTCGGCGATCGCGTCGAGTAGTGTAGCCGTCGCCATGCCGACCGTCGCCGTCGCCGACCTCGAGCGCCTGACCGTCGACCTCTTCGTCGCGCACGGCGTGCCCCGCGACGACGCGGCGTGGATCGCCACGCTGCTCGCGCGCGCGAACCTGCGCGGCCACGACTCCCATGGCGCCATCCGCATCCCGCAGTACTGCGCGTCGATCAAGGCCGGCCATCTCAACCCGGCGCCCGTGCTCCGCGTGGTGACGGACACGCCGGCGCTGGCGATCGTGGACGGCGACCAGGGCTTCGGACAGGTGGTGGCGCGCCGCGGCGTGGCGCTCGCCGTCGACAAGGCCCGCGCGCACGGTCTCTCGGCGGTGGCACTGCGCCGCACCAGCCACGTCGGCCGCCTGGCCGACTACGCCGAGCTGGCGGCCGGCGAGGGGTTCATCGCGCTCCTGTGGGCGAACGCCAAGCACGGCCTCAACGTCGCGCCGTGGGGCGGCGCCGCCCGGCGTCTCGGCACGAATCCCCACGCCGTCGCCATCCCGGGTCCGCGGGGCGCGGTGGTGATGTCGCACGACTTCGCGACGAGCGTGTGGGCGGAGGGCAAGCTCCGCGTGAAGTTCAACCGCGGCGAGTCCGTGCCCGAGGGCATCATGCTGAACGGCCGCGGTGAGCCGTCCACCGACCCGAAGGAGTATTACCGCGATCCCGTCGGCTCGCTGCTGACGGCGGGTGCACACAAGGGCTACGGTCTCTCCCTGGCCGTCGAGATCCTTGGCGGCATCCTCTCCGGCACGGGCGCCGCGAGTGCGGAGTCCGGCGTCTTCGCCAACGGCACGCTGATCGTCTGCCTCGATCCCGCACGCTTCCTGCCGCGCGCCGACTTCGACGCGCAGGTGGCCGCGCTGCTCGACTGGGTCCGCTCGGCGCCGCTCGCCGCCGGCGCCAAGGAGGTGCTCGTGCCGGGCGAGCCGGAAGCGCGCATGGAGCGCGACCGGCGCGCCAACGGCATTCCGATCGAGGAGGCGACGTGGACACAGATCATCGCGTGCGCCACGGAGGCCGGCGTCCGTGCTTGAGGTCGTGACCATGAAGGAGATCGACGCCATCTTCGCGGTGACCGACGCGCTCGGCATTCATCGCGAGGCGCTCGTCATCCCGCTCGGCCCGGCCACGCCGGGCCGCGTGCGCAAGCTGCCGAGCGGAAAGCTCGAGATCGTGGTCGACGCGCAGACGCCCATCGAGGCGTGGGTGAAGGAGCTGCCGCGGCTGATCGCCGCCGCCCAGCCATGAGCCCGCCGGCCAGGCTCAAGCGTGAGCTTGGCCTCCTCCCGCTCGCCGCCATCGTCTTCCTCAACGTCAGCGGCGGCCCCTACGGCATCGAGGACACCGTGCCCGCGTTCGGTCCGGGACTGACGCTCCTCCTGCTCGTCCTCGTGCCGCTGCTCTGGAGCCTTCCCGTGTCGCTCGCCATGTCCGAGCTTGCCTCGGCGATGCCGGACGAGGGCGGCTACGTCACGTGGACCGCGCGCGCGTTCGGTCCCTTCTGGGGCTTCCAGGTCGGCTGGTGGAGCTGGATCGACAGCTTCATCGACGTCGCCGTCTACCCGGCGCTCTTCGTCGAGTACATGCGGTTCTGGCATCCGGCGATGACCGCGGGCGAGCGCTGGGTGCTGGCCGTCCTCTTCATCGCGGCCCTCACGATCCTGAACCTGCTCGGTGTCCGGCCCACCGGCGACGCCGCGGTGTGGATGTCGATCGTCGCGCTGGCGCCGATCGCGCTGCTGGTGGTCGTGGGCCTGCCGCAGATGTCGGCGGCGCCGTGGCGCCCGCTGCTCGCCGAGGGCCAGTCGCTCACGGCCGGCCTCGGTGTCGGACTGGCGGTGGTGATGTGGAACTACTCCGGCTGGGACACGCCGTCGACGATTCTCGGCGAGACGCGCGCCCCCGAGCACGCCTTCCGCCGCGCACTGCTGATCTCGGTGCCGCTCATCGCGGCCTCCTACATCCTGCCCATCGGCGTGGCGCTGGCGCACGGCGCCGGCGACTGGCGCGACTGGGAGACGGGCGCGCTGCCGGCGGTGGCCGCGCGCGTCGGGGGCGCCTGGCTCGGCCACGCGGTGGCCGCGGGCGCCGTCGTGAGCACCGCGGGACTCTTCATGGCCCTGCTGCTCACCAACTCACGGATTCCGTACGTCCTGGCGCGCGACGGCGCGTTGCCGCGCGCGTTCGCGGCCGTGCACCCGCGCTTCGGCACTCCGTGGACGGCCGTGCTGACGTCGGCCGCCGTCTACACCGCGTGCGCGGCGTTCTCGTTCAAGGAGCTGATCGTCCTGAACGTGTGGCTCTACTCGGTCACCCTGCTCATCGAGCTCGCGGCCTTTCTCACGCTGCGCGTGCGTGAGCCGGCACTGCCACGCCCGTGGCGTGTGCCGGGCGGGTGGCCGGGCGCCGTCGCGGTCACCGCGCCGCCGTCGCTCTTCGCGCTGGCGGCGATGGCGACCGCCGGCTGGGCCAACACGGGCGCCGGCGTGCTGGCCGCCCTCACCGGCCCCATCGTGTGGGTACTCGCGCGCAGGTTCTCGTCGACGACGGTGGCGAGATCGGGCAGCGCCGCGAGCGAGTAGACGTAGGTCTTCCAGCCGATGGCCACCTCGTCGGCGGGACCGGCCGCCGCCGCATGGACGCGAACGTCGACGTTCGGACCGGCGCCCGCGCAGCCACCCGCACACCCCGTCTCCACGCGGACGAAGCCGCCCAGCGCACGCCGTGTCACGAGCGCCGCGAGCTCACGCACGATGGCGGCGGCGTCGAGCCGGCGCCGCGCCGAGCCGCGCTCGACCGGCAGCCGGACCGCGCCGCGCTCGCGCGGGCACACCGTGATGACGAGACGGCGGTCAGGCGCGCCCACGCCCGGCCGCGTCCGTGCACAGCGTGGCCGCCAGGTGCGCCGCCGCCTCCACGGGCGCCCGCGTCGCCGTCCGCCAGCATACGCGCACGCCGTTTCGGCCCAGCGCGCGGCGGACGCCGGCCGCGAACCAGCGATTCTGCATCACGCTGCCGGCCCCGCCGACGGTGACCACGCCGCGCAGCGCGAGCTCGCGCGCGACCTCCCGAGCCTGTCCCGCCAGCGCCGCCTGTGCGTCGCGCACGATGCGCTCGGCGACGCCATCGCCGCGCCGCGCGCGGGCCACCACGCGCGGCGCCAGCCCGGCGATGGCGGCCACCGCGTCCCCGCGCGTCGCGAATCGCCGCTGCGTCGCCGCACCGGCGCGTGCTCGGAGCCAGGCGCGGCCGATCCAGTACCCGGAGCCGTCGTCGCCCAGCAGCGGTCCGAGGCCACCGGCGCGCGCCCACCGGCCGCGCGCAGTCCGGCCCAGCACGATCGAGCCGGTTCCGGCCAGCACGAGGATCCCGGCGCCGTCGACGTGCGTCGCGTGCCACGCCGCCTCGACGTCGGCGATCACGCGCAAGCGGCGCGCGAGTCCGCGCAGCCCACGGGCGGCCGCGCGCCGCTCGCGCGGCAGCCACACCCCACGGGCAGCGACGACGAGGGCGTCGACACGGCCGGTCCAGCGACGCCGGCGCCAGAGGCTGCGCAAGAAAGTCGCGAGTTCAGGAAGCGCAGGTGCGCGGTACGTGAGGGTCCGGCCCACGCGCCCGTCCGTCACCGCGTTCACGCGGAGCCACGTGCCTCCCACATCGACCCCGACGGCAAGACGGCACTGACGCTGTCCCGGCGCGCACATGATTTGGCAGTGCGTGCATTATCCGCCGGGCCCGAGGCCTCCGCGAGCGGAGCGAAATCGGTCCGTTACTGGCCCCGGGCCAGCCATGGCACAGGTCATGCTGGCGGTCCCCGGGCGGGAGAACGGCCATGGGCAAATCACTCGTGGCGTGGTTGATGGTCGCGGGGGCGATTGCAGGGTCGGCCGGGCCGCGCGAGGTCGTCCAGATGGCCGTAAACCGCGTCGTCGCCTCGATGCAGGAGGACCCGACGCGCGAGCAGGCGCGCGTCGAGATCCGCAAGGCGGCGGCGTCGCTCTTCGACTTCGAGGAGATGGCGCGCCGGACGCTGACGCGGCACTGGGCGGCGCGCGCGCCGCAGGAGCGGGCCGAGTTCGTCCGGCTGTTCACCGATCTCCTCGAGCGCTCCTACATCGGTCGCATCGAGAGCTGGTCGGGTGAGAAGATCCTGTATACGTCCGAGACGGTCGACGGCTCCTTCGCGTCGGTGCGGTCGAAGATCATCACGCGCCGCGCGGAGGTCGCCATCGAGTACCGCCTGCTGCAGCGCGACGGGCGCTGGCGGGTCTACGACGTCCTGATGGACGGCGTCTCGTTCGTGTCCACGTACCGCAGCGAGTTCGAGCGGATCATCCAGCAGTCGTCGTGGAGCGGCCTCATGGACAAGCTCCGGAAGCGTGCCATCCAGGCCTCCGTCGGCGACCGCGCTCCGCGAATGGTGAGTGTGCCGCGCTGAGCATCGTATGATGCGGGAGTGTCGCCGGCCCTGACCTGGCCCGACTACGCCGTCCTCCTCGCCTCCCTCGCCGTCCTCGTCGTCATCGGCACCGGCTTCACGCGGCAGCAGCACGACACCGCCGACTTCTTCCTCGCGCGCCGCCGCGTGCCGTGGTGGGCGGCCTGCCTGTCGTTTCTGGCGACGGAGATCAGCGCCGTCACCATCATCTCCGTGCCGGCCACCGCCTACAGCGAGAACTGGCAGTACGTCCAGTTCTTCGTGGGCTCGAGCCTGGCCAAGCTTGCGGTGGCGTTCCTGTTCATCCCGGCCTTCTACCGTCATCAGGTGACGACGATCTACGAGTTCCTGGCGCACCGCTTCGGTGCCGCCAGCCAGGTCACGGGGTCGATCTTCTTCTTCGTCACGCGGCTGGCCGGTTCGGGCGTGCGACTCATGGCGGCCGCCCTGGCGGTTTCCGTCCTCGTCGGCTGGCCTCTGGCGCCGACCATCGCGCTCTTCACGGCGGTGTCGATCGTGTACATCGCTGCCGGCGGCGTGAAGGCGATCGTCTGGACCAACGTGTTCCAGGCACTGATGTTCCTCGCCGCCGGCGCGGCGACCCTCGTCTTCCTGCTCTCGCAGATCGAGGGCGGCCTCGCGACGGTGAGCCGCGTGGCTGGCGAGGCCGGACGGCTCAGCGTCGTGAACTGGGGCCCGGCCCCCGGCGACGCGAATTTCTGGCGACGGACCTTTGCCGATCCGAACATCGTCTGGGTGGCGATCCTCAACGGGTTCGTCGGCTCGATGGCCGCCTTCGGCACCGACCACGACCTCATGCAGCGGCTGCTCACGGTGGAGACGCGCCAGGAGAGCCAGCGCACGCTGGCGCTCACACCGATCGGAACCGCCGTGACCCTGGCCGTGTACATGACGCTCGGCGCCGCTCTCTACACGTTCTACACGACCAATCCCGCGCTGCCCGTGTCGCGGCCCGACGAGATCCTGCCGCATTTTGTGCAGCAGGCGATGCCCGGCTTCCTGCGCGGGCTCATGCTGAGCGCCATCGTACTGGCCTCCATCGATTCGCCCCTCGGCTCGCTGTCGGCATCTTTCGTGACGGACATCTACCGGCCGCTGATCGCCCGCGGGCGCTCGGAGCGCCACTACCTCGTCGTGTCGCGCGTGGCCGTGGTCGCGTTCGGCATCGTGCTCGGCGGCCTCGCCTACGCGTTCTCGTCCTTCGACCAGATCCTGTGGCTGGCCTTCAAGATCGCCGGCGTGACCTTCGGCTCGCTGCTCGGCGTGTTCCTGCTCGGCCTGCTGACGCGGCGGCCGATCAGCGACTGGGCGAACGTGACGGCCATGATCGTCATGGCCGCCGTCAATCTCGGTCTGCTCGTGCTCTCGGAGACGAAGGTGCTGCCGTTCGCGTGGTCCTGGCTGGTGATCCTCGGCACGGCGGGGACGATGCTGCTGGCGGTGGCGCTCTCCTACGGAAACGTCAGCCGCGCCACCACGGCCTCGAGCTGGCAGCGGCGCCAGCCATAGGCGGTGATGCCGACCACGCCGGGGGCCAGGAGCGCGGCATCGTAGGGGTCGCGCATCAGCACCACGGCCAGCCGGGGCGCCGACTTCTGCACCGCCTCGAGCAGCGCACGGTTCGACGGATACAGGTGCCCGTCGTAGAGGAAGAGGACCGTGGCATCGGCGGCCCCCGCGCGCTCGGCGGCGGCTTCGATCTCCGCCGGCGTCGGCTCGATACCGACCACCACCGGCTCGACGGCGACGCCGGCGGTTGCGAAGACGCCGCGCACCCACCCCGTCTCGTCGCAGAGCTCCGGCTCGATGGTGATCCGCGCTGCCAGGTCCGAGAAGCGCGGGAACACGACGGTGACGCGGCCGTTCAGCGCGCGGGCGAACTCGGCCCGCCCGCGCGTCACCTCGGTCACCGCGCGCGTGGCGATGGCCATGGCGAGCGGCGCGCCGTCGCGCTCGGCGGCCGGCGGTCCGCCCTCGGTGCGCGCGGTGCGGCGCTCGCGCAGCGCGCGGACGCGCGCCGCGGAGAGCTCCAGCGCGTGGCGCGGCAGGCGCCCGGCGCGATAGGCGTCGACGAGCGACGCGGCCGCCGCGCGCTGCGCCGCCTCGGTGTGGCAGACCAGCAGCAGATCGTGACCGGCGGCGGCGGTGCGCACGGCGGCCTCACCGATCGGACACGCCTCGGTGACGGCGCCCATCTCGAGGTCGTCGGAGACGATGACGCCGCGGTAGCCGAGCTGGCCACGCAGGTAGTCCTCCACGATGAGCCGCGAGAAGGTGGCCGGCACCCCGGCCGGGTCGAGCTTTGGATAGACCGGATGGGAGGTCATCACGCACTCCACACCCGCCGCCAGCGCCTCGAAGAAGGGCACCAGGTGCACCCGCTGCATCTCGTCCCACTCGGAGTCGATCGTCGGCAGCCGGAGATGCGCGTCGAGCGGCGAGTGGCCTTTCCCCGGGAAGTGCTTCGGGCACGCCGAGACGCCGCCCTTCAGCATTCCGCGGATGCGCGCCACGCCGTAGCGCGCGACGAGGGCCGGGTCCTTGCCATACGAGCGGATGCCGATGTTGGGACTGTAGCGATCGGTGAGGACGTCGAGGCAGGGACCGAGGTTCAGGTCCACGCCGAGCCGACGAAGCTCCCGCGCCTCGAAGAGCCCTTGCTTGAACGCGAACGTCTCCTCGCCGGCGGTGCCCACGGCGAGGTTATCCGGAAAGATGGTCACCCCCTGGCCGAGCATCACGATGCGACCGCCCTCGTGATCGGTGGCGACCAGCAGGCGTCGTCCGAGGGCGCTCTCGAGGCGGCCGAGCACCTCGAGCAGTTGGGCGGGCGACGTGAAATTGCGCCGATACAGAATGAGTCCCGCTGCGCGCGTGTCCTTGAAGAGCCGGATGTCGACATCGCCGACGGTGGCCCCGGCCAGCCCGATCATCAGCCGCTCGCCGACGAGATCTTCGAAGTCCGTCATCGCGCCATTCTAAATTGTCGCGTTCGTATTCCGTGCCCTTCTGGCCCGTCGGGGGTGGATGACATGTCACCGCGCCGACGTGCGAACCCTGGTCGAAACGACATCGGTGCCCCGGAACTAGCTGAATTCGCTGGCCGAGTTGCGAGACCGGGGGTATGGCACGACTGCTGCTGTCCTGGTGTTCCCTCGGGGTCCCCATGCCCATGTGGGACGTGGCGGGATCCCGGTGGTGAGGCTGTGCGGGAGGCGAAGCACATGGCCGAACATGGATCGACGCTGGCGGCACTGATGCTGCTGTTTGGCGCGACCACTGCCACGGCGCAGACGACACATCCGGCGACTCCGGCCGGCGCCTACGAAGCGATGTCTCCAGGCAACCAGAACATCGCCCGCGCGCTGCACGAGGCGCAAAGCCTGACTCCGACCCCGACCGGTGGCTCGAGAAGGTCGCTGACGCTCGAGCAGATCTCGGTGATGAAGCGCAAGAGCACGGGTTGGGGGCAGGTCTTCAGGGACATGCAGAAGAAGGGGTTGCTGCTCAAGGACAAGACGCTCGCCCAGATCGTCAGCCGCTACAACCAGACCTCGCGTCCGATGGCGACGTCCGCGAATCGCGCGACGCCGAAGACCAACGGTGACGGGGTGGTGCGCGGCTGGAGTCAGGACGAGGCGATCGCCGCTCCGGCGGCGCTCGCGGGCCCTACCACGCTGGAAGAGACCGTTCGGGACGATCACCCGACGAAGTGAGGAGATACGCGCGATGACGCAGAACGGCTGGAATCCTTGGAAGATCACGGCCATCGGCATGGCGGTGGTGGTGGTCACGGCCCTCGTGACCGGCCTTGTCGTGGCGAACTGGACCGGTAGCGAGCGTGATCGCGCCGCCGGTGATCGGTCGGCGCCGAGGGTGGCCGGGCAGTCGGCGAAGCCGGCTCGCGTGTCGAGCGCCGTCGCCGCCACGCCGAGCAAGAACGCCATCGAGGCGTGCAACCGCTACGCGGCGTCCGAGGCCGGCGGCAAGCGCGACACCAAGGACAAGACGATCGAGGTCGTGCGGGACGGCGCCATCGGGGCGGCCGTGGGCGCGGCGGTGGGCGCGGCGGGTGGCGCCATCGCCGACGGCGGCAAGGGGGCCGGAAAGGGTGCGGCGATCGGCGGCATCGTCGGCGCGGGCGCCGGCAGCCTCTACGGTCTCAACGAAAACAAGAAGTCGGACGACAAGTATCGGGCCGCCTACGCGAGCTGTATGCGCGCGCGAGGCTACTCCTCCTGATCGACATGCAGATCGTCGCGCTCGTGCTGGTCATCGCGCTGGCGTGGGTGGTGCTCGCATCGCTCCGCAAGGGCTGCGGGTCGGTGAGCGCCGTTCACGGCAGTGATGCCTGGATGGTCGAGCAGCACGAGCGCGTCGTGCGCCTCGGGCGGGAGGCCGAGATTCCCGACGGCCACCCGCTGGCGCGTCTGCGGCACACTCTGGCCGTCGTCCTCGTGGGCGCCGGCGTGCTCGCGGGATCGGTGATTCCGCTCTTCGCGGCCGACGACGCGAAGGTCAAGGCGGCCACCCGACGCGTGGAGCGCGGCGGCAAGATGATCGGCTCCGGCAAGGTCGGCCCGGGCATCGAGGAGACGGCCAAGGGTGTCGGCGCCACGGTCGTGGAGGGCGCCAAGTACTCGGGCAACAAGCTCAAGGCGTCGGGGAAGGCGGCCGAGCCGGCGGCCAAGGGGGCCTGGCAGAGCTTCAAGCAATCGGCGAACAAGTTCGGCGCCACCGTGAAGCGCTTCTTCTCGCAGCTCTTCTCGTAGCGCTCAGCCGTAGAGCAGGACCGGCGTCCGCCGGCGCTTCCACGCGAGCATCCCACCCGACCAGCCGCGCTCGATCTCGCCGAGCGGACGCCCGCGCTCGACGGCCCGGCGGATTCGATCGGTGCCGAGGAGGATGTCGATCGGCAACAGTCGCCGCTCGAACTCGTAGGGCGGCCGGCGCCACGCAAATCGTCGCGGCGCCAGGCGGCGGGCGGCCGCCACGACCGCGAGGCCCGTCACGAAGGGTTTGAACCGGTGGCGGTCGGTGACGTGGATCTGCACGCCTCCACAGAGTCGGCCCGCCCACTTGTGGAACGTCGGCGTGAATCGCGCGGGACGGAAGCGCACGCCGGGCAGATCCTCGTCCGCCAGCGCCTCGGCGTAGGCGTGAGCGTCGAGATAGGGGGCGCCGACCCACTCGAACGGACGCGTGGTGCCGCGGCCTTCCGACAGGTTCGTGCCCTCGAACAGGCACCCGCCGGGGTAGACGCGCGCGGTATCCGGCGTCGGCATATTCGGCGACGGAGCCACCCACGGCACATCCGTGTCCTCCCACAGCATGCGGCGCCGCCAGCCCCGCATCTCGACCACGGTGAGCTGCGGACGCAGGCCGTGCGCGAGGGCGAGCCAGCGGGCGACCTCGCCGATGGTGAGGCCATGGCGCGTGGGCAGCGGATAGAGACCGACGAACGACCTGTACGCGGGATCCGGCATGTTGCCTTCGACGACGGCGCCGCCAAGCGGGTTCGGCCGGTCGAGCACGATCACCTCGATACCCGCGCGCGCACAGGCACGCATCGCAAGGGCCATGGTCCACACGAAGGTGTAGTAGCGCGAGCCGACGTCCTGCAAGTCGATCACGAGCGCATCGAGTCCGCGCAGCATGGCAGCCGTCGGCTCCCGCCGCGCGCCGTAGAGACTGACCACGGCGAGGCCGGTGACCGGATCGCGGGCGGAGGCGATGGCCGCATGATCCTGCGCGGCACCCCACAGGCCGTGCTCCGGCGCGAAGAGGCGCGTGAGTCGCGCGCCGCGCGCGTCGTGCAGCAGCACGGCGGCGTGCTCGAGGCGGCTGTCGACGGACGCCTGATGGGCGACGAGTCCGATGCGCCGGCCGCGCAGGAGCGAGAGGCGATCGCGGAGCAGCACGTCGAGGCCCGTGCGGACGGACGGCACGCGCCGATAGTAGCGCAGCCGGTGTACCATCGCGCCATGCCGCGCGCGGTCCGTTACGAGCGCCTGGCCACCGAGCGCGCCAATCGCGCCAGCGCCGGCCTCGATCGGCTGAGCGCGCGGGCCATCGCCGCCCTGATGAATCGCGAGGACGCGCGCGCCGTCCGCGCCGTCGGACGGCAAGCGGGCGCCCTTGCCGCCGGCGTCGACCTCATCGTGACCGCCCTGGCCGCGCGCGGGCGACTGATCTTCGTCGGCGCAGGCACCAGCGGCCGCCTCGGCGTGCTGGAAGCGGCGGAGTGTCCGCCGACGTTCGGCACGCCTGAGCACCTCGTGCAGGCGGTGATGGCGGGCGGACGGTCGTCGGTGTTTCGTTCGCGAGAGGGCGCCGAAGACGACGGCCGTGCGGGCGCCCGCGCCGTCCGCGCGCGGGCGCGGCGCGGCGACGTCGTCGTGGGCATCTCGGCCCGCGGCGTCACGCCGTTCGTGCGCGAGGCGCTGACGACCGCGCGCCGGCTCGGCGCCCGCACCATCATGGTCGCGTGCAATCCCGACCACGCCCGGCTGCCGCGCGCCGACGTCGTCATCGCGCCGTCGCCGGGCCCCGAGGTGCTGGCGGGGTCCACGCGACTCAAGGCCGGGACCACGACGAAGCTCGTCCTGAATACGCTGACGACGGCCAGCATGGCGCGGCTCGGCAAGGTCTACGGCAACCGGATGATCGACGTGCAACCGCGCTCCCGGAAGCTCCGCGAGCGGGCGACGCGGCTCGTGGCCGAGCTCGGCGGGGTCGGGCACGCGGAGGCTCGGCGGCTGCTACGGTCCGCGGGCAACCGCGTACCGGTCGCCGTGGTCATGGCGCGCCGCGGCCTCGGCGCCGGTGCCGCCGCCCGCGCGCTACGAGCCACCGGGTCGCTGCGCGCGGCGCTCGCGCCGTTGCGACGCTGAACGTCGTACCGTCACAGGGCACGCGGCTTGCTCCGACAAGAGCCGTATGGTGATCTCGCGCTGCGCCTGGCACGGCTTCTTTCGCGGTTATCCCCGGCCCCTGGGCGTGGTTTCGTGGCGCGGGCGGAGGGTCGCCTTCTCGGACACTATCTGCCGCTCCTGTGCAGAGCGGGTGCGAATTGAGGGACTCTGGGGAACAGCGCCTCCCCCGCCCGTGTGGCCGGGCTCGGCCCAGACTGCCCTGCTCTTCGTCGGGTTGCCCCTGCTGACCGGCCTCGTCCTCCTGGCGTCGCCCCTTCACGACGCGCCGCCGCCGTTGCGCGAGGAAGCCGCCGCGCTGACGGGCGCGGCGGCGATGGAGCCGGTCGCCGCCGCGCCGGAACCACGCCCGGCGGCGATGCCGCGGGCCGTCGCGAAGCGCGCCGTGCTGGACGACGCCGTGCCGGCCGTGATCTACGAGCTCCGCCGCAGTGGACGGGTCCGCGCCCGCGACAACGCGGCTCCCGTAGCGGCCAGGGCCGAGGCGCGCATCGCGGCCGCCTCGCTCGCCCCGCAGTCACCGTAGCGCCCGCGTCCTCCTGCCGCGGTGCTCCTATGCGTGGGAGGGGCCGGCCGTGTCCTCGAAGCGCACCGGCGTCGCACCGCGCAGGTAATCGAAGTCGCAGCCCTCGTTCGCCTGGAGCACGTGATCGAGGAACATGCGGCCGTAGCCGCGGGCGAAGTGCGGCGGTCGCGCCTTCCACGCCGCCTTCCGCCGGGCGAGCTCCTCGTCGGTCACCCGCAACGACAGCGTCCGCCTCGGCACATCGAGCTCGATCTCGTCGCCGTCCCGCACCAGCGCGAGCGGCCCACCCACGGCCGACTCCGGCGCGACGTGCAACACGACCGTCCCGTACGACGTCCCGCTCATCCGTGCGTCCGAGATGCGGACCATGTCCTTCACGCCCTTCTTCAGCAGGCGCGCCGGCACCGGCGCCGCGCCCCACTCCGGCATGCCGGGCGCGCCCTTGGGACCGACGTGCTTCAGCACGAGTACGGAGTTCTCGTCGATCGGCAGCGCGGGGTCATCGATGCGCGCGTGAAGATCGGCGTGGTCCTCGAAGACGACGGCGCGGCCGCGGTGCGCCAGCAATCGTGGTGAGGCGGCGGAGACCTTGATCACCGCGCCGTCCGGACAGAGGTTGCCGGTGAGGATCGCAAGGCCGCCTTCCTTGGCGATGGGCAGCGTGAGGGGGCGGATCACGTCCTCGTTCCAGCACCTGGCGTCGCGAACGTTGTGGCCGATGGAGTGGCCGTTGACCGTCCGTGCCTCCGTGTGCAGAAGCGGCAGCAGCTCCCTCAGCACCACCGGCAGCCCGCCCGCGTAGAAGAAGTCCTCCATCAGGTATTTCCCCGACGGCCGCAGGTTCAACAAGAATGGCGTGGTGCGCGAGAGCTCGTCGAACCGCGTGAGTCGCAGCGGGACACCGGCGCGACCGGCGATCGCCAGCAGATGGATCACGGCGTTCGTCGATCCGCCGATGGCCATCAGCGTGCGGATCGCGTTGTCGAAGGCGTGCGCCGTCAGGATCTGGGACGGCTTCGGCGCGCCGGCCCTGGCCATCTCCACGGCACGTCGTCCTGCCAGCTCGGCCATGGCCAGGCGTCTCGAGTCCGGCGCCGGAATGGCGGCGTTGCCCGGCAGCGTCATGCCGAGCGCCTCGGCCATCGATGCCATCGTGGAGGCGGTGCCCATCACCATGCAGTGACCCGCGGAGCGCGACATGCACGACTCCGCCTCGCACAGCTCCTCGTCGGTGAGGCTGCCGGCGCGGCGCTCGGCCCACAAGCGCCAGAGATCGGTGCCGGAGCCGAGCTCCTCCTGGCGCCAGTTGCCGCGCAGCATGGGGCCGCCCGTGACCATGATGGCCGGCACGTCGGCGGAGGCGGCGCCCATCAGCATCGCCGGCGTCGTCTTGTCGCAGCCGGAGAGGAGCACCACGGCGTCGAGTGGATACGCGCGAATGCACTCCTCGACGTCCATGGCCATGAGGTTGCGGAAGAGCATCGTCGTCGGCTTCATCAGGACTTCGCCGAGCGAGATGGTGGGGAACTCGAGCGGAAAGCCGCCCGCCGACCACACGCCGCGCTTCACCGCCTCGGCCACCTGACGCAGATGCGCATTGCAGTTGGTGAGCTCTGACCAGGAGTTGGCGATGCCGATCACCGGACGGCCGTCGAACACCACGTCGCTGAAACCCTCGGTCTTCAGCCAGGAACGATGCGCAAAGCCGTCGAGATCCTGACGGCCGAACCAGTTGCGACTCCTCAGGGGCTGTGATGTCATGGGGCCCTCCGAAGCACCGATTATATGTGAACCGGAGGAGTGAATGAGTCGTCTGGCCGGAAAGGTCGCCGTCGTCACCGGCGGTGGCAGCGGAATCGGGCGTGGCATCGTGCTCGCGATGGCGAAGCAGGGCGCAGACATCGCCATTCCCGACCTCCACGTGCTCAACGCCGACAAGGTGGCGGAGGAAGTGAGGGCGCTTGGCCGCCACGTGCTCGCCATGAAATGCGACGTCACCAGCAGCGCCGACGTGAAGACGATGGTCGACCGCACGCGGGATCAGCTCGGGAAGATCGACATCCTCGTCAACAACGCCGGCATGGCGGCGCCGCCGGGCATGCCGTTCACGAACAACACGGAGGACGACTGGGATCGCGCCTTCGCCGTCAACACGAAGTCGGTGTTCCTCACCTGCAAGGCGGTGGCGCCGCACTTCATCGAGCGCAAGGCCGGACGGATCATCAACATCGCCTCCATCGCGGGCCCGCTGGCGGCGACGACGATGCCGGCGTACAGCGTGGCCAAGCAGGGCGTCATCACGTTCACCCGCGTCGTGGCCAAGGAGCTCGCCGCGCACGGCATCACGGCCAACGCCATCTGCCCGGGCGTGCTGTACACCGATTTCTGGCAGAAGCTCGCGCAGCACATCGCCGATACCAACCCTGCCTTCAAGGGGATGACGGCGCGCCAGGTGTTCGAGAAGCGCGTGAACGACATCGTCCCGATGAAGTGCGAGCAGACGCCGGAGGACATCGGCAACGCCGCGGTCTTCCTCGCCTCGGATGAAGCGCGATACATCACGGGACAGGCGCTGATGGTCGATGGCGGCTGCGTGATGTGGTGAGGCGCTGATGGATTTCGACTTCAGCGAGAAGGAAGAGGCGTTCCGGAAGGAAGTGAGGGCGTGGCTCGAGGCGAATCTGCCCGATGATCTGCGGGGGCGGGCGTTCGCGGCGTCGCGGGCGGACGTGGAGGAGATCCGTCGGCTGCGCGCGTGGCAGAAGACGATGTACGAGGCGGGCTACGTCGGCATCGACTGGCCGACGGAGTTCGGCGGGCGCGGCGCCACCCTGACCGAGCAGATCGTGCTGTTCCAGGAGATGGCGCGCGCGGAGTCGCCGCAGTTCGTCAACCGCGGCGGGGTGTCGATGCTCGGCCCCACGCTGATGAAGTTCGGCACGCCCGCGCAGCAGAAGCGCTTCCTGCGGCGCATCCTGACCGCCGAGGATCTCTGGTGCCAGGGCTTTTCCGAGCCCAACGCCGGCTCGGACCTCGCAAATCTCCAGACGCGGGCGGTGCGCGACGGCGATCACTTCGTCGTCAACGGCCAGAAGGTGTGGACGTCGATGGCGCACGTGGCCGACTGGTGCTTCCTGCTGGTGCGCACCGATCCGGCCGCCGCCAAGCACAAGGGCATCACCTTCCTGCTCGTGGACATGAAGACGCCGGGCATCACCGTCCGGCCCCTGCGCCAGATCACCGGGGAGGCGGAGTTCAACGAGGTCTTCTTCGACAACGTGCGGGTGCCGGCCGACAACCTGGTGCACAAGCTCAACGAGGGCTGGGCGGTGGCCATCACCACGCTCGCCTACGAGCGGGACCTGCTGACGTTCATCCGGCACATCTCGCTGCGCAACGCGCTCCTCCGCCTGGTGAAGCTGGCCCGGACGCGCGGCCAGGGCGTCGATCCCATCGTGCGGCAGAAGATTGCCGCGCTGTGGATCGGCGAGCAGGCGCTCCAGATGAATGCGTATCGAAGCTTGACCAGGATTCTGCGTGGCGGCCAGCCGGGGCCGGAGGGCTCGACGTCGAAGCTCTTCTGGAGTCAGCTCGACCAGGAGCTCGCGCTGACCGCGACCGAGCTTATCGGCCCGTACTCGCAGATCGGCGAGGGGTCGCCGTGGGCCGTGGATCACGGGCAGTGGGAGTTCTACGAGCTCCTCGCGCGCGGCAGCGGCATCCGCGCCGGCACGTCGGAGATCTTGCGCAACATCCTCGCCGAGCGCGTGCTCAGGCTCGCCAAGGACTGACGGCCGGCGCCGATGATCCGCCCGCAGACCCGCTATGCGCGCAGCGGCGACGTCAAATCGCATACCAGATCGTCGGCGACACGCCGCCGATGCCGATCGTGTGGATCTCGTGGCGGGGTCGGGGCTGAAGTTTCGGGATCGCGGGGCGCACGCGCTGAAGGGCGTTCCCGGCGACTGGCATATCTTCGCGGTCGAGACGGGCGTATGAGAGGACGACCATGAGTGATCTGCTCTACGAGGTGAAGGACAAGATCGCGACCATCACGCTCAACCGGCCCGACAAGCTGAATGCGTTCACGGGGCCGATGATCGACGCGTGGGCAAAGGCGCTGGCCGAGGCGCAGAGCGACGCCAACGTGAACGTGATCGTAGTCACCGGCGCCGGCCGCGCCTTCTGTGCCGGCGGCGACGTGGCGCGCATGGGCGAGGGGGAGCCGACGCCGCTCGACCACAAGAACCAGCTGTGGGAGCACATCCACCGCGTGCCCAAGACGCTGGAGGCCGTCGACAAGCCGGTCATCGCCATGGTGAACGGACTGGCGGTCGGCGCCGGCATGGGGATGACCGTGATGTGCGACGTGCGCGTGGCCGCGCAGTCGGCGCGCTTCTCGACGGGCTACGTCAAGGTCGGCCTCGTTCCCGGTGACGGTGACACGTACTTCTTGCCGCGCCTCATCGGCGCCGCCAAGGCGCTCGACCTGTTGTGGACGGCCGACTTCGTCGAGGCCGCGGAGGCGCTGCGGCTCGGCATCGTGCAGCGCGTGTACCCCGACGCGGAGCTGCGCGAGCAGACCTACGCGTTCGCGCGACAGATCGCCGACGGCCCGCAGGTGCCGATCCGCATGATCAAGCGGCTCGTGTACCAGAGCCTGCGGCTGGATCTGCGCACGCACCTGGACCTCGTCTCGTCACACATGGGCCTCGTGCGCCAGACGCTCGACCACAAGGAAGGCGTGGCCGCCTTCAAGGAGAAGCGCGCGCCGAAATTCCAGGGGCGCTAGACGGGCGCGATCCCGGCGCGGTGGCGCTGGGCCAGGGCCTGGTAGCCCTCGGGATTCGCCTTCACCCAGAACTCCGCCGGGGTGCCCGCGAGCGGGCCTTTGACCTTCGCCGGCGTGCCCATGGCCAGCATGCCGTCGGGCACCTCGGTCTCGGGGGTGACGAGCGCGCCGCCGGCGACCATCGCGCGCACGCCGATGCGCGCGCCGTCGAGCACCGTGCTGCCGTTGCCGACGAGCGCCTCTTCGCCGATGGTCGCCGCGTGCACGGTGCAGTTGTGACCGATGGTGGCGCCCCGGCCGATCTCGACGCCGGCGCGCGGCGTCACGTGCACCACCGAACAGTCCTGCACGTTGGCGCCGGCGCGGACGACGATCGGATTGAAATCGGCGCGCAGCACGGCGTTGTACCAGACGGACGCGCGCTCCTCCACGGTGACGTCGCCGATGAGCACGGCCGTCGGCGCCACGAACGCGGTCGCGTGCACCACCGGACGTTTTCCCTCGAAGCTGAACAGTGGCATGGCCTCGACCCTCGCAGTATGCTCGACGTGAGCCCATCTTACGCGATGCCGTCCATCCAGGAGGCTCCATGACGCCGCGGATCGTGGCGGCCGCAACAGCGGTGCCGCCGCATCGCTTCACGCAGTCCGAGTTGCTGAGGATGGCGGGCTACGTCGACGAGCGCCGGCGCGGCTTCTTCGCGGCCAGCGACATCGCCGGCCGGCATCTCTGGATCGATCCCGCGCGCTTCCGGCCCGACGAGTCGGTGGACGACCTCCACGCCCGCTTTCGCGAGGGCGCGCTCGCGCTCGCGGAGTCGGCGGCGCGGGCGGCCATGGAGCGCGCCGGATGGCACGCCGCCGACGTCGACTTCGTGGCGACCACGACGTGCACCGGCCGCTTGACCCCCAGCGTGGACGCGCATCTCATCGCGCGGCTCGGCACCTGCAGTGACGTGCAGCGCGTCCACGTCGGCGACACCGGCTGCGCGTCGGCCATGGTGGCGCTCCAGCAGGCGTGGAACCATCTGCACGCGTTCCCGCGCCATCGCGCGCTGGTGGTCGCGGTGGAGATCTGCTCGGCCGCCTACTTCCTCGACGATCGCCTCGAGAGCGCGGTGGCGCACGCCATCTTCGCCGACGGGGCCGGCGCCCTCGCCCTGAGCGGGGAGGGGCCCGGCCCCGCCGTCGTCACCACGCGCACGCTGTTTCGCTCGGAGCATCTGCCGGCGATGGGCTTCGAGTATCCAGGCGGCCGCCCGCGGGTGGTGCTGTCCAAGGACGTGCGGCGGATCGGGGCCACCATGATGGGCGAGATGGCACGCGCGCTCATGGACACGCAGGGCCTCAAGCGGGACGACGTCGCGCACTGGGTGCTGCACTCCGCCGGCCGCCGCGTGCTCGATCGGGCCCGCGAGCTGCTGGACCTGACCGACGCGCAGATGGCGCACGCGCGCGGTGTGCTGCACGACTACGGCAACATGTCCTCCGCCACCATCCTCTTCGTGCTGGAGCGGCTGCTGCAAGCCGAGCTCGCCGTGCCGGGCGACTGGGGCCTCATGATCGGGCTCGGGCCGGGCTTCGCCGCCGAGGGTGCGCTGCTGCGCTGGTGATGCGTCGGGCCACGCACGCGCGCGAGCTGATCGATGGCGTCGTGCCGTTGGCGGACCTGGCCGCCTCGCTCGGTGACATCGATCGCCTCGCCGCGTGGTTCGGCGGTCATGCCCTGTCACTGGCCCGCGTGCGCCGCGCCGCCCGCGCCGTGTCGCGCGCGCGAGCGCTGATGGTGGTGGACGTGGGCGGCGGAGCCGGCGGCTTCGCCCGGCGCGTGGTCCGCTGGGCGCGCCGCCGGGGGCGGCTCGTGCGCGTCGTGGTGGTCGAGCGCGACGCCGCGGCGGCCGAGCTGGCGCGGCGCGCCTGTGCGGCGTCGCCGGAGATCGCGATCATCCGCGCCGATGCGACGGCGCTGCCATTGGCCGCGGAGTCGGCGGACGTCGTGCACGCGGCGCTCACGCTGCATCACCTCGAGCCGGAGGCGGCCGTCATCGCGCTCGCCGAGATGGCGCGGGTGGCACGAGGCCGCGTGGTCGTCAATGACCTGGCGCGCAGCCGTCTGGCGCTCGTCCTCGTCTGGCTCGCCACGAGGGTCATCGCCGCCCATCCGATCTCGCGCCACGACGGACCGCTCTCCGTGCGGCGCGCGTATGCGGCGGCGGAGGTGGCGGATCTCTTCCGCCGCGCGGGCGTGCCCGACGTGACCGTGCAGCGGTATCACGTGATCGCGCGGCTGGTGGCGGAGACGGCGGCGTGAGCGCGGCGCGGCCCGACGTCATCGTGGTCGGCGCCGGCCCGGCCGGCGCCGCTTCCGCCATCCTGCTGGCCGAGCACGGTCTGCACGTGCTGGTACTCGAGCGCGGTGGCCGCTCGCGGCCGAAGATCTGCGGCGAGTACCTGAGCCCCGAGGCCGGCCGCGTGCTGGACCGGCTCGGTGTGCTGAAGCTCGTCGACTCGGGGGGTGGCGTGGCGCTGAGCGGGATGCGCATCACCGCGCCCGACGGCACCACGCTGACAGGACGGTACCGTGCTGTCGGCGCGTTCCGCCCGTACCGTGAGCATGCCACCGGTGTCTCCCGCGCTCTGCTCGACGGCGCGCTCGTCGACCGTCTTCGCGCGCTGCCCGTCGACCTGCGCGAGGGCGTGCGAGTCACCGATGTCGCCGTCGGGGGCGGTGCCGTGGTCGGCGTCGAGGCCGTCGACCGTGGCGGGGCCGCCCTCACGTTCCGGGCGCCGATCGTCGTCGCCGCCGACGGCCGCGCCTCGACGGTCGCGCAGCGCCTCGGATGTCGGCATCCGCATCGCCTGACCCGCATGGCGCTGGTCACGTACGTGTCGGGCCTGGCCGACTGTCACGACTTCGGCGAGATCTACGTCGACCCCCCGGACTACGCCATCCTCAATCCGCTCGCGCCGGAGCGCATCAACGTCAGCCTCGTCGTTCCACTCGGCCACGCCGCGCCGTGGAGCGACCGGCTGGAGGACTTCTTCGTCGCCCGCGTCCGCCAGGTGCCGCACCTCGCGCGGCGACTCGCTGGCGCGCGACGCGAGGCGCCGTTGCAGGCGATGGGGCCGCTCGCGTACCGGGTGACGCCGCCGCGCGAGCGGGGCGTGCTGCTGGTCGGCGACGCCGCCGGGTTCTACGATCCGTTCACGGGCGAGGGGATCTACGCCGCGCTGCGCGGCGCCGAGCTGGCGGCCGACGCGATCGCCGGGGCCGCCCGAGCCGGCGACGTGGCCTCCGCCGCGCCGGGCGCCTACCGGCGCGCCCGGCACGCCGCCTTCGCCGACAAGGAGCGCGTGACGCGCGTGCTGCAGTTCCTCATCGCGCACCGCGGCCTCGCCAACGCCGCCGCCCGCTGGCTGGCCCGGCGCCCGGCCGCGCTCGCCGCACTGCTCGGCGTCATCGGCGACTACGTGCCGCCGCGGGCCCTCGTCGCCGCGTTACGCGGCTAGCGTGCTAGGCTCGGGGCCAGCCATGGCCCCGCGCTCGGACAATTTGCCGCGCCGCTTCGCGAAAATGTACACGGCAGCCATCACCGACGTCCTCGACGAGCTCGGCTTCCTTCGCCAGACGCTGCCGCACGCCATCCAGCCGCTGACGCCCGAGATGCGGATGGCCGGGTACGCCTTTACCGCGCGGGGCCGCGCCTTCCGCGGCAAGCCGCGCGATCGCGACGCGACGCTGCGCCGGTTCCTCGGCATGCTCGGGGCCGTGCCCGCGGAGTCGGTGCTGGTGCTCGCCGCCAACGACAACGAGGCGGCGCACTTCGGCGAGCTGTCGGCGGAGTGGTTCCGCGCGCGCAAGGTGCGTGGCGCCGTGATCGATGGCAGCACACGCGACGCCGCGTCGATCATCCGCGCGCGGTTCCCGACGTTCGTCCGCTACCGGAGCCCCCAGGATTCCGTCCCCCGCTGGCGCGTGAGCGACTGGGGGCAGCCGATCACCATCGGCGGCGTGCGCGTCAACCTGGGCGACGTGGTCGTCGGCGATCTGGACGGCGTGGTCGTCGTTCCTCGCCGCGTGGCGCACGAGGTGCTGCAGCGCTGCGAGCGGCTGGTCGGCACCGAGAGCAAGGTCCGCACGGCGGTGCGCCGCGGCATGCTGCCGCTCCAGGCCTATGAGAAGTTCGGCGCGTTCTAGCGCTTAGCGGCGGCGGCGGGCAGGGCGAGCGGATGCGGCCGGCGCGTCGTCGGTGTCGACGACGGCGGCGAGGCCGCCGATCTCCTGGAGCCCGGCCTGCTTCAGCGGGCGGTTGACGCGGTCGCGGATCCACTTGCCGTCCCACCACTCGAGCGGCGTGACCGAGACGCCGGCCACCAGCACCTCGAAGTGCAAGTGATCGCCGACGGCGAGGCCGGTGGCGCCCGTGCGGCCGAGCGACTGTCCCTTGGCCACCTTGTCGCCCGGCTTCACGTCGATCGACGACAGGTGCGCATAGAGGGTCTGGAGCCCGAGACCGTGGTCCACGATCACGGTGTTGCCATAGATCGTGAGCGGTCCGGCGAAGGCCACGAGGCCGGAGTTCGAGGCGGGGACCGGCGACTGCTTGGTGGAGGCGAGGTCGTAGCCGTAGTGCACCTGCTTGTCGACCTCGCGCCCCTCGTAGAGGTACGTCCGCGTCTCCGCGAAATTGGAGAAGACCTTCGTGTTGCGCGGCTGCACGAACGCGCCCTGCCAGAGCGGCGTCTCGGCCGTCCGCTCGCCGATCTTCAGCTTCTCGTTCTCCGCCTGCTTGCGCTGATCGCGGTTGATGACGAGAAAGCCTTCCAGCAGCGGCTGCGTCGGCGGACGCTGGGGCAGCAGCTCGGGCACCTTGGCCTGCAGGAACGCCTCGCTGAGCTTGATCGTGTCTTTGGGAAAGGCGCGCGGCTTGAGCTCGGACGGCACGCCGCGCGCGGTGACGTTGCCGGCCTCGTCGCGCGCGGTGATCGCCATCGGCGTGTTGCTCGACAGGTCGGCCGGCAGCGCGAGCAGCGCGACACGGGCCCGCTTGTCGGCCGGCCCGTAGGCGTGGCTCGGGAACGTGCGCGCGCCGACGGCGACGTCGGTGCGCACGGCGTCGTCCACGCGAAACGCGACCAGCGCGGCGCCGCCCGGCGAGACATAGCGGGTGGCGCCCAGGATCTCGAGCTTCGGCGGCGTGAGATCGATCGTCACCGGCGTGCTGGCCAGCGCGCGGGGGGTGCCGCGCAGCGGCCGCCAGAAGTCGTCACGCGACCAGACCTCGAGGGTGGCGTTGCCCTCGCGGAGCCCGAGCGCGGCCGTCTCGAAGGTGACGGGCACGTCGGCGCGCGGACCGAGCGGCGCGTCCTGCTTGAACACCGTCACCGGCTTTCCATCCTGCACCACGCGCACCTCGGCGTCGGCGATGTTGCCGCGCGCGGCGGCGAGCGACACGGTCAGCGCAGGCTTGTGACCGATCGCCTTCGGCGCCGTCAGCGTGGCGCGCACGCCGGGGACGGTCTGGCGCCAGGCGAGATACGAGATGGGCGCGACGATCGCGAGGACGAGAAGCACGACGAGGAACACCCACGGCCTGATACGGGACCGTTGCGGCACGACGGGCATCATACCATTGACACCCCCCAGACCCACCGATAGATTGGCGCGGTGTCCTCCGTCTGGCTGATTCCCGCTCTCCCTCTCGCGGGCGCTCTCGTCAACATGCTCTTCGGTCGGGCCACCGGCCGTCGCGCGCACTGGATCGCCGTGCCCGCGGTCGCCGGCGCGTTCGTGGTCGCCTGCACCGTGTTCGCGCGGGCGCGCGCCCAGGCGTTCACCACCACGCTCTTTTCCTGGATCGTGGCCGGCGACTTCGAGGCCAGGGTGAGCGCGCTCGTCGATCCGCTCACCGGCGTCATGCTGCTGGTGGTCACCGGCGTCGGCCTGCTCATCCACATCTACTCGATCGGCTACATGCACGACGACGCCGGCTACGCGCGGTACTTCGCCTACCTGAACCTGTTCGTCTTCTCGATGACGATGCTCGTGCTCGCCGGCGACTTCCTCCTCCTCTATGTCTTCTGGGAAGCCGTGGGCCTCTGCTCCTATCTGCTCATCGGCTTCTGGTACGAGCGCGACTCGGCCGCCAGCGCGGGCAAGAAAGCCTTCATCGTGAACCGCGTGGGCGACTTCGGCTTCGGGCTGGCGATCATGTGGATCTGGACCGCGCTCGGCACGCTCGACTACGCCGGCGTGTTCAAGGGCGCCGAGACGCTGGCGCCGGCCACCGCCACCGGCATCGCGCTGCTGCTCTTCATGGGCGCCTGCGGCAAGTCCGCGCAGGTGCCGCTCCACGTCTGGCTTCCCGACGCCATGGAGGGTCCGACCCCGGTCTCGGCGCTGATCCACGCGGCCACCATGGTCACCGCCGGCGTCTACATGGTCGCGCGCAGTCACGTCATCTTCGAGCGGTCGGGCGTGGCCCTCGACGTGGTGATGTGGACGGGCGTGGTGACCGCGCTTTTCGCGGCGAGCGTGGGCCTCGTGCAGACGGACATCAAGCGGGTGCTCGCGTACTCCACGGTGAGCCAGCTCGGCTACATGTTCGCCGGCGTCGGCCTCGGCGCCTATGCCATCGGCATCTTCCATCTCCTCACCCACGCCTTCTTCAAGGCCCTCCTCTTCCTCGGCGCCGGCTCCGTGATCCACGGCCTCGGCGGCGAGCAGGATCTGCGCAAGATGGGCGGTCTCGCGCCGCGCATGGTCGTCACGACCATCACCATGACCGTCGGCGCCGCCGGTCTGGCCGGCTTCCCACCGCTGGCCGGATTCTTCTCCAAGGAAGGGATCCTCACCGCGGCCTTCGAGGTGAACCGCGCCGTCTGGGCGCTGCTCCTGGTCGGGGCGTTCATGACGGCCTTCTACACCTTCCGCATGATCTTTCTGGCCTTCTTCGGCGCGCCGCGGATGTCCAAGGAGGTGGCGCACCACGTCCACGAGTCGCCGCCGACCATGACGGTGCCCCTGATGGTCCTGGCCGCGCTCACGATCGTGACCGGCTTCGCGCTCGGCACGCCGTCCGATCACGTGACGGGCTTCCAGCGGCACCTGGCGCCCGTGTTCGCGGTCCACGCCGGCGAGCACGGCGGCATCGTGTTGTGGGTGCTGTCGGGCGTCGTCGCCATCGGCGGCATCCTGCTCGCGTGGTTCGTCTACGCATACGGCCCGGTTCGCGGCGACGACATCGGACGCCCGCGCACGGTCATCCACCGCCTCCTGCTCAACGCCTGGTACGTCGACTGGCTCTACGACCGCGCCATCGTGCGACCGCTGTTCGCGCTCTCCGAGGTCCTGGCGCAGATCTTCGATACGCGTGTCGTCGACGGCGTCGTGAACGGGCTCGGGCGTGGCGTGGTGGCGTGGGCGCAGAGCCTGCGCCGCCTCCAGACGGGCTACGTGGTCAACTACGCGCTGACCATGCTGGCCGGCGCCGTCGTCCTCGTCGGCTTCCTCCTCGCCCGATGACGGCGCTGCCGATCGGCCTGCTGAGCGCGGTCACCTTCCTGCCCGCGCTCGGCGCCGTCGTGCTGGCGCTGCTGCCCCGGCCGCGAGAGCCCTGGCTGCGCGGCGGCGCGCTCGCGGTCAGCCTCGCGACCTTCGCGCTGTCGGTGCCGCTGTTCGTGCGGTTCGACGCCGCCAGCCCCGACTTCCAGTTCGAGGAGTATCTCAGCTGGCTGCCCAACCTCGGGGCCGCCTATCACGTCGGCGTGGACGGCATCAGTCTCCTGCTCGTGCTCCTGACGACCTTCCTCACGCCGATCGCCCTCGTCTCCGCCTGGCACGCCATCGAGGAGTCGACGAAGGAGTTCGTCATGGCCATGCTCGTGCTGGAGACGGGCATGCTGGGGGTGTTCGTCGCCCTCGACCTGTTCCTGTTCTTCGTGTTCTGGGAGGCGATGCTGATCCCCATGTACTTCATCATCGGGGTGTGGGGCGGCGCCAACCGCGTCTACGCCGCCATCAAGTTCGTCCTCTACACGATGGCGGGCTCGGCGCTCATGCTGGTGGCGATCCTCGTCTTCTACTTCCAGCATGGCGCCGCCACCGGGGCCTACACCTTCGACGTCCCGACGCTCGCGCGCTGGGTGCTGCCGCCCGGCACCGGCCAGAATCTGCTGTTCCTGGCCTTCGCGCTCGCCTTCGCCATCAAGGTCCCGCTGTTCCCGTTTCACACCTGGCTGCCCGACGCGCACGTCGAGGCGCCCACGGCGGGCTCCGTCATCCTCGCCGGCGTGCTGCTGAAGATGGGCACGTACGGGTTCTTGCGATTCTGTCTGCCGCTCTTCCCCGACGCGACGATGACGTTCGGTCCCCTGATCTTCGCGCTCGCGGTGATCGGCATCGTCTACGGGGCGTGGGTCTCGACGGTGCAGCCCGATCTCAAGAAGCTGGTCGCCTATTCGAGCGTGAGCCATCTCGGCTTCGTCATGCTCGGGCTGTTCACGCTCACCCAGGCGGGCCTGGTGGGCGGCGTCATCCAGATGGTGAACCACGGGCTGAGCACCGGCGCGCTCTTCCTCATGGTCGGCATGATCTACGAGCGCCGCCACACCCGGCTCATCTCCGAGTTCGGCGGGCTGTGGTCGGTGATTCCCGCGTTCTCGGCGCTGTTCCTGATCGTCTCCCTGTCGTCGCTCGGCCTTCCCGGGCTGAACGGCTTCGTCGGCGAGTTCCTGGTGCTGGTGGGGGCCTTCCAGGTCAACGGCTGGCTGGCCGCCGTCGCCACGACCGGGATCATCTTCGCCGCGGTCTATCTGCTGTCGATGTACCAGCGCGTCGTCTTCGGCGCCATCCGCCACGAGGCCAATCGCCACCTGCACGATCTCACGCCGCGGGAGTGGGCGGTGCTGGCGCCCGTGATCGTCATGATCGTCTGGATCGGCATCTACCCGCGCACGTTCACCTCCAGGACGGAGGCCACCATCCAGGCCCTCATCGCCCAGGTGGAAATCAAGGCCTCCGTCGCGACGCAAACGGATGCGCCGCCATCGATAGTCGCGGGAGTCGAACGGAGCCGCGAACCATCTCGAACAGGCCACCCACGGTTCAAGCCTGCCACCGAGCCGTCGCGACCATGATTGCCGCGCCGCCGATCCACCTCGGGGCGCTCGTGCCGACGCTGATCGTGCTGGCGGCGGGCGTGCTGGTGCTGATCCTCGATCTGCTGCCGCCGCGGCGCAGCAAGGAGCACCTCGGCGGGGTGGCGCTGGCCGGCATCGTGGCCGCGCTGGTCGCCTCGATCGCGCAGTGGGGGCGCGGCGCGCGCGCCTTCCGGGACATGGTGCTCCTGGACGACTACGCGCTGTTCCTGCACATCGTCATCTGCTACGCCGCGGCCCTCGCCGTGCTGCTCTCCATCGACTACCTGCGGCGCAACGGCATCGAGTCGGGGGAGTACTACGCGCTCGTCCTGATGTCGACGGCCGGCATGCTGCTCCTGGCGTCCGCCGGCGACTTGCTCGTGGTGTTCCTCGGCATCGAGCTGATGTCGCTGCCGCTCTACGTGCTGGCCGGGCTCTTCAAGACGCGGCTGGCCGCCGGCGAGGCGTCGATGAAGTACTTCCTGCTCGGCGCCTTCGCCACCGCGTTCTTGCTGTACGGGACGGCGCTGATCTTCGGCGCCACCGGCGCGACCAATCTCGACCGCATCGCGGCCGCCGCCAGCGCCCGGCCGGCCGACACGCTGGTCACGGTCGGGCTCGGCCTGCTGCTCGTGGGATTCGGCTTCAAGGTCTCGTCGGTGCCGTTCCACATGTGGGCGCCCGACGTCTACGAGGGCGCGCCGACGTCGATCACCGCGCTGATCGCCACCGGCTCGAAAGCGGCCGCGCTCGGCGCTCTCCTGCGCGTGCTGGTGGTGGCGCTCAAGGCCGCGCAGCCGGACTGGACGGTGCTGCTGTGGGCGGTGGCGGCGGTGACGATGACCGTCGGCAACGTCATCGCCATCGCGCAGTCCAACCTCAAGCGCATGCTGGCGTACTCGTCCGTCGCCCACGTCGGCTACATGCTGGTCGGGCTGGTCGCCGGCGGCGTGCCGGGCGCCGGTGCCGTCCTCTATTACTTGCTGGCTTACACGTTCACGACCATCGGGGCCTTCGGTGTCATCGTCATGCTGGTCGAGCGCGCCGGCGAAGAGGCGGTCGACGTCAGGGACTACGCCGGCCTGGCTCGCCGCCACCCGCTGCTGGCGGCCACGCTGTCGCTGTTCCTCCTCTCGCTGATCGGCATCCCGCCGCTGGCCGGCTTCGTCGGCAAGTTCTACCTCTTCGGCTCCGCGGTGCGCGCCGGCTACGTGTGGCTGACCGTCGTGGCCGTGCTCAATTCCGCCATCGCCGCCTACTACTACCTCCGCGTCATCGTCTACATGTACATGCGCGAGCCGGACGCCACCGCCGCCCGCCTGGCCCCGACGTTCGCGGGAAGCCTGGCCCTCGCCATCGCGGCCGTCGGGATCGTGCTGCTCGGCGTGGCGCCGGCGCCGTTCGTCGATCTCGCCGAGGTCGCCGTCGCGCCGCTGATGCGCTGACACGAATGATCCGGCTGCCCCAGCGCGGCTGGCTCTTCGACCTCGACGGCACCATCTACCTCGGCGAAGCGCTCGTGCCCGGCGCCGCCGAGACGGTGGCGGCGCTGCGTGCCGCCGGCCGACGGCTCGCCTTCCTGTCGAACAAGCCGTTGCAGACGCGGGACGACTACGCGCGCAAGCTGACGCGCCTCGGCGTGCCGGCCGTGGCCGATGACGTCATCAACTCCTCGCTGGTCCTGGCGCGCCATCTCGCGACCCTCGACCCGGGAGCGCCGGTGTTCGTCATCGGCGAGCCGCCCCTGATGGCCGAGCTGCGTGCGCACGGCTTCGAGGTGCGCGCCGATCACCGCGTTCGCTGGGTGGTCATCGCGTTCGACCGCACCTTCGACTACGGCAAGCTCAACACCGCGCTGCAGGCGGTCCGTCAGGGAGCGCGCCTCATCGCCACCAACCCGGATCGCACGTGTCCCACCGAGGACGGTGAGATCCCGGACTGCGCGGGAATGACGGCGGCGGTGGAGGCGGTGACCGGCGTTCGCGTGGAGATCGTGGTCGGCAAGCCGTCGCCGATCATCCTCGAGGTGGCGCTCGCGCGGCTCGGCGTGCCGGCCGCCGACGCGGTGATCGTGGGCGATCGCCTCGAGACCGACATCGTGATGGGCAAGCGGCTTGGGCTCGCCACCGTGCTCGTGCTGAGCGGCGTGACGCGCGCCGACGATCCCCGCGTGGCCGAGATCGCGCCGGACCTCGTGCTACCATCGATCCGGGACTTGCTCCGATGAGCGGCCGCCCGCAGCCCCTCGCTGACGCCGATTACGACGTCGTCATCATCGGCGGCGGCATGGCGGGCGCGGGCGTCGGGCGCGATCTCGCCATGCGCGGCCTCGCGGTGGCCCTCATCGACAAGGGCGACTTCGCGTCCGCCACCACGTCCGTCTCCTCGAAGCTGATCCACGGCGGGCTGCGGTATCTCGAGCTGCTCGACTTCGGTCTCGTGCGCGAGTCGCTGGCCGAGCGCCAGCGGCTGCGCCGGCTGGCGCCGCACGTGGTGAAGCCGCTGCCCTTCCTGGTGCCGATCTACCGCGACTCCTCACGCGGGCTGGTCAAGGTGCGCCTCGGCCTCAAGCTCTACGACTGGCTCACGCCGGGCCGGGATCGCGAGCGATACCGCGTGCTGCGCCCGATCGATGCGCTGAGCCTCGAGCCGGCCATCCGGCCCGACGACCTCCGCGGCGCCGGCTACTACTTCGACGACTTGTTGCTCTTTCCCGAGCGGCTCTGCCTCGAGAACGTGCTCTCCGCCTCGCGGCACGGCGCGCGGGTCTTCAACTACTGTCAGCTGCTGTCGGTGGAGCGCGACGCCCACGGGGCGGTGACCGGCGTGACCGCCCGCGACCTGCTCACGGGCACGGTGGCGAAGCTCGGCGCGCGCGTGGTCGTCAACGCCGCCGGCCCGTGGGTGGACGACATCCGCGCGCTGGCCGGAATCTCGGAGCGGGGGCGCCACGTGCTCCGGCGCACGAAGGGGATCCACTGCCTGCTGCCGCGGATGACCGAGCGCGCCGTCTACCACTCCACGCGCGACGACCGCATGATCTTCGTGATTCCCTGGCGGGAGTTCTCGCTGGTCGGCACCACGGACACCGATTTTGCCGGCGACCTCGACCGCGTGTGGGCGACGCGGGACGAGGTGGACTACCTGCTCGGCGAGGTGCGGCGCGCGCTGCCCGATCCGCGCGTGAGCGCCGACGCCGTCGCCTACACCTACGCCGGCGTGCGGCCGCTGTCGTACGAGGAGGGCACGCGTGCGTCCGACGTGTCGCGCGCGCATCGCATCGTGGCCGAGGCCGGCGGCCGCTTCCTGTCGATCACCGGCACCAAGCTCACGTGCTTCCGGAGCCTCGCCGAGGAGCTCGGCGACATGGTCGTCCGCGGTCTCGGCCGCCGCGCGGGCGGCAGCACGGCGACGCGCATGCTGGACGGCACCGACGAGGAGGTCACGCGCGTGGAAGCACGCGCGTGGCTGGACGTCTCCTCCGAGGTCGCGGCCACGGGTCTCGCGCCGGAGACGCTGGAGACGCTGGTGGCCACCTACGGCCGACTCTATCCCCGCGTGGTCGACCTGGTCGGCAAGGTTCCCGGCGGCGCCGAGCGTCTCTGCCCCACGAACCCCGACGTCGTCGCGCAGCTCCATCACGCCGTCCAGGACGAGCTGACCATCTCGCTCCAGGACTTCATGCTGCGTCGCACCGGCATCGGCACCAGCCGCTGCCAGGGAGAGGACTGCGCGGAGCCGATCGCGCGGCGCATGGCCCCCCTGCTCGGCTGGAGCGCGCGGCGGCTCGACGCCGAGCTCGAGGCGTTCGACGCGCATGTCGCCCGTTCCCGCCGCTTCCGGACGTGACGCGGGGGATCGTGGCGGCAACGCCTGTCGCCGAACCGTAGCCGTCGCGTCGCCGGCGCGTCGGAAACGCTGTGCTATAGTGCGGCACCGCCGAAGCGATCCCGCTCCCACAGGAGGCGATCATGAAAGCGTTCGTCACGCGCACCGTCGCGCTGGCCGCGCTCGTGCTGGCGCTGACCCCTCCGGCCGCGCTGGCCAAGACCGACATCCACGTCTGGATCGGGATCAGCGGACAGCTCGCCGAGACCGTCGAGGCACAGGCCAAGCAGTTCAACGACAGCCAGGGGGAGTTCGAGGTGAAGGTGCTGCGCAAGGGCACCTACTCCGAGGCGCTGACGGCCGCCATCGCCGCCTACCGGCAGAAGAACCCGCCGCACATCGTGCAGGTGTTCGAGGTCGGCACGCAGACGATGCTGCTCTCGGGCGCCGTGTACCCGGTTCACGACCTGATGAAGGAGCACGAGATCCCGATCAAGTGGGAGGACTTCATCAAACCCGTGGTCGGCTACTACACGAAGGACGGCAAGCTCTACTCGATGCCGTACAACTCGTCGACGCCGATCTTCTACTACAACAAGGACGCCTTCAAGAAGGCCGGGCTCGATCCCGAGAAGCCCCCGAAGACGTGGCAGGACGTGGAGGCGTTCTCCAGGAAGCTGCTGGCCGCCGGCGCGGCGAAGTGCGGCTTCTCGACGGGCTGGCCGTCGTGGACCATGGTCGAGAACATGCACGCGACCCACGACCAGCCGTTCGCCACCAAGAACAACGGCTTCGCCGCCGTCGAAGGCGTCGAGCTCCTGATCAACCGCGAGTTCGGCCAGAAGCACATCGGGGCCCTCAATGCCTGGCAGGCGGACAAGATCTATTCCTACGGCGGGCGACGCGGCGACGCGGATCCGAAGTTCCAGAGCGGCGACTGCGCGATGTACATCCAGTCGTCCGCCCTCATCGGCGGCTTCACGCGGAGCCTGAAGTTCGACTGGGGCACCGGCGAGCTGCCGCACTGGGGGCCGCCGTACAGGAAGGCGACGTCGATCATCGGCGGCGCCACGTTCTGGGTGATGAAGGGCAAGCCGGCGGCGGAGTACAAGGGCGTCGCCCGGTACCTCGAATTCCTCGCCAAGCCCGAGAACCAGATGTGGTGGCACGTGAACACGGGCTATCTCGCCATCTCCAACACGGCCGTGAAGAACCTCGAGCAGGGCTATCACTTCGTGAAGCAGCCGAAGCAGTACACGGCCTTCGCCCAGTTGACCGGCCTGCCCCCGACGCCGCCGGCGGCGATGAAGGACAAGAAGGCGGCACCGGTGAAGGCGGAGCGGGTGGCCACCGCCAACAGCTCCGGGCTGCGCCTGGGGAACTTCGTGCAGATCCGGGACGTCATCGAAGCCGAGCTGGAGAACATCTACGGCGGCAAGAAGTCCGTCAAGCAAGGGCTCGACGACGCCGTGCAGAAATCGAACGCGCTGCTGAAAGAGTTCGCGGCGACGAACAAGTAGCGCGCGGACGCCGGTGAAGCGCACCGTCTTCCCGAACCGGTGGTTGCCATACCTGTTAGTGCTGCCGCAGGTGCTGGTGACGCTCGTCTTCTTCTTCTGGCCGGCCGGGAAGTCGCTCTACCTCAGCCTGTTCAAGTCGCCGCCGTTCGGCGGCCGGGACATCTTCGTCGGCCTCGACAACTTCAAGGCGTTGCTGACGAACCCCGAATACTACGAGAGCGTCGTCAACTCCTTCGTCTTCGCGTTCTCGGTCACGGCGCTGAGCGTGGCCGGAGGCCTGGTCGTGGCCGCGCTCGCCAACCAGAAGATCCGCGGGCTGGGCTTCTACCGCACGGCGCTGCTCTGGCCCTACGGCATCGCGCCCGCGGTGGCGGGCATCATCTTCCTGTTCATCTTCCACCCGGCGTACGGGATCCTGCCGTACTTCATGTCGTTCGTGACCTCGTACGAGTTCAACTGGCTGCTCAAGGGCTGGGTGGCCATGCTGCTCATCGTGGTGGCCACCGCGTGGACGCACGTCGGCTACAACATCGCCTTCTTCCTCGCGGGCCTGCAGGCCATTCCCGAGTCGGTGATGGAAGCGGCCGCCGTGGACGGCGCCGGGCCGGTGCGGAAGTTCATGGCCATCGTGGTCCCGCTCATCTCGCCCATCACGTTCTACCTGGTGGTCGTGAACCTCGTGTTCGCCTTCTTCAACGCCTTCGGCGTCATCCACGCGGTGACCAAGGGCGGGCCGGGCAACGCCACCGAGATCATGGTGTTCAAGCTGTGGCAGGACGGCTTCATCGGCCTGAACCTCGGCTCCTCGGCCGCCCAGTCGGTGATCCTGATGGCGGTGGTCATCGTGCTCACGATGCTGCAGTTCAAGATCGCCGAGAAGAAGGTGACGTATTAGCACGCTGGCCAGCGCCGAGCGCGTCGCGCCGCTGGCCGCGCGCCGCAGTCGCCGCCGGCTGCCGCGGGGCCGCTGGCTGGTGCACGGGCTCCTGGTGCTGGCCGTGAGCGTCATCGCGTTCCCGCTCTACTTCGCGTTCGTCATCTCCACCCAGGATCTGACGGAGGTGGTGCAGCGGCCGCCGCGGCTGCTTCCCTCCGGCCACCTGGTCGCCAACTACATCGAGGCGTGGGCGAAGTCCGGGATGGGCGCCCTGTTGTTCAACTCGTTCGTGGTGGCCGTGGTCGTCGCCGTCGGCAAGATCACGATCTCGATGCTGTCGGCGTTCGCCATCGTCTACTTCCGCTTCCGCGGCCGCACGCTGGTCTTCTGGCTGATCTTCGTCACCCTGATGCTCCCGGTGCCGGTCCGCATCCTGCCCACCTACGAGGTGATCGGCAATCTCGGGTGGCTGAACAGCTACGCCGGCCTCACGGTGCCGCTGATGGCCTCCGCCACCGCCACCTTCCTCTTCCGCCAGTTCTACCTGACCGTGCCCAACGAGCTGGCGGAGGCGGCGCAGATCGACGGCGCCGGCCCGCTGCGCTTTCTGTGGTCCTTCCTGCTGCCGCTGTCGTGGGCGAACATCGCCGCCCTCTTCGTGGTGCTCTTCATCTACGGGTGGAACGAGTACTTCTGGCCGCTGCTGATCACGACCACGCAGGACATGCGCACGGTCGTGATCGGCCTCGAGCTGCTCATCCCGCGCTCGGGCACCGAGCTGCCCACCTGGAACCTCATCATGGCCGGCGCCATGATGGCCCTGCTGCCGCCGGTGGCGGTGATCATCGTCATGCAGCGCTGGTTCGTGAAGGGCCTGATCGAGACCGAGAAGTGACGCGCCTCGCCGCCCACCGCGGCGGCGCGCGGCTCTGGCCCGAGAACAGCCTGCGCGCGTTCCGAGAGTCGCTGGCGCTGGGCGTGGACCTCGTCGAGGCGGACATCCACCTGACTGCCGACGGGGAGCTCGCGGTCATCCACGATGCGACGCTCCGGCGCACGACGGACCGGCGCGGACGCGTCCGCACGCGCACGGCGGCCGAGCTCCGGCGCGCGCGGCTGCGCGGCCCGGACCGGAGGCTGACCAACGAGCACGTTCCGATGCTCGAGGAGGTCCTCGCGCTCGTCGCCGCGGCCGGCGGCGGGGTGCTCGTCGAGGTCAAGGCGCCGGGGCGAGGCCTGGGCGTGCGCTACTTTCCGCGCTCGCGCATCAGACCCGGCGCGCGGTATCAGGGACTCGAGGAGCGAGTCATCGCGGCGCTGTCGAGCGCGAAGCTCCTCGAGCGCGCCAACGTCATGTCGTTCAACCCGGCCGTCATCGAGCGCACCCGCACGCTGGCGCCGACGCTGCGCACGACGCTGCTCGTGTCCGCGATGCACATCCGGCTGGCCCGCGCGCGACCCGCCGAGACGATCGCCTGGGCGCTTCGCTACGGCGCCACCGACGTCGGGCTGAAGCACACGCTGGTCGACGAGGCCGTGGTCGAGGCCGCGCGCGCGGCGGGTGTGAGGGTGGGGGTGTGGACCGTGAACGACGAGCCGGAGATGCGCCGGCTGATCGGGCTCGGCGTGGACGTGCTGACGAGCGACCGGCCGGACGTCGCGCTGCGCGCGCTCGGGCGATGATGCGCGGGGGGGCCGGCGCCGGACTGCTGCTGGTGCTCGCGGGCGTCGCCGCCGCGCAGCAGTCGCCGCCCATCGCCACTCCGCCGCTCATTGCCGCCCACCGGGGCGGGGCGGCGCTCTGGCCCGAGAACAGCCTCGTCGCGTTCCGTGGCGCCATCGCGCTCCCCGTGGACGCGCTGGAGTTCGACCTGCATCTGACCGCCGACGACGAGCTCGTCGTGATCCACGACGCGACGCTCGAGCGTACGACGACGGGGCGCGGTCACGTCCGCTCGACGACGCTGGCGCAGCTCCGGACCCTTCGGCTGCTCGACGCGACGGGCGCGGCCACCGAGGAACGCATCCCGACGCTGGCGGAGCTCCTGGACCTGGCGCGGCCGACGTCGATGGCGGTGCTGCCGGAGATCAAGCTCGACGCCGCCCGCCGTGCCTACCCCGACATCGAACGGCGGGTCGTGGAGCAGCTGCGCGCCCGCGGGCTGGTCGGGCGAGCCAGCGTGCAGTCGTTCGACGACGCCACGCTCCGGCGCGTGCAGGCGCTCGAGCCTGCCGTACGAACGATGCTGCTCGTGGGCCGTGCTCGCATGACCACGCACGGCGCCACGCCTGGCGATCCGGTCCGGTGGGCCATGGAGGCGGGCGCGGCCGACCTCGGCATCGACTTCCGGTTCATCGACCAGCGCCTGGTCGCCGCCGCGCGGGCGGCCGGTGTGCGCCTGGCCGCGTGGACGGTCAATACCGACGACGACCTGCGGCGGATGGGCGCGCTCGGAGTCGACCTCGTCATGAGCGACCGGCCCGACCGAGCCCGCCGGCTGCTGGTGCAGCCGTGAGCACCTGAGTTACCCTGCCGCAGCATGGCCGGTCGCTTCCTGCTCGCGCTCGACCAGGGCACCTCGGGGTCGACTGCGCTCGTCGTGGACGTCGAGGGCGCCGTGCGCTCGCGCGGCTACGCCGAGCTGCCGCAGCACTATCCGGAGCCGGGCTGGGTCGAGCACGACCCGGAGGACATCTGGACCACGATGTCGGAGGCGGCCGCGCTGGCGCTGGCGCGCGCCGGCATCGGTGGTCGCGACGTGGCCGCCGTTGGCATCACGAACCAGCGCGAGACGACGGTCGTCTGGGACCGGAAGACGGGCGCGCCGATCCACCGCGCGATCGTGTGGCAGTGCCGGCGGACGGCGCCGGCGTGCGATCGACTGCGCGCGGCGGGGCTCGAGCCGATGGTGCGCGAGCGGACGGGCCTCGTCCTCGACGCCTACTTCTCGGGAACCAAGATCGCCTGGCTCCTCGATCACGTGCCCGGCGCCCGCGCGCGCGCCACGCGCGGGGAGCTGGCCTTCGGCACCGTCGACACGTGGCTCCTGTGGAAGCTGACGGGCGGTCGGGTGCACGCGACCGACGTGAGCAACGCCTCGCGAACGCTATGCCTGAATCTCGCCACGGTCGACTGGGACGACGGGATGTGCGAGGCGCTCGACGTCCCCCGGGAGATCCTGCCTGCGCTCGTCGACTCCGCCGGCGTCTGCGCCGGCACCATCGACCTCGGCTGGCTACCGGCAGGCGTGCCGATCGCGGGGGTCGCCGGCGATCAGCAGGCGGCGCTCTTCGGGCAGGCCTGCTTCGCGCCGGGCGCGGCCAAGAACACCTACGGCACCGGGTGCTTCGCCCTGCTCAACACCGGCGACCGGCCCGTGGCCTCGCAGCACGGCCTGCTGACCACGCTGGCCTGGCGGATCGACGGCCGAACGACCTATGCGCTCGAAGGCGCGGTCTTCATCGCGGGCGCGGCCGTGCAGTGGCTGCGCGACGGCCTCGGCATCATCGCCGCCGCCGGGGAGACGGAGGCGCTGGCGCGCTCGGTGCGGGACACCGGCGGCGTGTACTTCGTCCCGGCCTTCGTCGGCCTGGGCGCGCCGTACTGGGACCAGCACGCGCGCGGCGTCATCATCGGCCTCACGCGCGGCACCACCCGCGCGCATCTCGCCCGCGCCGCGCTGGAGGCCATCGCCTATCAGAGCCGCGACGTGCTGGACGCGATGGCCGCGGACGCCAAGGCGACGCTGCGCAGCGTGAAGGTCGACGGCGGCGCCACCGCCAACGACTTCCTCTGCCAGTTCCAGGCCGACGTGCTCGACGCCACGGTGGCCCGGCCGGCCGTCATCGAGACGACCGCGCTCGGCGCCGCCTACCTGGCCGGGCTCGGGAGCGGGCTCTGGCGATCGCTCGACGCCGTCGCCGAGCGCCACGCGGTAGAACGTCACTTCACGCCGTCCATGGACGCCATGGCGCGCGCCGAGGGCTACGCCGGCTGGCGTCGCGCCGTCGAGCGCGCGCGAGGCTGGTCGGCGTGAGCGCACACTCTCAAGGAGGACATCGATGAAGCCGGGAACCATCTCGAATAGCCCACCCACGGCTCGAACCGTGCTCACGTCGTCGCTACAAAGGCGACTCGGAATCGTCGTGCTCGGCCTGCTGGTGGCGGGGCTGCTCACCGGCGGGGCCTCCGCGCAGGCGCCCATCGAGGGCGAGCTGACGCTGATCACCCCGGTCTCGAAGTTCATCCACGACGCCGCGCTGAAGGCCTTCGCTGACTACGCCAGGGAGAAGTGGGGGGCCGGCGTGAAGGTGAACGCGATCCCCGCCGGCACGCCCGTGGCCTACGGGCGCATCGTGGAGTGGAAGGGCAAGCCGGAGGCCGACATCTTCTGGGGCGGCGAATCGGCGCTGTTCGAGAAGCTCGCCGAGCAGAAGCTGCTGCAGAAGGTCGAGATCTCGAAGGAGGCGTGGGACTCCATCCCCGCCACCATTGGCAAGCCGAAGCCGATTCCGCTCAAGGACAAGGACGGCTACTGGGTCGGCACCGCGCTCGAGCCGTACGGCATCGTCTACCACCCGAAGAAGATCCAGCGCCTCGGCATCGCCCCGCCCAAGGACTGGGACGACCTGCTGCATCCCAAGCTCAAGGGCGAGGTGGCGCAGTGCGCGCCGACGCGGTCGTCGTCGTCGAACGCGACCTACGAGGTCATCCTGTCGATGCACGGCGAGGACAAGGGCTGGGCGTGGCTCAAGAAGCTCGCGGACAACACGGGCCACTTCACCGCACGCAGCCGCGACGTGCCGACGGTGGTGGCGAAGGGCGAGTACTCGGCCGGCTTCGCGGTGCCCTCGTACATGGCGTTCGAGGAGAAGCTGGCGGGCTTCGACATCAAGTTCGTCGCGCCCAAGAACGCCTTCGTGACGCCGGAGCCCATGGCCATCCTGGCCGGCGCGCGCAACCCCAGGGCCGCGCGCGCCTTCATCGAGTTTCTCCTGACCGAGCGCGGGCAGCGCGTGTTCATGGAGCGCGGGCTCTTCCCCATCACGCCGAAGTACAAGGTGCAGGGATCGCCCGGCTCCACGGCCGAGATGGCCGTCGAGTTCACCGGCGGCGTGCGCTCGTACTTCGACGGCGACGTCTCCAACGTCTACGACGAGGCCGTGGCCAACAAGCGCTCGGAGGCGCTGAAGACGAGGTTCCGCTCCGACATCGAGGCCGTCTGGAAGAAACCCTGAGACGGGACTGCCGCGCGAGCAGGGGAGTTTGAGGGGGGACGCTCGACGGTCCCCCCTCAATAACAATGATCATAGCGCTCAAAGAGGTCACGAAGCGCTTCGCCACCACGCTCGCCGTCGACCGCGTCTCGCTCGACATCGGCGACGGCGAGCTGTTCACGCTTCTCGGCCCGTCGGGGTGCGGGACGACGACGCTCCTGCGCTTGCTCGCCGGCTTCTATCCGGTCGACGGCGGCCAGATTCATTTCGGCCGCCGGCGCATCGACGGCCTGCCACCGTACGAGCGCAACATCGGGATGGTGTTCCAGAACTACGCGCTGTGGCCGCACATGACCGTGCGCGGCAACGTCACCTACGGTCTGCGGCTGCGCAAGCTGTCGGCGGCGGAGATCGAACGCCGGCTCGCCGCCGGGCTCGCGAAGGTGAACCTGACCGGCCTCGAGGAGCGCTATCCCGGGCAGCTCTCCGGCGGCCAGCAGCAGCGGGTGGCGCTGGCGCGGGCGCTGGTGCTCAATCCCGACATTCTGCTGCTCGATGAGCCGCTGTCGAATCTCGACGCGAAGATCCGGGTGCAGGTGCGGAGCGAGATCCGGACGCTGCAGCGGGACCTCGGGATCACGACCGTCTACGTCACCCACGATCAGGAGGAGGCCCTCTCGCTGTCCGACCGTGTGGCCGTCATGCGCGACGGCCGCGTGCAGCAGGTGGCCACGCCGAAGACGCTCTACGAGCAGCCCGCCAACCGCTTCGTCGCGGACTTCGTCGGCACCAACAACTTCATCGCCGGCATCTGCAAGGAGCACGCGGGTGACGACGCGGTCGTGGAGACGGCGCTGGGGCCGCTGCGGGCGCGGCGGACGGCGGGAATTCCGGCGGGGGAGCGCTGTGTGCTGGCCGTGCGTCCCGAGAACCTCAGCCTGACCGGCGCCGGCGGCAACGTCGTGGAGGGCCGCGTCCGCCTCTCCGCCTATCTCGGCAACACGCTGCGCTACGAGGTGGAGACGGCGCCGGGGCTGCTCCTGCAGGTCGATGTCCGCGACCCCTGGCATCACGAGACCCTGGCGCCCGGCCACCCCGTCCGCGTCGGCTTCCCGTCGTCCGTTGCCCTGATGCTGCGCGATGAGTGAGTCGCGGGCGGCGGTGGCGGCGCCGGGGCGCCTCAGCGCCGTCCTCCCCGCCCTCGGCGTGGCGCTCATCTGGATGTTCCTCGCCGTGTTCCTCGTCTATCCGCTCCTGCGCATCTTCTACGACGCGTTCAGCGACGAGGCGGGGCGGCTGACGCTGGCGAACTTCATCGAGTTCGCCGGCGACCATTTTTACCGGCGCTCGCTGGTCAACTCGCTGCTGCTCGGCCTCGGCACGGTGGCGGCCACCTCGGCGCTCGGGTTCACCATCGCGTTCCTGCTCGTGCGCTACGAGTTCCCCGGCCGCAACCTCTTCGGCTACCTCACGCTGATCCCGATCATCTCGCCGCCGCTCGTCGGCGTCCTCGGCTTCACGTTCATCATGGGCCGCGCGGGAACCATCAACGTGCTCCTGGAGGACTGGCTCGGGCTCGCCCGGCCCATCAACTTCGTCTACGGCGTGCACGGCGTCCTGCTCGTGGAGACGCTCCACCTGTTTCCGATGATCACGCTGAACGTCGTCGACGCCCTCGGCAAGATCGATCCGGCGCTCGAGGAGGCGGCCGAGAGCGTGGGCGCGCGCGGATGGCGCAAGCTGCGCACCATCACGCTGCCGCTGACCACGCCCGGCTACATGGCCGGCGCGCTGCTGGTGTTCATCTGGACCTTCTCGGATTTCGCCACCCCGCTCGTGCTCGGGGTCCACGACCTGCTCGCGTCGCAGGCGTACCTGAACATCGTGCAGTTCGTGGACCGCCGCCTGTTCCGGATGGGCATCGTCATCTCGGCGCTCATGGTGCTGCTGGCCGTGGTGTTCCTGGTGGCCGCGCGGCGGTACGTGGCGATCAAGGACTACTCCTCGCTGTCGTACTCGCGCGTGCCCCGCCGCCGGCTCTCGCCGCTGGGCCAGGCAGGGGCCGTGACGTTCCTCGCCGCCGTGATGGCGCTGTCGTTCGTGCCGTATCTCGGCGTGGCGCTCGCGTCCGTCGGCAAGGGCTGGTCGCTCACACCGTTTCCCGTCCAGTACACGGCCGCGTACTTCGAGCGCGTGATCGTGGAGACGCCGAAGTACATCGTCAACAGCTTCCTCTACTCGACGCTGGCCGTGCTGCTCTGCATCGCCGTTGGCGTGCCGATGGCATGGATCCTGGCCCGCACGCGGCTGCCGGGACGTGACACGCTCGACGGCCTCAACACGCTCATCCTGGCCATCCCGGGCACGGCCATCGGCATCGCGTACGTGCGGGCGTTTCACGCGGAGCTGCCGTGGCTCGACGTGCGTCTGACGAGCCTCTGGATCATCTTGCCGATCGTGCTGGCGATCCGGCGGCTTCCCTACACGGTGCGCGGCTCGTTCGCCTCGCTGCTGCTCGTGCACCGCTCGATGGAGGAGGCCGCCGCGAGTGTCGGTGCGCGCGGCCTGCGCTCCTTCGGCGACGTCACGCTGCCGCTCATCTGGCGCGGCGTTCTCGTCGGCGCCCTCTTCTCCTTCATGACGTCGCTGCAGGAAGCCTCGGCGGTGCTGTTCCTGTCGCTCGGCGGCTGGGAGACGATTCCGGTGGGAATCTTCGCCTTCTACATCGCCGGCAGCGCCAACGAAGCCGCCGCGCTCGGCGTCATCTTGATCGCGGTGGCGGCGGTGAGCGTCATCGTCATCAATCGTGTCGCCGGCGCGCGGATGGGTGGAATGTTCGGCTGACGTTTGTCGCGGCAAATCAACGGCTTGCGTCGGCTTGTGCCCTCGTGGTCGCTGTGCTAGTGTTCTGCTTCACATGGCGCCGCCCGGGGAGAAGGACGCCTGGAAAGCGCTCGCCGAGCTGTCCACGATCGGAATGGCGATGGTCCTCTCGACCGTCATCGGTCTGGCCGGTGGATACTTCTTGGATCGATGGCTCGGCACCAAGCCCTGGCTGACGCTGATCGGGCTGGGCTTCGGAATTGCCGCCGGGTTCGTGAATCTCTTTCGGTCGGTCAGGACCGCGGAGCGGAACCTCGATGACTCCAAGTGAGCTGATGTGGCGGGTTACGCGCGACGTCTGCGCGCTCGGCGCCGCGCTCACCCTGGCCGCCGCCTGGCTCGGCGGCATGGCCGGCGCCGTCGGCGCCGCCACCGGGGTTGCCCTCGCCGTCGGGAACTTCCGGTGGCTCGTGGCGCGCGTGCCGGCCACCTCCGCGGCGTCCGGCGCCGCCCGCATGCTGTGGGCCATGGCCGCCGGTCTGCGGTACCTCGCCTTTGCGGCCGTCGCGGGAGCCGCGTTGGCGACGGGCTGGGCTCACCCGGTGGCGCTCGTGGTCGGACTCACCGTGCTCCCGTGCGCGCTCGTCGGGCACGGCCTGCGCGTCGCCCGTCAGGAGAGCTGAGCGTGGACGTCATCGAGCACCCGCCGATCTTCCGTCTGCCCGGCATCCCGGATCACGTGACCTATACGTGGCTCGTCATGCTGGTCCTCACCGCGGTCGCTTTCGTCGCCTCGCGCAACGTGCAGCTGGTGCCGCGCGGCGTGCAGAACTTCATGGAGGTCGTGCTCGAGCAGATCCAGCAGCTCATCGACGACGTCATGGGCCCCGAGGGCCGGCGCTACCTGCCGTTCATCGCGACGCTCGGCCTGTTCATCCTGGCGGCCAATCTCGAAAGCCTGATTCCGGGCTTCGCCGGGCCCACCGCGAATCTGAACACGACGGCGGCGTGCGCCCTGATCGTCTTCGTGGCCTACCACTACATCGGCATTCGAAAGCAGGGCGCGATCACGTACCTGAAGCACTTCATGGGGCCGGTGCCGCTGGCGCTCAAGCCGCTGATGTTCGTCATCGAGATCATCAGCCATCTGGCGCGGCCGCTGTCGCTGACGCTCCGGCTCTTCGGCAACATGGTGGGCGGCCACATCCTGCTCGCGATCATCTTCTTCCTCATGGGCCTGCAGGGGCTGATCGGCTGGGCGCTGTCGGGCAGCGTGGCCGGCGCCGTGGTGGGGGGCGTGGGCGGGATCGTGATGATCGTCTTCACCGTCGGCTTCCTGTACCCGCTGAAGATGCTGGTCTCGTTCCTCCAGGCGTTCATCTTCATCATGCTGACGATGCTGTACATCTCCGGGGCGATCGAGGAAACCGAGCACGGGCATGGCGCGGAACACGGACACGGCGCGGGACATCACTAGCAGATCACACGCATAAGAGGAGGATGGTCGTGCGACGTTCACTGATGGTCGCAGCAATCGTGGTGCTGGCGGCTCCTGGCCTGGCGCTCGCTCAGACGGCGGCGCCGGCCGGGGATGCTCGTGGATGGATCGGGCCGTACGCGGTGCTGGTAGCGGGCTTCGCCATGGCCTTCGCGGCGGGACTCTGCGGCCTCGGTCAGGGCCGCGCGGTGGCGGCGGCGGTGGACGCCATGGCGCGGCAGCCCGGCGCCGCTGCGCGCATCCAGACGGCGATGATCATCGGTCTCGCGCTGATCGAGTCGCTCGCCATCTACGTGCTCGTCGTCGCGATGATCCTGCTCTTCGTGCAGCCGATCAGGTAGAGAGCGACGTCAGGCCCGGCGCGCCGGGACGTTCCGCGCGTCGGGCCGCCATGATGGCCGCCCGCGGCAGTTACCGGCCTCCGAAGATCCCGGAGATGACGATCCGTCGTCTCTCGGTCTACACGCGCTGCCTCCTCCAGCTCGAGGAGGACAACGTCAAGACGGTCTCGTCGCAGGAGCTCGCCGAGCGCTTCAACCTGAACTCCGCGCAGGTGCGCAAGGACCTCGCGTACTTCGGCGAGTTCGGCGTGCGCGGTATCGGTTATTACGTCACCGGGCTCAAGAACGAGCTGCAGCGCATTCTCGGCCTCGATCGGGCCTGGCCGGTGGTCCTCGTCGGCTTCGGCAACCTGGGCTCGGCCCTCTTTCACTACAAGGGCTTCGGCACCCAGGGCTTCAAGATCGCCGCCATCGTCGACGACGATCCGGGCAAGGCCGGCCGGGACGTCGACGGCGTGCCGATCATCCCCAGCCGCGACCTCGCCCGGGAGGCCAGGGCGCGCGGGGTGCAGATCGCCATCGTCGCCGTGCCCGCCGAGTCGGCCCAGGTGGTCGCCGACCAGCTGGTCGCGGCCGGCATCAAAGCCATCCTCAACTTCGCCCCCGCTCGCATCAAGGTTCCGCGCGACGTCCGCCTGAAGAACGTCGACCTCTCCATCGAGCTCGAGAGCCTGTCGTTCTACCTCGCCAAGGGCACACGCTAGGGCCGAGACCGGTCGCGGCGTCTGCCGAGGGGCGTCGTGGTAACGTTACGTGTCCCGCGATGTTGAAGAGTTGGCAGGCGTTTCAGGAGCTGGCGACGCGGTTCGCCGCGGGAGACGTCTGTCTGCGTGTCGCCGGCATGGTCGGCTCGGCCCGCGCCCTGGTGGTGGCCGAGCTCCTGCAGTCGCAGTCGCGCCCGATGCTCGTGATGGTCGCCTCGCTCGCCGACGCCCACCGATTCGCGCAGGACCTGAAGTTCTTCGGCGTGCCGGCGTACGAGTTCCCGGAGCGCGAGCCGCGGTTGTGGAAGGGCGGCCACCATCGCGAGGCCGAGGCCGAGCGGGCGATGATCGTGCGCCGCCTGGCCGCGGGCGAGCCGATCGCGGTGGTGGTCACCCCGGCCGCGCTCGACACGCCGCTACCGGCGCCCACCGACTTTCGCGAGGGCACGCTTCGCCTCGGGGTCGGCGACAGCCTCGACCGCGAGATCCTCCTGGAGGCGCTCGAGAAGGCCGGTTACGAGCGGGTCGACACGGTCGTCGAGGTCGGGCAGTGGAGCGCGCGCGGCGGCATCGTGGATGTCTTCTCACCGATCCACCCGAGCCCGGCGCGCCTCGAGCTGTTCGGCGACGACGTGGAGTCGATCCGCCTCTTCGATCCGACGACGCAGCGCTCGACGACGGCCATCGACGAGCTGGTCGTCCTTCCGCTGGTGGCCGTGCCCGACACGGCGGACAACACCACGCGCCTGCTCCAGTATCTTCCGGCGGGCGCGCCGGTGGTGGTCGACGCGCCGAAGCTGCTCGAGGAAACGTCGCCGGATGCGCCCGGGCGCCGCCCGCTCGGCGAGCTGATCGCCGGCCGGCCGCGGCTCGAGCTCGAGCTGGTGACGGGCGACGCGCCCGACGTCACGCTGGAGGCGCTGTCCGTCGATCCGTTCTCCGGGAAGTTCGACCGGCTCGTCGACGAGATCCGCCGCTGGCGTGCGGAGGGATTCAGCGTCCGGCTCGCCGCCGCCGACCCGCACCAGGCCGAGCATCTCAAGCAGATCCTCCACGATCACGGCATCGACACTCCCATCGTCGAGACGCTGGAGGCGCCGGAGAACCTGGCCATCGTCGTCGGCGACGTCTCGGGCGGCTTCATCGTCCCGGCCGTCGGCCTCGTGCTGCTGGCCGAGAGCGAGATCTTCGGCGCCCGCCGCCGGACGCTGCGCCGGCCGAAGTACCTGCGCGGCGCCGCGCTGACCGCGTTCACCGACCTCGCCGTCGGCGACCTGGTCGTCCACGAGGATCACGGCATCGGCCGCTACCTGGGCCTCCGCACGATGCGCGTCGGCGACAAGGACGCCGACTTCCTCATCCTCGAATACGCGGAGTCGAACCAGCTCTACGTCCCCGTCGACCGGCTCGACCTCGTCTCGAAGTACCTCGGCGCCGATGCCGGCGCCGCGCGCCTCGATCGCCTGGGCGGAGCGTCGTGGCAGCGGGTGAAGGAGTCCGTCCGCACGGCACTCCGCGAGATGGCCGAGGAGCTGCTCAAGCTCTATGCCCGGCGCGCGCTGGCCGAGGGCCACGCGTTCGCGGCCGACACGCCGTGGCAGCGCGAGTTCGAGGCGGCCTTCCGGTTCGAGGAGACCCCGGATCAGCTCCGCGCCATCGAAGAGGTCAAGGCCGACATGCAGACGCCGCGGCCGATGGACCGGCTGGTGGCCGGCGACGTCGGCTTCGGGAAGACCGAGGTGGCGCTGCGGGCGGCCTTCAAGGCGGTGGCCGACGGCACCCAGGTCGCCATTCTGGTGCCGACGACGGTGCTCGCGCAGCAGCACTGGTCGACGTTCGCCGACCGCTTCGCCGCGTTCCCGGCGCGCGTCGAGCTGCTGTCGCGCTATCGCTCCCCGAAGGAGCAGAAAGCCGTCAAGGAGGGCCTGCGTACAGGCGCCGTGGACGTCGTCATCGGCACCCACGCGCTCCTCGGCAAGGACGTCGCCTTCAAGAACCTCGGCCTGCTCATCGTCGACGAGGAGCACCGCTTTGGCGTCGCCCACAAGGAGCGCGTGAAGCAGCTCCGGGCCGCCGTCGACGTGCTCGCCCTCACCGCCACGCCGATCCCGCGGACGCTCTACATGGCGCTCTCCGGGGTGCGCGACATGTCCGTGATCGAGACGCCGCCGGTCGATCGCCTGCCGATCGAGACCGTCGTCCGGCGCTTCAGCCGCCCGGTGATCAAGGAGGCGCTCGAGCGGGAGCTGGCCCGCGGCGGCCAGGTCTTCTTCGTGCACAACCGGGTGCAGTCGCTGCCGTCGATGGCGCGGTTCGTCCAGGAACTGGTCCCCGATGCCCGGGTGATCATGGCCCACGGCCAGATGAAGGAGCGCGAGCTGGAGGCGGCCATGGTCAAGTTCATCGACGGCCAGGCCGATATCCTCGTCTCCACGGCCATCGTGGAATCGGGCCTCGACATCCCGGCATCGAATACGATCATCGTGAACCGCGCCGACCGGTTCGGACTCGCGCAGCTCTACCAGCTCCGCGGACGCGTGGGGCGGGAGCGCCAGCAGGCCTTCGCCTACCTGCTGGTGCCCGCCGACGGGCGCGTCGACGAGCAGGCGCAGCGACGTCTCCGCGCCTTGCAGGAGCTGACCGAGCTCGGCTCGGGCTTCAAGCTGGCGCTGCGCGACCTCGAGATCCGCGGCGCGGGCAACCTGCTCGGGGCCCAGCAGCACGGCCACATCGCGGCCGTCGGCTACGATCTTTACAGCAAGCTCCTCGCCGAAGCCGTGCGAGAATTGAGCGGCGAAGCGCCGACCCCCGGTGTCGAGCCCGTCATCAGCGTCGAGGTCGAAGGCTTCGTCCCCGAGGACTATGTTCCCGAAGTCAACCAGCGGCTCGCCTTCTACAAACGGCTGGCCGGCGCCGCCAGCGACGCCGACGTCGACGAGCTGCGTCTCGAGCTGGTGGACCGCTACGGTCCGCTGCCCGAGCCCGCGCTCCGGCTGCTCGACATCGTCCGCATCCGCGTGGCCGCCCGCGCGCTCGGCGTCGAGAAGGTCGAGGCCGGCGAGGGGCGCGCGCTGATCACCTTCGCCCCGTCCACCTCCGTGGATCCGCAGCGCCTGGTGGCCGCCGTGCAGGCCAGCCGCGGACGCCTGAAGTTCAAGCGAGAGTTCACGGTGGAGGCGACCGTCGCGCGCGGCGAGTGGCGTGCCGTACGCGATTCGATCCTGAAATCGCTGGTCGAGCTCGGGCGCGCGTGAGAGTCGGGCGCTATCCGGGAGTGCTGCTGTTGGCCGCCTGCGCCGGCGGCTGCGCCGTCCCGTCCTGGGTGCCGTGGCTGGGCACCGAGACGCCACCGCCCGGGCCGCCGGTCGCCGCCACGCCGAAGTCGCCGGACGTGATCCAGCCCGGGGACGTCCGCGTGCGGTCGATGACGGTGGACGACAGCGTGACGGATCGCGTGATCGCCGTGGTCAACAACGACGCCATCACGCTCGGCGAGCTGCAGGAGACGATCGTCGCCTATCGCCACGAGGCGCGGCAGCGCGCCTCGGCCAGCGACGCCGAGCTGGCCAAGCAGCTCTTGCCGCGCCTCATCGACAGCCGCCTGCAGCTGCAAGAGGCCGATCGCGAGAAGGTCATGGTCGACGAGGCCGAGGTCAACGAGGAGCTGGCCGAGCGGGTGAAGAACACGTACGGGGCCAAGTCGATCGAGGAGTTCGAGCGGATGATCAAGGAACAGGGCGTGAACATCGAGGCGATCAAGAACCGGCTGCGGGACAGCCTGCGCGTCCAGAAGGTCATCCGCCGGAAGGTCGCCCTCCGCGTGTCGGTCACGGACCACGAGATCGTGCAGTACCTCGAGGAGAATCGCGCCAAGCTCGAGACGGGCCTCTCGTACCACGCCCGCCACATTCTCGTGACGCCCGAAGAGGGGACGGCGGATGACGCCGCCTGGGAGGCCGCCCGCATCAAGGCCGAGCTGCTGTTCACCCAGCTCACCGAACGGGGCGGCGCGGATTTCGCGACACTGGCGCAGCAGCATTCCAAGGACGCGAGCGCGCGTGACGGCGGCGATCTCGGCACGCTCAAGCGCGGAGAGCTCTCCCAGGAGATCGAGAGCGTGATCCTGTCACTGACGCCGGGTGCCGTCTCGCGACCCTACCGCTCCAGGCTCGGCTACCACCTCTTCAAGCTCGAGACCAAGGATTCCCTGGAAGGCGACGGGCTCGTCCGCGTGAAGCAGCAGATCCGCGAGATTCTGTTCCGCGAGAAGTACGAGACGCGACTGGAAGCATGGCTGAAGGAGATCAAGCAGCGCGCGATCATCGAGGTGCGGATGTGAAGAAGACGTTGACAACGACACGTGGACGATGCGACGATGTGGACGACGTACCGCTCCAACCCCGTAGAAACTCTGCGAAAAATCGCAACCTCTAACGCCATGCGGCCCTCGACAGCCGCGCCCGGAGCCCCTTGATGAGCGCCCGCCGAGAACGTGGTCAACAGAACCCGACGCAGGACTCCCAGGCCCAGTCCCAAGGCAACGGCATGAACCTGTCCGAGCTGAAGGAGAAGACCATCTCGGACCTGAACGCCATCGCCCGCGACCTCAACGTGCAGGGCATGGGCGGGCTGCGCAAGCAGGAGCTGATCTTCAAGATCCTGCAAGCCCAGGCCGAGAAGGACGGGCTCATCTACGCCGAAGGCGTGCTCGAGGTGCTGCCGGACGGGTTCGGTTTCCTGCGCGCGCCGGACTACAACTACCTGCCGGGCCCCGACGACATCTACGTCTCGCCCTCGCAGATCCGGCGTTTCGACCTGCGCACCGGTGACACCATCTCCGGGCAGGTGCGGCCGCCGAAGGATACCGAGCGCTACTTCGCGCTGCTCAAGGTCGAGGCGATCAACTTCGAGACGCCCGAGCAAGGGCGCGACAAGATCTTCTTCGACAACCTCACGCCGCTCTATCCGATGGAGCGGCTGCGTCTCGAGCACGACCCGGAGAATCTGACCACGCGCGTGATGGATCTCCTCTCGCCCATCGGCAAGGGCCAGCGCGGCATGATCGTCGCCGCGCCGCGGACCGGCAAGACGGTCATGCTGCAGAACCTCGCCAACGCGATCGCGAAGAACCACCCGGAGGTCTACCTCATCGTACTCCTCATCGACGAGCGGCCCGAAGAGGTGACCGACATGCAGCGCTCGGTGCGCGGCGAGGTGGTGGCCTCGACGTTCGACGAGGTGCCTGCCCGCCACGTCCAGGTCGCCGACATGGTCATCGAGAAGGCGAAGCGGCTGGTGGAGCACAAGCGCGACGTCGTCATCCTGCTCGACTCGATCACCCGCTTCGCGCGTGCCCACAACGCGATCATCCCGTCCTCCGGCAAGGTGCTGTCGGGCGGTCTCGACGCCAACGCGCTCCAGCGGCCGCGGCGCTTCTTCGCGGCTGCGCGCAACATCGAAGAGGGCGGCTCGCTGACGATCATCGCCACGGCACTCGTCGACACGGGCAGCCGGATGGACGACGTCATCTTCGAGGAGTTCAAGGGCACCGGCAACATGGAGGTGCACCTGGACCGCCGCCTGATGGACAAGCGGATCTTCCCGACCATCAACATCGAGCAGTCGGGCACGCGCAAGGAAGAGCTGCTGCTCGAGAAGGACGAGCTGCAGAAAGTCTGGCTGCTGCGCAAGGCCCTCTCGCAGCTGAACCCGGTGGAGGGCATGGAGCTCCTGCTCGACAAGCTCAAGCTCACGCGCAGCAACAAGGAGTTCCTCGGCTCGATGCACACGATGGGCTGAGGCCCTCGGAGGGGGGCTTCGCCCCCCTTCCGACCCAGAACGGGATTGCGGCGGCAAAGCCGCCGCTCGAAACGGCAAGAATCCTTCCCGCTTTCTCCTCGCCCACTTCACGACGGTCGGCCGCCCCCAGACGGCCGCCTCAGTCCCCGCCGACCCAGACCTCCGCCGCCCGTTCCGTCGAGAACCGCTCCGGCGGCGGCGGGCATCGGAAGGGGGAAAGTGGCGGGGTTTTTGCGTTTTTGGGGGGGCGCTGGTATTGTTGGGGCTCCTGGGAGGGGAATTGCCGTGAAGGTGGGTATTCATCCGGACTACGTGGATACGACGATCACGTGTGCATGCGGCGAGGTCGTGCGTACCCGGTCGACCCGGCCCGAGATTCGCGTGGAAGTGTGCTCCAAGTGCCATCCGTTCTTCACGGGGAAGCAGAAGCTCGTGGACACGGCCGGCCGCGTCGAGCGGTTCCAGCGAAAGTACAAGCGGCAGTCGGCCTCGTAAGAGTCGTTCGGCGGCCGGCGGCTCCCGCCGGACTGCCCGTCCATTCGCCGCTCGGGTCGCTTCCGCGCGGGCCTGCGCGCCGTGCGGCGTGACGTCCGGGAGGCGCTGAGTCGCGATGCTGTTTGACAAGCTCCGCCAGATCGAAGAGCGGTCCCACGCGATCGCCCGCGCCCTGTCCGATCCCGCGATCTTCGGCCAGCAGTCGGAGTACGCCCGGCTCCGCAAGGAGCACGCCGACAGCCTGGAGGTCCTCGAGAAATTCGACGAGTACCGCGACGTCCTGAAGCGCCTCGGGGAAGCGCGCCACATCCTGGCCGAGGGGGGCGATCGCGAGCTCCTGGAGCTCGCGCAGGCGGAGATCGACGAGCTGTCGACGAAGCAGACCGGGCTCGAGGAAACGCTCAAGCGCCTCGTGCTGCCCCGGGATCCGAACGACGACAAGAACGTCTTCGTCGAGATCCGGGCCGGCGCGGGCGGCGACGAGGCCGCCCTGTTCGCCGCCGACCTGGCCCGGATGTACTCGAAGTACGCGGAGGCGCAGCGGTGGAAGGTCGAGATCATGGACTCGAGCCCCACCGGCGTGGGCGGCTTCAAGGACATCATCTTCTTCGTCCAGGGCCGCGGCGCCTGGAGTCGGCTCAAGTTCGAGCGGGGCGTGCACCGCGTGCAGCGCGTGCCGGTGACCGAGTCGAGCGGACGGATCCACACGTCCACCGTTACCGTGGCGGTCCTGCCCGAGGCCGAGGACGTCGACGTGCGGGTCGAGGAGAAGGACCTGCGGGTGGACGTCTATCGCTCGTCCGGGCCCGGTGGCCAGGGCGTCAACACCACCGACTCCGCCGTGCGCATCACGCACATCCCGACCGGCCTGGTGGTGACCTGCCAGGACGAGCGCTCGCAGCTGAAGAATCGGGCCAAGGCGATGCGGGTGCTGAAGGCGCGTCTGCTCGAGCGTGCGCAGGAGGAGCAGCAGGCGGCGATGGCCGCCGATCGTCGCTCGCAGGTCGGGACCGGCGAGCGGAGCGAGCGGATTCGCACCTACAATTTCCGCGAGGGGCGCGTCACCGATCACCGCATCGGCCTGACGCTCCACCGGTTGCCGACCATTCTCGAGGGCGATGTGGACGAGCTGATCGACGCGCTGGTCGCAGCCGAGCAGACGGAGCGCCTGCAGAAGGTGGAGAGCTGAGCATGCGAGACGACCTCGCGGCGGCCGCGGCGACCCTGGCCGACGCGGGCATCGAGACGGCGCGCGCGGATGCGGAGTGGCTTCTCGCGGGCCTGCTCGGTGTGGGCCGGGCCACGCTTGCTCTCGGGCTCGACGCTGGCCTCGACGCCGACACGGCCCGGCGATACGCGGCCGCCGTTCGCCGGCGAGCCGCGCGCGAGCCTCTGCAGTGGATTCTCGGCTGGGAGGGGTTCCGCGGCCTGCGCCTGCGGGTCACGCAAGACGTCCTGGTGCCGAGGCCGGAGACGGAGACGCTGGTCGACTGGGCGCTCGCGCTCGCACCGACGCCGCGGCTCGCCGTCGACGTCGGCACCGGCTCGGGCTGCATCGCCTGCTCGCTCGCGGCGGAGCGGCCGGCCGTCCGCGTCATCGCCATCGACGACGCGCCGGCGGCCGCGGCCGTGGCGCGCGCCAACGTCGACGCGCTCGGGCTCGGCGCTCGCGTGACGGTCGTCGTGGGCGATTTGCTGGAGGCGCTGGGCGCCGGGCGCGCCGATCTCATCGTCGCCAACTTGCCGTATCTGCCGACCGCGATGCTGCCCACGCTGGCGCCCGAGGTGGCGCGGCACGAGCCGGCGGCGGCGCTCGACGGCGGCGGCGACGGGCTCCATCTCATTCGCCGCTTGATCGCGACGGCGCGCGCGCGGCTCTCGACCGGCGGCGTCGTGGTGCTGGAGACCGCGGGCGGAACGCAGACGTCCGTGGTCATGGGGCTCATGCGGACTGCGGGGTTCACCGGAGTGGCCACGCGCTCGGATCTGCTGGGGATCGAGCGCTTCGTGGCCGGGAGGTCTGGCTGATGCCGCCACGGCTGGTGATCGAGGGTGGCGTTCCCCTGAAGGGCAAGGTGGCCGTGAGCGCGGCGAAGAATGCGGCGCTGCCGGCCCTCGCCGCCTCGCTGCTGACGGCGGAGCCCGTGACGCTTTCGAACGTCCCCGATCTCGGCGACGTCCGCACGATGCTGAAGCTCCTCGAGACCCACGGCGGCGTCGTGAAGCGTGACGGGCCGCGCGCGACCGTGAGCGTGCCCCGCGTGACCAACGACGTGGCGCCCTACGAGCTCGTCTCGACGATGCGCGCCTCCGTGCTCGTCCTGGGACCGCTCGTCGCGCGTCATGGCTCCGCCCGCGTGGCCCTGCCCGGCGGGTGCGCGATCGGCGTGCGGCCGATCGACCAGCACCTGAAGGGCCTCGCCAAGCTCGGGGCGGAGATCGTGATCGAGAACGGCTACGTGGTGGCGCGCGCCAGGCGCCTGCGCGGCGCCCGCATCACCACCGACCTGGTGACGGTCACCGGCACCGAGAACTTGATGATGGCGGCGGCGCTCGCCGACGGAACGACGGTCATCGAGAACGCCGCGCGTGAGCCCGAGGTCGCCGACCTCGCCGCGCTCCTGACCGCGATGGGCGCCAAGCTGGATGGCGTCGGTACCGGCCACATCGAGATCCAGGGCGTGCCGGCGCTGGGCGGCGCCACCCACCAGGTCGTGGCCGATCGCATCGAAGCCGGCACGCTCATCGTCGCCGGCGCGCTCACGCACGGTGACGTGACGGTCACCGGCGTCGTGCCGGAGCACATCGAGGCGGTGCTGGCCAAGCTCGATGAGTGTGGCGTGAGCCTGGACGTGGGGCCGACGACGGTGCGCGTCCGCGCGCCCGAGCGCCCGCGCGCGGCCGACGTGACGACGAGCCCGTTCCCGGGCTTTCCGACCGACATGCAGGCGCAGCTCATGACGCTCCTCGGCCTCGCCGACGGGCAGTCGCGGGTCACGGAGACGATCTTCGAGAACCGGTTCATGCACGCGGCGGAGCTCGCTCGGATGGGCGCTCACATCGAAACCGACGGCTCCATCGCCGTCATCCGCGGCGTCCGCGAGTACCAGGGCGCGCCGGTGATGGCCTCCGACCTGCGCGCGTCGGCCGCGCTGGTGCTGGCCGGCCTGGCCGCGCGCGGTCGCACCGAAGTCTCGCGCATCTATCACCTCGACCGGGGCTACGAGAAGCTCGAGAAGAAGCTGACGGCGCTGGGCGCGCGCATCGAGCGGCGCACATGAAGACCGGCCTCACGCTCGCGCTCCCGAAGGGCCGCCTGCTCGATCCGGCGGTCGAGCTGCTGCGGGAGCTGGGCGTGAGCGCGATCGATCCCGAGTCGCGCAAGCTGATCTTCAAGGACCCGGGGCGCGGACTCGAGATCTTGTTGCTGAAGCCGGCCGACGTGCCGGCGTACGTCACCTACGGAGCCGCCGATCTCGGCATCGTGGGCCGCGACATCCTGCTGGAGCAGGAGCCCGACGTGTACGAGCCGCTCGACCTCGGCTTCGGGTTCTGCCGCCTCGTGGTGGCCGAGCCGCGCGAGCTGTGGGAACGCGACGACCCGGCGAAATGGTCGTGGGTGCGCGTGGCGACCAAGTACCCCCGGCTCACCGAGCAGTACTTCTCCAGTCGCGGCATCCAGGTCGAGATCGTCCGCCTCGACGGCTCGATCGAGCTGGCTCCGCTGGTCGGGCTCGCCGAGCGCATCGTCGATCTCGTGCAATCGGGGCAGACGCTGCGCGCCAACGGGCTGGTCGAGGTGGCCGAGATCACGCGGTCCACGGCCCGCGTGATCGTCAATCGGGCGTCGATGAAGACCGAGTACGCGGCCGTGACCCAGCTCATCGAGGACATGCGCTCGAGGGTGGCGCGCCCGTGATCATCCGCCACCTCGATGCCCGGGCGCTCGGCGTGGACGCCGTCGTCGCCTCGCTCGAGCGGCCCGCGTCGCAGACGCCCGCCGGGGTCAGCGCCGCCGTGGACGAGATCCTGGCCGCCGTTCGCGCGCGAGGTGACGTCGCCCTCCTCGAGTACACGGAGCGCTTCGATGGCTTTCGCGCCGCCGCCGGGCGCGAGCTGGCGATCCCGCGCGAGGCGTTCGCCGCCGCCGCCGGCGCGCTGGATGGGCCCACGCGGGCCGCTCTCGATTACGCTGCCGAGCGGATCGAGCGCTATCACGCGGCGGCGATGCCGAAGTCGTGGCGGATGACCGACGAGCACGGGTCGAGCCTGGGCCAGGAGGTGCGTCCACTGGATCGCGTGGGGATCTACATCCCCGGCGGCCGCGCGGCCTATCCGTCGACGGTCCTGATGACGGCCGTTCCGGCGCGCGTCGCCGGTGTTCGCGAGATCGTCTTGATGACGCCGCCCGGCGCGGACGGTGCCGTGGACCCGGTCGTCCTGGCGGCGGCCCACGTGGCCGGCGTCACCGAAGGCTGGCGGGTTGGCGGCGCCCAGGCCATCGCCGCCCTGGCCTACGGGACGGCGAGCGTTCGCCGCGTCGACAAGATCGTCGGGCCCGGCAACATCTACGTGGCGCTGGCCAAGACGCGCGTGTTCGGCGAGGTCGGCATCGACATGCTGGCCGGTCCGAGCGAGGTCGTCGTGGTGGCCGATGCGGAGGCGGACGCGGACTGGATCGCCGCCGACCTCGTGGCGCAGGCGGAGCACGACCCGATGGCGCGCGCCGTGCTGATCACCGACGCCCCGGCGCTGCCGGCCCGTGTCGAGGCGGCGCTCGCGCGCCGTCTGGCCGCCCTGCCGCGCCGCGAAATCGCCGCCGAGGCGCTCCGCGATCACGGCGCGCTCATCGTCGTGGCCAGCGTGGAGGCGGCCGTCGATCTCGCCAACCGGCTGGCGCCGGAGCATCTCGAGCTGATGGTTGCCGTGCCGGCCGCGCTGCTGCCGCGCGTACGCCACGCCGGCGCCGTCTTCGTCGGCGGCCACACGCCGGAGGTGGTCGGTGATTACGTGGCCGGGCCCAACCACGTGCTGCCGACGGCGGGCACGGCGCGGTTCGCGTCGCCGCTCGGCACCGAGGATTTCGTCAAGCGCTCGAGCGTCATCGAGTACTCGCGGCCGGGGCTGGCGGCGGCGCTGCCGCACCTCACGCGACTGTCGCGGATCGAAGGCCTGCAGGGCCACGGAGGCGCCGCCGAGGCGCGAATGAAGGAGACGCGGGAATGACCGGGGGACGGCAGGCGCGCGTGGAGCGCAAGACCAAGGAGACGGAGATCGCCATCCAGCTGGGCCTCGACGGAACGGGCGCCTCGAAGGTGAAGACGCCGATTCCGTTCTTCAGTCACATGCTGGAGGCGTGGTCCAAGCACGGCCTCATGGACCTGGCCGTCGAGGCGCAGGGCGACATCGAGGTGGATCAGCACCACACCGTGGAGGACGTCGGGATCGTGCTGGGTCAGGCGCTCAAGCAGGCGCTCGGGGACAAGAAGGGCATCGTCCGCTTCGGCAGCGGGACCATCCCGATGGACGAGACGCTCGTCTCCGCCGCCGTGGACCTCTCCGGCCGGCCGTTCCTCGTCTTCAACGTGCCGGTGACCCGCGGCCGGGTGTCCAACTTCGACCTCGACCTGCTGCAGGAGTTCTTTCGCGCCTTCGCGTTCAGCGCGGAGATCACGCTGCACGTGACGATGCACTACGGCCACAACCTGCACCACATCACGGAGGCGGTCTTCAAGGCGGTGGGGCGCGCCCTCGCGCAGGCGACGCGGCACGACCCGCGCATCGCCGGCATCCTGCCGTCGACCAAAGGCACGCTGTGATCGCCATCGTGGACTACGGCCGGGGCAACCTCGGCTCCGTGGAGAAGGCCTTCGTCCGCCTCGGCGTGCCGGCCACCGTCACGCAGGATCCGCGCGTCGTCGACGACGCACGCGCGGTCGTGCTGCCGGGCGATGGCGCGTTCCACGACGCGATGGAGAATCTGGGGCGCCTGCGCCTCTTGTCGGCCGTACGCCGCGCGCTCGACGGCACGCGGCCGTTCCTCGGGATCTGCCTCGGGTATCAGCTGCTGTTCTCGTCGAGCGAGGAGTTCGGCGAGGGCAATGGCCTCGACCTGATCGCGGGGGTCGTGCGCCGTTTTCCTCCGGGCCGCAAGGTACCGCACATGGGCTGGAACCGCGTCGAGCATGGCGGCCGCCTGCGCCTCTTCGACGGCGTGCCGGACGGCACGCGCTTCTATTTCGTCCATTCGTATTATCCGGTGACCTCCGATCAGCCCTTCCGATCCGATCTTCGGGTTGCGTGGTGCGACTATGGCGTGCGGTTCGCGGCGGCGATCGAGCTCGGCCGCATTCACGCGACGCAGTTTCATCCCGAGAAGAGCCAGCGCTGGGGGCTGCGGATGCTCGAGAACTTCGCGGCGGTCGTGAAGGAGGCGGCGTGATCGTCATCCCCGCCATCGACCTGCGCGCGGGGCGCTGCGTGCGCCTGCGCGAGGGCCGCGCCGACACCGAGACGGTGTTCTCCGAGGATCCGGTGGCCATGGCCGCCCGGTGGAAGGCGCTCGGCGCCGAGCGTCTGCACGTGGTCGACCTCGACGGCGCCTTTGCCGGCGCGCCGCGCCAGACGACGCTCATCGCCAAGATCGTGGCCGCGGTCGCGCCCGTTCCGGTCGAAGTCGGAGGTGGCTTGCGAGATATCGCCGCCGTCGACGCGGTCCTCGAGGCCGGCGCGCGCTGGGCGGTGGTCGGCACGCGGGCGGCGCTCGACCGGGCCTTCCTGCGCGACGTCTGCAGGACGTTCCGTGAGCGCATCATCGTGGCCGTCGACGCGCGCGGGCGGAAGGTGGCGGTGAAGGGCTGGACGGAGGTCATCGACGAGACGGCCGGCGACGTCGGCCGGCGCGCTCACGCGGCGGGAGCCGCTGCGTTGCTCTACACCGATGTGAGCCGCGACGGCAGGGAGGAAGGCCCGAACGTCGACGACACGGCGGCGCTGGCGCAGGCGGTGCCCCTGCCGATTCTCGCCTCGGGCGGTGTCGGTCGCGTGGCGGACATCGCCCGGCTGGCCTCGATTCCGGGCGTTGCCGGCGTGGTGGTCGGCCGCGCCCTCTACAGCGGCGCCGTGGCGCTCCCCGAAGCGATGGCGGCCGGGCGCGGCTGATGCTCGCGAAGCGGATCATCCCGTGTCTGGACGTGAAGGACGGGCGTGTCGTCAAAGGCGTCCGGTTCGTCAACCTGCAAGACGCCGGCGATCCCGTCGAAGCGGCCATCGCATACGACGCGCAGGGCGCGGACGAGCTCGTCTTCCTCGACATCACGGCCTCCCACGAGGATCGCGAGATCATGCTCGACGTGGTGCGGCGGACCGCCGAAGGCATCTACATGCCGCTCACGGTCGGCGGCGGCGTTCGCTCCGTCGAGGACGTCCGGCGCTTGCTGCGGGCCGGCGCGGACAAGGTCTCGCTGAACACGGCCGCGCTCGCCCGCCCCGCGGTGATCCGCGAGGCGGCCCAGCGCTTCGGCAGCCAGTGCATCGTCGTGGCGATCGACGCCCGCCGCGAGGGCGATGCGTGGGGCGTGTTCACGCACGGCGGGCGCCGTCCCGCCGGCCGGGCCGCCGTCGAGTGGGCACGCGAGGCGGTGGCGCTGGGCGCGGGGGAGATCTTGTTGACGAGCATGGACCGCGACGGCACCAAGGACGGCTATGACCTCGACCTCACGCGCGCCATCTCGGACGCGGTGTCCGTGCCCGTCATCGCCTCCGGCGGCGCCGGCACGCTCGAGCACTTTCACGAGGCGCTCGTGGACGGCCGCGCCGACGCCGCGCTGGCCGCCTCGCTGTTCCACTTCGGCATCCACACCATCGCCGAGGCCAAGCAGTACCTCGCCGACCGCGGTGTCGAGGTCCGGCGGTGACCGTGGACGAGCTGAAGTTCGACGAGCGCGGCCTGCTGCCCGCGGTGATCCAGGCGGCGGAGACCGGCGAGGTCCTGATGGTGGCCTGGATGGATCGCGCGGCCGTCGAGTCCACCCTCACTTCGGGCCTGACCCACTTCTGGTCCCGCTCGCGGCAGGGGCCGTGGCGGAAGGGTGAGACCTCCGGCCACCGCCAGCACGTCCAGGGCGTCTACGCCGACTGCGACAACGACACACTGCTCGTCCAGGTGCACCAGGACGGCGTGGCCTGCCACACCGGCGCCCGGTCGTGCTTCTTCAACGTCCTGCAGGGGGGGGCGCCGGCCGCGTCGATGCTCGAGCGCATCGAGCGGATCGTGCGCGACCGCAAGGCGGCGCCATCGGCCGGCTCGTACGTCGCGGGACTGCTGGCCAAGGGGGAGGCGGCCGTCTGCCGGAAGATCGGTGAGGAGGCGGTGGAGGTGGTGACCGCCGCCCTCGGCGGCGAGGGGGACGCCCGCGTCGTCGAGGAGGTCGCCGACCTGTGGTTCCACACCCTCGTCCTGCTGGGCGAGCGCGGTATCGCGCTCGGCGCGGTCATGGACGAGCTGGCGCGCCGACACCGCGCGCGCGTGGCGTCCCAGGGCTGATCGACATGCGCGCCCGCGCCGGGCGGGCGGCGCTCGTCACGACCGTCGTCCTCGTCACCGCCGCGGCGGGTTGCGCCGGCCGGCGTCTCCACGACGGCGTCTACCACTCCGACCACGGCTATCGCGTCACGGTGCCGGGCCCAGGCTGGGCGGTCGTCGACGACTCGGCCGCCGACCTCGAGCTCCGCCGCGCCGACGGTCGGGCCGGCATGCTCGTCGCCGCGACGTGTGGAGCGGCGGCGACGCGGCGGCGCGATGCGGATCTCACCCGACACCTCTTGCTCGGGCTGCGAGAACGCGAGACGCTCGAAGACGGCGAAGCGTCGCTGGCCGGGTACCGGGGCATGCACCTGGTCGTGGAGGGACGGATGCGAGACAGCCGGGAGCGGGTCCGGATCGAGAGCTATATGGTCAAGGACCGCCGCTGCGTCTACGACCTTCTCTACGTCGCCCCACCCGGCGCTTTCGAGTCCTCACGCGGGGACTTCGAGCGGTTCGTCGGCAGCTTCGCGCCGGAGCGCTGATGGAGGCCTATCTTCGGCGCACGGCGATGTGGTACGGCGGCGTGGGGCTGCTCACGATGCAGGTGCTGCGCAGCCTGGCTTTGCCGCCGAAGTACTTCCGGCTCATCATTCACGAGATCGAGGTTCAGGGCGTGCGATCGCTCGGGGTCGCGCTCACGGCCGCCGTCTTCACGGGCATGGTCTTTGCGCTCCAGAGCGCCGTGAACATGGCCCGGTTCGGGGCGGAGAGCTACGTGGGGCCCATCGCGGCCCTGGCCATCCTGCGGGAGCTCGGGCCGGTCCTCACGGCGATCCTCGTCGGGGGCAAGGTCGCCTCCGGCATCACCGCGGAGCTCGGCTCCATGCGGGTGACGGAGCAGATCGACGCCCTCCGCACGCTCGGCGTCAACTACGTCAAGCGGCTCATCGTGCCCCGCGTCCTGGCGGCCCTCGTCGTCTTCCCGCTCCTGACCATCCTGGCCGACGTCCTCGGCGTGCTGGGGGGCATGGTGATCATGTTCCTGGAGCGCGGCGCCGACATGTACACCTACTGGAACGTGACCACGTACTGGGTCACCCCGCGCGATTTCCTGACCGGCGTCGGCAAGACCTTCTTCTTCGGCGCCCTCATCACGCTGATCGGCTGCTACAACGGGCTCAGCACCGAGGGCGGCACGGAGGGGCTGGGACGTGCGACGACGGCCACGGTCGTGCACGTCACCATGGGCGTCATCGTGTCCGACTTCTTTCTCACCAAGCTGTTCCTCATGCTGTTCTGGTGAGCCATGGCCGATCATGTCGTCCACGCCGAGGATCTTCGCAAGCGGTTCGGCCGCGCCGAGGTGCTGCGCGGCATCTCGTTCACGCTCGACAAGGACGAGACGCTGGTGATCATGGGCGGCAGCGGCTCCGGCAAGACGGTGCTCCTGCGAACGATCGCCGGCCTGATCCAGCCCAACGGCGGCGCGCTTCGCGTGTTCGGCATCGACATCACGCGGCTCTCGGAAGAGGAGCTGCTGCCCGTCCGCCGGCGGATGGGCTACGTGTTCCAGGGCGCGGCGCTGTTCGACTCGCTCACCGTGGCCGACAACGTCGCCTTTCCGCTGCGGGAGCACACGAGCATGCCGGAGGCGAAGATCCGCAGCGACGTGCTCCACGTGCTCTCGCTCGTCGGCCTGGGCGAGGACGTGCTGCCGAAGCTTCCGTCGGAGCTCTCGGGGGGGATGCGCAAGCGGGTCGGCATCGCGCGCGCGCTCGTGATCGAGCCGGAGATGCTGCTCTTCGACGAGCCCACGGCCGGGCTCGATCCAACGAACTCGAAGATGGTCGGCGAGCTGATCTTGAAGCTGAAGGGCGGGGTGTGCGACACCTCCATCGTCGTCACCCACGACGTCGAGCTGGCGCGAACGGTGGCCGACCGCGTGGCCATCCTGATCGACGGCCGGTTCGCCGTGCTCGGCCCGGTGGCCGAGGTGATGAATTCGAATGATCCGGTCGTGCAGGCTTTCCTGGCCGGCGAAGCGAGGGTGACCGCGTGAACGACGAGCGGAGCGAGCTGGGACGCAAGCTGCGGGTCGGCGTCTTCGTCCTCGTGGCGTTGACGGCCTTTCTCGGGATGATCTACGCCCTCGGCGCGAAGTCGCGGCTGTTCGAGCCGAAATACACGATCCACGCCGAGTTCAGCGAGGTGGGCGGGCTCTCCGAGGGCGCGACGGTCCGGCTGGCGGGTGTGCAGATCGGGCGGGTGGGCAACGTGGAGCTTCCGAGCGAGCCGGGCGGCAAGGTCCGCGTCGATCTCACCATCGCCAAGCAGTTCGCCGACCGCGTGCGCAAGGACTCGGTGGCGCGGATCGAGACGCAGGGCCTGCTCGGCGACAAGATCGTCGAGATCAGCGTCGGAAGCCGAGGCGCCCCGCCGATCGGCGCCGGCGGTGTGATCGCCTCGAAGGATCCGGCGGATCTCGGCCAAGTGGTCAGCCAGGGCGCGCAGACGGTGAAGGACGTGGCGGCGGTGGCGGCGACGCTGCGCGAGACGATGGAGGCGTTCCAGAAGTCGCGGGTGATCGAGGACGCCGGCGCGGCGGTCGCCAACACGCGCAAGGTGACCGACCAGATCGCGCGGATCGTCGACGAGGTCGAGCACGGGAAGGGCTGGGCCAACGCGCTCATCTACCAGGAGCCGGTGGCGCTGCGCCAGCTCAATGCCGTCGTGGCCAGCACCCAGAAGCTCCTGGAGCGCGTGGAGCGTGGCGAGGGCGCGGCCGGTGTGCTCACGTCGGCCCAGTCGACGGCCTCCGCGCGGCGGCTCGTGGCCGCGATGGACCGGCTGGCGCGCGCCGTCGAGCAGCCGGAGGAGGGCGGTCTGCTGCCCGGGCTCCTCGTGGATCCGCAGTACAAGTCGGTGCTCGAAGACCTGAGGGTCGTCGCGCGCAATTTCCGCGACGTGTCCGATCGCCTGGCCGGCGGCAAGGGAACGCTCGGCGCCCTCGTGAAGGACGAGCCGGGCGAGCCCGGGATCCGCCAGGCGTCGCAGGACTTGCAGGTGGCCATGGCGAACCTTCGCGAGATCACCGAGAAGATCAACGAAGGCGAGGGCACCGTCGGCGCCCTCATCGCCGATCCGACGATCTACGAGCGGCTCGTGTCCATCCTCGACGGCGCCTCGCGCAGCCGCCTGCTGCGCGGCCTCTTGCGCGGGCTCGGCGGCGGCGACCGCGGGCGGGACAAGGCGGGCGACCGGGAAGGCGAGTGAGCCCGCGCGCGCCGAGCGTCTATCGGTGCCAGGACTGCGGTTTCGCGAGCCCCAAGCCCGGCACCTGCCCGGACTGCGCGCGCACCGGCTCCTGGGTTGCCCTGGTGGAGGAGCGGTCGGAGCCGGCCCCGCGCGGCCGCCGCGGCGGCGCGGCCACTGCCACCAGGCCGGTCGCCCTCAAGGACGTGACGCTGGAGCAGGGCGACCGGCTGCCCACCGGCATCGGCGAGCTCGACCGTGTCCTCGGCGGTGGCGTCGTGCGCGGATCGCTCGTGCTGATCGGCGGCGACCCGGGCATCGGTAAGAGCACGCTGCTCCTGCAGGCGGCGCGCGCGCTGGCCCGCGCCCGGCCACCCGTGCTCTACGTCTCGGCGGAGGAGTCGGCCGCGCAGGTGAAGATGCGCGCGGAGCGGCTCGGCATCTCGGGCGACGGCCTGCTGCTGTGGGCGGAGACGGACCTGGGAGCGGTCCAGGCGCAGATCGACGAGGTGAAGCCGCACGCCCTGATCGTCGACTCCATCCAGACCGTCTTCATGCCGGAGCTCGAATCGGCACCGGGGTCTGTCGCCCAGGTTCGTGAGTGCGGTGCGCGGCTCATGACGCTCGCCAAGGGCCGCGGCCTCGCCACGTTTCTGGTCGGCCACGTCACGAAGGAGGGCGCCCTGGCGGGGCCGCGCGTGCTCGAGCACCTCGTCGACACGGTGCTCTACTTCGAGGGCGAGCATCACCATGCCTACCGCGTGCTCCGCGCCGTCAAGAACCGCTTCGGCTCGACCAACGAGATCGGCGTCTTCGAGATGGGCGAGCGCGGCCTGCTGGAGGTGACCAACCCGTCCGGGTTCTTCCTCTCCGAGCGTCCCGTCGACGCGCCGGGCTCGGTCGTGGTCGCGGCGCTCGAGGGCACCCGGCCGATGCTGCTCGAGCTGCAGGCGCTGGTGTCGCGGGCGGGACTCGGCACGCCACGACGCACGGTCATCGGCGCCGACTACAACCGCGTCTGCCTTCTGCTCGCCGTGCTGGAAAAGCGCGCCGGCTTGCCGATCGGCAACCAGGACGTGTTCGTCAACGTGGCCGGCGGCGGGCGCGTGCTGGAGCCCGCCGCGGATCTCGCCATCGTGACCGCGGCGGCGTCGAGCTACATGGAGCGCGCGATCGCCGGCGACGTGGTGGTGGTTGGCGAGGTCGGCTTGACGGGCGAGGTTCGTGGGGTGACTGGCCTCGAGCCGCGCCTGCGGGCGGCGGCACAGCTCGGATTCCGCAGCGCCGTGGTTCCCAGGGGGAGCGTCGCGGACGTCAAGGGCCTGCCGCTCGCCGTGAAGGGCGCGGCCACGGTGAGCGAGGCCCTGGAGGCGCTGCTGCCCTGAGGACCCGGCTCGCGCTCGCGCGCGCGCTGGTGCTGGTCTCGGCGGCGACCGTCGGCGGCACCCTCGCGCTCGCCCTCCATCTCCCGGTGCCGCTGCTCGTCCTGGCCGGCTTCGCCGCCGGCAGCGCGGCGCTCGCCGTGGAGGCGGCGGGGGCGCTGCGGCGCGAGCATCCGCCGTCGGACTCGCCTGCGACACCGTCCCCGCGGGCGAAGCTCGTCGACAGCTCCGTGCTGATCGACGGACGGATCGCGGATCTCGCGGCCACGGGCTTCCTCGAAGGCCGCCTGCTGGTGCCGCAGTTCGTGCTGCGCGAGCTGCAGCGGCTGGCGGACGTCGGCGATGCGCAGAAGCGCAGCCGCGGCCGGCGCGGCTTCGAGGTGCTCAAGCGGCTGCAAGGCGTCGACGGCGTCACCGTCGAGATCGTCGACGACGACGTCGGCGAGGGCGAGGTCGACCTGAAGCTCATCGAAGTCGCGCGCCGCCGGCACGGGGTGCTGCTCACCACCGACTACAATCTGAACCGTTTGGGCGACATCAGCGGCATCATGGTGCTCAACGTGAACGACCTCGCCCACGCGCTGAAGCCCGCGGTCCTGCCCGGGGCCGTCCTTCGCGTTCACGTGCTGCGAGAGGGCAAGGAAGCCGGACAGGGCGTCGGCTTTCTCGAGGACGGCACGATGGTCGTGGTCGATCAGGGCCGGCCGCTGGTCGGGCAGGAGGTGTCGGTAGTGGTGACGAGCGCGCTGCAGACCTCGGCCGGCCGCATGATCTTCGGCCAGGTCCGCGGCGAGAGCGGCGAGGGCGATGGCCGAGCGGGCTGACGTGGCCGTGGTCGTGCCCGCCGGCGGCATCGGCGCCCGGCTCGGCAGGCGGACGCCGAAGCAGTTCCTGGCGCTCGGGCGCGAGCCGATCCTGGCCGCGACGCTGCGCCACTTCCGTCGCCACCCCCGCGTGGGTGCCGTGGTGGTGGCTGTGCCGGCGGCGCACATCGACCGCGCGCGGCGTGTGCTCGGGCGCGGCGGCGCCGCGCTGACCGTGGTCGCGGGCGGCGCCACCCGCCAGGAGTCGGTGTGGTGCGCGCTGCAGGCCGTGCCCGCGGCCATGGCCGTCATCGTCGTCCACGACGCCGTGCGTCCGTTCCTGACACGGCCCCTGATCGATGCGCTCATCGCGTGCGCCGAGGGCGACGGCGCCGCGATCTGCGGGCTGCCGATCGCGGAGACGGTCAAGCGCGTACGGGACGGCCTCGTGGAGGCCACGCTCGATCGGGACGGACTGTGGTCGGTGCAAACGCCGCAGGCGTTCCGCGCGGCGATCCTGCGCGAAGCCCACGACAAGGCGCGTCGGGACGGGTTCGTCGGGACGGACGAGGCGATGCTGGTGGAGCGTCTCGGCCATCCGGTGCGGATGGTACGGGGTCTGGCCGAGAACGTGAAGATCACCACCGCCGACGATCTGCGGCGCGCCCGGCGGCGTCGATGACGCGTGTGGGCTTCGGGTTCGACCTGCATCCGCTGGTCGCCGGCCGACCGCTCGTGCTCGGCGGCGTGACCGTACCGTCGGAGGTCGGGCTCGGTGGTCACTCCGACGCCGACGTGCTCGCTCACGCGGTGGGCGAGGCCCTGCTCGGTGCGCTCGCGCTCGGTGATCTCGGCCGCCACTTCCCCGACACGGATCCACGCTATCGCGGCATCTCGAGCCTCGCCCTTCTCGAGGCGGCCATGGAGCTCGTGCGCGGCCGCGGGGGCCGTCTCGTGAACGTCGACGCCACGGTCCTTGCGCAGGCCCCCAGGCTTGCGCCGCTGCTGCCCGAGATGGCCAAGCGCCTGGCCGATACGCTCGGAATCGAAGCCGGCGCCGTGAGCGTCAAAGCGAAGAGCCCCGAGGGCCTTGGCCTGCTCGGGCGCCAGGAGGGCATGGCCGCCATGGCGGTCGTGAGCGTGGAGGTCAGCTAGCGCCGTGAAGATCTACAACATGATGTCGCGGAGCAAGGACGAGCTGGTGCCGCTCACGCCCGGCGAGGTGCGGATGTACGTTTGCGGCGTCACCGTCTACGACTACTCGCACATCGGCCACGCCCGCAGCGCGGTGGTGTTCGACGTGCTTCGACGCTATCTGCGGTTCAAAGGCTATCGGGTGACGGCCGTGCGCAACTACACGGACGTCGACGATCGCATCATCCGCCGCGCCAACGAGGCCGGGGTCTCCGCGTCGGAGATCTCCGAGCGCTACATCGCGGCCGAGCGCGAGGACATGGCGTCCCTCGGTATCCTGCCGCCCGACGTCGACCCGAAGGCGACGGCGCACATCCCCGAGATGATCGCGCTCATCGAGCGGCTCATCACGCGTGGCGTCGCCTACGAGGTCGACGGCGACGTGTACTTCGAGATCCGCCGCTTCCCGCCTTACGGCAAGCTCTCTGGCAAGAATCTCGAGGAGCTGCTCGCGGGGGCGCGTGTCGAAGTCGACGAGCGCAAGCGTGACCCGCGCGACTTCGCGCTGTGGAAGGCCGCCAAGCCCGGCGAGCCGTCGTGGGAGAGCCCCTGGGGCCCGGGCCGCCCCGGCTGGCACATCGAGTGCTCGGCGATGGCAATGCGCTACCTGGGCGAGTCCTTCGATCTCCACGGCGGCGGCGAGGACCTCATCTTCCCGCACCACGAGTGCGAGATCGCGCAGGCGGAGGCGGTCACGGGTCGCCCGTTCGCGCGCTACTGGGTCTACAACGCCTTCGTGAACATGGGCAAGGACAAGATGTCGAAGTCGCTCGGCAACACGCTGCTGATCCGCGAGCTGGTCAAGCGTCATGATGCCGACGCCATCCGGTTGTTCTTTCTCGGCACGCACTACCGCAACCCTGTCGAATGGGCCGAGGAGCGCGTTCAGGACAGCGCGCGCGCGATGGAGCGCTTCACGCGACTGCTCGGCGACCCGCTCGCGGCCGGCGCGCCCGCGACACCGCTCCCCGCGCGCTACGCGGCGTTCCGGACGCAGTTCGAGGCGGCGATGGACGACGATCTCAACACGCCGCAAGCGCTGGGCGTCCTCTTCGACCTCGCCCGTGCGTTGCAGGAGGATCGCGAGCGCGCGCCGCGCGATGCCGACGCGCGGGCCGCGTTCGCCGCCGGCGTCGCGGAGCTTCGTTCGCTCGGGGAGGTGCTCGGACTGTTCGAGCGACGCGGGGCGGCGTCTGGTCCGCCTCCCGAGGTGGAGCGGCTGGTCGCCGAGCGCGTCACGGCTCGCGAGCGACGGGACTTCGCGCGCTCGGACGCCATCCGCGCAGAGATCGCCGGCCTCGGCTGGGTGGTCGAGGACACGCCGGCGGGGCCGCGCCTGACTCGCAAGGAGGGGTGATGCCCGACGGCCGCGTGTACGGCCGGCATCCGGTGCTCGAGCTGCTCCGGAGCTCCGGACGCCGGGCCGACGAGGTCGCCGTCCTGGCCGGCGGGCGTGGGCCACTCGCGGAAGTGGTGGCCCTGGCGCGGCGCGCCGGCGTGAAGGTGTCGTTCCGAACGCGCGAGCAGCTCACGGCGATGGCCGGCTCGCAGGACCACCAGGGCGTCGTGGCCAGGGTGACGGCGGCCGAGTACGTGGACATCGACGACCTGCTCGAGATCCCTCGGGCGCGCGGCGAGCCGGCCTTTCTGTTGGCGCTTGATCAAGTCCAGGATCCGCGTAATCTAGGCGCATTGCTCCGAACGGCAGACGCCTTCGGTGCCCACGGCGTCCTGATCACGAAGCACCATGCGGTCGGTCTGACCGAAGCGGCCGCTCGCACGGCGATGGGCGCCATCGAGCACGTCAAAGTCGCCCGCGCTACCAACCTCGTCGCCGCGCTGGAGAAGCTAAAGGAATCGGGTGTTTGGATCTACGGTACGACGCTGCTCGACGGCGTGGCGCCATGGGCTGCTGACCTGCGTGGGCCGATCTGTCTCGTGCTCGGCAGCGAGGGCGAAGGGCTCCGACCACTGGTGGCGCGGTCGTGCGACGTGCTGCTGTCCATTCCGATCGCCGGCAGGGTCGGGTCGTTGAACGTGTCCGCGGCTGGGGCGGCCCTCGCGTACGAGGTGGCGCGGCAGCGGCATCAAAGGGCTTGACTTATCAGAAACCCGTACTAAATTGGAACTTTGTCCGTGCTGGCGTAGCTCAGGGGCAGAGCAACTGCCTTGTAAGCAGTGGGTCGGGGGTTCGATTCCTCCCGCCAGCGCCAGTTTTTGCGACCGCCTTAGTTAGCCGAGAGGTTTCCATCGCATGCCGGCAGGTTCGGGGAGGTACCCAAGTGGCCAAAGGGGGCAGACTGTAAATCTGCTGGCGTACGCCTTCGGGGGTTCAAATCCTCCCCTCCCCACCATTGTCGCGAAGGGTTTCAGCACAGCTAGAAGCGAGGGTGGCCTGATCGATTCGACACTCCGCGGGAATAGCTCAGCGGTAGAGCGCCAGCCTTCCAAGCTGGGGGTCGCGGGTTCGAATCCCGTTTCCCGCTCCATTGTAACGAGCGCTTTCAGCGCGGCTCGAAGCGAGGGTGGCCTGCTCGAGATGGGTGTGGCTCCGTTTCTAACGAGCGCTTTCGGCGCGGCTAGGACCGAGGGGTGCGTGCTCGAGATGGGCGTGGTTCCGACCGGCCCGATCGAACGCGGCGGTGTTGTCGGTCCGGTCGACGCCCGCTCCGCGGCTGGCGCGCGAGGTGTTGGAGGCGGCGCCGGCTCGGCCGGTGGCGCTCCGTCAACTGATTCGACTCATTCCGCCCATGTAGCTCAGTTGGCAGAGCACGCCCTTGGTAAGGGCGAGGTCTCCGGTTCAATCCCGGACATGGGCTCCAGACACTTTTCGCCGACGAGGCGCGGCACGCACGGGAGGTAGCGACACATGGCGAAGGCCAAGTACGAGCGGACGAAGCCGCACGTGAACGTCGGGACGATCGGGCACATCGACCACGGCAAGACGACGCTGACGGCGGCGATCACGAAGGTGCTGCACACGAAGAACAAGAACATCGCGGTGCGGG